>CAYWOQ010000039.1:0-33264 GCA_964459925.1 uncultured Roseivirgaceae bacterium
TCCAGCGCCCGTTATTATGAATTAGGGGATGGAAGTGCCTTATTGCTTCGACACTATAAGGAAATATAGTCTCAGAGTCTCGTGCCGATGACTCTGAGGGGAATGAATTGGCACATTTGGAATTCAGATCAATTTTAACAACCTAATTAAACCCACAACCAATCGAGTAGTGCATTAAAGACATTAATTGTCAGCCAGCTCTATTTCAGGGTAAAAATTGGCCCAGGCAAACCAAAATCCCATATAACTATATGGAACTTCAAGGGTTTCTCCTTCGTTGGGGCCGGCGACCGCTTCACCAAACACATTCCAGGTATTTCCAAGCTGGTCCGTCAGTATGGCAGAGGAAGCCTGGTCTTCTATGAGGGCCCACACCAGTGGCTCACCGTCTATTGTTTTGTTAACAAAAGAAACAATGAATCCATTTTCCTTATCGGCTACCACAACGATATCAGATCCCGCTACATTGGTCACCTGCAATTGCCTTCCGGTATCAGGAAACCTAAATGCAGTAGCTTTATCATCAATGACCACTCCTCTTACAAATTCCTTGGGATGCAACCTTTGGTCCATGTTAACCACCGGAAACAACGTTTGGGTATTGGTAAGGTACGATCCGTACGGATAGCGCTGATAGTCCCTTGAAAAGCCTGTTGCCCTGGTGAGTACCTCTGCATCTGGATACATGGCCTTGAGTGAAGCGTAGGTCATCTGGACCAGGTTAAAAAATTCCGGGACCTGTCCAATGAGCTCACCATTCACACATTGATTGAACATCTGGTTCCAGTAGCTGTCTGTAAGCCGGTCATAGGGCATGATATTGGTTTCGTAGAGCAAACCGGAAACCCCAAAAGTAGTCAGCTCGCCCTTGAGCTCCCTACCCCATCCCAGACCTGTGCCTGTGAGCGGGCAGTAAACGACAGCCACAGGATCGGTCCCGATTTGGTCATTGGCAATCTCATGCCAATCCAGAATTTTGTGCGGGTACCCCCTGATAATGTCCCCGTTTTTATAGAGCAATATCCGGTCATCCTCATCCAGGTAGCCCAGGGGACCATCGCCGATCTTTGCCACGGCAGGATCGGTGAGGGCTGGAATTCCATCCTTTCCCGGGCCCCCGTCGAAGACCAACGATTTATTGATTAACCAATCACCTGAAGCCGGAGAAACAGGAGTCGAGGATTCCTCGGGAGAGCAACTCAATAGTGTCACTTGTAGAAATATTAATGGTAATCCTTTCATAGTTTTATGGATTTATTCGTTTTAAGATTTGTTTTAAATGATAGGCCGGTATTGATCTGAATTGTTGGGGCAAGCTGCGTATCCTGTACGTAAGCATAAACAGGAACCGAGGCATTTAGCTGCCAGCTAAAACGAGCCCCTAACGGGAAGGAAATCCCCGGATTGACGAACAGAAAATCCCCGCCAGACCCGGGAAATTCTTCCTCGTCAAAAAAATCCCTGCCCCTTTTTCTATACAAGACCCTTAAGGAAGGGTCGATCAGCTTAGAACCAAGCAAGAATCTATCTGAAAGACCTGCCGAGAGTTGCAGCTCATTGCCGAATTGGTAGCTAGAGCCCGCAAAATAGTTGCTATTAACCCCCGTTTTTCTAAAAATCCCACTTCCGAAGAAGCCCAGGCTGGGCCTTTTGGTATGATATCGTTGATAGGAAACCCACAATATTCCGTCTAAAGCACCACTTCCCGGTTGTAAATCTGCTGTGAGTGCAATTCCCCGTTCGTTAAGAAAGTCAGCCCTTCCGGTGGGAAGTTTAATGCCTACCCCCACAGTGAGGTGGTCGTTCACCTCATACTTGGGAAGGATAACTATGTCCCCAATGCCTTCAGTCGATTCCTTGTCAGGGGTGGCGCGTGTGGTAATGGTCCGGTCTTGCCTGATAAATGGAAGGAACAGGTCCAGAGAAAATTTTTTAGAAAATGAATAGCCCAGCTCTACCAACAGTGCATGTGTTTCCCTCTGACGGGTAGCATCGTCGAGTTTTTCATCTCCTACCTTTAGCGTTTCGAGGTTGTTCCAATCATAATTCACATTAATTTGAAGGGTGCCCCCATCTGCTGAGGGCAATCCGATCGTATTGGACATGGGTACCCCGCCAGAACAGCACTGTGCGATCACCAGTGAAGGGGATAAAAGGAAAACGGCTAAAAAGAATTTCATTGTCTATATGATAACGCCTAGCTGCCCTCCTACACTAATTCAAAAAGTGAATTAGTCAACGAATTGTCGGTTTGGAAACAAACTGAAAGAAGTAACACGGCCTTACGATGGCAAAATAACTATTTCTCGAACGTCAAACGCAACCCTCATAAATATCACAGATATTGGGGGCAAAAAAGTACGCTATCAGACGCTTGAAAATAATTCCGATGGGATGACCCTCGATTTGTCCGGATTGGATGAAGGGGTCTATTTTCTAAATCTCAATGAAAATGGAAAATTAAAGTCTTATAAAATTTCTAAAAACAACTAAGGAGGTAGTGACTAAGGTCATTACGAAGCAAGGCGGCCCCAGGGGCCGCTTTTTTGTTCATGCTCTATTTTTTTAAAGAAAGGAATTTCTTTAAAAAAACACATTTGAAGTAGAGGCTCATTATCTGCGTTGGTTTTTTGCACGTATGCTTCAGGTCCTTGTGCTCAAAAATCATAGGCTACTTTTTCTGGCACAACAAAACAGACGAATTAAATAATTCATATTTAGTTTACACTATCTTCTCATTTGTCCTTTAGCTTTCATGTTATGAAAATAATTGTCATCATCTTTCTTCTTTTTCCTTTTGGAATATTCGCCCAGCAATCAGATGTGGTGATCAATAAAAACATCCAACGCATTGCTTTTGGATCCTGTAGCGTTCAGGGTAAAACAGACCAACAACTTTGGAATGAAGTAAACAAGACGTCCCCTGACTTGTGGATTTGGCTGGGGGATAATATCTACGGGGACACGGAAGACATGCAGAAGATGAGGAAGGACTATCAACAGCAAAAATCCCATGCCGGGTACCAGCAACTGCTGAAAAAAACGGATGTGATTGGAGTTTGGGACGATCATGATTTCGGTGTAAACGACGGGGGGAAAGAATACCCAAAGAAGGATGAAAGCAAAGCCGAGCTATTCAGGTTCCTGGATGTGGCTGAGGACAATCCTGCGAGAAGTAGAAAAGGAGCTTATCAATCCTACACTTACAAAGGGGCGCTTACCATAAAAGTCATCCTGTTAGATGCCCGATATTTTCGGGACCCGCTAAAAAAAGACGATAGAAATTGGAACATTCCTGATGTGAATGGGGAAATCCTGGGAGACGAACAATGGAAATGGCTGGAAGAACAAGTACAAGAACCTGAGGTGGACCTGTTCATCATAGGATCCGGGATTCAAATCCTGCCAGAGGAACATCGGTTTGAAAAATGGGCCAACTTTCCACGAGAAAGAACAAAGTTCTTTCAGCTCCTATCAGCTTATGTTGCTCAGCCCGTAGTGCTGCTTTCCGGTGATCGCCACATCTCAGAAGTTTCCAAAATTGACTTGGAAGGTTACGATTATCCGCTGTATGAGTTTACTTCCAGTAGTTTGACAAACCCGTGGGGTACCAGAAACCCTGAAAAAAACAGGTACCGCATCAAAGAAATTATCTATGCGCCAAATTTTGCCTTTTTAGATATCTCCAAAACTGAAGGGACGTTACTTTTAAAGCTAACCTATGTAACCAAGGATAGTAAAGTGCTTCAGTACCACCTGATTACCTATTGAAGAACAAGGAGCATTGAGCCCCATCTTTTATTTTTCGTGATCATGGGTTAATTTGTGGATCATAATTACTTAACCCTAATTACTATGATTCAAAAAATTGACTTTACCCCACAAATCACCAAAAAAGGTGGCATCTTCAGTGCGACTGAAGTAGAAAAATTTAGCGATATCGTCCATCAACTCAATGACTGGCTGGAAGAAACAAAAGTTGAAGTAATCAATATAGAGACGGTGGTCCTTCCAAATATTCATGACAGGGACGAAGAAGGAAGCGACGACACGATGCTGACAGCCGGTGGACAGAGTACCTCGTCATGGTACCAATTTATACGGGTGTGGTATAGGTAGCCATTAATTAGACCTTCCGGTACTTAAAACCATGCACTCCTCCTTACATATCCAAGGGATCCAGTTGTGCGTTTGCATCATCCTGGATCACTTGCCTACGCATTTCAGCCAGTCGTTTTTTTAAATCTGCTGTCTTGCAAATAAGCAACTAACCCTGTTAGTTAATGAAAAGCCCTCTAGTTTCAGGTCATGGACAAAGCGCAAATGTGCTAAAAAAACTTCCACTAAAGCCGGAGGATGCACCACTCAGCTAAGATATGTTTATTAAAGAAAACTAGAAGTCACCGCCGTCTCCATCGTATGATCCTCTTTCCGCTCTTTCCCTTTGCTTTCTTTGATTGAGCCTATAGGTGAATGACAAAGTAGTTGTTGTAGACCTCCACTGGAATTCAGAATATTGAAACGAGTTTTCATTAAATGTTTCACTTCTCCACTTTCTGCTATTGAATAGATCACTAACATTCAGGGCGATGGTACCTTTTCCTTTAAGAATGTCCCTGGATGCACCGATATCTACCGAGGTTATCGATAAGCTTTTGCCCTGAACGGTGTTCCTGGGAGCCGAGTAATTCACATTGATTTGTGCGTCAAAAAGTTTATCCAGTTTAAAATTATTACTGATTCGTGTTGTAAGTGAGGTTGCTTTGGCTGAATTATAGGTAGTCACCTGCTCACCAAAAGTCACTGAACCACTAGGTACATAGGATTGAAAGAAATTAATATTTCCACTCACACGATACCATTTGACAAAATCTTTAGTAAGGTTCATTTCAATACCATAAGCTTGTTCCGTACTTACGTTGTACGGACGGGTAAATGTGATCCCGTTTTCATCGGTAGTTCTAAGGCGCTGCTCCACACCTTCTGTATATCGATAATATACACCACCGTAAAAGGTTGATTTTTCTAAGTTTAATAAATAACCCAACTCATATGAATCGGTGAATTCGGGCTGAAGATTTGGGTTACCTACGTAAAAGTTTCGATTGTCTGAGATGGAACTAAAAGGATTCAAACGTCTTCCCCTGGGCCGGCTAATTCTACGGCTGTAACTAGCTTGTATTGCTTGTTCATGCGTCATTTGGTAAGTCAAAAAAGCACTTGGGAAGAAATTGCTGTAATTCTGCGTATTACGGATATCCGTTGTTTTTTGATCAGTAATTAAATTAGTTCTTTCCCATCTCATACCCAGTTGCCAGCTTAGTTTGTCAATTTTATTACTAATAATTGCGTAAACAGCTAGCACCTCTTCATTGTACTCAAATTCATTGGAAAAGGCAGAATCGACTTCATAAACTCCGACTTCAGTTTGTTCCTCCACGATGTAATCATTTCCTACAAGCCTGTCGGTATACCTGGTACCGAGTTCTAATTTTCCATCTTTGCCCAGTGGATGTACATAATCGGACTGTATCATTAACCGTTCCTCGATTTCTTCGTTGAGAGCACGTTGAAATAAGAAGGGGTTTTGATCAAACCCTGAGGTTCCAATACTTTCTACCAGGTCGTTGCTCTCCGTTTCATTATTGTTTTGATACTGAATATCAGCAGTTAACTTCTGTCCTTCTCTTTTAAAATTCTTAGTGTAGTTTAAAGAGTATTCCAAATTTTTATCACCCTCACCTTCGTTGTCTTTTCTAACGGTAACAGAATCAACATTATCGATTGGGTAAAAATCATTGTAAATCAATCGGGTTTTATTGTTTTCGTCAGAATATCTATACAGAAAAGCCATCGTGATTGTGCTTTTATCACTCAAATAGAAGTCTGAACCAAATCGGGTTGAATAACTTAATCCTCCACGGTCATGTCTTCTTTCCCGGTCAGTGATTAAAAAAGGATCATTAATGGATTCGGTAAAAAATGTTTGGTCAGATGCACCATTACCATTATATCTACGATAGTTAACACCAACATTAGTGAAAAAATTAATCCAGTTCCTCCTGAAATTCATATTGACAGATCCGCCGTGATTGACAGGTGTTCCTGCATTTAATTGGAAGCTTCCATTAACCCCTTTCTTTTTGTCCTTCTTTAGTATTATGTTGATGATACCTCCTAAGCCCTCTGCGTCATACCTTGCAGATGGGTTGGTAATCACCTCCACACTTTCAACTAAGTTTCCGTTAATTTGTCTAAGTGCATCACTACTACTTAATCCAACCAAACCTGAGGGTTTACCATCAATTAGAATCCGAACATTTTGACTACCCCTAAGGCTAACGTTACCCTCAACGTCCACTTGAACTGAAGGTAGGTTATCTAAAATATCAGTAGCGCTACCACCTAGGTTACTTAAGTCCTTACCAATATTGAAAACCTTCTTATCAAGGGTTAATTCCATTTGCGTTCGTTCAGCCTCTACCACTATTTCATCTAGCACCGTCTCTATTTCTTTTATCTGAATGTCTCCAACATTTACAACTTTATTCTTTTTATTGATGATTATCCCGGAAACAAAAACATCTTCAAAGCCCATAAACTGAATTCTGATGTAATAATTTCCCGGCGTTACCGGAACATTGAATATTCCATTTAGATCGGTCAAACCACCCGTAACTAAAGAAGAATCAGCTTCATTGAAAACACTGACAGTAGCAAATTCAACGGGATTGGTGGATCCAGATTTTACCAACTTCCCTTTTATACCATACTGAGGGGCAGCATCTTCTTTTGAGGCCTGAGCAAATATTGTCGTAAATACAAAAAATGATAATAAAAGGAATAATATTTTGGTTAATTTCATAATACAAAACAAACTCCACTTTCTAAATGATGTTTGTACAGAATTTGAAGCAATTCTGAAGATGTATTTTAGATTACAGGAACGGTTAAAATCTAATATGAACGGTATGCATCTCTTCCTGATATTTATACTCAATGCTGTAATCGTAAAAATCACATACCTTTTTCACGATAGCCAATCCAAGACCCATTGATGCTGCACTTTGATTAGATTTCTTAAACCTTCTAAAAAGATCATTCGGTTCGAAGGTTACAGCAGACCCTGTGTTAGAAATCGTAAACTCTTGGTCGCCTAATGAAATGGATATCTTTCCTCCTTCCCAATTATGTCTAATGGAATTATTGATAAGATTAGTGAAAAGAAGTTCAATTAGGACTTTATCTGCTTCTAGCTTCTGACCTTCATGAATGGCTATTTCCGTTTTAAGGTCTTTAAGCGCCAAAAGCTCTCTAAACTCATCGATCAACCCTGTAAGAACAGATGAAACATCGACCTCTGAGACGTTAATAAACTCCTTATTATCAATTTTGGTAAGAAGTGACAGAGAATGGCTCAATTGACTCAACCTTCGCATAGCGTTCTGAACATAACTAATTTGCTCGAGCTGATCTTCTTTAAGATTATCTGCATCAAGCAAAACCTCTAGCTTACTTTGAATGATAGCTATAGGTGTTTGAAATTCATGAGATGCATTTTCAGAGAACTCTTTGAGTGATCGATAATCAGATTTGACTTTTTCAGTCATTTCTGTCAGAAACTTGTTTAGCCTTTTGAATTCACTCACATTGGAGGCAGGGAATTGTATTGTCTGATCAATGTCTTTCAACGAAAACTTACGTATTTGAGCCAATGTCAAATTAAAGGGGTGCAGGATGTAATAGGATGCTGCAAAACCAATAATCAGTACTGCTCCGAGTAAGATAAGATACATGGTAGTTAGAGACTCTGTTAGGCCTTCACGTATATCATCTTCTTCAATAATTACATCGTACAAACTGATAGCGTAGCTTATTGAATCAACATTCTTAATGGCATCTAACCTAAGATGAGGTTCCAGCCTATCCAATTGACTATGCATCACTAGTGTATCTGAAAAAACGCGTTTTTCCATTTGATATTCAGTTAATGGAATAACGATCAGTTTACTCCACTGAATGGTATCAGTTGGTTTTCTTTCCTCAATCACACCTTCCATACGCTCTAACCTTTCCACCAGAAACCGTTGTTGCTCAATTTCAACCTCCCTCATCATCACACGGTAGCTAATGACACCACCAACAACAAAAACAATCAGGGAAACAAAAACAAAAAGGATTGTTATTCTGACAATGAGATTCATTCTTCTTGCTTTAGCTTATAACCTACGCCATAGACCGTTTTTATGTAATCTTTACCACCCGCCTCTACAATTTTCTTTCGCATATTCTTAATGTGTTGATAAACAAAATCAAATGAATCTGCAGTGTCCATATAATCTCCCCAAAGATGTTCTGCGATGGCTTGTTTAGTGAGTAGTCTTTTTTGGTTCACCAGTATGTAGTGAAGCAGGTCGTATTCTTTCCTGGTCAGATCCAGCATCTTTTCATTCACAAATGCTTCACGTGTTTCCAGGTTTATTTCTATTTCGTTGAAGCCAATCTTTTTTTGTCCGCCTTCCTTTCGTCTTCGATACACCGCTTTGCTTCGTGCATTAAGTTCGGCCAGGTGAAAAGGTTTTGGTAAATAATCATCAGCTCCCAGCTCTAAACCTTTTAATTTATCATCTAATGCATTCTTTGCGGAGATAATGATGACGCCCATATCCGGCCAGTTATCCTTTACTTGCTCTAAAATGGACATACCGTCTCCATCGGGTAGCATTAAATCCAGAAGAAGTAAATCGTAGTGAAAGCCGTACAATTTCTCTGTAGCTTTTTTGGAGGTTGAAGCGATTTCACACACATCACCCTCAGCCATAAAGTAATTTTTCACACTTTTGGCTAGTTCTAATTGATCTTCAACCAGCAGCAACTTCATCGGTCAAACTTAGACCACATTTTTGAAGTAAATCTGAATTCCACATAAGACCATAAAAAACCCCACTTTTTGAGTAGTGTTTTGTCTAATGATCGATCAAGCTTTTACATGGACGGTTTAACCTAACCCTATTAGTTTTTTTAATTTCATGATTTAATTAAATATTAGAACAATGAAGAAAATATTCAACTATCTCATGCTGTTCATTTTTTCTATAGGACTTTTTGCTCAAGGAGGACTTGAATACAAGGAGCCACCGAAGGAAATCATGGAACTGGCAGATGCACCAAGAGCACCCTGGGTACGGATTGACAATAAAGGCGAAAATGTAGTATTACTCTACAGGAATTCCTACAAAACCATAGCTGAGCTTTCCGAGGAAGAGCTAAGACTAGGCGGCCTTAGAATCAACCCAGTCACCAATATTGGCAGCAGAACCACATTTTACAATAACATCAAAGTCAAAAAAGCTTTTGATAAGGATGCTAAACAAGTAACCGGGCTTCCTGAAAACCCCAGACTAGCCTACTTTGCCTGGTCACCCGATGAACGAATGATGGCATTTACACATACTACTTCCACAGGTGTAGAAATTTGGATGCTTGATGTTGTAAATGGAAATGCCAAAAAACTTACGAATGCGGGCGCTAATGCGAACCTGGGCATGCCAATGGTTTGGGCGGCAGATAGCAAAAGCATGTTGGTAAAGATGCTGCCTCCCGATCGAGAACCATTGATCGATGCAGCAACAGCAGTTCCTACCGGACCAACTGTTACTGAGAGTTCAGGAGCTAAAGCACAAAACAGGACATATCAGGATTTGCTCAAGAATCCCGTGGATGAAAAGAATTTTGAACAGCTGGCCAGATCAGAAATATTCAAAGTAACTCTTGATGGCTATGCTTCTAAATGGATGGAAATAGGAATGTACCAAAGTATGGATTTTTCTCCTGATGGTAACTACGTTATCATTAGGAAAGTGAAGAGGCCATTCTCCTATCTGGTGCCTTACTCTCGTTTCGCTTCAGAAACAGCCATTTATGATACGCAAGGCAAGCTAGTCAAAATGCTACTTGATATGGATGTGGATAAAGTACGACCAAAAGGATTTATGTCCACTACAGATAAACCAAGAGGTTTTAGCTGGAGAGCAGACAAGCCTGCAACTGTTGTGTGGGCGCAAGCATTGGATGGTGGTGATCCAGCAGCTGATGTGGAGTTTCATGATGAGGCCTTTGAACTATCGGCTCCATTTACTGGTGAGCCTCGATCTATGATGAAAATGAAAAATCGATTCTCAGGAATTTCATGGGGGAATGATGATGTTGCCATTGCTTATGATTACTGGTTTGATAACCGGAATACAAAAACGTATGTATTTAATCCTTCCGATAACTCTGTTGAGCCAAAAATCATTTCAGACAGGAACTATCAGGATGCTTACAGTGATCCGGGAAACTTTGTTACCAAAAAGAATAAGCTTAATCAATACGTACTAGCAATAGATAAGGGCAACGCATATTTAATGGGTGATGGTTTCTCAGATGAGGGTCAATTTCCTTTCGTAGATCAGATGAACTTGGAAACCGGAAAGACTACTCGGCTTTATCAGTCTGCATACACAGATAAGGTAGAAGATCTGGTAGACGCCATTGATATGAGCAAAGGAGAAATTTTGGTTCGTTTAGAATCCCCCACTGAATATCCAAACTATTATTTGAGGAATATTAAAAAGAAAACTGATCTCAAGCCAATCACTCAATTTGAAAATCCATTTAAGGCCATGATGGATGTTGAAAAAGAGGTGATCACCTATAAGCGAGATGACGGTGTTGAACTTACCGGGACACTGTATCTACCACTAGGTTATGACAAGGAAAAGAAAGAAAAAATGCCAATGATCATGTGGGCCTATCCTGTGGAATACAAGGACAAAGCCAGTGCCGGACAGAATACTACTAATCCAAATGAGTTTGTTTATCCGTATTACGGTTCACCTGTTTATTGGGTGACAAGAGGTTATGTGGTATTGGATGATGCGGCTTTCCCTATCATTGGTGAGGGTGATGAAGAACCTAATGATAGCTTCAGAAAGCAATTGGTGGCAAATGCAAAAGCCGGAATAGACGCTGTTGATGCCATGGGCTACATTGATAGAAATAGAGTTGGAGTAGGTGGACACTCATATGGTGCATTCATGGTAGCCAATTTGTTAAGTCATTCGGATTTATTTGCTGCTGGCATTGCAAGAAGTGGTGCTTACAACAGAACCTTAACACCGTTTGGGTTTCAGCGTGAAGAGCGTTCTTACTGGGACGCACCAGAAGTGTACTATACCATGTCTCCTTTTATGCATGCGGATAAAATGAAGACACCTCTCCTACTGATTCATGGAGAAGCAGATAATAATTCCGGAACGTACCCCATGCAAAGTGAGCGTTATTTTAATGCATTAAAAGGTTTAGGTGGACCGGCCAGACTTGTTATGCTACCAAAGGAAAGTCATGGATATCGAGCCAAAGAAAGCATCATGCATATACTTTGGGAGCAAGATCAGTGGCTTGAAGAGCATGTAAAAAACAGAGATCCAATGGAGACATCTGTACAGATGGATAAATAAACGACACGGAATAACCAACCTAGGAAAGGCCGGATCGAAAGATTCGGCTTTTCTATTTGTTGACCATATAAATAATAAGTATTTTGGTCAATTAAACCAATCATATGCAACTCACCATTAATAACCTATCCAAGACCTATCCAAACGGAGTTCATGCCCTAAAAAATATTTCATTATCGATCCCAAAAGGGATGTTTGGACTACTTGGTCCCAATGGAGCAGGGAAATCTTCATTAATGCGGACCATAGCCACATTGCAAAATGCTGATTCAGGTGAAATTACCCTGGGAGATATTGATGTCCTTAAGAACCCGCAAGCAATACGAGAGAAGTTGGGATACCTACCACAGGATTTTGGACTCTACCCACGAATATCCGCAGAAATGATGCTTGATCATATTGCGCAAATGAAAGGTGTGGGAATCAAGAAAGAGCGCAAACAACTAGTGAGTGAATTACTTACAAAAGTCAATCTTTATAAAGTCAGAAAAAAAGCGCTTGGCACCTATTCCGGGGGCATGCGTCAGCGATTTGGAATTGCTCAAGCACTTATTGGTGATCCTTCCTTAATTATTGTCGATGAACCAACAGCAGGTTTAGATCCTACAGAAAGAAATCGTTTTTATAATCTGCTAAGTGAAATTGGTGAAAATACCATCGTTATTTTATCCACTCATATTGTCGAGGATGTAAGCACACTATGTTCTAACATGGCTATCATATGCGAAGGTGAAGTATTGATGACGGGAACTCCCAATGAGGGACTAGCATCCTTAGAAGGAAGAATCTTTGGTAAATTGATTGATAAAACTGAATTACAAGATCACAGAGAGAAGTATCAACTCATTTCCACGAAATTAAAAGAAGGCAAACTAGCAATAAGAATAGATGTAGAAGGTAACCCAGGCGATGGTTTTGAATCGATGCAGCCAAATCTGGAAGATGTCTATTTCAGTCATATTTCTAAGAAAGTAGATCCAATCTCCATCTAATTGCCGGCCTTATGATGACTTTAAATATTTTCCTTTTTGAATTGAAGTACCGGTTGAAACGACCGGCCACTTACTTATATTTTTTCCTGGTATTAATAGTTGCGCTTATTTTAGTTAGTACCGGAAGCACACCAGCCACCGAGAAGGAGTTTCACAATTCTCCATTAAATATTGCCGAACTTCAACTGCTTATCTCGCTATTTGGAATACTGATTGCCTCTGCGATAATGGGTGTTCCTCTCTACAGAGATATCGAACATAAAACAGGGACGTTCCTCTTTAGCTATCCCATTAGCAAGACCAGTTATTTTATGGGTCGTTTTTGGGGCTCATTCACCATTCTGATACTTGTTTCATGGGGTGTGATCATTGGTTTTTACCTTGGATCTCTTCTCGGGCCAGTTTTCGGAGAACCTGCTGAACGTTACGGACCAAACGTTTTTTATCATTATATCCAACCCTGGTATTCCCTGATCTTACCGAATCTATGGTTTTCTGCAACGTTGTTCTTTGCTTTGATCATTTTCACAAAGAATATTAGATCCATTTATTCGGGAGGAATCGTATTCTTTATTCTTTACTTGCTTTCAAACTTTCTTGCGCAGGATATTGAAAACAAGGAATTGGTTCAACTACTGGATCCCTTTGGACTTAATTCATTTAATTATCAATCCAGGTACTTAACCTCTTTTGAAAAAAACAATTTTGTTCTTGAAGTAAGTAGCTACCTGCTGTATAATCGATTATTATGGACTGGCGTAGGATTAGTGGTCTTCTTAGCTTCTTTTTTTCGGTTTGACTTTACCTATTTCTTTAACCAAAAAATTAAGAAAGCGAAGAAACAAGAAGACAAACAAGAAACATTTAGTGGTAAACTTGAAAAGATTTCAACTTCTTTTTCCCGTAAGTATCAATGGAATAGCCTTCGGATACTTTCAAAACTCGAAGCAAAAAACATCCTCAAGGATGGGTATTTCAGAGCGATCCTACTTGGTGGTGTGATTTTTTTAGTCATCCAGTTTTGGATTGGAAATACCATATACAGTGTACCCAATCAACCATCTACTTCATTTTTAATGGAGTATAAAGGCTATGATTACATCATTTTCGTCTTTATCATTATTGTATTCTTCACAGGAGAAGCGTTGCACAGGGATAAGTCATCTGGGTATGCTCAGATCAGCGATACCTTCCCAATAACCAATGGGGTATCGATTGCCTCCAAATTCTTTGGGATGGTCTTGATTTGCCTGCTATTAGCTACTATTCCGGTAGTTGTTGGACCAATCATACAAATACTCAAAGGCTATTATCAATTTAACTGGTCTACCTATTTTATAGATAGTTACCTGATTACATTTCCTGATTATCTTCAGATGTCGATGTTGATTTTTGCGGTACACCTATTTGTTAACAACAAATTTGGTGGACATGCAGTCAGTATTGCACTATGGCTGGCAATGATCGTCTTGAGAACTTTTGCAGACTTCAATTTTAACCTCTTTTTCTTTTCCTACAAACCCGGCTACCTATGGTCAGATATGAACGGGCTGGGTCACTTTGGAGCTCCTTTACTTTGGTATAATTTATACTGGACCTTGTTTGGTTTATTTCTAATCCTTTTCTTCTCAATAACCTATTCAAGAGGAGCAGAATCAAACATTAAAACGAGACTAAGTAATGCTAAAGAAAGGTTATTAAAACCTTATGCATTAGTGGCTTACTCTTCCTTAGTCATTACCATTATTATTGGGTCATTTATCTTCAAAAATGTCGTTTATACTAATAATTATCTAACTCCGAAAGAAAGTTTAAATAGAAGCGCTGCTTACGAAAAGCAATTGAAAAAATATGAGCTAATCCCTCAGCCAAAAGTGGTTGATATTAAACTAACGGCAGATGTATTCCCAAAAGATCGAGACGTTTATTTTTCTGGAGATGTCACACTTGTTAATAAAACAGATAGTCCAATAAATTCATTACATCTTGCTGATGCCTCACTTAGTTATTTTCATGCCATCTATAAAGGTGATACCCTGGACTACAGATTTCCATTAGTGTATGATAAACCATCCTTCCAATGGTTTGGCAGCAAAGAAGAGAAGCCCTGGTACAAAATCTATAAGCTACCCAAAACGCTAAACCCAAATGATACTATTGAACTAAAAATGGTTTCAGCCATTATAAATCAGGGTTTTGTCAATAGCGGTTATGGTCGTGAGGTAGTTTATAACGGAACATTTATTGGAGGAGGGTTGCCCTCTATTGGATATGATAGAAGCTTTGAACTACAAAGTGACGAGGAGCGTAAAAAACGCGACCTCCCCATCAATGAATATGAGCTTCCGCCACATAATGATCCTTATGGTGTAAGTACCTTGTTATTCAACGATGATGCTGACCTAATAACGTATGAAGCAATAGTAAGTACTTCCAAAGATCAAATTGCCATCTCACCAGGATACTTGATCAAAGAATGGGAAGAAGGAGATCGCAAATACTTTCATTACAAACAAGACAGTAAAATCGATCTATTCTTCAATATTGTTTCCGCAGACTATGAGGTTACGAGTGCCAAGGTAAATATCAACGATAGCACAGAAATAGATCTTCAGATATTTCATCATGAAACGCATGATTATAATCTTGATCGATTTATGAATGCATTTAAAGATGGTCTGCAGTACTTCTCTGACTCATACGGACCTTTTCAGTATCGCCAAATGAGACTATTGGAATTCCCACGTTACGCAAGTTTTGCTCAGTCATTTCCAAATACTGTTCCATATGCGGAAAGCTTTGGTTGGATAGGTGATTTTAGTGATCCTAATGACTTTGATTACGGATATTTTGTGACCGCTCATGAACTGGCACACCAATGGTGGGGACATCAGGTAGTTCCAAACTATACCAGAGGGTCCAACTTAATTTCGGAATCTCTAGCGGAATATACCGCTTTGGTACTCACCGAAAGGAAATACGGAAAAGATAACATGAAACGATTCCTCAAGCAGGAATTGGATAACTATCTGTCCGGTCGATCCAACGAGAATAAAAAGGAAAACCTTTATATAAATTGTAATAGATCCTACCAGTGGTATTACAAAGGCAGTTTGATTTTATACGGACTCAGAGATTTCATTGGTGATAGTACCATGAACAAAGCCATCAGAAATTTTAGAGATGAATTCGCACTGAAGGAGGAACCACCTTTTGCAGGAAGTAATGATCTTTATCGCCATTTCGAGGCTGTCGTTCCAGATAGTCTTAAATACTATCTAGAAGATACCTGGAAGAAACTCACACTCTATGAAAACAAAGTAGATGAAGCAATAGCCAAGAAATCCGGTGATAAATATGAAGTCACTCTAACGGTTAATACACAAAAACTCTATGCTGATAGTCTAGGCATGGAAACAAAAGCTGAATACGATGGAGATTACATAGACATAGGCGTATTTGCATCGGATACAACAAATGAAGAGGGAAGGAAGATAACGCGACCACTTCATATTGAGAAGTTCAAACTTAAACCCGGCGAACATACCATTACACTTATGGTGGACAAGCAACCAAATAAGGCAGGTATTGACCCATATAACAAATTAATAGATAGACGTCCTGATGATAATATTAAAAGTGTTGATTTAGAAGATTAAAAGATGCCGAACCTTTCGGTTCGGCTTTTAAATTTTCAATTGGCAATAGCAACAGTCTTCATTCTTTGATCCAAACCTTAAATTCTGCTTCATTTAAATGAACGGTATACGTATTATTCCCATCTAAGCGATGGTAGGAGTCCGGTACTCCTTGATCGTAATTTACCTTATGATTATTCGCAATGCATTTCCAACTCCCTTTAGGTAAACTGAATGTAATTGTATCTGAATACTTGCCAACATTCATAACAATCATCACTGATCGAGACACCAAGTAACCAAGAAGTCCCCTATTCTCTGGAAGAAACCATTCATAGAAACCATCAGGTACCGGTAAATAATTCCTGAAAATCTTCCCATGATGGCTTAGTCGAAACGTATTTAAACCTTGCCAGAAAGCATACATTCCTTTGTAATCACAATAGATCCCTTCATCCTTTGGAGTCTTTCCTACATTTTCCCAAATGAATTGGTTTGGTTTTCTTAAATTATAGCTGTCCCGCTTCCCATGAAAGTAAAGCTTAACCCCATCCTTCGTTTCCTTTACTACTTCTCTCAACTCCCCGGCCCCTTTGCTTCGAAGCATTTCCGTTCCTCCATTGGTGACAATTGGACCTTGAGACGTATACAATAAAAGCGCTGCGATTTTTACCCGATCTTCATCTACACCATACCGACCATCCCAATTCTGTTTTGCAAATTGATCAGCTAGCGTCCAGTTATCATGAATATCGAGGTAATTAATTCCGCTAAGAGGTGTTTTTTCTTCTGCAAATTTGTTGGCGAGTGCTTTGGTGACCAGCTCTCTTAGTTCAATATTTCCACCGCTATATCCCCTGTCTTTGTCTTTGTCATATGGATTATTTGGAGGACCTTTAAAACAGTTTCTTGCATCATCTTGAAAAAAAGTGATTGGTGCATCTTCTTTATACCAATCCCAGTCGGCATTCTGTTCAAATTCAAGATCTCTTGAACCAATCCAGGGTTCACCATAAAGAATTTTATCAGGACCTATGGCATGTTTTAATGCAATGAGTGTTTGTTCATCAATTTGACCTGCCAAATCAATTCTGAAACCATCGATACCAAACTCATTAATAAAATGTTGACATTGGTCGATCAACCATCTTTGGACCATCGGTCGGTTTTCTGACTTTATTTCATTGCCATACTCACCAATATGCTCCAGGTCCTGGGTACGGTAATAATAGATCTTATCTAACACATTGAACGTGAAATAATGTTGCTGACCCTCCATGTTTTCAGCCGTGTGGTTAGGTACAATATCTATAATGACAGCAATCCCTTTTTTATGAAAAGCCTCTACCATATCCCGAAATTGTTCACGTTGAGCACCATGCTCTGTTCCTTTCTGACCATATCGTGATTCAATGGCGAAACAGTGAGAAGTCCGATATCCCCACTGATAATTTTCCTGATCAACGCCCATTTTTTGCATAAAAGGATCATTAGCAAAGGCTTCTGACCATTCTATCTGTTTGTAGTGGAGGTATTCCTGTACAGGCATGAGATGAAGAACGTTAATCCCAAGATAAACCAGATAATCAAAACCAACCTTTTCACCATGCGAATTTTTCAATCCTGGTATATGCATTGCAGGAATGGTTCCCACTAGGTCCTCTGAAACAGGTAACAGGTCAGTAAAATCCTGAATATGAACCTCATAGGCAATGGTATCCTCCATTTTAGGGATTCCTCCTTCTAAAGGTTTTGCCGGTTTTGTTTTCTCCCATACCCGGCATTTGCCCCACGTATCCACACTCACACGTGAATAAGGATCCGAGATATGAACAGGCTCAGATTCATAAAAATGGTTACCCGGTTCAGCGGGTCCATGTATCGTAAGGTCGTAGTATTTCTTTTTGAGATTTTTTTCAAAGGTTGCTTCCCAAACGCCCTGAGTGTCCTTAATTAAATCGACCACTTCAAAAGGTTCTTCATCTTCTGCATCATGATAAAGATACAGTTTGGCTCCCGTTGCTCTGGGAGAAAAAATCCTGAAGACTGTTTGCTTTCCATTTTCACCGATATTCGCGCCAAGTTCCTTATTTGAATAAAGTTCTCGGAACCATCCATTGTATGAGCATACCTTCTTAAGCTTATATAAAGGTATCTCCAAATAATATACACGATGAATATCAAGATCCTCAGCTGGATAAAGTAATGTTTGGGAGGCAGTATTCGGTAAAACTGCACCAATGGCTATTTGCTTGCCTTTGGCATCTGTCAGCCTATATGCATCCGGCGTTAGGGGTCTCGGAAAAGCCTTATGTTCTAGCCAAATGCAGCGGGGAGACCTCAGTTCCGGTCTAATGGTTGGCACTTTCCAATCCATGAGAAATACCATATTTCCGTGGAGTTGATTTGGAGCATCGTGCGGGGGGTGAATCCATTTCCCATCATCTATCAAAAATTTAAATTCCGAATTTGGTGTGATGGTGTTGAAGTCCTTGTTTTGAACATTCAAAGTCCAAAGGGTATTGGAAGTTTTATTAAGCTGCCATTTCGCGTCTTTAACATCAGTACTCCAATTCCTGAATGAACCCGTAACGACCACTCGCCGGGGTTCATGCATACGGTAAATATTCTCATCAAAAATGAACGTTGTTATCTCATTTTGATGGATATAGCCTTCTCTGGTTGCCATGAATGATTTTCATCAGGGTGAATAATAAATCAACTATGAGGTTCCACATTCACCTCATTTCTCTTATTAATTTACCATTGAATTTGTTGAAATTCCAGAAAATTCAATTCATTAATTGAAGGATACGATCGAAACCACTAGATCACATTCACTTCCCGCTCTAAGTCAATACCGAATTTTTGTTGAATGGATTTCTGAATCTGTTTGGAAAGCTTTAGGATATCCTTTCCTCGGGCTCCATGGAAATTTACTAGAACTAAGGCTTGCTTATCGTGAACACCAAACGCACCATCCTTGTATCCTTTCCATCCAGCTTTTTCAATCAGCCATCCTGCTGGGACTTTTACGCTTTCTTCATCAATAGGATAAGATTTAATATCCGGAAACTGCGCTTCTAAAGCTTCATAATGCAACTTTTCAATAATTGGATTTTTGAAAAAGCTTCCTGCATTTCCGATTTCTATTGGATCTGGTAGTTTGGATTGCCGAATATTTATGACCGCTTGACTTACGTTTTCTAAGGTGAGTTCCTCTACTCCCATTTGGGCAAGAGTTACTTGGATATCTCCATAAGAGGTATTGAAGTCAGGTTGTTTCTTTAACTTAAAGTTGACCTTCGTTATCACATACTTATCCTTCAATTCCCCTTTAAATATGCTGTACCGATACCCAAACTTGCAGTCCTCTTTGTAGAATTTGACCAATTTACCCGACTTAATTTCATACGCTTCAAGTGAGTGAAAGACGTCCTTCAGTTCAACGCCATAAGCACCAATATTTTGCATAGGTGCCGCACCTACCGTACCGGGAATAAGTGATAGATTCTCAACACCACCAAATCCTCTCTCTACACACCAAAGAACAAATTGATGCCAGTTTTCACCACTGCCAATAGAAACAACCACCTCGGTATTTGTCTCACTCATGATATGAAGACCTTTGATTTCGTTTTTCGCGATAACGCCTGTAAATCCCCTGGTAAAAAGTACGTTGGACCCACCTCCCAAAATCATTTTTCGCTGAGATCTGAATCTCCCGGAAAGAAAAACTTCATCTAAATCATCTATCGATTCAACAATTGCTAAAAAGCCAGCATTTTCATTAAGACCAAAAGTGTTATAAGGCCTTAAGGAAACGTTTCTTTGAACTATCAAATTTTTTACTTTTGAATCGTTTAATAACAAACATACTTATCTGACAAATACTAAAGGTTAGAACTGAGGTATTTATCAACCATAACCTTAAAATAACTTTCTTCAATGCCTGGCTATTCTATTATAACACATAAAGGAAAAGAAATATTATATGTCGACTATCAAGGATTGAAGACCGAGGAGATCCTCAAACTAATGGATGATGCGACAGCTTTTGCATAAAAAGAAAACAGACCCATGCTTCGTCTTTCAAACATGACCGATGTATTTGGTGTAAAAGAGGTCGTGGAAAAAGCAAAAGAAAGTGGAAAGAAAACAAAGCATCTAACCATCAAACGAGCCGCTGTTGGCATTACTGGTGCCAAAAAAATACTCTTCAATGCTTTCAATAGGGTTTCCGGAAATGACGCAAGGGCATTTTCCAACGTTGAATCAGCTAAAGATTGGCTTGTGGTTTAACTATTTTTCGTAAACCACTTCACCACCTATAACCGTCATTTCTATTTCCGTTTCAAGAATCTCATTTTCGGGTATTGTCATGATGTCTTTATCAAAAATCGTAAAGTCAGCATATTTACCTACTTCGATAGATCCGATCAGATCCTCCATAAAAGCTCCGTAGGCTGCATCTATTGTATAAGATTTCAACGCCTGCTCACGAGTCATTTTCTGTTCAGGCTCGTATCCCTCCTTTGGGGTTCCCTGGAGTGTTTTTCTTGAAACGGAAGCATAAAAGCTTGGTAATGCAGCAACTGGCTCAACGGGTGCATCTGTCCCATTAACGATACGCGCACCTGATTTCAGCAAAGCCTGCCACATATAGGCCCCTTCATCAATTCGCTTTTTACCTAGACGATCAATGGCCCATGGACGATCAGATGACATATGAATCGCTTGCATAGCAGGAATAACTCCCAATTCAGCAAATCTGGGAATGTCTTCTGCTCGCATGTGTTGAGCATGTTCAATCCTGAAGCGTGGATCCTCCTGAAAGCCAGCTTCAAAAGTTCGTTCATATAAATCCAAAACTTCTTTATTTGCTCGATCACCTATGGCGTGAACACACACCTGAAAGCCTGCTTTATATGCTTCCTGAGTTAAGGAATCAATGTGGGACATTGGTTCTACGGTATGGCCATGTTCGCCCTTTGCATCACTATACTCTTCAATTAGCCAGGCACCTCGACTACCTAATGCACCATCAGCCGCCATTTTTACCGACCTCACTGTCAAGTGATCATTATATAACCCAATGTCAGGACCTTTCTCAAAATATTCATTCATGTATTCCAGGTCACCTCTGAGCATCACATATAGTCTTATTTTCAACGCTTCTTTTTCACCAAACTCTTTGAAAAGTTCGATCACTCGCCCGGAACCTGCATCATGGAATGAGGTGATCCCATTTTTTATACATTCATTAATAGCTAATTGAAGGGCCTGAGAGGCTCTTTCTTTCGTTTCTGAAGGAATTATTTTCCAGATCTCACGTTGGGCTGTTTCATTAAAAATACCTGTAGGACCATCCAATCCCATGAATATCTCACCACCGGCAGGTTGATCAGAGCCTTTGGTGATACCTGCCATTTCCATGGCTTTTGCATTAGCTAAGGCCATATGCCCACTGGCATGACTTAAGAAAACGGGATGATCCGGGACTACCTCTGATAGCGCGTGATGCGTGGGAAGGTTCCTAAACATGCGTTCGGGTGAGCCATCCCATTTATCCTGATGCCACCCTCTTCCCAAAATCCATTCGCCTTTTGGGGTATTTTCAGCGCGTTCTTTGACCATATTTACGATTTCATCATAGGATTGGGCATACATCAGGTCTACATTAAGTAAGTTGTAGCCAACACCCATCAAATGCGCATGGCCTTCAATCAAGCCCGGGACCATTGTTTTCCCATTCAGATCAATCTCTTTAGTTTTTGAACCGATAAATGCATCTAAGCCTGCACGAGATCCTGCATAAATAATGGTATCTGCCTTCACAGCGACTGCCTCCACATTCGGATTAGCATCATTTACGGTGTAAATGGGTCCATTAAAGATGACCAGGTCTGCTTCAAGCTTGTTGTTTTCCGCTGACCCTTCTCCACCGTATTGACATGATAAGAAAAGAAAAGAAATAAGAAAGAGTAGGAATGAAGATCTCATGTAAATATGCTTAGTTAGGAGGCTAAAGTTAATTGGATAACTGGTTTTATCATTCACTTTTTCTAAATTTGCGCTCCGTTCTGAATGGGACACCTGATTTTCAGGGATTGTTAAACCAAAAATTCTTGTCAGAGCTGACTCCATCTGACAAAGTGTACGACTTGGGAGTCATTTTTTATTATGGCAAAAAAAGAAGAAACATCCAAGGATGAAGTAACGGAAGAAAAAGAAGTTAAAACTGAAGTTACTGAAACACCAGCTACTGAAGTAGTTGAAGATGAAAAAAAGACAGTAAAAGCAGAAGCAAAAGCTGAAGAAAATACTGAGGATCCTAAAGCTGAAAACACGGAAGAGGTTGTTGAACCTGAGATTGAAAAAGAATCTGTGAAAGAAGAACCTACTGCCGTAGAAGAATCTACTGAAGAGGTTGAAAAAGAAGAAAAAGCGGAGAAACCAAAAGCAGAACCAACTCCTCAGCCAGAACCTGAAGATGATTTTGACTTTGATGATGATGGCTTTGATGATGAATACTCTGATGCAGATCGTAAGGCAATGGAATCGCTTTATGAAAACACACTTACGGAGATCAATGAAAAAGAATTAATAAATGGAACGGTTGTCGGCATCACTGACCGGGAAGTAATTGTAAATATTGGCTTTAAATCTGATGGATTAGTACCACTTTCAGAGTTTAGAGACATGCCTGAATTAAAAGCAGGTGATGAAGTGCAGGTATATATTGAAGAACAGGAGAATAAAAATGGACAGCTTGTTCTATCAAGAAGAAAAGCAAAAATTGTAAAAGCATGGGAATCTATTCAGGGTGCACTGGATAATGATGAGGTCATTGAAGGATTCGTCAAAAGAAGGACGAAAGGTGGTCTGATTGTAGATGTATATGGTGTTGAAGCTTTCCTTCCTGGCTCACAAATCGACGTTAAGCCGATACGTGATTTTGATATTTTCGTCGGTAAGTCCATGGAGGTCAAAGTAGTTAAGATCAACTACACCAACGATAACGTAGTGGTATCTCACAAAGTCCTTATCGAGAAAGATATAGAGCAGCAAAAAGCTGAAATCCTGAACAACCTGGAGAAAGGTCAGGTACTTGAAGGTGTCATCAAAAACATGACCAATTTCGGTGTATTCATCGATCTTGGAGGTGTTGATGGATTACTACATATCACTGATATAAGTTGGGGAAGAATCAACCATCCTGAAGAGGTACTTTCACTGGATGAAAAAGTGAATGTAGTGGTTCTTGATTTTGATGATAATAAGCAAAGGATTTCTCTTGGCATGAAACAGCTTACTGATCATCCATGGGATTCTCTTGATAAAGACATTGATGTTGGGTCTAAAGTATCAGGTAAAATTGTCAATGTTGCTGATTATGGCGCATTCCTTGAAATCATTCCGGGAGTTGAAGGTCTAATTCACGTTTCGGAAATGTCTTGGTCTCAGCACCTAAGAAACCCATCTGACTTTTTGAATGTTGGCGATGAAATTGAAGCTGTTGTAATCACCATAGATAGAGATGAAAGAAAAATGTCTTGTGGTATTAAGCAGCTTACTGAAGATCCATGGACTAAGCAAGATGTACTCACAAAATACGCTGTGGGCACTGATCACAAAGGAACAGTTCGTAATTTGACAAACTTTGGATTGTTTATTGAACTCGAGGAAGGAATTGATGGTCTTGTTCACGTTTCAGACCTTTCCTGGACCAAAAAGATCAAACATCCTTCTGAATTTGTAAAGGTAGGAGAAGAACTGGAAGTGAAAGTGATGGAACTTGATGTTGAAAACAGAAGGTTAGCGCTTAGTCATAAGCATCTGGAAGAAAATCCTTGGGATACCTTTGAAACGGTCTTTACAAAAGGTTCTGTTCATAAATGTACGATTACTAATGTGGGAGATAAGTTTGCTACACTAGAACTCCCATATGGATTAGAAGGCCAGGTAATTTTGAAAAACTTGAAGAAGGAAGATGGCTCACGAGCAGCTGAGGGTGAAAACCTTGATTTTAAGGTATTAGAATTTGCAAAGGACGATAAGCGAATTGTACTTTCTCATACTTCTGTATGGAGTCTGGAAGCAGAACAACCCAAAGTAGTAGCTAAGAAAGCGACTGGCAAAAAAGGTAACACATTGAATAAGATTAACCAAGAAGTGGAAAAATCTACACTTGGAGACCTTGACGCTTTATCTGCCTTGAAAGATAAGATGGAAGATGCCGGAAAAGCTCCGGTGAAAAAAACATCGAAAGCTAAGTCTAAAAAGCAAGAGGAATAATCCTAAATTGAGATCACCGGTTCTATAATCGGTGATCTCTTTTTTCTATTTTTACATGAATAAATGGCGCTGTGGCCGAGTGGCTAGGCAGAGGTCTGCAAAACCTTTTACAGCGGTTCGAATCCGCTCAGCGCCTCCATAAAGCGACTTAATAGTCGCTTTTTTTATTACACTAACATCATGACTAATTCAAAGTATTATCAGATGATAAGCATTTTGCTTAAAACAATATACGACTATACCCTCTATTTACCGTCTGTTCTTTTGCCCTAATATTGTAATGAAATCAACCAGCTATGGTTTCAAACGAAAGTTCTCATAATACTACGTTTAGAAAGTCGTTTCTAAACAAAAACAACGATTAGGGTGATTATTTGTAGAAATTGTTTTCCAGCCACAGGGCTGGAAACTTTTCTGCAATTACTTTTGAATCTTAATGAGATCACTTCTTTCCACGCTCCTTTTTCTTTTAGGTTTTTTTTTAAATGCCCAAAACTTTTTATCCTGGAGATATAATGATCGGTACTTTTCTGTTTCAGTAGGAACTGGATCCGCTACCTATTTTGGAGAACTCAACTATAATAATTCCATCAATGATCGCTTATCATTGATAAGTATGGGGATTGAGTCAAGA
The DNA here is from genome assembly GCA_964459925.1 of uncultured Roseivirgaceae bacterium. GTDB lineage: Bacteria > Bacteroidota > Bacteroidia > Cytophagales > Cyclobacteriaceae > Ekhidna. Next base: position 25,064 of record CAYWOQ010000039.1, read on the forward strand.
CTCTTGAGTCGCATTGGTGCTAGAGTAGAACTCAATTATTTAACCCTGGAGGGGAGTGATTCGGATGCTCCAAATGATAGTTTTGAGAGACAAAGAAATTTATCTTTCGAATCCAGAAATTTTCAGGCACATCTGGATGGAATATTTTATATCAAGCCCTACCGCGGTGACTATCATAAAAGATGGATTTTTGATCCTTATTTTGTAGCTGGCGTAGGATATCTTCAATATAACCCTGCAGCGACTCTCGGTGATCAACGCTTTTTACTTAGAGATGCTCAAACAGAAGGGATTGAATATAGTAATTGGGCATGGACAATACCTCTTGGAATAGGAGCCAAATTCCGAGTCAATGAATTCATCAATGTCAATTTTGAGGTGCTCTATCATATAGCCTTTACGGATTATATTGATGATGTGTCCAATACCTATGCAACTGAAATCACAAATTCCACTGCTGCACTCCTAAGTGACAGGAAAGATGAAATTGGGGTCATTAATCCAACATTTTACGACCAAATCCAACCGGGATCGAAAAGAGGCGACTCATCCAATAATGATCGATTCATGCTTATCAGCGTAAAAGCAGAGGTTTTTATTCCTCCAGGTCTTTTTTCCGGCAAAACAAAGGCTGTAGTAAAGAAACCTTCGGCTTATTGAGTTTCATAAAATGCCTTAACTGAATCAATCACCCTAAACTGATCCGTTTCAGACAATCCTGTTCCAGATGGAAGGCATATTCCTTTGTTGTAAATACGTTCGCAAACACCACTTCGGATGAATTGAAATCTTTTATATGCGTTATGTAGGTGAAGCGGTTTCCATAGCCTTCTGCTTTCAATGTTGTACTTCTCCAGCCATTTGATCAACTCTTCAGGATCTGAGTCGGTATTCATTAATGCGGTAGAAAGCCATAAGTTATGAGATTTATCGTATGCAATAGGGAACGCTAAATAATTATTGAGCTCATCTCGATATACCTTATTAATTCGTTGCTTAGCTCCTATATAACGATCGATTTTTCCAAATTGAGCACGTCCTAAACCGGCCAGGACATTACTCATTCGGTAATTGTAACCAACTTCATCATGTTCATAATGCTTCCAGCCTTTATTGGCTTGGGTAGCCAAATGGAGTCCCCTTTTATAGGCTTCATTGTCACAGATCAAAGCTCCACCCCCACTTGTAGTTATGATTTTATTTCCATTAAATGATAGCACTCCAAATTTACCAATGCTTCCAAGTGGGATTGTTTCATGAAATGATCCCAATGCTTCAGCCGCATCCTCAATAAGGGTTATTTCATGTTTATCTGCTATGGACTTCACTTCACTGATCCTTGCAGGAACACCATACAGATGAGTTAGAATGATTGCCTTAGGTTTAGTTTTGGCTTTCTTTAAATATTCCTCAAGCAACTGAGGATCCATATTCCAGGTTTGCTCTTCACTATCAATGAAAACAGGAACTGCATGTTGGTAAAAAATAACGTTTGCACAAGCAGCAAACGTCATTGAACTGGTCACGACATGATCACCTTGCTGAACTCCTACCAGAATGAGGGATAAATGAAGGGCTGAGGTACCGGAATTAAGCAAGAGTACCTTTCTGTTAAAATGGCTTGATAAATCCTCTTCAAATTGATCAAGCATTGGCCCCACAGGTGCAATCCATCCACTTTCAAGTGAATCAAGTACGGTTCTTTTTTCTTCCTCCCCTATGTTGGGTGGTGACAAATAAATTCTAGTTTGATTCATCGATTTCTTGCAAATTCATCAAATGAGGTGATCTGGATATCCTTTTTTGATTTTCTCTTGAACTGTAAGAGAGATATGAAAGTACTAAGCAGCAATTTCAGGTCAAACCAGAAAGAAATCTTTCGTATGTATTCCAGATCTAATTCCATCCTTCTGGACCAATCGGATGAATTACCTATTCTTAATTGAGCCAATCCCGTCATACCTGGCGTCACTTGATGTCTTTGTTTTTCCCATTCGGTATAGTAGTCAAGGTATTCTGGTAGTAAGGGACGAGGACCTACAAATGACATATCCATTTTTACAATATTGATTAATTGGGGCAATTCATCAAGTGATAAGGAACGTATGAATCGACTTAGTTTAGTAGTTGATGTCATGTCACCGTCTACTCGTAAACTACGCAATTTATAAAGTTTGAACGGCTCATCATCCTTCCCAATCCTGGTTTGAACATAAAAAGGACTACTCTTTAGATCAAAAAAAATGATGAAACAAAGAATGAGTAAGAGGGGTAAAAGAACGACCAAAAAAATAGTGGCAAATATCAAATCAAAAAATGGCTTTAACATGAAAGGATAAAAACGTGATAAGTGGTCTTTCATAATAGGCATTCATCCTAATATTTGATATTTTTCCCTTTTAATCATTTTCAAACCAACCAGCATCCGCTAAATCTAAGGATATAAATGAAAACTTTTAAGTTTATTTTCTCCTTCCTCGTCAGTCTTACCATTGGAATCTTATTAGACACGAGATTGATAATATCTGGAAATCCTGTTCCTCCTCTTGGTAAAATTCTCAGCCCTTTTCATGGTTTCCTACAAAATGCCGAAAATGAACCCATCGATTTAGACAGAATCATTAAAACAAGCAATGTTAAGGAGGAAGTAGCTATTCATTTTGATGAGCTGTATATACCTCACATCTTCGCTAAAAATGAAGAAGACTTATTTTTCACTCAGGGATATGTTACCGCATATAACAGACTCTGGCAGATGGAATTCCAGTTACTTGCAGCAGAGGGAAGGGTTTCAGAGTTATTAGGTAATCGGGCACTCGAATTTGATAGAGAGCAAAGAAGAATTGGACTAAAATTCGGAGCAAAGAATTCAGAAGAAAAATTTAAGAATGAAGAGCCTGAACTATATAATTTACTAGCATCTTACTCAGCTGGAGTAAATGCTTATATCAATTCACTCACCTATGCTGATTATCCCATTGAATATAAGTTATTAGACTATGAACCAGAGGAGTGGTCTCCTTTTAAATGCTTTCTTCTCATTTCGAATATGAATAATATGTTGTCCAAAGGAGAAATGGATTTAGAACATACCAATGCCTTAAAACAGTGGGGAAGAGATGTATTTGAAGTATTGTATCCCGAAAGACCCTCTGAAGAATTACTTGATCCGGTCATACCCAGAGATACGCGATTCGATTTTGAAGCCATCAAAGTGGATAAACCAGATGTATCGTTTCCTATTGAATTTTCAGACCCGATATTAAGCAAACAGAATCCAGATAATGGCAGTAACAGTTTTGTTGTCAATGGAAATAAAACCGCAAATGGTAAGGCAATTCTGGCAAATGAACCGGACCTAAGTCTTAATCTTCCAAGTATCTGGTACTTGACGCACTTAAACGCCCCTGGAATTAATGTAATGGGTGCCACATTGCCGGGTGCTCCTACGGTTGTTATTGGTTTTAATGATTCGATTGCATGGGGAAATACAAATGCCAAAAGAGATTTAGTGGACTGGTACTACATTCAATTTAAGGATGAAAGGAGAAATGAGTATTTATACAATGGTAATTGGGTACCAACAAGAATTGAAGTTGAAGAATTTAAAGTTCGAGGAGAGAAAAACTATTATGATACCATCATTTATACACATCATGGCCCTGTAGTGTATGATAGAAATTTCGGCATCTCTGATCAAAATACGATGAATCTGGCGATGAAATGGACAGCTCACATGCCTTCAAAAGAGATTAAAACACTTTATTTAGGAAACAAAGCGACCAACTATGATGAGTTTGTAGAGGCATTTAGTTATTTCAATGGCCCACCACAGAATTATTCATTCGCCTCAGTAAATGGTGATATTTCCTTGTGGGTAAATGGAAAATTTCCGGTGAAATGGGAAGAACAAGGAAAGTTCTTGCTTGATGGAAGTAACACGAGGCATGAATGGCAATCCTTCATGCCACAGGAACACAACTTACATGTTTTAAACCCACCCCAAAACTTTGTAAGCTCAGCAAATCAACATGCCGCAGATACGATTTATCCATATTATCAATACGATTACAATTACGAATATTATCGTGGAAGAAGAATAAATGATCGACTCAGAATAATGTCTAATATCACCGTCGAAGATATGATGCAACTTCAACACGATAATTTCAATTACAATGCTTTTGAGGCGTTGCCTATGATGTTAGATAGCCTGGATTCAGCATCTTTTACGGACACTGAGCGCAACTACTACGAACAACTAAGAGCATGGGATTTCTTTAACAATCCGGAAAGACAAGGCCCAACCATTTATGAGCAATGGTGGACAAACCTCAACAACAAGCTTTGGGATGAAATTGACAGTAGTGAAACCAAAGTTTACAGACCTAGCTGGTTCAACACTGTGAAAATTCTAAAAGAGCGTCCAGCGTTTTTTATGATCGATAACCAAAGCACAGCTGTTAAAGAAACAGTAGGTGATCTCTTTAGGTTAACGTTCAAGGAAACCATTGAGGATCTGGAAGACTATTTAGATGAGGAAGATAATTCTCTTGCATGGTATAAATTCAAGAACACAACAATTAGACATCTCCTAAGATTGGCTCCATTCAGTGTGGATAATGTTAAAATTGGAGGTAACAGGCACATCGTGAATGCAGCATCCCAGAATCATGGACCATCCTGGAGAATGGTGGTGGAATTAGGAGATGGTGAAGTAAATGCTTGGGGTGTTTACCCTGGTAGCCAAACCGGTAATCCTGGTAATCCTAATTATGCACATATGATTGAGGACTGGGCAACAGGAAATTACAACAAATTACTATTTTCCAGCACTATCTCAGAAGACACAGACCAAATTCAATACTCAGTATCAATCCAGCCTAAATTATAATGAAGCTAATAATAAGAATAATCGCCATTGGAGTTTTAACTTATTTTGTTTCTCCTTTTGGTCCATGGTGGATCGCAATGGCTATATCATTTTTAATTTGCACAATTTCTCCTTCATCCGGATTAAACGCTTTTATTGCCGGATTCCTTGGGATCGGACTCATCTGGATGGGGCATGCGTGGAACCTCGATGTACAAAATCAATCAGCCCTCTCAACTAAAATGGGAGAAATATTGCTGGTTGGTGATCCCTTAATGCTTGTATTGATCACTGGTGCGATAGGTGGCATAGCTGGTGGATTTTCAGCAATCACAGGTACCACCTTTCGCAATCTGTTCAAGAAATCTAAGCAAAAAAGCCTTTATAGTTAACTCTTAGCAACCAAAACTCCGTGAGCCACAAAAGAAATCGCGTTTCTCATGGAGTCTTGGTATTCTACGCCACCATCCTCTGCGTAGTGTCTTGCCACATCTTCATCAAGTAATTCGGTCATTGCAGTACCTTCAATAACAACCTCACTACCAGAGATGTCCTTTGGAACAAAAAAGCCATAATCTTTAAAAGTCACCCGAATATTTGCATTTGACTCATTTCTTAGAGTCATCCAGCATCCTTTCATTTGACAGACCTCCTCAATTGTACCCCTAACTTTAAAAGTTTGTGATTGATCCGTTACTTCCTGAATAAGGCTCTCAATAGCAAGAGCATCAGTATCTGTAATGGGTTCACCGTATGATTCATAATCTTTCTGCGAAGTAGTACACGCTATCAGAACTAGGGTAATTAATATGCTTTTCATCGACTTTTTTTGTAAAAATAGAACAGAAGATCTTAAAATTTCCATCCAAATACACACAAATATATCCCATATAACTGATTAATAATTAATTAGTTATATAACGATATAAAAATAATAATAGTTATATGTAAAATAAATCTGTTCATATATATTTGCCACAGTCATTAAAAACTTAATTATCATGAAAAGAAAATTTTTAACAGCTTTAGTAATTGCAGGTGGACTGTTTTTAACTGCTTGTCAGGAAGATTCAACCATGGATGAACTTATTGAAAACACTGAAATGAATGCAATGCAGGGAGACAATGGTACTGGTAGTGGAAGTGGAAACGGATCTCAAGGAAGTGGTAGTGGTACCGGTGGAAATTAGGTAATACCATTCACAGAAAAACTCGATCATTCTAAAGAATAGAGAGTATTTACAGTCGAACAAATAAAAGAACACCGTGCACTTTTCGGTGTTTTTTTTTATCATTGCCTGATTGAATCAGTTATTGGGAATGAGAAATCTTTTCTTTCTTCTTGTTACGCTAATCTTATTACAGGGCACCTCTGCAAACAGTGTCAAGAATGATTTAGATAGAACAGATTACTACTTATACGATCTACAAAATCTAGATTCGGCATTTATTTACACCAAAAATTTACTTAAGCGATTCGAAGCCAGTGGTAATACCTACAGGATTGTTCGATCAAATTTATACCTGGGTTATATTCTTGAGTTAAAACAGGAGTACGGAAAAGCGGTAATTTATTACCTCGAGGGTATTCGATACTCAGAAAATGCTGAATTTGACAAGGTCATTCAGAATAAAATTTGGTTGAGACGTAATATTGCAAACATTTTTAGAAAATTTGAATCTAACAGTTTAGCAACAAAGTATAATTTAGAAGCGATAGATCTTGCTATGTCCAACAATATTGAAGACCTAATTATCAGACTTAAACTGAATCAAGGACTTGTTTATCAAAATAATGAACAGTACACTGAGGCAGCAACCATGTTAAAGGAGATACTACCTCTTGTAACTACTGATAAAGTAAGAGAAAGTGAAATAATCAATCAAATTGGTCTTGTTTACTTACAAATGGGTGATTTGGAAAGTGCTTCATACTATTTCAATCAACTTTTAAGTTTACCTGAGGAAGCAAGTTTATATATGGCCAAAGCTTTAGATAATCTAGGAGAAATTAGCTACAAAAAAGACAACCTTAATGAAGGCATTGACTATCTAAAACAAGCTATAGACCTCATGGAATCGAATGAAAATCCTGAAGAATATGGTTTGTTTTTATCCTATAAGGATATTGGACTTTATCTCTTACAAGCAAACAAGTTAGCACAATCAGAGGATTATCTTAAAAAGGCTGAATTGTTATTCAAATATGCTGAATCTGACCCTTCTAGCTTTGAGGTCTTCAAGATATTATCTGATCTATATTTTAATACTAACAGACCAGCAGAAGGTAATCACTACAGTCAACTATATTTTAATAAAGTTCAATCTTTCATTGAGACCCAAAAAGAAATCCAGAAACAAGACAAGGAATATAACTTTGAATTAATTACGAGGAGATATTTCGACAATGTCGATAAACAAGAAAGGATTGCCTCCATTCTTTTTATTTCAAAGCTTTCATCTGGTTCTCTATTAGTGCTCCTACTTCTGGTAATCGTATATTACCAAATGGGCAAAATGCGTTTAAGAAAAAGCATAGAGAATGAACTAAGAGCTCTCAAAGTACTGGACTAAGCGTTCAGAAAATTAAAAAACGTTAAAAAGGATAAAGAAGAACTAAAACCTGACTATGATTTTAGTTTGAGTTTTTCTTTCAGCAATTTTATCATACCCTCCTGTCTCTCATGAAGTACAACCAACTTGTATTTCTGTTCTGTTGATTCTCTAATCATGTGCGAGACCAATTCTTCCAGCTCAATATATTCGTGAGAATCTGGATTACTAAGGGAAAGTTTAAGTAATAACTCTTTAATTCGGATTTCAACCTGAAGATTTGAAGGTGTGAATTTTTCTGAAGTAACGATATCGTCATTCCAAATTGAACCTTCACCCTTTATCAACCACTCGGCATTCAGTTGATTGTAGGTTGTAAGCATTTTATGGATTAGATCATAACTAGGCTTGCTTCTCCTTCCCTTAATGATATTGAATATCACGGTAACACTAACGTTCAATGAATCCGAAAAGGAAGTTGGATTCATGTTCAGCACTTGAATGAGGCGATGTATTCGATCGTTGATCATTTGATAAAAATAATGATCTTACGATTTAAAAAAAAGAGTCGATCGAAAATCGACTCTTCATCATTAAGAACCAGCTATGGAAATAGATACTCACTATCTAATTCTCTAATATATAGTCTTTCAACCGCGCTTCAAACAAATTTTAAATAAAAATTATCTTTTGATAATATTGTAGCGTAAATGCTAGCCTAATCGAGTAGGAAGGTAGGGATTATTTCCCTACCTGTCCTCTCACACCACCCTGC
>CAYWOQ010000040.1:0-32979 GCA_964459925.1 uncultured Roseivirgaceae bacterium
TGCATTTCATTTCAATCACAAATTCACAAGAAAACTAACTAGCACAACGGGTAGTAGTAATATAGATTTAAATGGTCCTATCCCTGATGGATATAGAAGAGGCGGTATAGATCTATACAATTATTATGGGGGATTAACTCACACCATTTTTTCTGAGCAAATTGATGGAAATGCAATTGGTAACATCGCATTGTGGTCATCTCAAGCAGGGGAAAATAATAGTGTCAATTTGTTTTTGTCTAGTGGGAATGGCGTCGATTCTGGAGGCTCCATTTCATTAAATGATGCATCCGGATCAGGAACCATTTTTATTGACGGAACGACAGGAACCATTGATGTTCAGGAAGTTTTAATTAATGGAATTCCAATAGGTGGCGGAGCTAGTGGTAGCACTATTTCACCTGATTCTGTTAAATCAAAAAGTATCGAAGTATTCAATTCAGGAGATACACTGAAGGCTGCACTAAGCCAAAATGGCTTATCTCTTTTTAATGACGAAGGTTTCTATGCAGGTGGCGTTGATGCAGCGGCCCATAACAGTAGAGGTGCAGATGGAGAAATCAATAGTTGGATAGGGTTAAACCTATTTGATGGTGGTGCTGAATCTTCCAGTCGAGGTGCTATTTACCTTTGGGGAGATACCACTTCTAGATCGATACTAAATGGTCAGGACATACGAAGAGTAGATCTACGAGTTGCTGATGATGGTTTTGGAAAAGATGTTGCAAAGCTCTCCATGAGAGGCCCTTTTGAAGGTGATAACCTTTTGATTGAACTTGGAGGAAATACAAACGATGGAATAAATTACCGAGGAGATTTAACCCTTAGAAATAATAATGGCCAGGGCGCCCTCATGACAGCTGACCTAAATGCTACAGGTGGAGGGGGGTTAGAAATATTCGATGCAGTTGGAACCGCAAGAGCAATTATTGATGGTTCTGGAGGTCAAATGACTGTTTTTGGAGATAATGGCACAAGAAATACACAAGTTAGAAGCAGAGCGGGAGGAAACTTTGGAGGCGTAGAAATGTACAATGATCTGGACGAGCTTCGAGCTGAAATTGGATCCTTTGGTGACAATTCAGGCTTTATGATTCTGTACGGAAATAACGGAAATAAGAACATCCAAATTGACCGGGACCCAAGCAACACTGATCTGGGCCAATTCAATATTTTTGGCACTGATGGAGTCACTGCAAGAGTATTTGCATCAGCGGCCACAGACGGGGTGAATGAGTGGGGTTTTATTGATATCAATGGTCCCGGCGGAATTTTTCTCGATGGTAATACAGGTGAGGTGACAGCAGTGGCAGTAAATCAAACATCGGATAGAAGACTAAAGAAAAATATTGAGCCATTAAGTCAATCATTAGAAAAGATTACCAAAATGAGGGGTGTTTCCTACCAATGGAAAGACGAAACCAAACCTCAAAAAGAGCAAATCGGGGTTATTGCTCAAGAAGTTGAAGCCATCTACCCTGAATTTGTGCATACGGATTCAGATGGAATGAAATCAGTTAACTATGCTCAAATGACAGCTGTACTGCTTGAGGCCATAAAAGAATTGAATATAAAGGTCGAAAGACTTGAGGGAAAAAATGCAGCACTTGAAGCATCCCTAAATGAAGTTAAAACCTTGCGAAAGGAAATGAACAAGCTGATGAACGAATTGGGAGGCAGCAAAGCGGCAAGTAAATGAAAAAGTTAGGATACTATAAATCATTGACACTTGGTCTCGTTTGCTTACTTATACCCTTTTTAATTGATGCACAGTTTACAACCCAAGCGTATGCTGCTAATTATGGGGGTGGAAGTAGCTCCGGTGGATCTTTTTCAATGGAAGTCAATACCAACGCTATCGGTGGGATATCTTCAAATGACAAGAATGAAATCTTTCTGGGTTTAGCTGCTTTTAATTTAAAAAGTGGGGTAATTAGTGTGAACGCGAATCTGAATGGATCAACTTTGAACGATGAGGTTACAGGTACACTTTTAAGAATCGAAGAGTCCGGAAACTATGATACCTTAGATCTACTTGAAAACCAACCGAGTAGTTTTTCATTTAACCCCGTATTTGAAGGGGATTACTTGGTAAATGTGGATTCTGACCCAGAAAAATTTGTCGCCACTTATTTTGGAGATGTTTTTTTGTGGGAAGAGGCAGAGATTCTAACACTAACAGGAGATTCAACTATTGCAATAGCAATGGTAGAAGTTCCCGGTGAAGATCCAACTGCAACTGGAGTGGTAAGTGGTACCATAGAAGAAGACTTTGGTGAAGAGGAAGAAGAAAGAATAACAGCCAGGAGAAGGGCCAAACGAAGAAAGTGCGGACTTAGGAGAAGGAGAACTGGGGGAAGAACTGGACAGGATAACGGAGAATTTGAACTTATTGCCTACGGTGAAACCAATGATAATGGTGAATTTGAATATGGATTCTTACCTGAAGGGACTTATCGCTTCTTTGTAGAATATCCTGGAATTCCATTGGATGAAACCTCATTTGTTCAGTTCGACATTGGAGAGTCAGGAGTTAGTGATGATACTTTCGTCTTAGCCGTTTTCGCAACTGAAGAAGGTGTTACGATAGAACTCATCTTAGGAGTTACCTCTCAGTTTTTTACTGATTTCAAGGTATATCCAAACCCGACACAGGATTTTATTAACATCTCTTATGATAAAATATTATCCCGTAGTTTAACGCTTGAAGTTCTAAATCTAGAGGGTAAGTCATATTTACGGAATCACCTGTCTAACAGTGAAAATAAAGAAATTCAAATAGATGTTAGATCATTAACCGCCGGAACCTATCTGATTAGATTCATTGATACCGAGAAACCTACTAACGAATTAGTATTTAGATTCATTAAGAGATAATGGAATAAAACGAATCGCAACATCCTCGATCTCTACAAGATCGGGGATGTTTATTTTAAATCATCAGGTGTCGTGATTTTTATATTGGAATAAGAGCCGTCTACAAGAAATACATCACCGATTGCCTGCTCAAAAACAGTTGCATCATCCGTATAAGTAGTTGGACCTATTTTTTCATAAGCCTTTTTGATGAGGTCTACAGAAAAAGTCTGAGGTGTCTGAACTAATACATATTTTGATCGATCCTTTGTCCGTGATATATTGTCTGATACGAACTCCCTGATTGAATCTTTCAATGGAACCACCGCTACTCCTGAACCGAATTTATCAGCTGCTTCAAACGAATCAATTATTGTTTTCTCTTCAACAAAAGGACGAACAGCATCATGGATGGCAACTATACCTTCTGATGCAATTAAGTTGAGTCCGGACCTAACAGAGGCAGTTCTCGAATCTCCTCCAATAGCGGTTAAGATTTCGGTTCCCTTCGGGATTTTTTCCTTGATAGCATCCCATGTAGAAATGTGCTCTTTGGGTAGCACTACTATTATTTCCAGCTCAGGATAGGCAGAAAAAAATCTATTTATGGTTTTTTGAAGGATCGGTTCACCATCCAGCATAAGGAATTGCTTGGGTATATCTGTACCCATTCTTGTCCCACTACCTCCTGCCACAATAAGGGCATACTTTTTCATTTGACTAAATAATCAACATCGCATCCCCATAGCTGAAGAAACGATATTTCTCTTCAATCGCTTTTTGATAGGCTTCTTGAATCAATTCATATCCTCCGAAAGCAGATGCCATCATCAATACCGTAGATTCAGGAAGATGAAGGTTTGTGATTAAAGCATCACATATTTTAAAATCGTAAGGAGGAAAAATAAATTTATCTGTCCATCCAGAATTTTCTTTTAGTAAACCTGTTGCTGAAACTGACGACTCAAGGGTTTTCATAACTGTTGTACCAACCGCACAAATCTTAGACTTATCGCTCAGTGCTTTATTTACACGATCTGCGGTTGATTGTTCAACCCAGTAATTTTCGGAGTCCATTTTATGTTTCGTCAGATCTTCGACATCTACTGGTCTAAAAGTCCCTAACCCAATATGAAGTGTAATTGCTGCAACGTCTATACCTATCAGCTCCAATCGCTTCATTAGCTGAGGAGTAAAATGTAAACCAGCCGTTGGTGCTGCAACTGCCCCAATTTTCTCTGCATAAATGGTCTGAAACCTTTCACGATCCTCAGCTTCAGTTGGTCTTTTAATCTCTTTAGGTAGAGGGGTTTCACCCAAAGAATCAATCATTTTGTAAAATTGGGTCTGATCACCGTCAAATAGAAACCGTATAGTCCGACCCCTACTCGTTGTATTATCGATAACTTCCGCTACTAACTCACCGTCTCCAAAATACAATTTATTGCCCACTCGTATTTTTCTCGCTGGATCAACAAGTACGTCCCATAACTTCATCTCAAAATTCAGCTCTCTTAAAAGGAAGACCTCAATCTTAGCTCCTGTTTTTTCCTTGTTTCCATAAAGTCTTGCCGGAAATACTTTTGTGTCATTGATGACGAAAACATCATCCTCTTTAAAATAGTCAACCACATCTTTGAAGGATTTATGTTCAATCTCTCCTGAATCTTTGTGAACAACCATTAACCTTGAATCATCACGATTTTCAGTAGGATGCAGTGCTATTAAACTTGAAGGTAAATCGAATTTGAATTCTGATAATTTCATTCCCATAGGAAAAGGACGTATTTAGTGAACAAAAGAGCGCAAAAGTAGCAAACTTATTGCAAGTTTGTAACGAAATGAACAGCAATTACGTCGTTCAAAAAAGTATTGCTTGATAATTGGGTTGATTAATTCTTAAATTTTAGAACCTAAAATATGAGCAATCGTTTTGATAACTTTAAATCTTTAACTCCGGCCGACCATTGATCGTTCTTAAACTCATTTTTGAAAGTTTTCGATTTGCTTGGAATGCTCTTCGAATGAATATACTACGTACGACTCTTTCACTTCTTGGGGTTACAGTGGGGATTTTTGCGATTATTTCTGTATTTACTTTAGTAGATTCTTTGGAACAAAGCATCAAAGAAAGCTTGAGTTTCCTGGACGCAAGTAATCTGGATATTAGAAGATTCCCTTTGGAATTTGGTCCGGATGTTCCCTGGTGGGAATACCTCAAACGTCCATATACCAATTATGAAGAATACGAATTTCTAAAAAAGAACCTTAAGAATGCAGAAGGAATAACCATCTTCAGTTTTGCGTCTATTATCGCAAAACACAAAAGCAATAGTAGTGAGGATATAGCCTTATTAGGAGTCGCATACACACATCAAGATGTCTACAATGATTATTCAAAACTCGTGGGCCGATACTTCACTCAGCCAGAGACAGATGCGGGTACGAACGTTGCAATAATTGGGCATCGGTCAGTTCAAGAACTTTTTAACGGAAGAAACCCCATTGGTAAAGAATTTAAGATTAAAGGGTTGAAGTTTACGGTTATTGGATACTTGGAAGAAGAAGGCTCAGGTCTTTTCGGTGAAACAAGCAAAGATGAAAATATCTATATCCCTTACAGATCTTTTAGAAAAATGTTCTATGCAGGTAGAAATAGTGGAGCTGAGCCATTTGTAACCATTAAAGGATCAGAGGATGATTTGGGGTTGGTAGAGTTAGAAGCCGAAATAACTGGTTTATTACGAATGAAGAGAGGATTAGGGCCCAAAGAAAAAAATGATTTCTCTGTTGTACGTCAAGAAGCTTTTCTAAATATAATTGGATCTACTTTCGATATAATTGGGATTGCTGGATGGGCAATTGGTGGATTCTCGATATTAGTTGGAGGTTTCGGAATAGCTAATATCATGTTTGTATCAGTAAGGGAGAGAACAAGTGTTATCGGTTTACAGAAATCACTCGGAGCAAAAAATTATTTCATTCTATTTCAATTTCTTTTCGAGTCCGTTTTTCTAAGCCTTATCGGAGGCGGCGTAGGAATTTTTTTAGTCTGGTTGCTCTCCCTGATCAGTCTAGGTAATTTAAATCTGGTATTATCATTTGGGAATATCGTTTTAGGTCTAGGTGTTGCAGGAATTATTGGAGTTATTTCAGGAATAGTTCCTGCCTTGGTAGCAGCTCGTATGGATCCCGTAATTGCCATACGAACATCTGGATAAGATAAAAAGGCTCAAATAAATCTGAGCCTTTGATCTGTTTAAATTTTATCCGTTCAGTTTTTCTTTGATCTTAGCTTCTAGCTCTTCCATTAATTCTGGATTATCTTCTATAAGGGCTTTTACCGCATCTCTGCCCTGACCCAACTTATTTCCATCATATGAAAACCAAGATCCAGACTTTTGAACAACATCAAGCTCTACTCCAATATCAACAATCTCACCACTCTTACTGATACCCTTTCCATACATTATGTCAAATTCAACAACCTTGAATGGAGGTGCTACTTTATTTTTCACCACTTTAACTCTCGTTCGATTACCTAACACATTGTCAGCAGACTCTTTGATCTGACCAATTCGTCGGATATCTAAACGAATAGAAGCATAAAATTTCAATGCATTCCCCCCTGTAGTTGTTTCAGGATTTCCAAACATCACACCAATTTTTTCTCTAAGCTGGTTGATGAAAATACAAGAACAACCAGTCTTATTTATGGTGCCGGTGAGTTTTCTCAATGCCTGAGACATTAATCTCGCCTGAAGCCCCATCTTACTGTCACCCATCTCACCTTCAAGTTCACCTCTTGGCACAAGTGCTGCCACTGAGTCAACCACAATAATATCTATTGCTCCTGATCGTATTAAATGCTCAGTTATCTCTAGTGCTTGTTCTCCATTATCTGGTTGAGAGATTAACAAATTTTCTGTATCAATCCCCAGCTTCTCCGCATAAACTTTATCAAACGCGTGTTCTGCATCAATAAAGGCTGCTAGTCCTCCCTGCTTTTGAGCTTCTGCAATACAATGCATCGCCAGTGTAGTTTTACCAGAGGATTCTGGGCCGTATACTTCGATTATCCTTCCCCTTGGAATCCCTCCAACTCCAAGAGCCATATCTAAACTTAAAGAACCTGTAGGTATGACAGGAACATCTAAAACTTTTTGGTCATTAAGTTTCATGATGGTCCCTTTACCGTAGGTTTTTTCCAACTTATCGATCGTGATCTGTAAGGCTTTTTGTTTTTCTTCTGTATTGGCCATTGGAATTTAATTCAATTGTTCGCTCAAAAATAGGTGATCTGAAGTGAAGAGAATATCAAATAGCTAAAAATATTAGTAAAATATTATTCTTTTATTCTAAACCAGCATTTCTGCGGGTAGTGATCAGAAATGTCAATTGAATAATCCACCATGTATCTATCCACAGTTATATGATCATTAAAAAAGATGTGATCAATCCTTAGAAAAAATGGAGGTTTTTTTACGGTAAATCCAAAGCCGCTTCCAGCCTCCTCAAATGCGCTACCGAGACCGGATAATTTGAATAGATTATTTGATAGTGCTATTTCATTAAAATCTCCTGCTATGATAACTGGATAATCAGACTTATTCACATGATCCAAAAGCTTGTCTATTTCATCCATATGCATGCCTACAACTTTGCGCACTTTATTGATTCCTTGATTTACCTTTTTAAAAATTCCAATATTATGAGAAATTTCATCGAATCTGTATGAAGTTAAATGAATGTTATAAACTCTTATGGTATCCATTCTTACTTGAATATCTGCATAAATCATGGAGTTAATTCGCTCTTCTTTGGGATCAACTAATCCTGAATTCAGTATTGGATACTTAGAAAATATCGCTGTACCTGGATTATGCTCCCCGTAAACCTCTGATGATGCGCTGTAGGTATAAGAATAATAGCCTCCGGCTTCTATTTTAGTTTTCACATCCAGCTCCTGCCAACGACTATTTGTGCTAAATTCCTGAATACACTTGATATCTGAAGTATCCTTAACAACCCATTCAATAAGGTTACTGGAAAATTCACTGTAGACTCCAGGCTTTCTGAAAAGCTTAGTATTGTAACTTAAGACTGAAATTGATGAACTGATATCGGATTCACTTCTTAGTGGTAGTTGATATAGTTTTTTCCAATAAGGAATTGATAATACAATGAAAATAACTGTGAATCTTACAAGATAAGTTTTGGGTTTTTTAACCAATAATATCCCAGTGAATAACACATTAAATAAAATCAGTGGAAGTATTAAGTAAGAAAAAAAAATGGTCGGCCAAAACGCGCTTGGTGAAAGAAGAACGCTCCCTAAAATGAGAACATTAGCCACCAAATAGATAAAAAAGAAAGACTTTCTATTAAAAATATTCAATAAACAATTAATCAATTACTTTATAAAGCCCAAAAATATTTTGATTAGTCCAAAGAGTAACAAATAAGCATTTAGATAAATGAAAGAAGTATTGCACTGTTAATCTTTTGATTCAACCCATTTTACCAAATTGTTACCTTTTTAACATACAGTTGATTTCTGCATAATTTTGAATAACATTAACTCAAATGACACCCGGAAAGTAAACTGTAGTTAATACCAGTCATGTTTTATGAGAAAGTAAAGAAAGGTTTAACTGAAAATTATCTCAACTAATTTTTAAGTAATGGCTAAACACAATCAGAAAATTTTGGTAGTAGACGATGAATCTGACATCCTTGAACTGTTAAAGTATAACCTTTCCAAAGAAGGGTATGATGTGAAAACCGCAAATGATGGAATTAAAGGAGTTGAGTTGGCCAAAAACTTTCTTCCAGATCTCATTCTTTTAGACATTATGATGCCCAAACAAGATGGGGTTGAAACGTGTCGTCAATTAAGGGACATTCCAGAATTGGCTAACTCATTTGTTATTTTCCTTACTGCAAGGTCTGAAGAATATTCTGAAGTTGCCGCATTTGATATGGGAGCTGATGACTACATCACTAAGCCCATAAAACCGAGAGCCCTAGTCAGTAGAATTAACGCTCTTTTTAGAAGGGAATCAAAAAAGAAAAAAGAGTCAAATACAATAACTGCAGGTGATCTTGTAGTTGACAGGACCAGTTATACGGTTAAAAATGCTGATGATCGAATAAGCCTGCCTAAAAAAGAATTTGAACTTCTTTATTTCCTTGCTCAAAACCCTGGGAAAGTATTTAGTAGAGATGAACTACTTCAGAATATTTGGGGCACCGATGTGTACGTTCTTGCTAGAACAGTCGATGTACATATAAGAAAGGTAAGAGAAAAAATAGGTGATGGATACATAACTACCGTAAAAGGAGTAGGATACAAGTTCGATTCGAATTAACTTAAGGTTATGCAGTTTAATTCCCGTGCCATAGCATTAATGCTGGCATTCTGTATAGCTATTATTACAACAGCTTTCTTATACCTGGTACCCAATGTTACTACCACGGCTATAATTATCGCTTTATTGTTGTCTTTTTCATCGTCATATATTCTCACAAGGCTCGTATTAGAGTTCCTTTTCTTTAGACAGATTGAGAACATTTATGAATCGCTAAAAAAAGTGCAGGAGAGTGGTTTCACCTTACCTTCAAGAACCAGCTCATTTAACCCATTGAAAGGAATAAATCGGGAAATTTCGAGTTTTGCTGAAACTAAGGAACGAGAAATTGAAGAGCTAAAAGAAAGAGAGAATTTTAGACGTGAATTTATTGCCGATGTATCTCATGAGCTTAAAACGCCTCTTTTTGCTGCACAAGGATTTGTTCACACTCTACTAGATGGGGCGATTGATGATAAAGAAGTCCGGAAAAAATTTCTAAAAAAGGCAGCAAAAAGTATGGATGCGCTGGATTTGTTAGTTCAGGATATCTTAACGATTTCCCAAATTGAGTCAGGAGAAATAAAGATGCACTTTGAAAACTTCGACATTCTTGACTTGTGCCATGAGATAGTAGATCAAATAGAAGGAAAAGCCGAAAAGAAAGGAGTTGATCTTAGAATACCAAAGAAATTAAAACCTGTGATAGTGAGAGGAGATTACAGAAGAATTTACCAGGTTTTAATTAATCTCATTAGCAATGCAATAAAATATACTAGGAGTGGTGGTTGGGCAAAAATCAGTTTTAAAGATATTGGAGATAAAGTTGAAGTCTCAGTCGAGGATAATGGACGAGGAATTCCTGAATCAGACATTTCAAGAATATTTGAACGTTTCTACCGTGTTGATAAGAGTCGTTCACGAGAAAAAGGTGGAACCGGGCTGGGCCTTTCCATTGTCAAGCACATCGTTGAAGGACATAATTCAGAGGTTCATGTTGAAAGCGAATACAAGAAGGGATCAAGATTTTATTTCTATTTGGAAAAAGCGAGTTACATTGATAAAGTCGAGGAAGTAACAGAAGAGGATGAATTTGCATAAAAGCCCAAAATCAGTCAAGTTCGAGGAATTGATCATTGATGATTTTGAAGATTATTCGATCGTCAATAAACCTCCTTTTCTTTCCAGCCTCGCAGACCGAACTGACACAAGAAACTTATTAAGTCTGGCAAAAGGCATCAACGAAAATTATCAAATATGCCATAGGTTGGACAAAGAAACTTCTGGGGTGGTTGTTTTTGCAAAGAATGCTGAAGCGTATCGAAATTTTGCTGTCCAATTAGAGAATAGAGAAGTGAAAAAAGTATACCATGCAGTTATTCATGGTCTCCACAAGTTTGAGAACTTTGAAGCAGATGAACCACTCTATACAACTTCCAATAAATCAAGAGTGGATTATCAAGTGGGTAAACCTTCATTAACACTCATTTCAACTCTTGAGCTTTTCAAAAAACAAACATTGGCCAAATGTTTCCCTGTTACAGGGAGGATGCATCAAATTCGTGCCCATTTAGCTTATCATAATGCACCAATTCTTAACGATACAAGCTACGGAGGACATGAAATTTTTCTATCTGAATTGAAAAGAAACTATAATCAAAAGAAGTACGAAGAGCCTAAACCCATGATCACACGCGTTGCACTCCATGCGTCAGAGATCGCATTCAAGAATATAGATGACTCAATTATCGAGTCCAAGGCGCCATATCCTAAAGATTTCTCAGTGTTGCTCAAGCTCTTACGAAAATATTAATAACAGGAGGGGTTTGATTTAATGGTCTAAAATTCTATTTTTGTGTCCCTTTTTCAGGGGCATAGATTTTGAAGTATAAAAATCATTAAAAATTGAATACTAACAGCTATAAAACTGTATCGTTAAACAAAGCAACAGTAGAAAAGAATTGGGTCATTATAGACGCTGATTCTCAGATACTTGGACGGATGGCAAGTGAAGTTGCTAAAATGATCAGAGGTAAACACAAACCATCTTATACTCCACATGTTGACTGTGGAGACAATGTAATTGTGATCAACTCTGATAAAATCAGGTTGACAGGTCAAAAATGGACAGATAAACAATACGTGCGCCACACTGGATATCCCGGAGGTCAACGAATTGAAACTCCAAACGATTTAATGGCTAAGTCTTCAACTCGAATCATCGAAAAGGCGGTAAAAGGTATGCTTCCTAATAATAGACTTGGAAGACAGCTACTAAAAAATCTGCATGTGTATGAGGGTGCAGAACATCCTCATGAAGCACAAAAACCAAAAGAAGTAAAACTATAAAACCTTAATGGACAGAATAAATACTATAGGGAGAAGGAAAACCTCGGTAGCTCGTATATATGTTACAAGTGGGAAAGGCTCCATAAAAGTTAACGAAAAGGAATTAACTGAATACTTCCCATCTGAAATTCTTCAGACCATCGTAAAGCAACCCCTTGTAAAAGTGGAGCAAGATGGAAATTTTGATATCGGTGTTAATGTAACTGGTGGTGGTCCTACGGGACAAGCTGAAGCTACAAGATTAGCAATAGCTAGAGCACTTAGTGAGATAGACCCTGAATTTAGAGGCCCACTAAAATCGGAGGGATTCCTAACAAGAGATCCTAGAATGGTGGAACGTAAAAAGCCCGGAAGAAGAAAAGCGAGAAGAAGATTCCAGTTCAGTAAACGATAATTAAAGAAATGCAAAGCTTAGAACATAAAGATTTGTTGGATGCAGGTGTACACTTTGGTCACCTGACCAGAAAATGGGACCCAGCCATGGCTCCTTTTATTTTCATGGAAAAGAATGGCATCCATGTTATTGACCTTCACAAAACAATTGCTTGCTTAGATGAAGCAACAGCAGCAATCAAGTCAGTTGTTAGGTCTGGTAGGAAAGTCATGTTTGTTGCGACCAAAAAGCAAGCTAAAGAAGTTGTAGAGACAGAGGCGCAGCGATTAAATATGCCTTACGTAACTGAAAGATGGCAAGGAGGTATGCTGACAAATTTCGCTACCATCAGGAAGTCGTTAAAGAAAATGGCTGGTATGGAGAAGCTTATGAAAGAAGAAGCTTATCAAAACCTGGCGAAACGTGAGCGATTAATGATCAGCCGTGCGAAGGACAAGTTGGAAAAAGTATTAGGCGGAATTGCCGACCTTAATCGACTCCCTGCAGCACTTTTCATAGTTGATATTAAAAGAGAGCACATCGCCGTGGCAGAAGCTCAAAAATTAAATATTCCAGTGTTCGGTATCGTAGATACTAACTCGGATCCTACAAAAATAGACTATCCAATTCCTGGAAACGATGATGCTTATAAGTCAATTAAACTGTTGACAGAGCATTTCGGAAAAGCCATCGAGGAAGGATTATCTGAGCGTAAGAAAGACAAGGAAGAACAAGCTCAGGCAGAGGCTGAAGCAGCCAAAAAAGCTGTTGACAAAGGCAAGGAAGTTGCCGAATAATAAAAACACATTGAAATCTTAACACGAAAATTGAACATTGATCCAATCGGTGTTCAATTTTTGTTTGTAGTTAACCTTAAAATCAAAGTATAAAAATGGCTATTACAGCACAAGACGTAAACAAACTTAGGCAAATGACTGGTGCCGGTATGATGGACTGCAAAAAGGCACTTACTGAAGCAGCCGGAGATTTTGACAAAGCAGTTGAGCTTTTAAGAAAAAAAGGTCAAAAAGTATCTGCATCCCGAGCAGACAGGGAAACTTCTGAAGGAGTCGTGTTTGCCAAAACAAACAGTGATAATACTGAAGGTGCATTGATTGCATTCACTTGTGAAACAGATTTTGTTGCAAAAAATGATGAATTTATCACATTAGGTAATCAGATTGCGGAACTAGCTTTCGCACAAAAACCAGAAAGTATCGATGCACTTTATGAAATGAGCCTTGGTGATCTTTCGGTAAAAGAAAAAGTAGTTGAGCTAACTGGAAAAATTGGCGAAAAGCTTGAAGTGAAAGAAATTCAAGTTTTGTCAGGCGAGGCAGTTGTTCCTTACATTCACTCTAATTCAAAGCTGGGTGTATTAGTTGCACTTAAAAATACCAATGGCACGGAAGTGGAAGCTGCTGGAAAAGATGTGGCAATGCAAATTGCTGCCATGAGTCCTGTTGCTGTAGATAAGGACGGAGTGGATCCTGCAATCGTAGAGAAGGAAATTGAAATTGGAAAAGAACAAGCAAGACAAGAAGGAAAACCAGAGAATATTATCGAAAAAATTGCTCTGGGTAAACTGAACAAATTCTACAAAGAGAACACATTATTGAGTCAGTCCTTTGTGAAGGATAACTCACAAAGTGTTTCTCAATACCTGGATACTGTTTCTAAAGGTCTTACTGTCTCAGAATTTAAAAGAGTCAATATCGGATAAAATCTCTGAAAGATTTATTTAAAAACCCTTTCACAATATGAAGGGGTTTTTTATTTATTAGGTATAATACTTAGCGTGATATCCGTATAATAACGCTGTTTATTGGTGAATCTACTTTTCACTTTTACAGTGTCATGGAAGAATCAGTGCAAAACCTAGACACTAAGCAACTAACAAAGAAGTTTGTTCGTCTTAGTGCCATAGTGAGATTGGCTTCAATCGGCTTGTTTTTTCTTGCTATGTATGTAATGTCAATGTAAGATCTTTTTAACCAGCAGGATCTAAGAGCCAAAGTATTGCTTTGGCTTTTTTTATGCCCCTTTAGCAAGTTTTTTCTCTCGAATAATTTGCTCAACTGGTTTATTATAGATTTTGCTTTCAAGCCACGAGATAATATCGAGGTATAACATGGGCCTTCTTTCAAATTTATCTCTGATAATTTCTACCAATTCCTCCCTCAAAGACTCAAAATGTGGAATCAATGTTTTGCGGTCCATATAAATCGATTGCCTCAAAAATTTAAATATAGCCTCGTGCACTTTCTGAAAATTCTTGAGCTTAAGCATAAATCGATAGGTTGATTTGATCTGAAAGTAAATCAAATCATCA
Organism: uncultured Roseivirgaceae bacterium; assembly: GCA_964459925.1. Classification (GTDB taxonomy): domain Bacteria; phylum Bacteroidota; class Bacteroidia; order Cytophagales; family Cyclobacteriaceae; genus Ekhidna. The sequence continues at coordinate 14,261 of CAYWOQ010000040.1, forward strand.
TTTCCTAACTCATAATGAACAATCAACCCGAGAAATCTTGCGTAAGATTGAATATCCTCTTTCAAAGCGATGGCTGGGTTATTAATAATATCATTTAAATGCCTTAAGGCTCCATGAAAATCGCCACTTCCAAATCTCAAACTGGCCATCTTATACTGAAAAATCATTTTCCGATGGATGTCTAATCTGGATTCATAAATTGATAGTTTCTTTTCAAAATCTTCACAATACGCCGCTCCTTCTGTAAACTTCCCCTCAAGAAAGAATAGGTTCAATTTGCCTGTTTCTAAATAAGTAAATGACTGTATTCGTTGATTTTCATTAAAGTCATTAGCATGCTTTTCAATAAATTTTTTGAGCTCTTTGAGTGCAACCCTAAACCGCCTAACGTCATCGCAGAAAAAGAGTGACGAGAGCATGTTATGAAATCCTCTAATATACATTTCAGGCTCTTCAGAAAGAAGAATTTTATTCTTAGCGAAAAGGTCACACCATAGTTTAGAATACTTGTAGCATAGTAGGAAGTTTTGAATGATGTGATAATACCACACATAACTCTGATAGTAATAGATGTGATCAGAATCCCCTTCATCTGTTCTTATGGGTGCATTAGATTTGAAATATTCAGTAATTTCTTCTAATTGTTCTTGGTTGCGAACATGTCCGAATTTCAAAAAATAGTCGTAAAGTGACAATGCCAGATCAGACCATGACCCACTTGCATAAAACTGCTTTCTAAGATTCTGAGATTCTGTGGTTAGCTCTTCTGCTCTGTAGGGTGTACTACCCGTGACATACCTTGTTTCAATCTTCTTTTCCAACTCCACAATTTCTAAACGGAGAATATCCATTTGGTTCTTAATGGCCATTTGTTTGGCTTTTGCGAGTTGCATTAAAGACTGCTTATAGAGTCCTTTATTGTGAAGTACATCAGCAAAACTTATGAGTTCTTTTATTCTAATGCTGGGATCGTCATGATGGAGCAACCTAAGACTGGAAAGTAGTTGCTCGTATAAATTCGATCGATGATTGGATAAAGTATTGGGTTTCAGTTTTGGGAAAGCTTTTAAGATTTTTTCCTCATCTAACACTTTTTGCTTGTCAAGAACATCGAAAAGCTTGACTATCAGCGGCTCTTTTTCTAAGCTATTCCTATTTACGTATAATTTAAAATGTCTCTTTTCCGCTTTCGTTAGCCGCTTAATTAGATTAAATAATTGATATGTAAGTTGCTTGGACAAATGACTTATTTATATGTTAAAAAAATGATTATCAATTACTTAATTCGTTATTAGTCACTTTGAAGACGTGATTAAGAGAAAATATTGATTTTAACGCAGATATAGTCCCTTACATCTTTGTCATCACGCAAATAAAATGTGATTCGTGGATATGGATAAACTATATATTTTCGATACGACACTGAGGGATGGAGAACAGGTTCCCGGATGCCAATTAAAAAGTGAGGAAAAATTAGAAATTGCCTTTGGTCTCGAAAGCCTTGGAGTAGATATTATTGAAGGTGGTTTCCCTGTTTCAAGTCCGGAAGACTTTAAGTCTGTATCACTACTCTCGGAACAGATCAAAGGGGCTACCATTTGTGGTCTTACAAGGGCAGTGGATGAAGATATTGATGTTGCTGCAGATGCACTTAAAAATGCTGTCAACCCAAGGATTCATACGGGAATAGGAACATCTGAATCACACATTAAATTCAAGTTGAATTCTACGCAAGACGAAATAATTGAAAGAGGAGTTCATGCCGTAAAATACGCCAGAAATAATGTAGCAGAGGTGGAGTTCTACGCAGAAGACGCAGGTAGAACGGATAATGAGTTCTTGGCGAGAATTGTAGAAGCAGTAATTGATGCAGGAGCCAGAATAATTAATATTCCAGATACAACGGGTTATTGTCTACCTGACCAGTTCGGTGACAAAATAGCCTACTTAGCCAATAATGTTCCCAATATCGACAAGGCAATATTATCTACCCATTGTCATAACGATTTAGGGTTAGCAACGGCAAATTCTGTTGCTGGTATTCTTGCAGGTGCAAGACAAGTAGAATGTACCATAAATGGTATTGGTGAAAGAGCAGGGAATACCTCTATGGAGGAGGTTGTTATGATCATCAATCAGCACAAACATATTTTGGTGGAGCATGAAATAGATACCAGACAAATAATTCCTATGAGTCAAACGGTATCTCAGATGATGAATATGCCAGTACAACCCAATAAGGCAATCGTAGGATCAAATGCATTTGCTCACTCTTCAGGCATTCATCAGGATGGTGTAATCAAAAACAGAGAGACCTATGAAATCATAGATCCGGAAGAGGTTGGAGCCAAGGGATCAGAAATTATATTAACAGCTAGAAGTGGAAAAGCAGCTTTGAACTTTCATGCAAAGAAGCTTGGATATGAGCTTGAACCTGCAACGTTAAAAGCAGCCTACAAAAACTTCCTGGAGGTTGCCGATCAAGTAAAATGTATAGAAGAGTCTCACTTACATGAGATTTTTCAAAACGTAAAAGTGGTAGCATAGGAATGGGGAAAACCTTATTTGATAAGATATGGGATAAACATGTGGTCAAAAGCGTCGCAGAAGGTCTAGACGTATTATTTATTGATCAACATTACATTCATGAGGTCACTAGTCCTCAAGCATTTGACGGTTTAAGAAGTAGAGGAATACAGGTATTGATGCCAGATCGCTGCACGGCCACAGCCGACCATAACGTTCCTACAGTTGACCAACTAAAACCTATTAAGGATCCTCTATCGGCAACCCAAGTGGCTTCACTTAAAAAGAATTGTGAAGAATTCGGGATAGAGCTTTTTGGAATAGGACATGAAAATCAAGGCATCGTTCATATCATCGGACCTGAGTTGGGAATTACACAGCCTGGCATGACCATCGTTTGCGGCGATAGCCATACTTCTACCCACGGAGCATTTGGAACCGTTGCTTTTGGTATTGGGACCTCACAAGTGGAGCAAGTACTTGGTACTCAGTCTTTGGTATTAAGTAGACCAAAAACCATGAAAATCCAGGTAGATGGAGAGCTTAGCTATGGGACTCAAGCTAAAGATGTGATTCTCTACATAATAGCTCAACTCGGTACTCAGGGTGCAACAGGTCATTTTGTAGAATATGCAGGTGATGTTTTCAGAAACATGAGCATGGAAGAGCGTATGACGGTTTGCAATATGAGTATAGAGATGGGGGCAAGAGGAGGTCACATAGGAGTAGATGAAAAAACTATTGCTTACATCAAGGAAAAAAAAGAAATCAGTGAAGAGAAAATAGCGTGGTGGAAATCACTCAATAGCGATGAAGATGCTCAATTTGATAAGGTCATTACATTAAAAGGAGCAGATGTTCAGCCCATGGTAACAACCGGGACTGCCCCTGATACAGGAGTGAATTTTGGTAAAAAAATCGGAGACGCTTCTCACCTATCTAATAAGGCTCTTCAATACATGAAGTTCAACGCAGACGAAAATGTGGACGATCAAAAGGTCGATTATGTTTTTATTGGAAGTTGTACGAATGGAAGAATCGAAGACCTAAGAGCCGTTGCTCACCTAGTTAAAGGCAAGCAAAAAGCAGATTCAGTGAATGTTTGGGTTGTTCCAGGATCCATGAAAGTGAGAGCACAAGCCATAGAAGAGAACCTGGATCAGATATTTAGAGATGCAGGGTTTGAATTCCGAGAACCTGGTTGTTCAGCCTGCTTAGCAATGAATGACGATAAGATTCCCGCTGGTTCACTCTGCGTGTCTACTTCCAACCGAAACTTTGAAGGACGCCAAGGAGACGGTGCTAGAACCGTATTAGCAAGTCCATTAACCGCTGCAGCATCTGCTATTACCGGAAAGATTACTGACCCTAGACAGTTTTTAAATGCAAATTAATTCTACTACCATACCGCTTCCTATCGACAATATCGATACTGACCAAATCATACCAGCGAAGTTTTTGAAGCAGGTTGACAAGAGTGGATATGGCAAACACCTTTTCAATAGCTGGAGATACCTGTCAGATAGTAATCCCTACCCTGAGTTTATTCTGAATAAACCAGAAAGAAGTAACGCAAAAATCTTGATAGCTGGAAACAACTTTGGTTGTGGATCAAGTCGAGAACATGCTGCCTGGGCAATTGCAGACTATGGCATTCAGGCAGTTATATCTACTCAATTTGCAGATATTTTTAAAGGCAACGCTTACAATAACGGAATTCTTCCTATTGAATTACCCAAGGAGAGTGTAGATATAATGCTACAAAAATCTTTGGATAAACCGGAATTTAAGATTCGAATAGACCTTGAAAGCCAAAAAGTAATAGCAGAAGAACTTAATCTTGAAGAAACCTTTGAAATCCATCCTTTTAAAAAGCAATGTCTATTAGAAGGTGTGGACGAAACCGAATATTTAATAAAACTAAGGCCGGAAATAGTGGCCTATGAAAAAAATAGACTACAACCCATATGAAAAAGAAAGTAACAGTCTTGCCAGGAGATGGAATAGGCCCGGAAGTCGTTGAGCAAGGAATTAAGGCCATGAATGCGATTAATCATGTTTTCGAACATCAGTTCGAGTTAAAAACAGCTGATTTTGGCGCCATTAGTATTGACAAGCATGGAACTCCACTTACAGATGAAACACTTGAACTATGTCTTAATAGTGATGCTGTTTTTCTTGGTGCAATCGGTGATCCAACGTATGATAATGATCCAACGCTACCAGTTAGACCTGAACAAGGTTTATTGAAATTGAGAAAGTCGTTGCAACTCTTCTCAAACATTAGACCGATCACAACTTACGATTTGCTAAATGATGTATCACCACTAAAAAATGACAGGCTTGAAGGTGTTGATTTTGTCATTTATAGAGAGTTGACGGGCGGTATTTATTTCGGTGAGAAAAAGCTATCTGATGATAAGAGTATTGCCTCTGATCTTTGTGAATATTCTGAAAATGAAATCAGCAGAATTGCCTATCAAGCGTTCGAAGCAGCTACAAATAGAAGAAATAAACTCACTCTGATCGATAAGGCCAATGTACTGGAAACCTCACGACTTTGGAGAAGAGTCATTCAAGACATTAGCAAAGAGTATCCATCAGTAGAAGTAGACTATTTATTTGTTGATAATGCAGCCATGCAGGTCATGCTAAATCCTTCGCAATTTGATGTTGTGCTTACGGAAAATATGTTTGGTGATATTATTTCTGACCTGGCAAGTGTGATCACAGGTTCTTTAGGCATGCTCCCTTCCGCCTCCGTCGGTAATAAGGTTGCTTTATTTGAGCCAATTCATGGTTCCTATCCTCAAGCAAAAGGACTCGATATCGCAAATCCTATGGCTGCTATTCTTTCAGTTGCAATGATGTATGAGCACTTTGGGTTATTTCAGGAAGCAGAAATGATCAAAAATGGTGTAAACTGGGCTTTAAATAATGGTATAGCAACTAAGGACCTAAATACAGAAAGTGATCCAAGTACCTGCTCTAAAGTTGGTGACATGGTGGCATGGTTCATCGAGGAAAAGGGGAGCGTAAATATTAAAAGGGAATCAACAAGACTTTCTCTCAATTGTATTATTTGATGTAGGTGAGATTATGAATTTCAGATTCGTTGATATAATCATTTTAAAATGCCATTAAGAAGGGAATAGAATGTATAAAAAACCCTTCTCAAACCAGAGCAAGGGTTTTTTTATACAAAACATAGCCATGGAATTAAACAAATACAGCAAAACAATCACACAGGATCCCTCCCAACCGGGCTCGCAAGCACAGCTATATGCCTTGGGACTGTCTGAAAACGACCTGAAAAAAGGTCAGGTTGGAATTGTGAGCACTGGTTTTGAAGGCAATCCATGCAATATGCACTTGAATATCCTGGCTCATCAAGTAAAGAAAAGTGTGAATGATGCCGATTTATTGGGACTGATCTTCCATACCATTGGAGTTAGCGACGGCATGTCCAATGGAACAGTAGGAATGAAGTATTCACTGGTATCAAGAGACATTATTGCCGATTCCATCGAAACAGTTGCGAACGCACAGTTTTATGATGCTGTAGTTCCTGTGGTTGGTTGCGACAAAAATATGCCTGGTTCCATTATGGCATTAGGAAGACTCAACAGACCAGGTTTAATGGTATATGGAGGAACGGTAAAACCTGGAAAATGGAAAGGAAAAGACCTCAATATCGTATCGGCATTTGAAGCTTATGGCCAAAGGCTTGGTAACAATATTTCTGATGAAGACTATAATGGAATCATAAAAAATGCTATTCCAGGTCCAGGAGCATGTGGAGGAATGTATACAGCCAATACCATGTCTTCTGCCATTGAAGCCTTGGGCATGAGTTTACCAACCTCTTCCTCTAATCCAGCTGAGAGCGAGGACAAAAAAAGAGAAACACATCAAGTTGGTTTGGCAATAAGGCAATTGCTTAAAGAAGATATTCGCCCAACTGACATCATGACGAAAGAAGCGTTCGACAATGCATTGAGGATCATTATGATTCTTGGAGGATCTACGAACGCAGTACTTCATATGATTGCTATGGCTAAATCTGTTGATATTCCGCTTAGTCTGGACGATTTTCAACGAATCTCAGATTCCACACCTTTTCTTGCGGACTTGAAGCCCAGCGGTGAATACTTAATGGAAGACCTACACAATCAAGGTGGAGTACCCGGTGTAATGAAAATGATGTTAAAGGAGGGATTGTTAGCTGGTGATTGCCTTACAGTAACTGGTAAGACATTAGCCGAAAACCTGGAAGGTTATGGTGATTTGAAAGAAGGTCAAAGCATCATTCACGATTTTTCTAACCCGATTAAGAAAACGGGTCATCTTCAGATATTGAAAGGAAATCTTGCTCCTGAAGGTGCGGTAGCTAAAATCACAGGCAAGGAAGGTGAGTATTTTGAAGGACCCGCCAGATGTTATAATGACGAATTTGACGCGATTGAAGGAATTGGAAAAGAAGTGAAACCCGGAGAAGTCATTGTTATTCGATTTTCAGGTCCAAAAGGAGCTCCGGGCATGCCTGAGATGCTAAAACCAACAGGAGCAGTTATGGGTGCAGGACTTGGAAAGGATGTAGCACTCATTACGGATGGAAGATTTTCAGGAGGTTCTCATGGATTTGTCGTAGGCCACATTACCCCTGAAGCTCAGGAAGGTGGTCCAATTGGACTCATAAAAAATGGAGACATCGTCGCTATTGACGCAAAAAATAATACCCTTAGTGTAAAGCTGTCGGATAACGAACTAGAGGAGAGAAGCAAAAGCTGGAAGCAACCACCTTATAAAGCAACTAAAGGAGTACTCAAAAAATACATTAATTCAGTGAAAACAGCCTCTGAAGGTTGTGTCACCGACGAATAACTAAACCAGATGTAGCATGAACACATCAACGCTTGAAGTAGAAGTAAAAAAGGCAAAAGAAAATGAAACAATACTTGGCTCTGAAGCAGTATTGAGATGCCTGGTCGAAGAAGGAGTCGATACCATTTTTGGCTACCCAGGTGGAGCCATAATGCCGGTCTATGATGCTCTATATGGGTATGCAGACCAACTCAATCACATCCTTTCAAGACATGAGCAAGGCGCGATTCATGCTGCACAAGGTTATGCCAGATCATCGGATAAGGTTGGTGTGTGTTTTGCCACGTCAGGACCAGGAGCTACTAACCTCATCACTGGTATCACTGATGCGATGATTGATTCTACACCATTGGTTTGTATAACTGGTCAGGTTGCCAGTCATTTACTGGGTAGCGATGCATTTCAGGAAACAGACATCATTGGAATTTCTATGCCTGTTACCAAATGGAATTTTCAGGTAAGTAGTCCAGAAGAAATTCCGGAAGCGATTGCCAAAGCTTTTTATATCGCTAAATCCGGTCGTCCGGGTCCGGTGCTCCTGGATATCACAAAAGATGCACAACAAAATACCTTAGACTTCTCTTATGAGCCTTGTGAGCGAATAAGAAGTTATCACCCGTATCCGGAACTTAAAAAGGAGTCTATTGAAGCTGCTGCTAAACTGATCAATGAAGCAAAAAAACCCTACATTATATTCGGTCAAGGGGTCATCTTATCAGGGGCTGAAGAAGAACTTAAGCAATTAATTGAAAAAACTGGTATACCCGCCGCCTCTACTTTACTCGGTCTTTCAGCATTTTCTACTCGGCACCCACTGTATGTTGGCTACACAGGTATGCATGGAAATTATGGACCTAATGTAAAGACCAACGAGTGTGATGTCTTTATTGCCATAGGGATGCGATTTGATGATCGTGTCACCGGTGATGTGAATACGTATGCAGCTCAGGCCAAAGTCATTCACATTGAATTAGACCCGGCAGAAATAGACAAGAATATTAAGACAGATGTAGCCCTCAATGGAGATGCTAAGCATGTTTTGCAAGCCTTACTTCCACTTGTGAATGAAAACACACATGAAGAATGGATAGAGGAGTTTCATGCGTGTGACCGCATTGAAATGGACAAGGCCATTCGGAAAAGTATTCAACCTGATAGTTCAAAAATGACAATGGCTGAGGTCATCCACAACCTCTCCGAATACACAAGTGGTAGATCATTAGTAGTGACAGACGTTGGGCAACACCAAATGATGGCTAGTCGCTACTACAAATTTGACGAATACAAGAGCCATGTTACTTCTGGAGGCCTAGGCACGATGGGTTTTTGCCTACCTGCTGCAATAGGTGCAAAAATTGGAGCACCCAATCGGGAAGTTATCGGCATTATTGGTGACGGTGGATTTCAAATGACGCTTCAAGAGCTTGGATTAATCATGCAATATAATGTTGGGGTAAAAATTCTTATTCTTAACAATGAATTCCTAGGCATGGTAAGGCAGTGGCAACAGCTATTCTTTGATCGTAGATATTCATTTACCGAGATGGATAATCCAGATTTTATCAAACTAGCGGAGAGCTATCGCATTCCAGCCCAACGAATTGAGGAGAGAAGTGATTTAGAGGGTGCATTTGATCAATGGCTATCTAATGAAGGGCCTAGTCTATTGGAAGTAATCGTAGAAAAAGAGGAAAATGTCTTTCCCATGGTCCCTTCAGGAAGCTGTGTATCTAAAATTAGGCTTGAGTGATGGAACAAAAAAAGTTTACGATATCAGTCCTGACAGAGGATAAGCCCGGCTTATTGAATAAAATAACGATCATTTTCAATCGGAGAAAGATCAACGTAGCAAGTCTGAATGTTTCATCGAGCGAAGTACATGGTGTTAGTAGATATACCATTGTGGTGTACTTGTCCGAGGTTGAAGTAGATAAGATCGTGAAACAAATTCGAAAGGTAGTGGATGTGCTTGGATCTTTCTTCTATGAAGAAGAAGGGGTTTATTCACGAGAAATCGCTCTGTACAAAATCTCATTGGACGTATTTGAAAAAAATCAGGAACTCGAGCAACTCTTACGGACCCATGAGGCAAAAGTAATTGCCATGGAAAATGATCAAGTTGTGATTGAAAAAACGGGATCAAAGATGGAAACACACGAATTATACGATGCACTCCAGCCCTATGATTTACTGGAATTTGTCCGATCTGGAAGAGTTGCTTTATCTAAATCCAAGCGAAGAACAGAAGCATTCATTCATGAACTTGAAAATTCAACATCCAATACATTGAGTATTAAAGAATTTTGATAGAACTAATTTAAAAACCTTAATAACCGAAAATAAAAGAACATGGCACAAATAGATTTTGGAGGAACCCTTGAAGAAGTTGTAACTCGAGAGGAGTTTCCATTAGAAAAAGCACGTGAAGTACTTAAAGATGAAACCATAGCAGTCATTGGATATGGCGTTCAAGGCCCGGGACAAGCTTTGAACCTTAAAGACAATGGCTTCAATGTTATTGTAGGACAGAGAAAAGGTGGACAATCCTGGGATAAAGCACTTGCTCATGGTTTTATTGAAGGCAAAGACTTATTTGAAATCGAGGAAGCTTGCGAAAAAGGAACAATCCTTCAGTACTTGCTTTCAGATGCTGGACAAATTGCCCAATGGCCTACCATCAAAAAATACCTAACTCCAGGAAAAGCACTGTACTTTTCACATGGCTTTGGGGTGACCTACAACGATCAAACGGGTATTGAACCGCCTGCTGATGTAGATGTAATTCTTGTTGCTCCTAAAGGTTCAGGAACTTCCTTGAGAAGACTTTTTGTCGCTGGAAAAGGATTGAATTCATCTTTTGCGATCCATCAGGACGCAACAGGAAATGCCAGAGACAGGGTCATTGCCCTAGGCATTGGTGTGGGTTCTGGTTACTTATTTGAAACAGATTTTAAAAAAGAGGTTTATAGCGACTTGACTGGTGAACGTGGTAGTTTAATGGGTGCCATTCAGGGTCTTTTCGCAGCACAGTACGATCTGCTTCGTAAAAAAGGTCACTCTCCTTCTGAGGCATTTAATGAGACAGTGGAAGAGGCGACTCAATCACTTTATCCCTTAATCGCTGAAAATGGAATGGACTGGATGTATGCAAACTGCTCAACAACAGCCCAGAGAGGTGCTTTGGATTGGTGGAAAAAATTCCGAGATGCTGTAGCTCCTGTTTTCGAAGACCTCTACGAAAGTGTAGCAACGGGTAATGAAGCTCGAATTACTATTGAAGCGAACGAAAAAGCTGATTACCGTAAGGGGCTTGAAGAAGAACTGAAAGAACTTAGCGAATCTGAAATGTGGAAAGCTGGAGCGGCAGTCAGAAAACTGCGTCCAGAAAATAAGTAGGCTTGGAAACCATAAAGCAACACATATCACTTAGTAATATTCAAAAGGCAGCCACTACTATTCGGGAAGTGGTGAGCCTTACCCCTTTGTTGGAAAATGTAAATTATTCTGAACGTTTTAATGCAAAAATTTCTTTCAAGCGAGAAGACTTACAGCCCGTTCGTTCGTATAAAATTCGTGGTGCTTTTAACAAAATCTCTTCCTTAAGCAAGGAAGAATTGAAACATGGGGTCGTCTGCGCAAGTGCCGGGAACCATGCACAAGGCTTTGCACTCTCTTGTCAAAAATTAAAAATTAGAGGAACCATCTTTATGCCTGCGCCGACACCTAAACAGAAAGTGGAACAGGTGCGGATGTTTGGTAAAGGGTACATTGAAATAAAGCTTATCGGTGACACCTTTGATGACTCCTACAAGGCTTCTCAGGCATTTCAAAAAGAGCATCATCTAACACCTATTCACCCATTCGATGACGAAAAAATCATTGAAGGCCAAGGAACCGTAGGACTCGAAATCCTGAACCAGACCAAAGATCCCATTGATGTTTTAGTGCTCCCTGTGGGTGGCGGCGGACTCGTTTCTGGAGTTGGAACGGTTATCAAGACCCTATCACCTTCTACCAGAATAATCGGTGTAGAGCCGCTTGGTGCACCTGCCATGAAGAACTCACTGGAAAGAGGAGAAAACACAGCGTTAGCTCATATTGAAAAATTTGTAGATGGCGCTGCAGTAAAAAAAGTTGGAGACCTGACATACGAAATTTGCAAAGAGGTGTTGGATGAAGTAATCACTGTTCATGAGGGGAAAATATGTGAAACGATGTTAGAACTCTACAATCGGGAAGCGATTGTGGTGGAGCCCGCTGGTGCCATGTCTATAGCTGCATTAGATCAATTAAAAGAGGAAATCGAAGGGAAAAATGTGGTGTGTATCGTAAGCGGAAGCAATAACGACATTACCCGAATGGAAGAGATCAAGGAACGGGCATTACTCTACAAAGGATTAAAGCACTATTTCGTCGTTCGTTTCCCTCAACGAGCTGGGGCACTTAAGGAATTCGTTGCAGAAATCCTTGGACCTACTGATGATATCACTCATTTTGAATACACCAAGAAAAATTCACGAGAAAAAGGTGCAGCCGTGGTTGGAGTAGAGCTCAAAGACCCCAATGACCTGGAATCACTTATGGTTCGCATGAAAGAGAAAAATTTCTTTGGTAGCTACCTTAACGATCAACCTGACTTACTGAATTTGATTGTTTAATCTCCGCCACCACTTTCATGATTCCTAAGCTTTACCTTAGGATCTTCTGTAAATATGGTGTCCTTCAGCTGGAGATCTCCATCAATTAAAGCAGACAAATCTGGTTGACCCGCCTTCACCCAACAGCTAAACCAGATGTCTCCTACCATTTTAATAGAAGCACGCATTCTACGTTCTACCATCCCATTCAACCTTCGATGGTAATCTTTGGAAAAGTTGTAAGAATAGGTTCGAATGGTTTGCTGGCCTCTTTCTTCATACCCATACTTCTTTGATTCAGGATACTTCATTGTGAGCTCTTTTTCAAAAACCAGTACAGAGTCAAGGGCTTCATGTGCTTTAATTACTGCATTCCAAATATGAAGCTGGATATTGGTAACGTATTCCGCTTTTCCCGTTAATAAATCATACTCTTCAAAAAACAGCTCAGGTAAACGCGACTCCCAAAAGCCATGAATACCGTATTGATCCGTAAGCTGACCATTGTAATTTTCTGTCGTATGTAAAGGAACGTTAGCATCCGCAATGTAATGACCAATGTCAGATGATAATCTTAGAATTTGTTCTGTATTTTTATTTTTAAAGGCTTCAATTAGCCAGTAGGATACGCTATTCACATGATATGGAACGATCCCATACGCATAGAGTGTGTCTTCAGAGTACTTCTCCACAGCCTCCTTCCAATACCTTGGCATTTTATAAACGGCAGAGTCCCCGTATACATCAATATCTATGTAATGTTTAGGTGCTTCATTTTTTACGACATACCTACGTTTGTCGGGATTAACTGCTTTTTCAGTAATGTATTGAATATTGGCTTTATAAAAACCAATCATCTCTGGAGGAAGGGTAAACACCGCTAATCGGTTGATCTTTTGATGTGCAAAGAATCCCCAGCTATCCGCATTGGAAAAGGACGGAAATAAAATGAAAAGTAGAAGCACCGTTCTCCTCATTCATGAAAAATAGAAAAAATAAATTGAGATACAATGGTTAAAATTAAGGTAACGTGAAACCTAAAACACAAACTCAGCCAGTATTGCTAATAAGGCACCAGAAATACTTATCAAAATCTTATTTAGACCGAAATGATGATTTGGGCTGGCCTCCACGAAAATAGTCGTTGATATGTGAAGAAAGCTACCGCAGACAATGGCAAACATGACTAAGAGACTCTCTTCCGTAACCAATACATAATCACTTAGAAGTAACCCCATAGGTGAAGCAATGCTGAATAAGATCAATAAATAGATGGCTCTCTTTCCCAAACCTGACATTATAGCCATCAATGCAAATGCTGCAGGCATCTTATGAAGGATAATTCCAATAAGCAAAGAGTACGATTCATGTTTCTCATGAAAAGGAGAATCGTGTGTTAGTAATGTTCCTTCTAACAGACTATGAATCATCAAAGCGATAATTATTGAAACCCTCCCACTCAATGAAACCGCATGATCGCTATGTACATGACCATGCTCAACCCCATAAGAGAAGTATTCTAAAAACTGCTGTAAAAAAAAGCCAATTAAAACATAGAGACCAATTTGAGAAGGATTAGAACTTATCGAGAATAACTCTGGAATGATATGTATAATCGTGATGGCAAAAAGGTAGGATCCTGCGAAAATGAGTGGCAACCTTAAATTTTTTGTCAAGCCCGGAAATACTTTGATTGATAAACCTCCCAGGAGTGTACTTAAAATAAGTGTTGAGACGATTAGGAACATTTGATGTGATAAACCTATTTTGCTTTGTTGAGTTCCACGAAGGATTGAATTCCTTGCGAAACATAGCTCTTTAGAGAACCGGAATCGTCTCGATAAACAAGAATCCCTTCGATATCATCTCTGGATATAATTTCCTTGGATTGTTCCAAACCAAGAACCATAAATGCTGTAGCGTAGGCATCTGCCGTCATGCAATCATTCGCAAATACAGAAGCACTCAATAAATTATGCTGGGCAGTGTACCCTGTTCTTGGATCTACAATGTGGGCGAAAATCTTTCCATCCGCTTCGTAATAATTCCGATAATTACCTGAAGTAGCTAAGGACAGATCTTTTAGTCTTACGATGGCAAGCAATTGCTGTTCGTCCATTTGAACGGTTGGATCCTCTATTCCTAAAGACCATGACTTATTTTCATCATTCACTCCACGACATCTCACCTCTCCACCTATTTCCACCAGATAATTAGACATCCCTTTTTCTTCTAGTAATTCGCCTACTAAATCCACTGCATAGCCTTTGGCTATAGCACTAAAATCCAACTGAAATGACGTTGGTATTGAAGCCTCTTTCGGGTCAAATACTACTCGATCAAAACCGACAAAATTTAGTAATGAATCCACACGGGAAGAATCCAAGTCAGGAATTTTTCTATCAGGTCCAAAACCCCAAGCTTGAATCAAAGGACCCACCGTTGGATCAAACGTACCATCTGTGGCATCAAAAATTTCTTTGCTCCGCTGAAGTACCGGGTAAAAGTAACTTGACTCAAATGCTAATTGTCCAGATGCATTCAATCTTGATATTTCAGAAGATGGGATGTATGTAGACAATGAAAGATTGAAAGCCTGAAGTACACTGTCTACTTCTGCCTTACTTACTTCACCACCCATTCCCATAAACTTGACTTTGTAGACAATCGTACCCATGGTTTGACCAGTGATGACTTGAAGCCTTGGTTCACTTTTTCTGAAAAAAGTGTAAACAACAAAAGCAATAATTAATACGACTCCAAAAGTCAATAATGCTTTTTTATTCATGAGTTGGAAGTTTGTGCAATGATAAATCAATTAGCCTTCAATTATATTTGAATTTCAAATGCGAGAAGACTATTTACAGGCGGACGGAGAAGGATTAGGATCCACAGAAAAAGAATTTGAAAAGGCATTAAGACCACTTTCGTTTTCCGATTTCACGGGTCAGGGTAAAGTCGTGGAAAACCTAAAGATATTTGTAGAAGCAGCAAAGCAGCGAACAGAGCCGCTTGATCATGTATTGCTTCATGGTCCTCCAGGGTTAGGAAAAACAACGCTTTCCTTTATCATAGCTAACGAACTGAGTAGTAACATTAAGGTCACCTCAGGGCCTGTTTTGGATAAAGCCAGTGAACTAGCAGGATTGCTCACAAATCTTGAATCACATGACGTGCTTTTTATCGATGAAATTCACCGATTAAACCCTGTAGTGGAAGAATACCTCTATTCAGCCATGGAGGACTACAGAATTGATATCATGCTGGATTCAGGACCAAATGCTCGCTCCGTTCAAATTGAGTTGAATCCATTTACTTTAATAGGAGCAACCACCCGTTCAGGCCTACTCACTTCGCCGTTAAGAGCTCGATTCGGTATCAATTCAAGATTGGAGTACTACGATGCGAAACTGTTAACATCAATTGTTGGCAGATCTGCTGATATACTCCATTCAATCATAGATCAGGAAGCTGCCTACGAAATTGCCAGAAGAAGTCGTGGTACCCCAAGGATCGCTAATAATTTATTACGTCGAACCCGAGATTTTGCGCAGATTAAGGGGGATGGAGCCATCACTTTGGAAATCGCCAAAATGGCCTTAAAAGCACTAGATGTTGATGATCATGGTTTAGATGAAATGGACAATAGAATTCTTTCAACCATCATCAATAAGTTTAAAGGTGGACCTGTTGGACTTGGAACGATTGCCACCGCTTGTGGGGAAGAAGCAGAAACTATTGAAGAAGTATATGAGCCGTTCTTGATCCAGGAAGGGTACATCAAACGAACATCCAGAGGAAGAGAGGCAACAGAACTAGCATATAAGCATATTGGTGAAATACCACCCAGCAAATTAGGAACGTTGTTTTGAGTGACTTTTTGTTATCACTTCTGGAACGGGGGGAATTTGATCTAAATTTTCTACCAATTCTTTGACTAACTCCTCAGACTCCACTTTCTCTCTCCTCGTCAGTTTATGTTGCGGTGTGGTTTTTTCATTCCAAAAGATAAATACCATCAAAATGAAAAAAGAGATGATCGGTAATGCACAGCCTATTCCGAACCATACTTTGAAAGATCGACCGTATTGAGCAGCACAATATCCAGTCAACAACGGAAATGTGAAATAAAAAGCCAGCCCTACAATTATCGCATCTACTATCATTCTCTCTCTATCATTCTCTCTGCATATATCTGTTAGAATCAACAACTAACGAATTTGTTAGTGTATAATCGGAATATCTATATGTAAATTTACTATGTGACACGTTCTCAGCTAATAAAAAAGATTGCTTCTGATCTGGGGTTTGATTTCTGTGGTATTTCCAAGGCTGAATTTTTGGAAGAAGAAGCGCATAAACTGGAAGAATGGCTCAACCGATCTTACCAAGGATGCATGAGCTATCTTGAAAATCATTTTGATGAACGATTGGATCCTACCAGACTGGTTCCTGGAGCTAAATCTGTAGTTTCCCTAGTCTATAATTATTACCCCAAAAAAGTCTATCAATTAGAAGACAAACCAAAAATCGCCAAATACGCTTACGGTGAGGATTATCACTTCGTTATTAAAGAGAAGCTGAAAGCATTCATGCAACGAATAAAAGATGAGGTTGGTGAAGTGGAAGGAAGAGCTTTTGTCGATTCTGCCCCAGTTCATGAACGTGCCTGGGCTGCTAAAAGTGGGTTGGGATGGATTGGAAAGAACTCATTACTCCTGAACAGGGAAATGGGTAGTTTTTTCTTTTTAGCAGAACTTATCATTGACCTTGAACTAGAAGCTGATGGACCAATAAAAGACTATTGTGGAACGTGTACTGCATGCCAGGATGCGTGCCCAACCAATGCCATTCCGGAACCATATGTAGTTGATGGTAGTCGGTGTATTTCTTATCTCACGATCGAACTAAAAGAGGAAATCCCAAAAGAATTCAATCAGAATATGGAAGGTTGGGCATTTGGTTGTGATATCTGTCAGGATGTTTGTCCTTGGAACCGATTCTCGAAACCTCATAAAGAAGAAAAGTTTCAACCCCAAGGATGGGAAAATTTTTCGAACCAGGAATGGCAGGAAATGACCGAAGACGTCTTTCGAAAAGTATTCAAGAAATCAGCTGTAAAACGTACAAAATATGAGGGTTTAAAAAGGAATTTAAATTTCATTTCATCTAAAAACATCAACTAGATTTAGATGAATATTTAGCTCAAAATACCGCAATCATGGTATTAAATAAGTGAAAAATATGGCCGAACTTTAAATTAAAAAACTATGAAAAACCTACTATTATTATCCCTATTTGCTATTTCTACCATTTTTGTCGCCTGCGGCGATGATGAAGAGGAAGATCTTGGTTTAACCCCAGGAGAAAATGGGCTAACCGCCACGATCACTGGAGATATTTCAGTGAACTTTGATGCCACTGGCAATATAGCTGGACAACAATTGACCAATGTAACAGTCGTATCAAATACACTTTCTATTGTAGCTACAAATACCACTGGATCGGGTATCAGCATTGCAATTAGCAGTTATTCCGGTGATGGTACTTATAGCTTAGATTTAGGTGAAGGGAATATTGCCTCCTATTCGTCTGTTGACATCAACAATCCAACAGACGTTAGAGGATACATCGCTATTTCAGGTGAAGTTGTCATTACAGTGAGTGGTAATGAGATCTCTGGAACTTTCAATTGGGTTGGAGAAGGAGATAATGATCAGGATGGCAACAATGAATCCATTAGTGTAACCGGACAATTCCTTGTTATTCCTGCTTGATTTCATTTTATTGGATAAAGAGGACAATACTTAAAGCTGTTGTCCTTTTTTATGCCCTTATTTAAATAATTAGTATCCATAGTTTGAAAATCATTCTAAAGTATGAAGTCTCTTCACTTTTAACTCACGATAATTGAGTCTTTATCTACTTTAAATCTTCACAATGGAATTAGGACAATTCTCCATCAGTCTTCCAGTCAAAGACATGAAAGCTAGCATTGACTTTTATCAAAAATTAGGTTTCGAAATCATCGATGGTGGTCATATGAATGAAGGGTTTCCAGATACTGCATCCACAAGTTGGAGGATCGTGAAATCCGGAAATTCGGTCATAGGTTTATTTCATGGCATGTTCGAGGAAAGCATCATGACCTTCAACCCTAAAGATGCTAGAAGCATTCAAAAAACACTCAAAACAAGCGGAGTGGATCTTATAAAGGAAGCTGATGAATCCACGGAAGGACCAGAACACATCATCTTGATGGATCCGGACGGAAATCAAATCATGCTGGATCAGCATTAAATACCTGAGAGTAATAAGTGATCAAAAGTGTGTTCGATGACCATGATTATTTCTTAAATATTGTTTATAAATCTCCCTATTGATCACTTTGATCAGATCTGACCATCATCGTAACTGCGCTTACCGCTAATACATTCTTCAAGTTACGTTTTTAATCCATACTGTAGGCCTGGGGAATATCTGAACAGCTCCAATTGTAACACCATCGCTTTGAAAAGTATATGCTTTCAATGGTCTGAAAATGGAAGAATCTTTTCCATTATCCAGTTTTAGTTCGGGCACAATTTCAATATTCATCGAACTACTGACCATTTCCCCATTAAACCCGGATTATTCAATAGAATAATCAAAAGGTGGGCTATAGTTTTGGAT
>CAYWOQ010000041.1:0-18576 GCA_964459925.1 uncultured Roseivirgaceae bacterium
GGTTTTGTGCCAGGGCTAAAATCTGAAAAAGTTCATTCCTTCTTTCTCTTGAAATTTGACCATTTTCAAAGGCATTTCTGATTGAATTGACTAACGAATTTCGCTGGCCATCAGACAATTCGTTTAATGTCAACAGTCGCTCCGTTCGGATTTTTTGCTGTTCAGATAATTGTTCCCTCGTAATCCGTAACTGAGAAATATTATTATTACCAAATAGAATGATTGCACTTGGGTAGAGAGTTATGCTTTCGAAAATCCACCATTGCCCAAGATTTATGTTTTTACCAAGATTACCCATGATTCTATGTGCACTCTCTTCACCAAATAAAAATGAGTAGTCAATTGCAAAATTTGCCAATTTAAAATCATAATTGATGGATGCTCCTATTGAGTTTGTAAGTGGATTTTCAGAAGAATCATTTGGATTGAAGAACCACTTTTCGTAATCAAAGCTGTAATTCCAGCCGGGGTTAATATTTCCGAGGTACCCGAGTGACCAAACGGTGGGGTTATACCCTGGGTCAGTCTCACTGTTCCAATAACCAGTGATATCTGTAAAAACTCCTGATTTATGATAATATGCAATTCCAGGAGCAATACCCCATTGATCGAGATTGTAGTCCCTGCCTGCACTTGTTACGCTGGTGGTAAAACCAAAATGCAGGTTGAGCTCACTGGATGGAATTGATTCCATAGCTAATACGCTTTCAATCAAGTTAAAGATGGAAAGAGAATCCATCTCTGCCTCTAAAATGGCCAGCTGTTCTGCATAGCTAAGTGTATCGTTTTGAGATTTTAGATCTAAACTTAGGAGAACCAGAGCCAATAAAAATACCGCTCGAAACATCAGGTAGATAAGTAGTTTAATTTCGACGTTCTCTCAAGCGATCGTTGTTTCTTTGACGCATTTGTTGTCTTTTCATTTGCTCCGCTCGTATTCGCTTCAAAAGCATTTCCTTAAAATCATTTTCAGCTTTTCTTAAATTATTTAATTGCCTTGTAGTAATTACCTGAAGAATTCTTTGAGAGTAAACTTTTTCCAGATTCAGTTGCTGCTCTTTCACTGAAGTTGCCATTTCAAGCATTTTCTTATTCTCTTCTTCAGAAGCATTATCAGGGTTGAAATTTCTTCTTGCCTGATCAAAATCCCTACTTATTTCTTTCCTTTTATTTGAAAATTCTCGGTAAATGGGCCAGAACTTCTCAGCCTGATCGGGACTTAATTCTAGACGTTCAGTAATCAAAGCTATTCTAGCCGCTTCAATCTTTTTCATAGCCTCTGGGCTTGGATCTTGTGCTGAGACCCATAAACCTAGCACGATTAAAGTAGGTATTAAAATCTTTTTCATATCTCTAAATCTTCTACTTGTATATTATATTCCAGTAAAATGTTATCAATGGATTCATCTCCAAATTCAATATCATCGAGCATCTCTTTTTTCTCAAAAATCAACTCATTTGTAGTTTCAGGAAATGCACTTGCAAGATCGTATTCGTCTATTTCTAACTCATCTAAATAAGCTATCAAATCTTCTTCAGAAATTTCTGCCAGTAGCTGCTCCGCAGTGTTTTCATTGCCGCTGAAAACAAAGAAAAAAGTCACAATAAGGGCTACCGAGGCAGCCATTGCGAAAGACCAAACAGGTAGTTTGAATGTACTTTTAGCCGTCTGCTCTTCTTCAATCCTTTTTTGAATTCGCATTGGAAGATCTTCAAAATACCCTTCAGGTACTTTGAAGTCTGTTTTTTTATCGATATCGTCCAGTTTGTACTTCATCTTATAACTACTTGGAGTCATTTACCTTCAAAAGGTTTAATCTTCACTAATAAATTCTTCAATTTTTTTTACTGCATGATGATAATTTGCTTTCAAGGCACCTTCACTGGTTCCAGTAATCTCTGCAATATCCTTAAATTTCATGTTATCAAAATACTTCATGTTAAATACCATTCGCTGCTTATCAGGCAATTTTAGAAGTGCTTTTTGCAATTTCAACTGTACTTCGTCTCCACTAATATTTTCATCATCTTCCAATTTGCCAGAGAGTTCACTCTGAACATCATTTAAAGGAATGAAAAGCTTCCTCTTCTTTTTCTTTAAGAATGTCAGACATTCATTGGTCGCGATTCGATAAATCCAAGTATAAAGTTTTGAGTCTTCTCTGAAAGATTTCAGGTTTCTCCAAACTTTAACGAATATCTCTTGAACTAGATCATCTGCATCATCATGATCAATTACCATCTTTCTTACATGCCAATACACTCTTTCCTGGTATTCTCTTACCAGTAAATTGAAACCATAATTCCTGGTTTCTTCATTTTTGAGTTTTTCAATAATCAGCTCTTCCAAAATCCTTCAGGTATTACAATCATTTAGAGGCTAAATGTAGAAGAAGGTTTAATTCGAGTACAAAAATGTTTAAAATGCAACTAATATTCAATAATGTTGTTACATTAAATGTATTTGTATTATTTAGGTAAATGGGAATATCAGAAGATATAAAACAGGAGAATTTTGGTAGTGAGTACGCAAAGGCTGTAATCAATGTGATATACAGTAGTTCTTGGTTGCATCAAATGCATTTGGGAGTTTTCAAGCAACATGGTCTTACCACCCCTCAATTCAATATTCTTAGAATTCTAAGGGGTCAATTCCCTAATCCATCCACTGTTAATCTCTTGATAGAGCGGATGCTGGACAAGAGTTCGAATGCATCTCGCATAGTCGATCGGTTGGAAGAAAAAGGTCTGGTTATCAGGAAACAATGCAAAAATGACCGGAGGGCGGTAGATGTATTTATTTCAGATAAAGGACTTGAACTACTCGAAATCTTAGATGAAAAGATGCTAAGCTTTGAAAATGATACGAGAAATCTGTCAGAAGAAGAATCCAAAACATTAAATCTACTGCTAGATAAAATGAGACAATCCTAATCAAGCGTTTCTTTTAAGGTCTCTATTATCCCCGCAATTGCACCTTTTTTTCGAATGATCATCATGGGTATTTCATTGTTTACCCTAATCATCCGTTCTGCCTTACTTCCAATAAAGATGGCGGATGCAGATGTTCTTCCTTTTGCACCAATTACAATTAAATCTACTTTCTTTTTTTGTGACTCTTTCCAGATCAACTCTGTGATTTTTTCGCCCTTGTCCAGGGTAAATAGAGGAACTAGTTTCTGTGTCTTTGGAGTTACTTTTTTAAGTAGAAAATCAAGGTCTTTCTGTACATGGCCTTTAATGATTTCACCAAATTCTGAATAGGATTTACCAGAATATCTGTAGCTACTTGGTACGTTTATAATGTTCTCTAAATAAATGGTGGAATCAATATTTTCAGTGAATTTCAATACCCTATTAAGTGACAACTCCGAATAATCAGAGAAGTCAACTGGTATTAAGATTTTATTGAATTTGATTTTGATATTTTGTGGGAGAAGGAGGAGATTGCATGGTGATCTTCTTGCAATACGAGCACTTAAGACCGAGTGGCTTCCCTTGTTTCGACCCATGATGATCAGGTCAGCCTTTTCGTTAGTAGCTACACTTAAAATTTCTTTGGTTATACTACCTTGAGTTACGATGAGTTTCCATTTTTTCTTAGCATCAAAATGATCATCAATCATCCCGCCTAGTTCTTTTTTTCTTTCCTCGATGGCCTTATCGATAAGATGCGGAAACTCCTTTTTTACCTGATCAGGAAGATTAAATTCTTTAATTACGTTGATGAAAATTATTTCGTCAGCTTCCGAAATTTTAGAAATTGTGGAAGCATTTTCAATGACTTCTGGATCCTTACTAGAGTAATCCAGGCAAACGATGATTTTTTTTAGTGATGTTCCCAAATCCTTAGGTTTTATAAGTGCAAAATTAATTCACTAAATCGTAGTTTGAACTGTGTTATTCTATTTAATGAACGAATATTTTACGCTATAAGTTTAGATGTATAGAATAAAGCTGTAATTGGGTGTAATTATTTATTGATAAACAAAATATTATTCTATTTCTTTAAGAATATCCACTAAATATTCAACTGATTCCCTGGAATGCGTAGGGAAGTTGGCAATTCGAATGTGATCCTCTTTATGGGGTCCATATCCTTTACCTAAAACCAACCCTTTTTCATTCAGCGTATCAAGAAACAAACCTTGATTTTTAGCTTTAGCAACAATAGTGGAATTGGATTGGTGATTCACTGATTCTACAAAATGATCTAATGAAGGGTGTTTTTTTACTAAGTCACTAATAAGTGTGGCCTTATAAATAACATCATTTTGCAACCTTTTACCTCCATAGTTTAGCATATCCTGTGCGATTTTTCCGATCACATAGATGTATAGCATATTTGGTGTTTCGGGAGTTTGATGCTTTAGACCAAAATTTTTAAGATTGGGCAGCGCTCTGTAAGACCCGAGAGAAGTGGATTCACTCTTCTTGATAGATTTTTCAATACATTTCTCATTTACAATCCATATCCCCAATCCAGCTGGCATACCGAATGCTTTTTGGACAGATAAATATGCTGTATCCACTTGAGAAAAATCGACGGGTAGGGCAGGTACTGCACTCACAACATCTAATGCAATCAGTTTGTCTTTATTATCTGTTCTGATTTGTTTGATTTCATTCTCAGTAAAAGAATATCCGACACTTGTCTCATTCTTTGTTATTCCGATAAGTTCTGCTTCTTCAGGAATATTCAAATCATCAAACGTTTCTCCATCTTTTGCAGCTTTGATGGTACTTTCCATTCCATGAAGTATGGCAAAGTCATAAAATTTTTTACTAAATGAACCATTGGCAAAATGATGTGAGGATTTGATAACTAGATTTTGGATGATTCGATCCCACGCTTCATTTGCCGAATTCAAGAAAAAGACATGATAATCTTCCGGAACAGAAAGCAAGGATTTGAGTGAACTTGTTGTTTCTTCTACAATACGAATAAACTGCTTGCTCCTATGAGAGATGCTTCCGACATCTTCGGAGATCGCCTTTTTAAAATGGTCACTAAAGCTGTAAAATAGCTGAGATGGCCCTGGAGTAAAGTAAATTTTTTTAGACATAAAAAAAGCTCCTCAAAACTGAAGAGCAATATTAGTGATGGGTTATCAAATTGTATTCATCAGACGCGTGTTTCCATCCATCTGAATGTACGATTGATAATTTTAAGTGCTAATTTAATTTTTTTGACATTAATCATTTCATGCGACTCGTCATACATCGCCACACCATCCGCAAATAAGAGTACTTGTGGAAAAACATTAGGTATCCCAGCAAAATCGCTTACCTCTATAGCGATTTTTTTGTCTTCCATTACATCTATTAAGTAGCAATCCAACTGTTCGGATGGAATCGACCATTCCTCTTCAAGTTTTTGCTTTACCTGATTACTTTCATCAGCGGTGACTCTGTGTTTAAAAATAAGTGCAGGTTTTAATTGAGAATTGGCAATTATTGATTCCAGTTGGTCAAGCGTGCGCAAATTTTGCCAGGAAAGCATATAGCTCATAGTTCTCTATTTAGGCTTATTAAGTGAATAAGCGATGTTCTGGTGGTTATATCAATTGCTAAAATAATATAATTGGTTGGAATTAATATAAGACCCTGAATCGGATTGTTCCTTCAATTTTTCTCAAATCCGTGACTACCTCTTCTTGATAGTTTTTGTCGATATCGGTAATGACATACCCAATCATCTCATTCGTTTTTAGGTATTGACCTACAATATTTATTCCATGTTCTGCCAAAATATGATTGATTTCAGCAAGAACTCCTGGTTCATTTTTATGTACATGAATAAATCGATGTGCTTTTCTTAGTTCTGGAAGAGTAATGTTTGGAAAATTCACGCTGTTTGTCGTTGATCCTGTATTAATGTACTCAATGATTTTACCCGGAACGAAATCTGCGATATTTTGCTGAGCTTCCAGCGTACTTCCCCCGATATGAGGGGTTAAGATCAGATTTCTCAAACCAAGTAAAGGGGATTCAAATGGGTGATCATTACTTAGTGGCTCTTCAGGGAAGACATCAATACTTGCTCCATGGATTTTCCCACTTTCAATATTTTTTGCAAGCGCATCGACATCAACTACATGGCCTCTACTCAGGTTGACAAATACCACTCCCTCTTTCATTTGATCAAACTGGTCTGAACCGATGATTAAATGATTTTCAGGTCGCCCATCCACATGAAGACTCACTGCGTCTGAAGTTTCTAATAACTGGCTAAGCGAATCACACCTTTTGGCATTTCCTAATGCTAATTTTTCCTCAATATCATAATACTGAACGTTCATACCAATTGATTCGGCGAGCACAGACAATTGGGAGCCAATCTTTCCATATCCAACTATACCCAATGTTTTACCTCTTATTTCAAAGCTTCCAGAAGCGGATTTTTTCCACTTTCCTTCATGCATTAGTCGTATTTTGTCAGGTAGATTTCTCATTAGGAGAATGATCTCTGCAATGGCCAGCTCAACAACTGATCGTGTATTTGAGAATGGTGCGTTAAAAACTGCAATCCCTTTTTTGAGACACGATGCTAAATCGATTTGATTGGTGCCAATACAGAAAGCTCCTACTGCATGTAGTCTTTTGGCATTTTCAATCACTTTTCGTGTAACCTGAGTTTTAGATCTAATCCCAAGTATGCTCACATCCTTAATTGCTTCTATCAATTCTTCTTCACCCATACCCGCTGGGTGTACATCGACTTGGTATCCTTCGCTCTTTAGTTTTTTAATTGCATTTTCATGAATATTCTCAAGCAATAGTACTTTGATACGGTTTTTCGGATATGAGTGAGCTCGCTCAAGCTTTTGGGTGAACAAGAATTCTTCCAGGGTAGGAGCCTCATGGTCTGCCTCATTTAGTACTTTTTCCCTTCTTACGTTTTCCGTGAACGCATAGAACTTATTAGCAAATCCGGCTTTTTTTATCTCATAATCTGTAAACCCGTCTCCAAGCACGAAAACCTCCCCTTCAAGCTTAAGTTTTTCGATCTGCTTTGGTTTCCCGTTGTTTTCAGATAAGACATTGTCTTTATTGAATCCCATGATTTCACCATCTTTTCCATAGATGAATTCATTGGCGAATACGTTTTCAGGCATGATTCCAAATTTTGATACAATAGGAACGATGAAATCCTTGAAGCCATTGGAAATGATGAATATGTGCTCCTTATTATTTTTCATGAATTCTGTATTCCTTTTGAAGGATTTGGAAACATACTCACTTAAGCGATCGATAAGTTCCGGGAGATGATCACGCCTTGCTTGTAAAATATCCAGTCGCTTTTGTAGCGATTCTCTGAAAGACATGCTTCCATCCATTCCCTGGTCAGTGATATTTTTAATTTTGGTTACAGCCTTATCTCTATTTTCGTTATTCTTGAGAGATATTTCTGCTAAAATATCAAGCGCCTCCACACTAGTAAAGGTGCTGTCGAAATCGATAATGAAATACTTTGTTTTGCTCATAAACTATGCTAAGCTAAACTTCAAAAAAGACTATGCATAAGTTTTACACTTATCTTTTATCAATATCTATTGCCTGCGGTTCACTCCAAGAAATAATTGCTCAAAAAGTTGATTCTACGAAAGCCATTTCTCCAGAAAAGCTCGAATCAATAATTGATAGTATTATCGTCCAGGCTGTCAAAAATGAGGCATTTCCGGGATGCATTATTTATGCAACTCATAAAGACAGCATTTTACTTTGGAA
Organism: uncultured Roseivirgaceae bacterium; assembly: GCA_964459925.1. GTDB lineage: Bacteria > Bacteroidota > Bacteroidia > Cytophagales > Cyclobacteriaceae > Ekhidna. The sequence goes on from CAYWOQ010000041.1 coordinate 7,732, forward strand.
GTCCTATGGATATCATACCTATGATTCAATAAGACGTGTGGATGATAATGATATCTACGATGTGGCATCCGTAACGAAAATAGTGGGATCAACCATCGCTTTAATGAAGTTGTATGAAGATGGACTAATTCATCTTGATGATCCAATTAATAGATACATCAACGATGTAAAAGGTCGAGTAGGTAAGGTGACTATTCGAGAAGCACTTGCTCATCAAGGAGGTTTGTATCCCTGGATACCTTTTCATGAAGTTATAAGAAAAAGTAATCAACGTTTCAAAAAGAGAGATATTAGATCAGCAATGGATACGGGTTATTCGTTTGAAATAGCTAATAATTTATTCTTAAGTGATCGGTTTTATGAAAAGAGAATTAAAAAATTGATCAAGAAAAGTAAGGTTAGTAAGATTCCCTCATACAAATATTCAGGCCTGTTTTTCTACTTGGTACCTGAAATCGTTCAGAATCTAACAGGAATGAGCTTCCAGGTTTATTTGGATAGCATGTTATACAACCCTCTCCAATTGAAAACCATCGGTTTTAATCCACTAGACAGATTTGATATTGGAAGGATTCCACCGACAGAGATCGATTCGTTTTTTAGAATGGAACCCATTCATGGAAAGGTTCACGATGAAGGTGCAATCATGATGAAAGGAGTCTCTGGCAATGCAGGGTTGTTTAGCAATGTGCAGGATCTTGCTGTCATCATGCAATTATTGATGAATGACGGTGAAAATGACTCAATAAGATTTCTGTCACCTCAGACGGTGGAATTATTTACTACTGCACAATATCCAAACCTTGGGAATCGAAGAGGGTTGGGGTTTGATAAACCACTCTTAGTTTATGACTCAATTGTAAGCAGTGTGGCTAAAAGTGCTAGCTTCGAGAGCTTTGGACATACTGGATATACAGGTACCCTGGTTTGGGCAGACCCTAAGGCTGATTTGTCATTCATTTTTCTTTCTAATCGAGTATATCCAATAAGGAAGAATAAAGCCTTATATGACCTTAATATTAGACCTATGATACACCAGCTATTGTATGATTACATTAACCAATGAGAGACCAGAATGTAGCTACCTGTGATGAAGCCGAATTAGTCAAATCGGAAATGTTATTTAGAAACATTCTAAATAGTAACATTGAAACCATTTTATTTTCAACTAAACTATTGATTACTAAGTGGTTAAGTATTGGTTAAGGTTACTATTCATGCACATGAGTCACCTATCTTTGAAAAACACGAACCCCATGTTACTTTTGTAAGTGTTTGATTTCAAGTCATCGAAATACATGCCAAAACCAACATTGAATCTAAAGCGAATCTTAGTCTGTTTTTTACTAGGGTCATTTACAGTTACTGGTTTATTTGCACAAGAGATTCCTTCGGATGAATCTATCATTGCTGCTGGTGAATCAACTTACAAAGCAAACTGTACACAGTGTCACGAAATATGGGAAGTTAAACTTGGGCCAGCATTAAATGGAGTTCACGAAAGAAGATCAATCGAGTGGCTTAATGCATGGATAAAAAACTCTCAGGCGCTTATCGCCACTGGAGATGAACAAGCAGTAGCCCTTTGGGAAGAATACCAACCTACCGTGATGCCGGCGTATCCATTCACTGACGATCAAGTGATGGAATTGATAGCCTACATTAAAGCGGAAACAGATGCAGGTCCTCCAGTAGAAGAAGTAGTTGTTGCAGAAGGTGCAGCTGAGGGTACAGGAACTTCTGTCTCTTCATCCTATTTAATGGCAATTATTGTTATACTAATTGTTGTGCTAATCCTGGCACTTGTCGCATTAGGGGTAGCAATTAAAACGCTAGTAAATTATCTTAAGGACAAGGAGCTTGAAGAAGATCAAGAAGAGATTGTCAATCAAAGTTTTTCAATCCGAGTTTTCGTCACTAGTAATTCCTTTTTAGGGTCAGTAGTCTTTGTGGTTACGCTAGTTGTTCTTAAAACGTTGATTGATGGAGCATTTACAATAGGTGTGCAACAAGGTTATCAACCTACCCAACCTATAGCTTTTTCACATGAATTACATGCAGGGCAATACGAAATAGATTGTCAGTACTGTCATACGGGTGTTAGAAAATCAAAATCAGCGAATATTCCCTCTGCTAATATTTGTATGAATTGCCATAGCCAGATTAAAACTGATTCAGAAGAGATTCAGAAGATCTACGCTGCTATTGATTATGATCCTGATACCAAAACCTACGGAACGGATACTAAACCAATTGAATGGGTGAGAATTCATAATTTACCTGATCTTGCTTATTTTAACCACTCTCAACACGTGAATGTGGCCGAATTGGAATGTCAAACTTGTCATGGACCTATCGAGGAAATGGAGGTCGTGTATCAGTATTCCAATCTAACCATGGGATGGTGTATCAATTGCCATAGAGAAACTGAAGTCAACACAGAAGGAAACGAGTATTATGACAAGCTTGTCAAGTTGCACTCGGAACAAAGCAAAGATCCAATGAAAGTTGAAGACATCGGAGGTCTTGAGTGTTCCAAATGTCATTATTAATATTCGATCCAGCTTATCTTAAATAAGAATGAAAGAAACGAAAACATACTGGAAAGGGATAGAGCAATTAGAAAACACTCCTGAATTCCAGCAAAGAGCTTCTAAGGAATTTCCTGATTACCTACCAATTAACGATAATGATAATGGAGAACCATCACGAAGGGATTTCCTAAAGATGATGGGTTTTGGTGTGGCTGCAGTTTCATTAGCAGCATGCGAAGCTCCGGTAAGAAAAGCGATACCTTACGTTAACAAACCAGTAGATGTTGATCCCGGTATTCCAAACTACTATGCCTCTACCTATTCCATGGGAAACGAGGTTGCTAGTGTAGTTGTCAAAACACGTGAGGGAAGACCTATAAAAATAGAGGGTAATGAACTTTCAAAGATCAGTCAAGGGAGCACAACCACTCAGATAGAATCCTCTGTATTGTCATTATACGATCAGGAGAGGCTACAAAACCCAAAAATCGGCGGAGAAGATACAGACTGGGATACGATTGATAATAGGATTAAAAGTGAATTATCTGCAAATGCTGGTGAGATAGCTATCCTTTCTTATTCCAATTGCTCTCCAAGTACTGCTCGAGCAATTAATGTCCTGAATGAGAAGTATGGAAACGTTAATCACTACCAATATGATCCTGTTTCATGTAGTGGGCTTTTAGATGCTTACGAGACAGCCACAGGAAAGAGAAGTTTTCCTATGCATGATTTCTCCAAGGCAAGTACTGTTGTTTCAATAGCCGCAGACTTTCTCGGTAATTGGCCAAATCAAGCTTTAAATAACAAACAATTTTCCAGCACCAGAAAGTTAGGACCAGATAAAAAAGAAATGTCAAGGTTGTATGCTTTTGAATCCATTCTTTCTCTGACCGGATCAAATGCAGATTACAGAAAGCCTATTAAACCTTCTGAAGAGGGCCAGTATGTTGCCAATCTTTATAATTTATTAGCAACTAAAGCAGGTGCAAATACCATTGGAATTGCTAAAGTTCAAGATCCGGTGCTCTTAGAGAAAGCAGCTAATGATCTTTGGAGATCCAGAGGCAAATCTCTGGTAGTGAGTGGGTCTAATGACATTAATGTCCAATTAGTAGTTATTGCTATCAATAACCTTCTTAGTAGTTATGAATCAACTATCGATCTCTCAAAATCAGTCAACACTAGAAAAGGGAGTGACAAAGGCTTTACCGATCTTGTGAATGACGTTAAAGGTGGTAAGGTTGGCACAGTTATATTTTATAATTGTAACCCTGCATATGATCATGTGCTAGGGCAAAACCTTATAAGTAGTCTGGGTAAAGTGAAGACGACTATCTCGACTTCAGATCGAATGGATGAGACAGCAAGCTCAGTTAAATATGTAACTCCTGATCTTCATTATTTGGAGTCATGGAATGACTTTGAACCGGTAACAGGTCATTATTCATTAGCACAGCCTACTATCCAAAATATTTTTAATACAAGACAGGCACAAGACTCATTTCTTAGATGGGCTGAAAGTAACACGACTTATTACAATTTTTTAAGAGAAGGTTGGCAAAGTCAAACAACATCTGATTTTGAGTCTTTCTGGAAAAAATCATTACATGACGGAATTTATGAATCTGAGCCTTCTACTGATGAGGTATTAACGGTAGATGTAGATCCGGTAATTGTTGGGAGCAATATAAAAGCCGCTAAAGCTACTGGAATGGAACTTTCCATTTACACCAATTACTCTGTAGGAGATGGAATACAGGCTAACAATCCCTGGTTACAGGAAATGCCAGATCCGATAACTAAAGCATGTTGGGAAAACTATTTTACGGTATCTCTAGCAGAAGCGATGGATAAAGGATGGATGGTGAAAGGTGGAGATATGGACTACAAAATAGCTACACTTTCAGTAGATGGAAAATCTGTTAAGGCTCCAGTCATTCCACAACCAGGACAAGCCTACGGTACGGTAGGTCTTGCTTTAGGTTATGGTAGAACCAAGGCCGGAAAAGTTGCAAATGGAGTGGGTGTAAATGCCTACCAATTTATTAATTCAAGTGCATCTGGTTTATCCTTCAACGTGAGTAATGTTTCTTTCGAAGTTTCTGAAGAAATAGCTAAAGTTGCTCAAACACAGGTGAGCCAAACATATGCTGGAAGAGAAACTGTCATTCAGGAGGCAACATTAAAAGAATACCAGAAAGATCCTCAGGCAGGAAGATACATGCCCAAAATATCGGCTGCCTCTGGAGATAAATTAAAGCCACATGCTGTTTCGCTTTGGAAAGGTCACGAATACAATAATCACCATTGGGGGATGATTGTAGACCTTAACTCATGCACTGGTTGTGGTACATGTACGGTAGCTTGTCAGACAGAAAATAACATTCCGGTTGTAGGTAAGCAGGAGGTGTTGAATCGAAGAGAGATGCATTGGATAAGGATTGATAGGTATTATAGTTCTAGACCCCAGGCAGAATATACGACAGAAGATAATAATATGATGGAAGTGAAGAGAGCTGAGCTTCCAGCCATTGAGAATCCAGAAGTTACTTTCCAGCCGATGATGTGTCAGCAGTGTAATAGTGCTCCTTGTGAGACGGTTTGTCCTGTAGCTGCAACAACACATAGTACGGAGGGGCTCAACCAAATGACGTACAATCGATGTATCGGTACAAGATACTGTGCAAATAACTGTCCATATAAAGTAAGAAGATTTAACTGGTTCAAATACCACGACAATGAGAAGTTTGATAAGAACTTATCAATGAATAATGATCTGGGTAAGATGGTATTGAATCCGGATGTTACGGTAAGAGCACGTGGAGTAATGGAAAAATGCACATTTTGTGTGCAAAGAATCCAGGCAGGTAAACTCGATGCGAAAAACGAGGGAAGACGTCCTGTTGATGGGGAAATACAAACATCTTGCGCTAAAGCTTGCCCATCAGATGCATTAGTTTTCGGTGATATGAAAGATCCTGAAAGTAAAATTTCTAAAACACTGAAACTGAAATATAACGAAGAAATTAAGAGTGTAGAGGCCAAAGAAGATAGAGCCTATCATGTGCTCGAAGAGTTAAGGGTAATGCCAAATGTTTGGTATTTGACAAAAATAAGAAACAAAGACACTGAAGATAAATTAGAAGCATAGATGTCAGAAGCAACGATTTCATTAGCTCCAGAGAAAGAGCTTATTCAAGAGACTGGTCACGCTGAAGCAGAAGTAAGAATTCCCTTGGTAACAGGGAATAAAACGGTTCATGATGTTTCAGTTGATATTGCTGGTAGGGTAGAAGAAAAGCCATCGTTGACCTGGATGTTGGCCATGGCAGTTTCCCTAGGTCTTTTACTACTTGGAGGTTACGCAGTTGCCATCACATTATGGGAAGGTATTGGAGTTTGGGGCCTCAACAAGACAGTAGGTTGGGCCTGGGATATCACTAACTTTGTATGGTGGGTTGGTATTGGGCATGCTGGAACACTTATTTCTGCCGTTCTTTTATTATTTCGCCAACGATGGAGAATGTCCATTAACCGGGCATCAGAAGCTATGACGATTTTTGCAGTTATTTGTGCTGCAATGTTCCCGGTCTTGCACATGGGTCGTCCCTGGTTAGGGTTCTATTGGGCGTTACCACTTCCAAATACCTTTGGATCTCTTTGGGTAAACTTTAATTCGCCGTTATTATGGGATGTTTTTGCCATCTCAACATATTTTTCTGTCTCACTAGTCTTTTGGTATATCGGCTTAATACCAGATTTTGCTACGATCAGAGATCGGGCTACTAACAAAATTTCTAAAATTATCTACGGAGCATTAAGCTTCGGATGGACAGGTGGGGCAAAAACATGGGCACACTATGAAACAGTATCCCTTGTTTTAGCCGGTTTAGCAACGCCGCTTGTACTTTCAGTTCATACGATTGTATCGTTTGACTTTGCTACATCCGTTATTCCAGGTTGGCACACGACTATATTCCCTCCATACTTCGTTGCAGGAGCGATTTTCTCTGGTTTTGCAATGGTTCTTACACTACTTCTTGTAACCAGGAAGGTTTACAAATTAGAAGATTACATAACGATCCAACATATCGAGATGATGAATATCATTATCATCGTTACTGGGTCCATCGTAGGTATCGCATATATCACAGAATTTTTTATTGCTTGGTACTCAGGAGTAGCTGCTGAACAGTATGCGTTTATCAACCGAGCAACTGGTCCATACTGGTGGGCTTATTGGTCTATGATGACCTGTAACGTTATATCGCCACAGTTATTCTGGTTCAAAAAAATCAGAACTAACCTGGCTGCAACATTCATCATATCCATCATTGTGAATATTGGAATGTGGTTCGAACGATTTGTAATTATTGTTACCTCACTCCACAGAGATTTCTTGCCTTCAAGTTGGGCAATGTTCTATCCTACATTGTACGATGTTGGAGTGTATGTTTTCACGTTTGGTTTATTCTTCACGGCGTTCTTCCTTTTTGCGAAGTTCTTCCCTGTGATAAATATGGCTGAGGTTAAAAGTATAATTAAGGCAACTGGAGAAAAGACCAGGTCTGCTAACTGATATAAATATGGCTCAAGGAACAAAATACGTATTGGGTGTTTATGACGATGAAGATGTTTTAATGTCTGCTGTTGGAACAGTAAGAGGTGCTGGAGTTAAAATAGAAGAAGTGTATTCCCCATTTCCCGTTCATGGACTAGAACATGCACTTGGTTACAAAAGAAGTTGGTTATCTGTAGCAGCTTTTTTGTTTGGAATAACCGGAACATCACTTGCACTGACCATGCAGATTGGCATGATGGGAGTTGACTGGCCCATGATCATAGGAGGAAAAGACTTTGTTGCATTTCCTGCTTTTGTGCCTGTTACCTTCGAATTAACTGTCCTTCTCGCTTCTTTTGGGATGGTAGGTACCTTTTTAGGTATTTCTAATCTAAAACCATGGGGTAAGCCTAGAATCTACGATACCAGGATTACGGATGACAAGCATGTAATGGCCATTGATTTGGATAAAAATAACGTGGCTGAATCAGATATTAAGAAAGTTTTGGAAGGTTCTGGAGCCGTTGAAGTAAATAATAAAACATTTGGATAAATGAAGCTAAGTTCAATTCAAATACTAGGAATAACTACAATTAGCATATTATTAGCTTCTTGTGCTGCGGGCCCTGATAATCCGGGTTTAGAATATGCCCCTCAGATGTATCACTCGACACCTTATGAGCCATTAACTCAGATCACCGATGAGAGTTTTGGAACATGGCTTGATTCTAATGAGGAAGATGATCACGGTGAGTTTTATAACTCGAACCCTTACAATGCGCATAAAATGAATATGCGTAAACCTGTGGCTAACACGATTCGAAGAGGTACCATTTTGCAGCAGGATTTTGAGGCAAATGAGTTAGAACAAGCAGCTGAAGTATGGGTCAGTCCTTTCGATTCAACACAAGCTGACATTTTGAAAGAAGGTAAAGCGCTTTATGACAGATTTTGTGAGCATTGTCATGGAGCAATAGGAGCTGGGGATGGGTTAGTTGCTGAAAAATACGCCGGTGTGGCTAATTTAAATGGAGCAGCTTATCTTGAAATTACAGAAGGACATATTGTGCACGTTATTACCTATGGTAAAGGTTTAATGGGAGCCCATGGTTCGCAAATAAGTGTTGAGGATAGATGGAGAATTGCTCGATATGTAAAAGAATTACAAAAATCCAATTAAGATCCTAAGATGGTATCAGAAGAAAAATTTGAATTTACATCAACCGCCAAGAGAAGACTAATCATTACACTTATCATTGGTGTAGTGCTGGCCGTTCTAGGTTTTTTTACCATTGGATCAGGAGGAAGTCATGATGCAGGTCATGGTGATGACCACTCAGCGCATGTTTCAGATAATGGCCATGATAGCGAGCCTTACGGAGCTGAATATAATCACACAGAAGCAGAAGATGATCACCATGCAGAAGCCTCACATGGTGATGATGGTCATCATGAGGCAAGCCCTGTAAAGAAAAGGTTTTTATCTAACCTTTGGATCAATAACGTTTTTTGGGGTGGAATTTCTATTATCGGAGTCTTCTTTTTCGCGATTCAATACGCGTCACAGGCAGGTTGGTCTGCAGGGTTAAAGCGAATACCATTTGCTTTTGGTTCTTGGTTACCCATTGCTTTTGTGCTAATGCTGGTGGTTTTCTTATTCGGAAGCCATGATATTTTTCATTGGACACATGCAGAGCTTTATGCGGAAAAAGGTGGAGATGAAATATTGAAAGGAAAAGCTGCCTATTTCTTTGCTCCATTCGAAGCTGGATCATTCCCATTTTTCTGGGTGGCGAGACTTGTCGTCTTTTTTGGTGCATGGTATCTATTCTTCAGAAAACTTAGATCTTTGGCGTTTGCTGAGGACATAGAGGGTGGAACAACTTCATGGTACAAAATGAGAACAACCTCTGCTGTTTTTCTTGTTTTCTTTGCTGTTTCCTCATCAATGGCTGCATGGGATTGGATTATGTCAATAGATCCACATTGGTTCAGCACAATGTTTGGCTGGTATGTTTTCGCTAGTTGGTGGGTAGCAGGTCTTGCATTGACCTTATTTATTGTTCTATTCTTAAAAGACAAAGGGTTATTAAGTATTGTTAACGAAAATCATATACATGACCTAGGAAAGTTCGTTTTTGCATTTACAATCTTCTGGACCTATATATGGTTTTCACAATTCCTTCTGATCTATTATGCACATATTCCAGAGGAGACCATCTATTTCGTGGAAAGATGGAAAAGTGATCATTATGCACCCGTTTTCTTTATCAACTTAATTCTTAACTTCTTCTTGCCATTCTTGTTATTAATGACAAGAGACTCAAAAAGACATTCAAGGATTCTGAAGGTTGTTGCTGCGATGGTCGTATTTGGTCACTGGTTAGATTTTTATTTAATGGTTTCGCCTGGTACGGTACAAGAAAATGGAGGTTTTGGATTCATGGAAATAGGGTTAATCTTAGTTTATTTAAGTGCCTTTTTATATGTTTCCTTAAATGCGCTTTCAAAAGCACCATTGTTCGCAAAGAATCATCCAATGTTACGAGAAAGTCTTCATCATCACATTTAATAGTTGACGAAAGGATATGTTGAATTTAATCATAATAGTAGCGGTAGTTTTGGTCATAGCAGTAGTCTTTACTGCTTTTCGTGTGACCACATTAGTTGATGTAGTAAAAAAGAAGAAACTAGAGGAAGATGAATTAGATGTTCCGAAGAATAACAGTTGGCAAGGTGTTTTGCTAATGGTTTTCTTGGTAGCAGGAATTTTTGCCTTCTTCTATTATTCTATTAGAGAATATGAAACCTATAATTTACCTATAGCTTCAGAGCATGCAGTTATCACCGAAAAACTGTTCTGGACTACCATGGCAGTAACGGTATTTGTTTTCATATTGACTCAAATCTTTCTGTTTGGCTTTGGCTGGAAATACAGATATAAAAAAGAAAATAAAGCGACGTATTATCCACATAATAATACCCTAGAGCTCGTTTGGACAATTGTCCCTGCCATCGTCCTTGCGTGGCTGATTATCTCTGGCCTTAAACAATGGAATGTTATTACAGGACCTGCTCCTGAAAACTCGGAAGTTGTTGAGGTTGTGGGATACCAATATGCGTGGGGTTTTAGATACCCAGGAAAGGATAAAGCACTTGGTGATTATGATTTTAGAAAAATAGATGCGATAAACGCGTTAGGTATTGATCTTTCTGATCAAAACGGGCATGATGATTTTCTCGCCACACAGTTGGTCATTCCAAAAGGAAAACCTGTACATCTACAAATAAGAGGTAGAGATGTAATACACAGTGTTTATAATCCTCATTTCAGAATTCAAATGAATGCAGTTCCTGGTATGCCAACAAGGTTTTGGTTTACACCATCGGTAAGTACAGCAGAAATGAGAGAAAAAACCGGAAACCCTGACTTCAATTATGAATTGGTATGTAATAAAATCTGTGGAAAAGGACATTACAGCATGAAAGGGATAATAACAGTTTTAGAACAAGACGAGTATGATGAATGGTATAAAGAAAACCAAGCGAATACTTTTTTAAAGCAGAATCCAACCTACATCAGTCAGGTACCAGATAATTTGAAGGAAGCGGCTAAAATTGCTGCAGGAATAGAAAACATTTCAAAACAACAAAAAGTTACAACCGCATTAAGTAGCTCTAAATAACAATATATGTCAGTAACAGATATAGAACTTCAGGAAGATTTAGCTCATCACGACGATCATC
>CAYWOQ010000041.1:18586-31768 GCA_964459925.1 uncultured Roseivirgaceae bacterium
GAGTAAGTACATATTCTCTACTGATCACAAAACAATTGCTAAGCAATTTCTTATAACCGGAATTTTTTGGGCACTTATAGGAGGTGCACTGTCCATTATTTTCAGGTTACAACTTGGCTTTCCAGAAATGAGTTTGGAGTGGCTAAGACCTGTGATGGGAAAATGGGTAACTGAAGCGGGAAAACTAGATGCAGAATTCTATCTCGCATTAGTAACCATGCATGGTACGATTATGGTCTTCTTTGTACTAACAGCTGGTCTAAGCGGTACTTTCTCCAACTTTCTGATCCCACTACAGATCGGTGCGAGAGATATGGCATCTGGTTTTATGAATATGCTTTCTTATTGGTTCTTTTTCGCTTCCAGTGTGGTAATGTTTATCTCTTTATTTATTGAAACTGGACCAGCAGCTGGTGGTTGGACGGTTTATCCTCCACTTAGTGCGCTGCCACAAGCCATAAAGGGATCCGGTTTAGGTATGACCCTATGGTTGGTTTCAATGGCGTTATTTATTGCTTCTACACTTCTAGGCGGAATTAATTACATAACCACTGTAATTAATTTAAGAACAAATGGTATGTCTTTTTCAAGGCTGCCATTAACCATTTGGGCGTTCTTTATCACTGCCGTTCTTGGATTGTTATCATTCCCTGTTTTACTATCTGCTGCATTACTACTAATATTTGACCGATCATTTGGAACTAGTTTCTACCTATCAGAAATATTTATTGCTGGCGAAGCACTACCTAATATCGGTGGTAGCCCAATATTGTATCAGCATTTATTCTGGTTCTTAGGACATCCTGAGGTGTATATTGTCTTACTACCTGCATTAGGAATAACATCTGAGATCATAGCAACGAATGCGAGAAAGCCAATTTTTGGATATAAAGCCATGATTGGATCTATGTTGGGTATAGGGTTCTTATCATTTATTGTATGGGCACACCATATGTTTGTTACTGGTATGAATCCATTCTTAGGGTCGGTATTTACGATCTTAACGTTGGTTATTGCTGTACCTTCTGCAATCAAAGCCTTCAACTATATAACAACACTTTGGAAAGGAAACATAGTCTTTACACCAGCCATGTTGTTTTCAATTGGTTTGGTTTCCTTCTTTATTTCGGGTGGACTAACCGGTATTTTCTTAGGTAATTCAGTGCTAGATATCAATCTACACGATACATATTTTGTGGTTGCCCATTTCCATTTGGTAATGGGAAGCGCATCATTCTTCGGTCTACTAGCAGGAGTATATCATTGGTTCCCTAAGATGTTTGGAAGAATGATGGATGACAGGTTAGGTAAAATACATTTCTGGTTGTCATTCGTTGGTATCTATTTAGTATTCTTCCCGCTACACTACATTGGAATTGCAGGTTTCCCCAGAAGATATTACTCATTTACCTCCTTTGAAACCTTCAGTATCTATGGAGACCTCAATGCGTTGGTAAGTGTTGCCGCAATAGCAACATTTGCAGCACAGTTCATCTTCTTATTTAACTTCTTCTACAGTATTTACAGAGGCAAGAAGGCACCTGCTAATCCTTGGAAGTCAAATACTTTAGAATGGACTACACCAAGAAATCCTGGACATGGAAACTGGCCAAGTGCCATACCGAGTGTTTATAGATGGCCTTACGATTACAGTAAACCAGGATCTGAGAAGGATTATATTCCACAGACAGTACCATATGCTCATACGCCTGAATCTAACCTAGAGCACGAGAATGAAATTGCGAAGACGGAGGATGTGACTGGGGTTGAAAAGGTGAATGCTTAGCAAAAGACTATTCTTAAAAATAAATTCCATTACCTTAGGATCAGTACTTGTACTGATCCTTATTGGTAGTGTTGTAAGGAGTTTAGGTGCAGGAATGGGTTGTCCTGATTGGCCGAAATGTTTTGGCTCTAACATTCCTCCAACTTCCTCCACTGGTCTTCCTGATAACTATTTGGAAATTTTCAAAAATGAACGACTAAGCAAAAATGAACGACTGGCCAGGACGTTTAGTGGGCTTGGGTTTGAAAATCTTGCGTACAAGATTACCAATGATCCATTTGTATTGACTGAACAAGAATTCGATGCAACCAAAGCCTGGATTGAATACATTAATAGACTTGTAGGTGTACTGATTGGTCTTTTTGTGCTAATTAATATGATTCTGTCGTTTTCTTATAGGAGAGAAAATAAATGGATACCATTTACAGGCGTTCTGATTTTTGTCTTAACTGGATTTCAAGGTTGGGTAGGGTCTTTGGTCGTATCAACAAATCTTCTGCATGGATTTATAACTTTTCATATGTTGTTAGCACTTGCTATTCTAGCATTGCTAATTTGGATGAACCTAATGGTCAAGGGACGCAAAAAGATCAAGGACAAACGGCTTTTTCTTGTTTGCCTTACCTTACTAATCCTATTCATCCCACAAGTGGTATTGGGCACTGAAGTCAGGGGTATTGTAGATGACTTAATTGTATCATCGAATCTGCGGGCTAGTTGGGCCAGCTATCTTACATCTAACTTATTTTACATCCATAGATCTTATTCTTGGATCATATTTATTGGTGCGTTAAGTATTTTCTATTTAATAAATAAAAGAGGATACAAAGAAGTTCGATCGTTAGCTGTACAACTAGTTGGGCTTGTTGTTTTGGCTATGGTTGCCGGATTAGTAATGGTTCGTTTTGGATTTCCGTTTTGGTTACAACCACTGCATTTAATTATAGCTACAGGCATATTCAGCCTTCTTTTTTATTTAACTTTGCGCTTCAAAATTTCAAGTGAGTAATTCAGTTTCATATATCGACTTAAGACGAACGGAGAAGTTTAAGGCTTATTATGAATTACTTAAGCCAAGGTTATCATTTCTAGTCGTTTTTTCCTCAGGTTTCGGGTATATGTTAGCCACTCCTGTTGCAGAAAATTGGATTTCATTTGTATGCTTCATTCTAGGTGGTTTTCTTGTTTCGGGTTCTTCTGTTACGATCAATCAAATAGTTGAGAAGGATTTCGACGCGGTGATGAAAAGAACCAAAAATCGACCAATCCCGTCGCTTAAAATTTCTAAAGAAGAAGCCACATTGTTTAGTGTTGTTACGGGGGTAGCCGGTATCTCCTTGATTTACCTTACGACTACTCCATTGGCTGCTGGCTTATCTTTCATTTCTCTTTTGCTATACGCTTTTGTTTACACACCATTAAAAAGAGTTGGAAGTATCGCAGTTTTTGTCGGTGCGATACCAGGAGCATTGCCACCCCTTATCGGATGGACGGCCGCAACGGGATTAATAACTCCGGAGGCACTGGTTATTTTTAGTATTCAATTTATTTGGCAGTTTCCTCATTTCTGGGCTATCGCATGGCTATCTGATGAAGATTATAAGAAAGCTGGGTTTAAACTTCTACCTGGTGGAGGAGCAAAGGATCTTAATACGGCTATCAATATTATGATCTACACGTTGTTTTTGCTTCCGTTAGGGCTTTTACCAACCTTGTTTGGACTCACCGGGTTAACAAGCGCGGTAGTCGCTACGATATGTGGTGTTATGTTCCTTGCCACCACTTTTAGATTAATGAAAGATACATCGAATGAAAAAGCCAGACGTATCATGTTTGGCTCATTCATTTATTTACCAATTGTTCAAATTACTTTTTTGCTAGATAAAATAGGATAAATTATGACGGGAGAAATAGAAACAACGCAAAGGGTAAGATCCATGCATCCACAGAAGTTTGCTATGTGGTTGTTTTTGGTGTCTGTGATAATGGTTTTCATTTCCTTATCAAGTGCCTACATTGTCAAGAAATCTGTTGGTGATTGGGAATACATTAGTTTTCCTCCATTATTTAAATTAACAACGGTACTTATTTTGCTGAGCAGTGTTTCCATGCATTTTGCCTACCTATCTGCTAGAAAAAATAACATTAATAATATCCGTATTGGACTCCTGGTAACTGCAATCTTAGCTTTGGCTTTTGTGATCGGACAGTACAAAGCCTGGGGACAATTGGTGGATGCCGGCCACTATTTTGTAGGAAATCCAGCGAGTTCATTTATTTATGTCTTTACAGGGTTACATGTCGCGCACCTTGTCGGTGCTCTCGTGTTTCTCTTCATTGTGCTCGGAAAAGCTTTCAAATATCAAGTTCATTCTAAAAGTCTGGTAAGAATAGAAATGTGTACTACTTTCTGGCATTTTCTTGGTGGACTTTGGTTGTATTTATATTTATTTTTGATTTTTAACAGTTAACCAACAAAACCGATAAGAATGGCAAATACTGCTGTAGTTGTTGATGAAAGTAAACAAAGTCCATGGGCTGGAGGATTAGCACCAATGAAGGCAAGCTATGGAAAACTAATGATGTGGTTTTTCTTGCTTTCAGATGCTTTCACCTTTTCCGCACTTCTAATAACATACGGATTGATAAGATTCAGCCATCCAGCATATGCCGGAAGTATCGCTGATTTCAAATTTTCACAAGAATACTGGCCCATACCAGAAAAGGTGTTTGAAGCATTCCCAGGAATGCATTCCTTGGGAATAGATAGTGCTCCCCTGGTCTTCGTAGGCTTGATGACCTTTATTTTGATTTTGAGTAGTGTGACCATGGTGTTAGCTGTTGAAGCTGGAGCAAGAATGGATCGCAAAGGTGTAGAAAAGTGGATGCTTTGGACTATACTCGGTGGACTTACCTTCCTAGGATGTCAGGCTTGGGAGTGGAGTCATTTTATTCATGGTTCAGATATGTCTATGAATGCGATTGGTAATTCCCTAATGGGTGCAGGTCTGTCCTCTAATCAATACGGCCCTCCAAACTTTGCAGCATTATTCTTTTTTATCACGGGATTCCATGGATTTCACGTTTTTAGTGGAGTGGTAATCAACTTTATTATTTTTTACCAGGCAATGGTAGGAATACTTGAGAAAAGAGGACATTATGAAATGGTTGAAAAAGTTGGTCTTTACTGGCACTTCGTAGACCTAGTCTGGGTATTTGTTTTCACCTTCTTTTATCTTATTTAATCGCATCAATTATTATGGAGCAACAAACCTCACAAGTACAAGTACAACCGGTTGATAAAAAGAAAATCCAGAAAATTTGGAGAGTAGCCGGTATTCTAGGTGGAATTACTGCAATAGAATTTATAATCGCTTTTACAATCGGTGCCGGAACCGCGAAAACATTTCTATTTATAGCATTGACCATATGGAAGGCCTTTTATATAGTTTCTGAATTTATGCATCTGGGTCATGAAAAGAAAAGTTTAAAGCTTTCCATTTTACTCCCTACTTTATTTATCATATTCCTGATTTTCATTTTGATGTATCAGGGTAGTGCAATTTATGACGTGTTAAACGGATAGTAAAAACTTGAAGAAGGGATTAGCCCGACTTATATTTTTAGTCGTTTTCTTAATACCTGTTGGCTGGTATCTATTCCTGCAACTGTTTGGTAGCAATAACTTCGCTTTGGAGCTTAAGCAACCAATATCTAATTGTATCGATGTAAATGAGGTATACATATTTCGTCGATTTGATTCTGCTTCAATAGCAAAGAAAAACTATATGGATCGAGTAGCATTTGCTGCCAATAAACGATCAATTCCATTTTTCAAGAAAGATCAAAAAGTTTTTGATTGCATCAATCAATCTGCAGCAGATTTAGTTTTAGTAGATGAAAATGGTTTGTGGGGTAGTTATGAACTCACTAGAGAGGGTGTTGATCTCCTACTGACTGAATTAGACATACTTTTATTGCAAAAGTCTTATGGAGAGGGAACTGACAGATAATAAGGTTTATTTACGGGTTATTTATTTGGTTTCGGTACTGATTCCGCTGGTTGTTGCTTTTCTGATTCTATTTCCTACGAAGCTACCATTGACAGGAGACTGGATTAAATCTCTTCCTGGAGTTCATGCCTTAATAAATTCTATTACTGTCTTTTCATTGATTGGAGCACTCATTTCCATCAAGAAGGGCAATGTCACAGCTCATAGGAGCTTCATGTTTGTTTCTTTAGGACTTGGAGTACTTTTTTTGATTTCCTATGTTCTTTATCATTCAAGTGTTGATTCAGTAAAGTTTGGTGACTTGGATCACGATGGAATATTAAGTGCCAGTGAATCAGAACAGGCAGGATCAACAAGGATTGTGTACTTAATTATCCTTGCCAGTCATATATTGCTCTCTATATTGGTTGTTCCATTTGTGTTATTTGCCTTTTACTATGCATTGACAAATCAAATTACGCGTCATAAAAAAATGGTTAAGTACACCTATCCGGTTTGGTTATATGTGTCTATCACTGGAGTAATCGTGTATATTCTTATAAAGCCCTATTACTTTTGATAAGAGATATGAAAAAATATATTCTGCTTTTATTGGTTTCCTTTATTCCATACATCAATTGGGCACAATGTGCCATGTGTAGAACACAAGTGAAAAACAATGTTAGCAACGGAGATACCACGCTTGCTGAGGGACTTAACAATGGAATTATGTTTCTATTCTTCACCCCTTATATTGTTGTTTTTGTGATCATTCTCCTTTGGTTTAGATATAGTAAAGTAAATGAAGGAAAAGTCAGTCTTATCCAGCGTCTTAGAGGGCAGATGCCCAAGGTGCCGTAAAGGAAAACTATTTACACATTCAGCTTTTAACCTGAGGAAGATGTTTTCTATGCATAAGAATTGCTCGCATTGCAATTTGAGATATGAGAAAGAACCAGGTTATCTATACGGTGCAATGTATGTGAGTTATGCATTTTCAACGGGTATTTTCTTAGTTACTTCATTTATCCTTTACTATTTCTTTAATGACCCTCCATTAAATACTTATTTGATAGCTATTATAGGAGTAGCAGCCTTGTTATTTCCCTTAAATTTCCGGTATTCCAGGATACTTTTTCTCTACATGATATGGAAAAGTTGATCATTACCAATCAATAGTACAGGATAACAACGTGATTTATTCGCCTTCAGGCGTGATTATTGTATCTTTTCCAACGTGAATCACAACGTTTCAGGCATATTATTTTTAACGTGCACGCTATTGTTCTTATGCAATCATTATTGGATTAACTGGGAGCAGCATGCTGTATCAAGGGTAGAGGATAACCTGACAGAACTGATCAAGCAGCAGCGGGATGACTTAAGAAAATGGATGGAAGGTCTAGCAACAGAAGATGATTTCCGTAAGAGGACATTATGTCAAGGAAGATTAGAGGCCTGGAGTGATGATCGTCCATTTGAATACGACCTTACGATAGATTCCATAGGGGTTTTAGAAAATGAGCATGGCATCTTTTTATTTCAGGCCATAAAAAATGGTGACTGTGAATACTTATCAGGATATCCTTTATATCAATTTTACTCTATCAGCAATAAGTATTTAAAGGAAAAACGAGGAGATAAACTGACCCATCATCTGAAGGGAATATCTTCAACAGCTGATTATTCATTTGACCAATTACTTAAATATGAGATAAAGCCTAGACCAAACCCCTTAATTGATGGGCTTTTAGGTCTTATTCTGATCATTATTTTTCTTGTGGAATACATTCGGTTTAGCAGATTGAGCTTTAAGATATTTCTAATATCTAGTGTAATTCTCCTCTTTCTCAGGTTAGCCAGTCTTTATTTTGAAGCATTGGATATGCTATTTCGCTTCTTTTTGTTTGATCCGATTCATTTTACTTCATCCTTTCTTAATCCTACACTTGGGGATTTGCTTCTTAATGCCATACTCATTTTGATCATTAGTGTTTTAATAACACACCATCAACTTCAAATAAAAAGGAAGTGGGGGGGATTGTTGCTGGTCAGTCTTTGTATTGGATTATCCCTTCTTATCTATCACATTCCATGGAGTATTCTTAACAATTCTCAAATATCCCTTGATGTGGGTGAGTCCATTCAATTTAACCTCTTACGAGTTGTTGCCTATCTAATTATCCTTGTTGTTTCTACTGCGTATTTCATATTCCTTTTTTACTTAATTGGTTACCTAAAATCCGATGGAACGTTAAAGACTTATGGAATATTCACTTTGGTTATCGGTCTGGTAATTCTTTTACTTAATCCGCTGTTAGCGATGCCTGTGTTCTTCCTAGGTTTATTCCTGCTGATATCGAATAGCATAAGATGGGGGAATTCATTAGGGGACTTCAATTATTCCAATTTGTTATTTATCCTCATTGTATCCATATGCATCGGATCAATGGTCTCTTTTTTTATTTATAAGCATGGTGAACGCGATGAATTGTTTGCTAAACGAATATTCGCTAATTATCTCCTTTTAAAACGTGATGTTTTAGGTGAGTATTATTTAAGCCAAAGCGTGGAAAAACTATCAAATGATAGTAACCTGATGACGATAGCCAGCGAAGGAACCAAAGCAGAATTAGAGGAGAAGATTTTGAATGAGTTCGTAAGTCCTTATTTTGGTAAATACACCATTGAAATTGTTTTTCAGGACTATCAACGGCTGAAAGTTAACACCCGCTTTACACGTGAAAATGGTCAGTTAACTTCTGAAAATGCTTCAGATTATGAAAATATTCACTTTATAGACGAGGGAACCAGTTTTAAATACACTGCAAAGCTCAATATTGGTGATTTAGTGGCACTTGTAATTTTTCAAATTAAGAAAAGGTTACCAACAACTGTTTACCCAGCACTTTTGACAGATAGTAAGTTTGATATTTTTTCAGATAATTTCGATTATGCCGTTTTTGCAGGCAATCAAATCTTGTTTCATCGCAGCAAATTCGGTCAGGGAGAATGGCCACAAGCAGAAGATTTTGATGATGAGAAACTTTACGAGAAAGGAATTGAGAAGAAAGGTCGTCATTACTATGGGATCCGAACAACCGATGGAAGAACCATTTTAATTATTTCGGATAAATATCCACTTAGGTCTCAATTTGCGAATTTCAGTTTTCTCTTATTGTTACTGTTATTTTCATTCAGTCTTTACAGTGGTGCCCTCTCAGTAGTGGCCCATAGATACACGCTCAATTTCACGAGTAAAATTCAGCTATATCTTTCAATAGCCTTTATAACACCTCTACTGACCACTGGTTTCGCACTATTGACAACTCTCAATACTTCTTACAAAGAGGAAATTAATCGGTCATATTTAAAAGAGGCGTTGTACATTTCTGAAATTCTTTCCGAGAAATTAGAGGATACTACCATTGATCAAATAGAAGAAGAACTGTTAGCTGAAATTGGAGACTATATTCAATCGGATATTAGTTTTTATAATTCATCAGGCTACTTGATAAGTACCAGTCAACCGGAAATATTTTCCCTTGGTTTACAGAGCGATTTAATAAATCCCATTGTATTTGATCAGTTAATAGGAAGGGAAAATCAGAGTATGATTGCCGATAAGTCAATCGGATCCTTGGATTACAAGGTGTGTTACGCCGTTGTAAACTCATCTGATGCGGAAGTAGCAGGTTTTATTGCAATGCCATTTTTCGATTCTAGAAATCACCTTAGAAGACAGCAAATAGATGTTTTCGCTAATCTGATTATCATTTTTGGTTTCATCTTTATCCTGGCCATATTGGTAGGTAATGTTGTGCTTAATAATCTCATGCACCCACTCAGAATGGTGGCAGGTAAGATTCGTCAAATCACCTTGCAGGATGTAAACAAACCAATTCAATACGAGTCTACAGATGAAATTGGATCGTTGGTAAAAGATTACAATCAAATGCTGGTAAAGCTTGAGGATAGTAAAAAAGCACTGGCGAGGAGCCAAAAAGAGACTGCATGGAAAGAAATTGCTAAGCAAGTAGCCCACGAAATAAAGAACCCGCTCACTCCGATGCAGTTGAAAATACAGCAGCTTTTAAGGCGTTATGATAAGGACACCAAAGAGTATGATGCGCTATCTTCCTTGCTAACTCAGGTGGATACACTAAGTCAAATAGCACAGTCTTTTTCTGCGTTTGCTGAAATGCCAGCACCAGATAATCAGGTATTTAAGTGGGATGAGTTAATTGATGAGGTGGTGAGACTTTATCGTTCCGAAAAGGTGATCATTAAATTAGCTTGTGAAAATGATGTGGAGATAGAGGCGGATAAGGATATTTTCAGAAGAATACTGAACAACATCATCTTAAATGCGATACAGTCTGTCGAAAATGACATTCCTCAGATTGAAATCCAGCTTAATAAAAAGTCTGATAAAGCGATATTGTCTGTTAAAGACAATGGGAGGGGCATTCCTGATGATTTGAAGGATAAGATTTTCCTGAATTATTTTAGTACGAAATCTACCGGTAGTGGCATTGGTTTAGCTCTGGCCAAAAAAGGAATTGAAAATGCGGGAGGAAACGTATGGTTTGAATCGATTCAAAATGAAGGAACGACATTCTACGTGTCAATGCCGCTCATTTATCATTCTTAGCCTTGTATTGGTAGCTCTAAGCGGGAATGCGCAGAATTTTCGATGCAGAACCATCCCAACTCAAAAAGCAATTGTTCTTGATACCATTGTAATTGAACCTGGTTCAATTCAAACAGACTTTTTTTTCGAATTTGATGCTGAAACGCGTGTCATACAAGTTGTGTCAAATGCTGATTCAGTTCAAGTGTGCTATCGTGTGTTATCTCCCTTATTAACTCAGCCATTTAGTAATAGAGATATATCAGGTTATGACCCATCTGGGGAAGTGCAAGTTCTTACTGAAAAACCTCTGGTGATTGAGAAGGAAGAATTGTTTGATTTTGGAGGTATTCAAAAATTTGGAGCAATAACACGTGGAGTCACTTTTGGGAATAGACAAAACCTCTTTGTTAATTCTACCTTGAATTTACAGATGCAAGGGAAGCTAGATGAAAATCTTAATCTTTCTGCAGTAATCACAGATCAGAATGTACCATATCAGCCAGAGGGCAATACGCAACAAATTCGTGATTTCGATAATGTCTACATTAAACTCTACAATGATCGATTTGATATTACTGCGGGTGATGTTGTCTTACAAGAGCCAGAAAACGGAGGATATTTCCTGAAATACTATAAGAACATACAGGGACTTCAAGCCACAATGAAAGGAGGAAATGACTGGAAGTATGAGAGTAGAGTATCTGGTGCAGTGTCTAAAGGTAAATTCAATTCAGCCTTTGTTGATCCAATTGATGGCTTGTCCGGTCCGTATAAATTGAGAGGGCCAAATGGAGAGCGTTTCATCATAGTCTTAGCCAACTCTGAAAAGGTCTTTCTAGATGGGAAGTTACTCGAAAGAGGTTTTGATAGGGACTACATTATCGATTACAATCTCGGAGAGATCACCTTTAATAATCACATCGTCATCACTCAATTTTCCATTATACGAGTAGACTATGAATATGCTGAGCAGTTTTACAGTAGGTCTAATATCTCTGCCTTTCAAAGCCTGGAACGGGATAATGTAAGGTTGTTTGCAAGTTTTTACCGAGAAAAAGATAATCCAAATGGAAATCTGGGCTTTACGCATAGTGAAGATGATTTAGACCAGCTAAGAGCTATCGGTGACGATACGGATCAAGCATTTATTACTGGATTTGATTCTGTACAATTCAACGAAAACCGAGTCCTTTATCGACGACTTGATACACTTGATAATGATGGTAAACTAACGACCATCTTTAGCTATTCTACCAATCCTAACGACGAACTTTTTAGTCCTTCTTTCTCTGATGTTGGGTTTGGAAATGGTAACTACCTTCTACAGGAAACCTCGGTTAATGGTCGAATTTATGAGTGGATTTCACCTGAAGAAGGTATGCCTCAAGGTAACTATGAACCCGGGTCTTTTATTCCTTTACCAAACAAAAGACAGTTGATCACCATTGGTGGGGATGTGAGAATCTCTGAATATGAGCGTTTGAGTGTAGAAGGCGCATTTTCTGAAAGAGATAATAACCTTTATTCCAACCTTCAAGATGAGGATAACGATGGACAAGCAATTTTTGCATCATTGTCTTCAGATGGACGAGAGACTTTTATGCCTGGTTATGTTTGGAAAGCTGCGGTTTCTATGGAATATGATCAAAAGGATTTCACATTTATTGATCGCTACAGGCTCCCTTTATTTGACCGTGACTGGAATTTTGATCCATCAAACCAAATCAATGAAGAAGACATGATTTTTTTTGGGAAGGTCGGAATGTTTAAAGATGAGCGGAATCAAATTGATCTCACAATCAATAGGCGAAAAAGAGGAGAACAAATAGATGGCTGGCAACAACAGGTAGTATTCAATCAGGAGCTTGGATCTTTTCACCTTCGGTCACTTCATTTTCATTTAGACAATTCCCAAGGTTCCAGGCAATCTACATGGTTTAGATCAAAATCAGATTTGAGCTATGGAAATGGAAGAATTGTGCCTGGAATCACCTATGAAGTAGATCGCAATAGGGAAGAAGTGCAGGACAGTGTGACTAATACCTTGATGAATTTTGAAGCATCTGAGTTCTATTTATCAAGCGGGGATTCTTCTCAATCCAACTTCCGCTTTGGATATCAGATCAGAAAAGACAGACTACCGGTGAATGGGGAATTACAGGACTATTTACTCTCCAGGAATCTAAGAGGATCCTATACAAAGAATGGCACAAATGGTCGCTTAACACTTGATCTTAATTATCGAAATGTCGATGATCAACTGGGATTAAACGAGGGGCAGGATGAAGTCATTAACGGACGAATAAACTGGTCACAAAATTTTTTGAAAAGATCAATCAGTCATAATTTATCATACAGCACAGGGAATAGTAGAGAGCTGAGAAGAGAGTTTGTGTATCTGCCGGTCAACTCTGGTGAGGGAACGCATACTTGGCGAGACATTAATGAGGATGGGGTACAAGACCTGAATGAATTTTTTGAGGCTATTAATCTTGATGAAAGAAACTACGTGAAAATTTTTACTCCGACGGATGATTACATCACATCATTTCAAACCTTCTATATACACACTATGGACTTTAAAACTCCATTTAAATGGAGAAAACAGGGTGGTATAAAAGCTTTTTCCTCCAAAATTTCACTTAATATCAATCTGAATACGAACTACAAAACCACTTCTTCTAATTATCAAGATCGATTGAACCCACTGACTATCAATTTAAATGACGAAGACATCATAGCCACGCAGGATGCCAAACGGTATACAT
>CAYWOQ010000042.1:0-437 GCA_964459925.1 uncultured Roseivirgaceae bacterium
CCCATCAATAATTTGAAAGTAGCTTTGACTTAACTAGCACAACGGGTTATATTAAGATTGTTTAAGTATCTTTACTTAAGATTAAACAAAACCTTACTCTCAAGGTTAAATATAGGACGAAAATGTGAAGTATACGACATGAGTGTTTATTCAATAAAAGATTTAGAGCATCTCTCGGGTATTAAGGCCCATACCATTAGAATTTGGGAACAACGCTACGAGATCTTTTCTCCACAGCGGACTGCAACTAATATACGCTTCTACACTGAAGATGATTTGAAACTCATTCTTAACATCTCTACGTTGAGAAACCATGGTTATAGGATAAGTAAAATTGTGGAGATGTCTGACAAGGAAATCTTATCAGAAGTAAGTAAAGTGACTTCAGGAGGAGAATTGTTTGAAGACCAAATTCATTCCTTAACAATGGCCATGGT
>CAYWOQ010000042.1:447-3541 GCA_964459925.1 uncultured Roseivirgaceae bacterium
GGTAGACATGGATGAACTATTATTTGTTGAGACACTCGATCATAACATAGAAAAATATGGTTTTGAAAAAACCATGATGAATATCATTTATCCATTCATGAATAAAATAGGTATTCTCTGGCTAACCAATGCGATCAATCCTGCTCAAGAGCACTTCATTACTCATCTTGTAAGACAAAAATTAATCACTGCCACAGATCAACTGCCGATCAACGGAGAAGGAACACTATTTTTATTATTCCTCCCGGAAGGAGAACTTCACGAATTAGGTATTCTATTGGCTAATTATATGCTTAAACAACGTGGGATGAAAACCATATTTTTTGGTCAAACAGTCCCACTAAATGCAATTGAAGAAGTATACCACAAATTAGCACCTGACTTCATTCTTACCTCTTTAACCACGCAACCAGATCCGTCCGCTGTTCAGCCATTTGTAGATTCATTGGGTAGCAAATTTCCTGACGCAAGTGTATTAATCACGGGATCTAGAGTAGTTGGGCAAGACATTAATGTACGTGGTAATACGACAATCCTAAATAAATTCGATGACCTTCTTGAGGTTATTGAAGAGGTTCATCAGGACTTATAGCTGATAATTTTTACTTATCATCCAACCATCATAATATCGTTAATAGACTATTGTTTAACCATTTTTACTTGGAGTTAAACAAAAAAGTTTTTAAGTTTGTTAAACGTTCAACTAAAAACATTAAACAAATGACAGCTCTTGAATTTGGTTATAAAATAGATAACCTTACACCTAGTTTAAAGCCTTATGCTATAAAGCTGACTAAAGATAAGGATGAGGCAGATGATCTCTTACAAGAGACAATATTTAAAGCCTACTCCAATAGAGATAAATTTCAAGAGGGTACTAACCTTAAAGCGTGGATGTACACGATCATGAGAAATACTTTCATTACGAATTATCAACGTATGATTCGAAGAAAGACCTTCATTGACACCACAGAAAATAATCATTTTATCAATACAAGCTCAAAGCTCGAGAACAGAGCGGTCGGTAACTTCGTTTTAAACGACGCCACATCAGCAATCGATAAATTGAAAGACATGTATAAGGTTCCCTTTATGATGTATTTTAAAGGGTTTAAATACCATGAAATAGCAGAAAAATTAGAAATACCCATTGGAACTGTTAAAAACAGAATACATATTGCAAGAAAAGAACTAAAAGAGGTTCTAAATGTATATGCCAATTAATAAAGATTTTCGTAGTAGAGTTGTAGTGATTGGGGCCGGATTTTCCGGCCTTTCTTGTGCTTGTCACTTAGCAAAAAAGGGATTTAATGTAACTGTAATAGAAAAAAACGACCAAACAGGTGGTCGGTCTAGAACATTTTCAGATCAGGGATTCACATGGGATATGGGACCCTCATGGTATTGGATGCCGGATGTATTTGAACGATTTTTTAATTCATTCGGAAAATCAGTTTCCGACTACTACAACTTAATTCGACTTGACCCCTCCTACAAGGTTGTTTTTGAGAATGACGAACTGGATATTCCAGCTCAAATGGAAGAGCTGGAAAATATGTTTGAGCAAATAGAGAAGGGAAGTGCTGAACAACTTCGATCGTTTTTAAGCCAGGCTGAATATAAATATGGAGTTGGGGTCAAAAAGTTGGTTTATAAGCCCAGTCGATCTCTTACCGAATTCATTGATTTACAACTGCTCAAAGGGCTGCTCAAAATGGATGTTTTCACATCCATGTCAAAGCATGTAAGAAAACATTTTAAAGATGTTCGACTCATTGAATTAGTTGAATTTCCTGTTCTTTTCCTCGGTGCAACAGCAGGCAATACACCTGCATTATATAGTCTAATGAATTATGCTGACATGGCATTAGGTACATGGTATCCGGAAGGAGGAATGTGTAAAATTGCGGAGGGAATGACTTCTTTGGCCAAGGAACTTGGAGTTGAATTTATTTTAGAGGAAGAACTGAAATCCTTCGAGTTTGAAGGAAATACCATCTCTAAGGTAATAGGCAAAAAAAATTATGAAACAGACATTGTTGTGGCATCTGCCGATTATCACCACGTAGACCAAAATATTCTGCCAGAAGAATATCAAAATTATTCTTCAAAGTATTGGGACAAAAGAACCATGGCTCCCTCCTCTTTACTGTTTTACCTTGGGATCAATAAGAAAATTCCAAAACTCTTACATCATAATCTTTTCTTCGATGAAGACTTTAATCTTCATGCACATGAAATTTATGAAGACCCTAAATGGCCTTCAAAACCGTTAACATACGTATCCCTTACGAGCAAAACAGATAATACAGTTGCACCAGAGGGTATGGAAAATATGTTCATACTCATTCCAATCGCCCCCGGAATAGAAGACAGTGAAGAAATCAGAGAAAAATATTATAAGATAACTATTGATAAACTAGAAAAATACACCGGAGAGAATATCAAAGATTATGTTATAAGCAAAAGAAGTTATGCATTGGATGATTTTAAAGCTGATTACCATTCCTTCAAAGGAAATGCCTATGGATTAGCTAATACCCTAAAGCAAACAGCTATCTTAAAACCATCACTTAAAAACAAAAAGCTAAAAAACTTGTATTATACGGGTCAGCTTACTGTTCCCGGACCTGGAGTACCCCCATCACTCATTTCTGGGGAAGTAGTAGCTAACGAAATAGCCCAAGATTTTTCTAATTTTGTTTAGGAGATGCAAGATTTATACTCTCAAACAGCTTTCGATTGCAGTAAGCTAATTACCAATACTTACAGCACATCATTTTCACTCGGTATAAAAACACTAAGTAAGAAGTACCATGATTCAATATATGCGATTTATGGTTTTGTAAGATATGCAGATGAAATAGTGGATACCTTTCATGATCACAACAAAGCTGAGCTTCTTGAGCGATTCAAAAAAGATACATACGTTGCTATCAACGAAAAGATTAGTTTGAATCCAGTATTGCATTCGCTTCAATTGGTAGTTAATGAGTTTAACATTGACCATGAATTGATAGAAGCCTTTCTTGTAAGTATGGAAATGGACCTATCGAAGACAGATTATCAGGATCCTGATTACAAAAAGTATATT
>CAYWOQ010000042.1:3551-30799 GCA_964459925.1 uncultured Roseivirgaceae bacterium
ATTTATGGCAGTGCTGAGGTTGTAGGTCTGATGTGCTTAAAAGTATTTTGCGAGGGTGATGAAGCGAACTATCAATCACTATTAAAACCTGCTCGGCATTTAGGGTCTGCTTTCCAGAAGGTGAATTTTCTCAGAGATATTAAAAGTGATTTCGACGATCGGGGGAGAGTTTATTTTCCAGGTGTGGACTTTAACAATTTCACCTTAGAGGACAAGAGAAATATAGAAATTGATATCAAAGAGGAATTCAGATCATCATTGGACGGAATAAAAAGACTCCCCAGAGGAGCCAGGGCTGGGGTTTATTTAGCTTATATCTATTATACGGTTCTTTTCAAGAAGATTAAAAATTCATCACCGGAGAAAGTAAAAACCGAACGCATAAGGGTACCAAACTTCATTAAGTTTCTCTTGTTGATTAGATGTTATTTTTTTCATAAAGTCAATTACATAGTTGAATAGATGGACGTGTTTTTAAAAATATTATTAGTTGTTGGAACCTTCTTCCTAATGGAAGGAGTGGCTTGGTTTACACATAAATACATCATGCATGGCTTTCTTTGGTCATGGCATAGATCTCATCATAAAGTTCACGACCATGCACTTGAAATGAATGACCTTTTCGCACTAGTTTTCAGTATACCATCATTTTTGACGATTTATTTAGGCTCAGGGACTTGGGTTATGTATGTTGGATTTGGTATTCTTGGTTACGGTATATTTTACTTTATTTTTCATGACATCATTGTTCATAGAAGAATTAAAATTCCCTTTAAAGCGAAAAGCAAATACATGATGCGGATCATGAAAGCTCATTACGTTCATCATGAAAAACATGACAAGAATGGTGCTGAAGCCTTTGGCTTTTTATATGCTCCTAAGAAATACGAGAAGTAGCTTAACTATAGATAAGTGAGTTTTTCCCAATATTATCAATTGATAATATTGGGAAAAATATTACATTTGGAGATAACCGTAAGACAGCAACCTAACCTTACGTGTAAACCTAAAAAGCGAATTAAATTATGGCAGATCAAAAAAAAGAAGAGGCGTGGGCGTCTATTGAAGGTTTTTCTAATTATGAAATTTCCAACAGAGGTAAAGTAAAAAGTAAAACAAGAAAAGTATGGCACAAGGGGAGTCAAACCCACATGAAACTCCGCGGGAAATTAATGAGACAAAGATGGAATAAGATATGTAAATGCTATTTCCTCGATCTGATTGATGACGGAGGAAAAAGAAGAACGGTGTACCCTCACAAAGAAACAGCAAAAGCCTTTGTTCCGAAGGATAACGATAAGGAGACGTTGATTATTCATAAGGACAATAACCCAAGAAATAATTACTTCGAAAATCTTGAATGGAAAACCAAGTCTGAGCACATGAAATGGCAATTTGAGGTTGGTAATAAAAATAATTTCAAGGTTTGGAAGACACGTAAGAAGAGATATAAGAATGGTTTTAAGCCAGACACTGTTTTACCCGGTAGACCAAAAAAGGTTAAAGAAACTGTAGCATAAAAAAAGGGGTTCGAACATTCGAACCCCTTTTTACTCTAACTAACCTAACCTAAAATGCTTTAAATAAGCATATATGTGTTTCCCATCATAAAAATGAGGGTTACTTTTAAATCGTACGTTAATTGATTTTACTCGGCAGCAGGTTCTATATGTACGTAGGATCTGTCTTTTCTGACCTTGCTGAATTTAACAACACCATCAGAAAGTGCGAAAAGTGTGTGATCTTTACCGATTCCCACATTTTCACCAGGATGATGTTTAGTACCTCTTTGGCGAACTATGATATTTCCAGCAATGGCTTTTTGGCCACCGAATATTTTAACACCAAGTCGTTTACTTTCTGACTCTCTTCCGTTTTTAGAACTACCTACACCTTTCTTATGTGCCATGAGATTTTATCCTTTAATATCTTCTATCAATACCTTAGAGAACTGTTGTCTGTGTCCGTTCTTAACTTTATATCCCTTTCTTCTTTTTTTCTTGAACACGATTACTTTGTCATCTTTTACGTGTTCTAGAATTTTAGCAGATACCTTGGCACCCTTAACTGTAGGTGCACCTACTTTTACTTTCCCGTTGTTATCTACCAGTAAGACCTTTTCGAAATCAACTTTTGATCCCTCCTTGGCCTCAATTAATGGAGCATAGATAAACTTGTCTTTCTCTGCTTTATATTGCTTACCTGCAATGTCTACTATTGCGTACATTTTATGTGTTTTTGAAAAAAGGATTGCAAAGATAGCATTTCAAGACTAATATTCAAATTGAAGAATACAAGAAAACCGTCAAAATAGAAAATTTAATTTTTTTTAATTTTTTTGATCGCTCATTATTCTTAGTATTCATCAAAGTGATGATTATAAAATGAGTAGTTAAACACTTATTTGACAATGCTTTATCAAATAATTTAGAAGTGTTCATCAACATCAGTTGACCCGTAATAACCACTTGGAATTTAGCCCTGTTTTAGACAGATTTGTAGAAGCCGACAAGAAAAATAAACCACTCTTAGGGCTGTATTCCTAAACTTAAAGCTTTTCAAAAAGCACGCATCAAAAATGCGAGTACGAAAGGCTATTTATGTTTTTGAAATTAAAACTTAAGAAAATATACACATGAGCGAAACGATTACAAGAGTAGAAGAACCCATCCTTAAGGAAAACAAAGACAGATTCGTCATTTTCCCTATCCAACATAGTGATATTTGGGATTACTATAAGAAGGCTGAAGCCAGCTTTTGGACAGCTGAAGAAATTGACTTAAGTCAAGATCTCAAAGACTGGAGTAACACAATGACTGACGATGAAAAACATTTCATTAAACATGTGCTTGCTTTTTTTGCTGCTAGTGATGGAATAGTAAATGAAAACTTAGCAGAAAATTTCGTAGCTGAAGTTCAATATACGGAAGCAAAGTTTTTCTATGGTTTTCAGATAGCGGTAGAGAACATACATTCAGAAACCTACTCCTTATTAATCGATACCTATGTAAAAGATCCTAAAGAAAAAGACTATCTATTCCATGCCATCGAAACAATGGATTGCGTTAAGAAAAAAGCAGATTGGGCGCTAAGATGGATTGACGAAGGTTCGTTTGCAGAAAGGTTAGTCGCTTTTGCTGCAGTAGAAGGAATTTTCTTCTCTGGTAGTTTTTGTAGCATCTTTTGGTTAAAGAAAAGAGGCTTAATGCCTGGCCTTTCGTTCTCCAACGAACTCATTTCAAGAGATGAAGGATTGCATTGTGATTTTGCTTGCCTGCTTTACAATAATCACCTCGTAAATAAACTTTCAGTAGAGACGGTTCAAGACATTATAAAGGATGCAGTAGAAATAGAAAAAGAATTTGTTACTGATGCATTACCTGTAAAACTCATCGGAATGAACTCAGATTTAATGTGCCAGTATATTGAGTTTGTAGCAGATAGATTACTCGGAGAGTTAAACTGTCCTAAAATTTATAACTCAACTAATCCATTTGATTTCATGGAAATGATTTCACTTCAAGGAAAGACAAACTTCTTTGAGAAAAGAGTTGGAGAATACCAGAAAGCAGGAGTGATGGATTCAGAGAAGGACAAAGCAAAATTCTCCTTAGACGAAGACTTTTAATTTATTTGATCACCAAAGTATTTTATATCCCATATGTTAGTAGTTAAAAGAGACGGAAGACGAGAGTCAGTAAAATTTGATAAGATCACTGCACGGATTGAAAAACTGTGTAACGGATTAAATAGTGATTATGTAAAACCAGTAGAGATTGCCAAAAAAGTAATCGATGGGCTTTACGATGGTGTATCTACCATAGAGTTAGATAATCTTGCGGCGGAAACGGCTGCCACAATGACAACTAAACACCCTGACTTTGCAAAGTTGGCGGCCAGAATTTCTATTTCTAATCTTCATAAGGTAACAGAAACTTCATTTTCTAACACCATGAAGAGGATGTATGAATACATCAACCCAAAGACAGGTGAAAATGCAGCACTCTTATCTAAGGAAGTCTACGGTATTATCCGAGCTAACGCTAAAAAGTTGGATGAGGCAATAAACTATAAAAGGGATTATAACTACGATTATTTCGGATATAAAACGCTTGAGCGTTCTTATCTGATGAAGCTGGACGGCAAGATTGTAGAGCGTCCACAACATATGCTGATGAGAGTTTCTGTGGGAATCCATGGAGAAGACATAGAGTCTGCCATTAAGACTTATGATTTAATGTCTGAAAAATGGTTTACGCATGCCACTCCTACCCTATTCAACGCAGGAACACCAAAACCACAACTTTCATCATGTTTCTTGCTTTCTATGCAAGATGACAGCATTGATGGAATATATGATACGTTAAAACAGTGTGCTAAAATCTCTCAATCTGCTGGTGGTATTGGTCTGAGCATTCATAATGTTAGGGCAACAGGTGCCTACATAAAAGGCACAAACGGTACATCAAACGGGATTGTACCGATGCTGAGAAACTTTGATATGACTGCCAGATACGTTGATCAAGGTGGAGGAAAAAGAAAGGGCAGCTTTGCTATCTATCTGGAACCGTGGCATGCAGATGTTTTTGAATTCTTAGATCTAAGAAAAAATCACGGTAAAGAAGAATTACGAGCGAGAGACTTATTTTATGCACTTTGGATTCCTGATTTATTCATGGAGAGAGTAGAATCCAATGGAGATTGGACTTTAATGTCTCCAGATGAGTGTCCAGGACTTTTCGAAGCATACGGAGATGAATTCAAAGCCTTGTATGAAAAATACGAGAGAGAAGGAAGAGGTAGAAAGACTGTAAAAGCTCAGGACCTCTGGTTTGAAATATTGGAAGCTCAAATAGAAACAGGTACTCCTTACATGCTTTACAAAGACGCAGCCAATAAAAAATCTAATCAAAAAAACCTGGGCACCATTCGATCCAGTAATTTATGTACTGAGATCATGGAGTTTACTTCTAAAGATGAAGTAGCTGTATGTAACCTTGCTTCCATTGCGCTCTCAAAATTCGTGATTGATGGCAAATTTGATCATCAGAAACTATATGAGATCACAAAGGTGGTCACTAGAAACCTCAATAAGGTTATCGACGTGAACTACTATCCGGTACCAGAGGCAAGAAACTCTAACATGAAACACCGGCCGATAGGAATTGGTGTACAGGGTTTAGCGGATGCCTTCCTTTTACTTAAACTTCCATTCGAGTCAGAAGAAGCTAAAAAACTGAATAAAGAGATCTTTGAAACGATCTACTTCGCAGCGATGGAAACTTCTATGGAAGTTGCTCAAGAAGAGGGAGCATATGAGTCATTCAAAGGTTCACCAGTATCGAAAGGTATCTTCCAATTTGATATGTGGGGTGTAACACCTGACTCAGGGAGATGGGATTGGATAGAACTTAAACAAAAAGTAAGAAAGCATGGAGTAAGAAATTCATTGCTACTTGCTCCAATGCCTACAGCATCGACTTCACAGATTTTAGGAAATAATGAGTGTTTCGAACCTTATACATCTAATCTGTACTTAAGAAGAGTATTGTCTGGTGAGTTCATTGTTGCAAACAAACATTTAATGAGTGAGCTAATTGATCTTGGCTTGTGGGATGAGCGAATGATGAATAGAATCAAAGCAGAAAATGGTTCAATCCAAAACATTGCTGAGATTCCTGCTGACATTAAAGAGCGATACAAGACGGTTTGGGAGATTTCTCAAAAAGCTATCATTGATATGTCTGCCGATCGAGGGGCTTACATCTGTCAAAGTCAGAGTTTAAACATTCACCTGCAGGATGCCAACTTTGGTAAGATGACTTCTATGCATTTCTACGCATGGAAGAAAGGATTGAAGACCGGCATGTATTACTTGAGAACAAAAGCAGCAACAGATGCCATCAAGTTTACTGTAGAAAAAGAAAAACAAGAGCAGCCGAAGGAGGCAGAAGTGGTCAACACAACTTCCACTGGGCAAATGACCCAAGCACAGCTAGATCAGCAGGCAGCTGTTCAGTGCTCTCTTGATGATCCGGATGGTTGTGAGATGTGTGGTTCTTGATATACATAGAAAATTCTGTTCAAAAGCCCTGGTTGGAAGTTTTCAACCAGGGTTTTTATTTATCGGGAAAATCACATTCTTTCTACAAATATTTATGAAATTCGTACTCTCAACTAAAAACTTATGGCATGAAAAAATTATTAGCACCACTATTCATTTTAATTTCACTGGCAACATCTGCTCAATGCAACAATTCTTTCTTTCCTTTCAAAGAAGGAACAATATTTGAGCAAACCAACTTCAACAAAAAAGACAAAGTTCAAGGTAAAACGGTGAGTACCGTCACCGCAATCCAAGGCAATGAGGCCACTGTTGAGAATAAACTTTATGACGATAAGGGAAAGTTTTTAACGGAAGCCTCATACACAATCATATGTGATGGGAACACGATAAAATTTGACTTTGAAAGTTTTGTGCCGGAGGAAACATTCAGTCAGTATGGAGACGCAGAGGTTACCGTGGAAGGAGATTTCATTTCAGTACCCAACGACCTTTCCGTAGGACAAAGCCTACCTGATGGTACTGGAAAATCACGGTAGACATGTCCGCAATGAAAATGAATATGGATATGGCTCTTACTGAAAGAATAGTGGAGACCAAAGAAACTCTCACAACCAAGGCTGGCTCTTTTGATTGCTATAAAGTTTCACAAAACACTGCTGTAACCATGGACATGATGGGTATGAAGAGAACCACGGAAACCTCATCTGCTTCCTGGTTTGCTAAAGGAGTTGGGATGGTGCGAACAGAGAATTATGATAAGAAAGGAAACCTAATGGGGTATTCACTTTTAACAGCATTTCAATCGAAATAATGCTTTTAAATTCCAAATAATAATTCTATCTTTGCCGTCCTTTTAAAAACAGGAATAGAAAAGCATTATGGCGAACCATAAATCAGCATTAAAAAGAATAAGAAGTAACGAAGCGAAAAGACTGAGAAATAAGTATCAGCACAAGACTGCACGTACGTTCATCAAAAGGCTAAGAACCACTACTGACAAGAAGCAAGGAGAAGAACTTTTGGTACAGGTTACTTCTATGATCGATAGACTAGCTAAAAAGAATATCATTCATAAAAACAAAGCAGGTAATCTTAAGTCAAAGCTTACTAAGCATGTAGCAAGCCTTTAAGGTAATTGCAAAGATATTTGAACCCTGAGCAAGTTATTGTTCAGGGTTTTTTATTTTAGATCTATGGAGCAAAATAGACTAACCATCAAAAGCTGGGCAGACGAGGATCGTCCCAGGGAAAAGTTGCTCTTAAAAGGAAAATCGGTGCTATCAGATGCAGAGCTCATTGCTATTTTGATTGGTTCGGGTAATAATGAACAAACGGCTGTAGAACTCTCACAATTCATTCTTAATCACTGCGAAAACAACCTTGGAAACCTAGCAAGATTATCCATCAAAGATCTTGAAAAGTTTAAAGGCATAGGAGAAGCAAAAGCGATTAGTATAGTAGCGGCATTAGAATTAGGGAGAAGAAGAAAAGAGGTCGAACCCATCAAAAAGCTAAAAATTACTTCCTCTACTGATGCATATGATCTATTACACGGTGATCTGATGGACCTACATCATGAAGAGTTCTGGCTCATTCTACTAAAAAGAAATAATGAAGTCATAAAAAAAGAATTACTAAGTAAAGGAGGAATGTCAGGAACAGTTGTAGATGCCAAACTTATCTTCAAAAGAGCGCTTGAAGAATCAGCTTCAGGACTTATCCTGGCACATAACCATCCAAGTGGGAATCTCAAACCAAGTAATGAAGATATTCAGTTGACTAAAAAAGTAAGAGAAGCGGGAAAAACATTAGATATTTCCGTTTTGGATCACTTGATCATAACAGATGATGGTTTTTACAGTTTTGCAGATGAAAATATGATGTAAAATGAAGCGAATCATTTGGTTTCTTATTCCCATTGTCGTTGTAGTTATAATTCTAACTAGATCTGGTGGGTCTAATGATGAATATGTAAAGGAACTGGAAACGTATTGGAATGATAAACATGATTTCTTCAAAACTTCCCAGGGAAGCCCCTTTGTACAGAAAGGTGTGCCCTATAAGGAGGTTGAAACCTTTCCTATTAATCCTGCTTTCAAAGTTTCTGCACAATTGGAACGATATAGTAAAAGAGAAATAGTAACTATTGGTAATAGTGATGGCACCTCAACTAATTATTTGAAGTTTGCTACTGCCAAATTCAAATTAGCGGAACAGGAGCAGTCATTATTGATCCTAAAAGCACTTGGGTTTGGTAACCAATACCTTACAGCTTTTGGTGATGATACGAGCGGAGAAAGTACCTATGGAGGTGGGAGATACCTTGATCTTGAAATCGGTAAATCGGATCGTATCACCATTGACTTCAACAAAGCATACAATCCCTACTGTGCCTATTTCGCAGACTTTACATGCCCCTTACCGCCTGCTGAAAACTTACTTACCGTTCGAATAGAAGCTGGAGAGAAAGTATATCCTTATTAACATCTTTTCAACTATCCACTTTTCCTATTTTTGCCTCCTTAATCTGAGCAAGAAGGCATGAAGATATCCTACAATTGGTTAAAAGAATTTATTGATTTTGAAGAAAGTCCTGAGAAAGTAAGTGAAATCTTGACTCAAACAGGCTTGGAAGTTGAGGGTATTGAAAAAATAGAGAAGATTCCAGGAGGGTTGCAAGGAATTGTTGTTGGGGAAGTGATTAGCTGCGATCAGCATCCGAATGCAGATAAACTTAAAGTCACTAAAGTAGATATCGGAGAAGAAAATCTATCAGATATCGTATGTGGGGCACCGAACGTAGCTGTAGGACAAAAGGTATTGGTTGCAACAGTCAATTCAACCATACACCCTACCAAGGGAGAACCATTCAAAATAAAGAAAGCTAAAATACGAGGAGAAGTTTCCAATGGGATGATCTGTGCGGAAGATGAGCTCGGGCTGGGTACAAACCATGACGGCATCATGATTCTGGATACGGACAAACCGAATGGAACTCCTGCCATTGAGCTTTTTGAAACTGGAGAGGATTATGTTATTGAAATTGGGCTAACTCCTAACAGAGGAGATGCTACTTCACATATGGGAACAGCTAGGGATCTAAAAGCCTATTTCAGAAAAGAGCTTACACTCCCTTCTCCTAAGAACTTTGAAATAAAGGTTAATAACCCGATCCATGTAAAAGTTGAAAATTACGATGCTTGTCCCCGATATAGCGGGATTACCATTCGTGATGTAAAAGTGAAAGATTCTCCTGATTGGCTACAATGGAAATTACGTTCTATTGGGCTGGAGCCAATTAACAACATTGTAGATATTACCAACTATTGCCTTCACGCCTTAGGACAGCCCATGCACGCATTTGATGCAGATGAAATCACAGGTGGTGAAATCCTTGTTAAGACACTTCCTGATAAGACAAAATTCACCACGCTCGATGAGAAAGAAAGAGCACTTCATTCAGATGATCTAATGATCTGTGATGCTAAAAGCAGAGGTATGTGTATCGCTGGAGTTTTTGGTGGGATAAAGTCAGGTGTTAAGAAAGAAACTAAAAATATATTCTTAGAAGTAGCCTACTTTTCTCCGGATTATATTCGAGCTACTGCTATGCGTCACGGATTATCAACAGATGCATCTTTCCGATATGAGAGAGGAACTGATCCTGAAATTACCCTAAAAGCGCTGAATTTGGCGACTTCACTCATTTTAGAAATAGCTGGCGGATACGCCGCTTCTGAAATAGTCGATATCTACCCTATGCCTATTGTCCCAAAGGAAATAACCGTCACTTTTCAGAATTTCCATTGGCTGATTGGAAAAGTATTATCCAACCAGTTGATTATCGATATATTGAATTGGCTTGATATTGATACCAAAAACGTTTCTGATAAGGACTTTGTTGCAGTCATTCCACCTTATCGTTCGGATGTTACCAGACCAGCTGATTTAGTGGAGGAGGTTTTAAGGATATATGGCTTTAATGAAGTTGAACTTGATGAGGAATTCTCGAATGATTACCTGGCGGAGTTCAATGAATACGAGCCATATAGGGTTCAAGAAGATCTTTCCAAATATTTAGCAGGGAAAGGCTTTTCAGAAATTCTCACTAATTCGCTCACTAATCCGGATTACAAAGTCAAATTCCCAATAGGAGGAGATGCTGTAGAAATGTTAAATCCTTCGAGTGAGGAGTTGACAATCATGAAAACTTCAGCATTGTACACAGCATTGGAGTCGATTTCTCATAACATCAATCGCAGAAATACTAATTTGAAGTTTTTCGAATTTGGCCGATTCTATCATAAACAAGATGATTACAAAGAGACCGAATACCTTTCATTCTACTTGACTGGAAATATCGTAGAAGAAAATTGGATAGATCAAACAAGACAGGCTCTTTTCCAAGACATCAGCACCACGGTTCTTTCTATGCTTGAATATGCAGGCATACGTAACGTATCAATGGAACCTTCTGAAAATAGTAGTCTGCATGATTATGGAGTCATCTTAAAACACAGAGAAAATGAGATCGGCTTTTTGGGTAAATTGAAAAATAAACTGCTTCAGGTTTATGGAATTAAACAGGAGGTTTTCTACGCTCAACTTGATTGGCAGAAAGTACTCAAAAAGTACAAATCAGATATCGCATATGAACCTATATCAAAGTTTCCTGAGGTAAAAAGAGATCTTTCATTGGTTCTGAATAAAAATGTATCTTATGCTGAAATTCAGGAACTTGCCTTTAGGTATGAAAAGAAATTATTGAAGGGGATGAACCTTTTTAGCGTATATGAGGGCGATAAAATAGAAAAAGGAAAAAAAGCTTATGCAATTAGTTTTTTTCTTCAAGATAAATTCAAAACTTTAACAGATAAAGAAATAGATAAAAGCATGAATGGTCTGATTAGCTTATATGAAAAAGAGCTGGGAGCGATCATTCGGAAATAATAAATGCCGAGCGAAAAGCTATATAGAGAATTCCAAAACCTGGAACGTAAGATCCAGCTTTTAGTAAATGAAAATAAACGTCTAAGAGACGAGCTATCGCAAAGCGAAAGTCAAAATCATATCTTGAAATCTAAAA
The DNA here is from genome assembly GCA_964459925.1 of uncultured Roseivirgaceae bacterium. GTDB lineage: Bacteria > Bacteroidota > Bacteroidia > Cytophagales > Cyclobacteriaceae > Ekhidna. Next base: position 14,705 of record CAYWOQ010000042.1, read on the forward strand.
TGGAAAACCAACAAGCCCATCTTAGTACATTTCAGGATCAGATGAAAATGAATAAAGTAGTAAACAACATGGTAGTCAGTGGGGAAGAATCAGCAAAGCTGAAAGTGCAGATAGAAGGCTATATAAGAGAGATAGATAAGTGTATTGCCCATTTGGCAGAATAAATGAACCCCCGAATGGCAGAACTATCCATAAAGATCAAAATAGGAAACAGAGAATATCCAATGCGTGTAAAAGCATCGGATGAAGAGCGCATTAGAAAAGCAGGTAAATTATTGAATGATAAAATAAAAAATTATCACAATCAATTCGGAATCGACGATTCTCAGGACCTCATAGCCATGGTTGCTTTTGATTGTCTTGTTGAAAAACTGAAAAGAGAAGAATCTTCCGAAGTAACGGATGATTTTGCACTTAGCGAAATCACTAAACTCAACCAACTCATCTCAGACGCTATTTGATCTTTCGTTTATAGCCTACCGACTGCCCTGTTGTTATTTAAATAAATAAACAATGGACACAGTAATCTTAATAATCATAAGTTCTGTAATTGCCCTTTTAATTGGACTATTGATAGGTAGATCATTACAAGGCAAATCAGCCAATAAAAAAGTTAAAGAAGCCGAAGAGAAAAGCAAGCTAATAATCAAAGAAGCTGAAGTAAATGCAGAAAGTCTCAAAAAGGACAAAATACTTGAGGCTAAAGAAAATTTCCTCAAAATGAAATCCGATTTCGAGGAAGAATCGAACCGCAAAAAGAATATTATTCTTACGAACGAACAGAAGCTTAAACAAAAAGAGGCGAATCTGAATAAACAATTTGAGCAGGTAAAAAGAAAGGAAGATGAGCTAAATAATTTGAAAGAAACACTTCAAAATCAAATGGAAATTGCGCGCCAACGAAAGGAAGAGTTTGAAAAAATGCAGACACAACAAATTGCGATTTTAGAGAAAGCTGCAAACCTGTCTCAAGAGGAAGCAAAATCGCAACTTATGGAATCACTGAAGAATGAAGCAAGAACCAATGCTTCTGCTCACATTAAGGAGATTGTAGAAGAAGCTAAAATGACTGCAACTAAGGAGGCTAAAAAGGTGGTCATAGAAGCCATCCAACGAACAGCTACTGAGCATGCGATTGAAAACACCGTTTCAGTCTTCAATATTGAGAGTGATGACATCAAAGGGAAAATCATCGGACGGGAAGGAAGAAATATCAGAGCATTAGAAGCAGCAACAGGTGTAGAAATCATAGTGGATGATACTCCAGAAGCGATCATCATTTCAGGTTTTGATCCAGTGAGGAGAGAAATTGCCAGGCTATCCTTACATCGTTTGGTTCAGGATGGACGAATACATCCAGCGCGGATTGAAGAAATCGTGAATAAAACAACCAAAAATATAAGCGAAGAGATTGTAGAAATCGGTGAGCGAACCGTTATTGATCTGGGTATCCATGGCCTACATCCAGAGTTGATTAAAATGGTAGGAAGAATGCGTTTTCGTTCCTCCTATGGACAGAATCTATTGCAGCACTCCAGAGAAGTTGCCAATCTGTGTGCCACACTGGCTTCTGAATTAGGGTTGAATCCAAAGCTTGCCAAAAGAGCGGGCTTACTACATGATATTGGTAAAGTTTGGCCAGACGAACCTGAAAAACCACACGCCATTCTTGGGATGGAGCTCGCCAATAAGTACAAGGAAAATGGTGAGGTTTGCAATGCTATTGGTGCCCACCACGATGAAATAGAGATGACTTCTATGATCTCACCCATTGTTCAAGCTTGTGATGCCATCTCCGGATCACGACCAGGTGCAAGAAGGGAAATCATGGAGCAATATTTGAAACGTCTAAAAGACCTGGAAGGCATTGCATTGAATTTTGATGGAGTTAATAAGTGTTATGCGATTCAAGCTGGTAGGGAGCTAAGAGTAATGGTGGACGCAGAAAATGTGGATGACAAACAAGCCTCTAATTTATCTTTCAATATTTCACAAAAAATCGAAAGCGATATGCAGTACCCAGGACAGATAAAAGTTACAGTTATACGAGAGACCAGAGCTGTAGCTTTTGCCAAGTAATCCATACTTTTACTAAAAACTACCAATCAAATGAAAAAACTATTTTTAGCACTTGTCGTATTCGGTTCACTATTCTTAGTCTCTTGTGGTGATGATGAAGCGGAAGATATGCAGCCACCAGTAGGTCTTGTGGGTTCAGTTACTTATGATGGAGGCACATTTTCCATTACAAGTGGACTACAATCAACTGTTGAAGTTTCAAATAATATTGCAAGACAGATTTTCTATCTGACGGATGGTACTTTAACTGCAAATGGCTCCAGTGTATCAGCTAGTGGAGCCCAGATTGTGATCAGTGCTACTTTTTCTGCAAAAGGCGCAACTACCATCGAAAACGGTATGTATGACTCAAGCTCGGATATTAATGGAAGGCAGGTAGATGTACAGGTAACAACGAGTTCAGGTACTCAGGATGCATTTACGGATGGGACAATCAATGTAACAGGCTCGGGAAGTACGTATACACTCGTCTTTGATGTTCCATTCAGAGGCACAAGGCTTTTAGGTAGTGTTAGTGGTACTTATGAAAGTCTCTAATGAGGGTAGTTTAATAGCTCCTTATTAATAATTTCATCTGGAAAAAAAAGCATTATAAAAAGTAATTAATTATTTAAAGCAAACTAAATATGAAACGAAATACCATACTTCTTGTCTTAACATTATTTTTATCACTCTCTTCTTTTGCCTCATCTCTAGACGCTAATAAAAATAAAAAAACACCAAAAGAAAGAATTCAGCAAATAGAAGCACGTATTTATGAAGTTTGGCATTCTGATCTCAAGAGCTTAGATGAATCAGAAAGAGAATTGGTCAAGCAGGAATTGAAAAGTTTTAAAAAGGAAATTAAACAGATAAACGGTCTCGATGATAAAGTTTCAATATCTGTTGGAGCTCTAATAATTATACTCCTTCTACTGATTATTATTCTTTAGTTGAAATACCAATCTACATTGGGTCTAGTAAGTCAAACTACTATTTGATCATTTTGTAATTGTTATAACCATGTCAGTTCTAATGTTAATGTCATGTTATCAGCCTTCTTCTATATTCTATTTTAAATAAAAGCTTCTGATGGGGAGATTGTGTCTGGCAATTGTTACTTAATTATTTAGTAATAATTCCTTGGCGCGACTCATGATTTATGTCCTATTTTTAAACTTTCAAACCAAAACAAAACTTAAAATGAAAAACCTTTTCAAAACACTTTCTATAGCATTAGTTATGTGTATTGCACTTTCTTCTTGCTACACTTATACAACTGTTGTAGGTAATGGTGCACAGGGAAATCGTGAAGTTAAACAATGGAATCACTATTTGATTGGGGGGCTTGCTCCAGTAGGAGTATCTGATCCTGCTGAATTGGCTGGTGATGCTAAAGACTATGATGTTAAGACAGAAATCACCTTCGTAAATGGGCTAGTTAATGCTCTTACGTTTGGTATTTACTCTCCATCTACAACCACTGTTACCAAGTAATTTAATATGCTAAGTAAACTACTTTTTGGAGTCTTCGTAGTTCTTGCATTAATCATGCTTACTCAAAGTATCCAAATTGTAGTTTACCATTTTCAACGACTTAATGATTTTGGATTTGGTGTATTGATTGGAAAAATCGCTTTATTCCTATTGTTTACGTTTATCTCCTATCTATTGTATATAAAAGGTATTAGACCTCAGTCAAAGAAATCTACTAATTTATAAATCTCATCTATTATTTTTGGCACATGTTGAATAAGAATTCGTTCGGAGACAAAAAGAAAAAGTCAGAAAAAAAATCTAAAGACTTTTTTATGCTCGGATACTATTAAAATCAACAAATGAAGAAATTATGTAAACCGAGCCTTAAACGCTCGGTTTTTTTATTGCTAATTATTTAAAACACAACACAAAAATGGAACATGCAACCTTGATCAAAGCAGCGGAATTACACGGTGCTCCTGTTTACATCTATGATGCCGATCAAATGAAAGCGAACTACAAACAGTTTACATCGGCATTTAAGGTAAACAAACTCAAGGTACACTATGCATGCAAAGCATTAAGTAATCAAACGGTATTAAAGCTATTCAAATCTTTAGGTGCTGGGTTGGACTGTGTTTCTATTGAAGAAGTTCATCTAGGACTTCATGCCGGATTTAATGCAGCAGACATTCTCTTCACACCAAACAATATATCAACTGAAGAATATGAGGCGGCACTTGAGCTTGGGGTCAAGATCAATGTGGATAATCTCTACACCTTGGAGTATTTTGGAATAAATCACCCGGATATACCCATATACATACGAATTAACCCACATTTAATGGCCGGTGGCAACCAAAATATTTCAGTGGGTCACATCGATTCCAAATTTGGGATTTCCATACATCAGGTTCCGAACATCGAACGGATTGTTAAGAAACTAGGGATCAATGTGATGGGTGTTCATGTGCATACCGGATCGGACATTTTGGATGCGGATGTGTTCATTAAAGCTGCTGAATTAGTTTTTAGTGTGGTTGAAAAATTTAATACAGTAACCCACATTGATTTTGGAAGTGGCTTCAAAGTGGCCTATCGACCAGAGGACCTTCACACAGACATTGAGGCCTTTGGGGAGAAATTCAGTAAGTCGTTTAATGACTTTTGTGATCGACAAGGCAAAACCTACACATTGGAATTTGAACCCGGAAAATATATGGTGAGCAATGCTGGTTACTTTGTAGCTAAAGCCAACCTGATTAAGCAAACGACTTCCTGCACGTTTGTTGGGTTAGATACTGGTTTTAATCATTTGATCCGGCCTATGTTCTACAATGCTTATCATCACATTGAAAATCTATCGAATCCTAAGGGAGAGAAAAAGGTGTATAATGTGGTTGGTTATGTTTGTGAAACGGATTCTTTTGCTTTAGACCGTATTATTCCAGAAGTTAGAAAGGGCGATCTTTTAGTCTTTAAAAATGCTGGAGCTTACTGTGCTACAATGGCTTCTAATTATAATTCGCGTCCAAGACCAGCCGAAGTGCTCATTATCAATGGTAATAACCACTTGATTCGAAGAAGGGAGACCATTGAAGATTTACTAAGCACCCAGGTAGAAGCAGATTTAGCTGTTTTTTGATTATTGAAAGCGTTTTCAAACCTTCCATAACAATTAATAATTAGTTAGAATAAGCCCTAAATATCTTTAGCGACTAATAAATCTATGATTATGAAAAAGCTTTTATTCATTCTTATATCACTAATTATTTTCAACGTCTCAGCTCAAACGAATGAGAAATTATGGCATCATTTAGATTTGGAAGAGGATGGGATTCCTGGTGTCAGTCTGAAGAAAGCCTATGAATACCTGAGTGATCGTCCTTCAAAGAAAGTAACTGTGGCAATCATTGATAGTGGATATGAACTAGAACATGAGGCCTTTAATGGAAAACTTTGGGTAAATGAAGGTGAAATTGCTGGTAATGGAAAAGATGATGACGAAAATGGCTTTATAGATGATATATACGGATGGAATTTTATTGGTGGTGCAGATGGAAACATTACTAATGAAACACTAGAGCTCACCAGAGAATATCGGAAATTGAAACCTAAATATGAAAACGCTAAACCTTCCAAATCTGCAGAATACAAGTACTGGAAAAAGGTAGAAGAAGCTTTTTTAAAGGAAAGTGAAGAAATGCGAGCTTCTGCAGAAGGGTTCTTTGATACTTACAAGTCAATACCATACAATTATCAATTGCTTGCAGGATATGCTCAACAAGATACATTAACGGTTGACGCTTTGAATGCAATCAATTCGTCTGATTCTACAGTCATTAAAGCAGATTTGTACCTGACCAATATCCTCACCTACCTGGGTGGTTCAGCTACAGCTGATCAAATATTAGAGCTGTTTGAAGGCGGTTACCAATACTATGACTATCAATACAACTATGCTTACAACCCGGATTTCAATCCCAGATCGATTGTTGGGGATGATTTAAAAAATCTTAAGGAAAAAGGATATGGTAATGCTGAAATTCAAGAGGTTGACGGTTATGGCGGATCACACGGAACGCATGTTGCCGGTATAGTAGGAGGTGAAAATTATGGTATTACTTCGAATGTCAAGTTCATGTTTATCCGTGCGATCCCAAGCGGAGATGAGCGGGACAAAGATGTAGCCAATGCAATAATTTATGCAGTAGATAATGGAGCAGAAGTCATTAATATGAGCTTTGGTAAGGGATATTCTCCTGAATTGGACTATGTAAGAAAAGCAGTAAAATACGCAGAGGCTAAAGGAGTAGTTTTAGTTCATGCAGCTGGTAACGATGGAAGCAATAACGATGAAATTCCTTCCTACCCTGATGGCAGTATTTCTTCTAAAAAAAGATCGAAAGTCTGGGTTGAAGTAGGTGCATCTTCATCCAATTACAATGAAAGCTTACCGGCAGGTTTCTCAAATTATGGTAAAAGTAAGGTTGACTTATTTGCACCAGGAGTGAATATTCTTTCCTCAGTACCTGACAATACATACAAAGCCAATAGTGGAACAAGTATGGCTGCCCCGGTGGTTGCCGGCGTTTCGGCGCTATTGCTTAGCTACTTTCCGGATCTTTCTGCTACAGATGTTAAAGACATCTTGTTAAAATCCGCCAAACCAATAGATCTGGAGGTGAATAAGCCGGGAACAAATGATAGAATTCAGTTCTCGGAATTATCACAAACTGGAGGGATTGTTAATGCTTACGAGGCGGTGAAACTAGCAGATCAACGCGTTAAAATCATGAAGAATTAGTATTTCATGACTGAATTTAAGAACCTATGCGTTCTCAAATTCATGTTTGAGTAGCCATTGTTTGCGTTGGATTCCTCCTCCATAACCAACAATACTACCATCCGAACCAATGATGCGGTGGCAAGGAATAATGATTGATATTCTGTTTTCTCCATTGGCTCTTGCCACTGCTCTGACTGCCTTTACATCACCAACTACATCTGCCTGTTGCTTGTAAGACCGGGTAATGCCGTAGGGTATTTGATTAAGTGCATGCCATACTTTTTGCTGAAACTCCGTTCCAGGAACTACTAGCGGAATATCAAAATTCTTACGATCACCTTCAAAATATGCTTTCAATTGAGCAGAAACTAAATCAATCATCGGATGTTTTCCAGTGACCATTTCAGCTTTCAACCGTTTCTTTAATGTTTCAATCTGCGTCTCCAGCATTTTTCGGTCTGTAAACTCAAGCAAGCAAAGTCCTTCATCAGTTACTCCAACCATTATAGGCCCAAGTGGTGTAGAAATTCGATTAATAGTGATTAGTTGACCACTTTTTCCTGGTGAAAAACCTGTCAGATTTTTGAAACTTTCAGAAAACCCACTCAAGGAATCATATCCTTGTTGAAATGCTGATTGTGTCACCGTTTGTCCCTCTTTGATTTTCAAAAATGCATTATTAATTCTACTCATTCTAAGATATGCCTGGAAGGTTATTCCATGTGTTTTCTTGAAATACCTTCTCACCCGGGTTGGACTGAATCCCCGTTGGTCCAGTTCGTAATCTTTCCATTTTTTACTGGGTTGGCTCTCCACTTCCTTTAATAAAGGAATTAACCATTCAGGTGCTGCCTGATATTCTTTCATCGGTCGACAGACTTTACATGCCCTATACCCATTGGCTAGTGCCTCTTTGGCATTCATAAAGAACTCGACATTTTCCAGCTTTGGTTTACGGGCTGAGCAAGTAGGTCTACAGAAAATGCCAGTGGACTTAACTCCCACGATAAAAACACCTTCATATTGGGAATTTTTATCCAAGAGTGCCTGATACATTTCGACTGTTGAAGGTAAGGATATCATGACTCAAAAGTAGGATGGATTAAGACCGATATACAACCGAAATTTGAACAAGCATTTTTTTCTGCCTAGATGAACATTAGCTTTGATTTCGCACATAATGAATCTAGCGCCAATGTTAGATTTGCCTACCATTCTTAAACCTCAATAAAAATATGAAACGTTTTATTTTAGGTACGTTGACCTTTGTGCTGCTCTCTAGTCATGATATGTATCTGAAGCTTGACGAGTACTATTTAGTGCCAAATACTGATGCAATCATTGAATTGTTTAATGGTACCTTCGATCGAAGTGATAATGTAATCTCTAGAGATCGAATGTTTGATGTAAGTATAGTAGGAAATGGAGAGAGATTCAATCCTGATACATCTTCTTGGTTTGAGAAAGAAAAGACCACTTATCTCAATTTCGCAACCGGTGCCCAGGGGACATGGGTAGCAGGTGTTTCGACAAAAGCAAGAACCCTTGGGATGTCTGCAGAAGACTTTAATGATTATTTAGCTCATGATGGAGTTTTAGACATGCTGGCGCTCCGAAAAAAGAATGGAACGTTTGCTGACTCTGCTGTGGAAAAGTATTCAAAACATGTAAAAACAGTCTTTCAGGTTGGTGATAAACTTACCGATGACTATCAAACAGAGTTAGGATACCCGATTGAATTTATGCTATTAGAAAATCCATATGACCTGCACCCCGGGCATAAACTGCCTGTAAAACTGGTTTTCAACCAAGAGCCTTTGGCCAACCAACTGGTTTATGTCGGTAACTATTCTACAGAAAGCGAGCATTCTCACGATGAAGAAACCGACCATCAACATGATGAATTATTACAATTACGAACGGATGGGGAAGGGATGCTTAATATACCAATCTCTTCAGAGGGAATTTGGTACTTGAGAACCATTCATTTGGTTGAGATAGAGGAAGAAGGGCTTACACATGAGTCCAATTGGGCAACCGTAACTTTTGCAATAGGGGACGGTCACTCCTACAGTCATAGTCATTCTCATGATGGGCACAGTCATCAGGAGGAAGGAATTCCATTCTACGTGTATGGAATACTGAGTTTGGTCATAGTTGCCATACTGTTCTTTTGGTTTAACAGAAAGAAGTAGTTCCATAAAAAATGAGAACTCGAATTCTAGCTTTCATTATTTTCTCTATCCCCTTTATAGCATTAGCCCATGATGTTTCTGGTGGGGATCGTCAGTTACTTGAGGGTGGTGGATTATGGGTTGGGGCTAAACACATGCTAACCGGGTATGATCACTTGCTATTTCTTATTGGAGTCATATTCTTCCTTAGAGAGTTTGGTCAGATTGTAAAATTCATCACTGCTTTCACCATAGGCCACAGCATTACTTTGATCTCTGCTACTTGTCTTCAGTTTGCTATCAACGAGCATTTAATTGACGCTACCATCGGGCTAAGTGTTTTCTATAAGGGTTTTGAAAATCTAAATCTTTTTCAAAAAGTATTAAAGATCAAACCTCCTAATCTATTAAATATGGTATTCGCATTTGGCTTAATTCACGGTTTAGGTTTATCGGCTCGCCTTCAATCTTTTACTGCAGATCAAGAAAGTATATTCTTGAAAATCCTAAGTTTTAATTTAGGTGTGGAATTAGGACAAATTGCTGCCCTTATACCCATCGTATGGGTAACTAACATTTGGTGTAAGAAAGGGAGCTTTGAGGCTTTTTTTAAGGCTGTTAACACGTATTTGCTATTGGCTGGTCTAGCCTTGGCATCCTATCAATTCTGGTTTCTATTTAACAAATAGCACTTTATTTGAGGTTGAAAGCATTAAATCTGAGCTAATAACTAAAAAAGTCTCCCATAAATGACTGGGAGACTTTTTTGTAGCCGATTCAGTTTTTATTCTGGTGTTTTTTCCTCTGGAAAGTCAGCTTTAAACTTCTTCCAGTAATCTGAAACGGTCGATTTCATATCCTTGCTTAGCATCAATATACCAAACAAGTTAGGCAAGGTCATCACAGCAATTGCGATTGCTGAGAGCGTCCAGATAATAGTAGTATCCGCGAATGATGCGATGAAAAAAGCAACCACATAAACCAATCGATAGTACTTCACTGATCCTGAACCAAATAAATAGGTCATGGCCCTATCTCCATAGTATGACCAGCTAATTGCAGTACTAAAAGCAAACAATAGCAATCCTATTGATACAATGTATTTTCCCCAGTCTCCGAAAAAGCTCCTTGTAAAAGCTTCTGCGGTTAAAGGTGCACTGTGAACGAGAGACTTTCCTTCGAAAACCACATCAAGGTTATCAGGCTTTCCATCAATAATATTAATGGTTCCTGTCAGCTTTTCACCTTCCTGTTTAACAACTACTCCCTCAGCCAAGGACCGTGCATTGATGAATGATATTTCATTTTGTACCACTCCATCTTCAACTTGAAGTTCACCATTGTATACCGGAAGCGTTTCCTTACCTGCGATATGCAATGAAAGTTGTTTTATTCCATCCTCCGTCTGATCTGTGTAAATGCCTTCTAACACCTGCATATCTACATAGTCAAACTCGTTAGTAAGTTTCTCCTTCCAAACACCGGAGGATAAAAGAACTAATGCAGTTATTGTGCAAATAACAATGGTATCTATAAATGGCTCCAAGATGGCTACTAGCCCTTCAGACATGGGCTGATTCGCTTTTGCAGCAGCGTGAGCGATGGGTGCACTCCCCTGCCCTGCTTCGTTCGAGAAAAGTCCTCTACCTACACCTTTATTAAAGGCAAATGCAATAGAAGCGCCAAGGAAACCACCAGATGCGGCAGATCCGGTAAATAAATCTGCAAAGATTGAGATGAATGATGGAATGATATTTTGATAGTTATAAAAGATCACTGCAAAAGCCCCAATGAAATAAATAATAGCCATTGCAGGAACAAGTCGTGAGGTTACAGCTGCTATCCGTTTGATTCCTCCAATAATCACTAATCCAAGTAAGACTGCAAGCACACCACCTACCATCATTTCATCCAAACCAAAGGTAGCATTTAGCGAATCAGCAATTGAATTGATTTGTGGTAGCGAACCTGTTCCAAATGAAGATAGAACGGTAGCTCCTGCGAATATTGCCGCTAGCCATCCCATGTTAAGTTTGTTCTTCATGTAATACATAGGTCCACCTGCAATGGAGCCATCTTCAGCTTTTTCCCTGTATTTATGTGAAAGTGTAACTTCTACGAACTTGGTACACATACCGACAGCAGCTGTCATAAGCATCCAAAACACAGCGGCAGGTCCACCAATGTGTACCGCAAGTGCAACGCCAGCAATATTGCCTGTACCTACTGTACCAGACAGTGCTGTTGTTAAGGCTTGGAAATGGTTTGTATCTCCTTCGTTATCTTTCTTATCAAAACGTCCACTTACTACCTTAAATGCGAATCTGAAATACCTGATTTGAGGAAATTTAAGATAGATGGTAAAGAACAATCCAGTTCCGAGTAGTGCATAAGGAAACCACCAGGAACTTCCAATGTAACCATCAAGTGTTGATAAAAAATTATTTAACTCCCGCATAAATCAGCTTTTTCAATTTTGTCAATCCGGCAAAAATAGGAGAACCTGTTTAACTACCTAAAAACGGGTAAAAACTATTTACTAAAATGGTAATGGTATGTTTATCTAGAATATCTTCCAGAAGAATTCATTAAAAACTAATATTGAAGTAAAAACCTTAATCGAAAAAAATGGAAGAAATCACATCAGATGCTAACAAGTATTCTCAGCAGCTAATTGACTTAGTTTGGGCTTGGGGGCCAAAAGTAGTCACTGCTATTCTCACCCTCATAATTGGACTCTGGGTTATTGGGATCATTACACGAGCCATTGGTAAAGGAATGCAGAAAAGAAATGTAGACCCATCATTGGCACCTTTCTTAAAATCCCTAATCAGTGCATTATTAAAGATCATGCTATTCATTTCAGTTATTGGAATGGTAGGTATAGAGGCAACAAGTTTTGTGGCAGTATTAGGAGCTGCTGGCTTGGCAATAGGTTTAGCATTGCAAGGAACATTACAAAACTTTGCCGGAGGGGTAATTATTTTACTGCTCAAACCCTTCAAGGTGGGTGATTGGATAGATACTGGTAGTTATTCAGGTTCCGTCAATCAGATCCAAATATTCAATACCATTTTAAAGACACCAGATAACAAAACCATTATTATCCCAAATGGTGGATTAGCTAATTCCTCCCTCACTAATTTTTCTGCAGAACCTAGAAGAAGAGTGGATTTTACTTTTGGTGTAGGGTATGGCGATAGTACGGAGAAAACAAAAGAAACATTGATGGAATTGATCAATGCCGATGAACGAATCCTTAAAGATCCGGAACCATTTATCGCCGTTTCTGAACTGGGAGACAGTTCTGTAAATTTTGTTGTTCGTGTCTGGGTTGAAGCTGGAGACTATTGGGGCGTGTATTTTGACATGAATGAAAATGTATACAACAAATTCAATGAAGTAGGACTCAACATTCCATTTCCACAAATGGATGTTCATGTTCACAATCAAGGATAATAATTTGTAACACCATGATTAAGAGTCCAGATAACTCTGGACTTTTTTTACTTTTAATACATGAGAAAAATAATTTCATCAGGAGCTCCATGGGAAAGCATCGTAGGCTATTCTAGAGCCATCCGAGTTGGTAATACGATAGAAATATCAGGAACCGCACCCGTTCGGGATGGTATTGTAGTGGGTAAAACCGGATATGAGCAAGCGAAAGTTTGTCTTGAGATTATCGAAGATTCGCTGAATAAAGCCGGAGGCCAGTTAAAAGATGTCACAAGAACCAGAATGTTCGTTACTGATATTTCTTTATGGGAAGAGTTTGGGAAAGCACATGGCGAGTTTTTTAAAGATATCCAACCTGTAACCACCATGGTTGAAGTATCTAAATTAATCGATGAGGAAATGCTCATTGAGATTGAAGCGACGGCAGTTGTCACTGATTAAGAGAAAGTTTGGAACAATAATTGGATTTAGCCAATTAAATTGTCCAACCAAACACTCTACCTATGAAGAAGTCACTACTCACTCTTTGCTTAATTGCTTCCTCAATATTTGCTTATTCACAAATTGGAAGCCTGGGCTTTTCTGTTGGCATACCTCAAAACGATTTTAGAGAAAACACTGACGCTACAGGCTTTGGAGGTGACCTTTCATTGGCTTTTCCATTTCAGAAAGGTGTTCCGATTTATTTTGGCATAGACGTGAATTATATGCTTTATGGAAGAACGGCCAGAAACGAAGACTTGTTTGCTTCCATTAATGATCAAAATGGAACGGAACTGGCGAGAATAGATATCCCTTTACGTATCATCAACACAAATAATATTTTTGGGACCCACTTATTTCTTCGTGCACAGGCCCCATTTGATGGAGTTCAACCCTATGCAGAAATTCTAGGTGGTTTCCGGTATATCTCTACCAATACTAAAATCAGAGATCGGTCATCGGACAATCGCTGGGCAACAGAAGAAGACTCTGATGTCATTGCAAGGGTGACGGTTCTGGATGACTGGATCTTAAGCTACGGATTTGGTGGAGGCTTTTTTATCAAGGTTGCGCCAGGATTCTATATCGATTTAAGAGCCAATTTTTTTAGAGGTCAACGTGCAGAATACTATGATGGAAGTGACACAGAATCCTGGGAGGTGACCTTTTCAGGATCCAACTTCGAGGAGGCTACCGTAACTGGTGACGATCTTACATTTACTACACAACCACGTGTCTCAACCACAGATTTACTAGTCATCAAATTTGGAATCGGATTTAAGATCTAGTTTTATTATCTAACGTATATAAATAATAACCTTAAGATTCCATGGGATTATATATAGGTGATATAGCACCCAATTTTAGCATAGCATCAACAATGAGAATGATTGATTTTCATGAATGGTTGGGGAATAGTTGGGGAATCTTGCTATCGCACCCTTCTGACTACACACCTGTTTGTACAACTGAATTGGGAAATACAGCGAAACTTAAACCGGAATTTGACAAACGGAATACCAAAATTATTGCAGTCAGTGTCGATTCAATGGAGGACCATTTAAAATGGATAGAGGATATCAATGATACTCAAAACACTGAAATTAACTTCCCGATCATTGCCGATCCGAAAAAAGAGATTGCAACAATCTATGACATGATTCATTCAAAAGAATCTGAAGTAACTACTGTTCGCTCTGTCTTCTTTATTTCACCTAAAAAAGAAATAAAAGCGATTATAACCTATCCAATGAACACCGGTAGAAATTTTAAGGAAATAATCAGAGTATTAGACTCATTACAATTAACAGAAAAACATGATGTTGCTACTCCTGCAGACTGGCAACAAGGAGATGACGTTGTAATTGCACCAACACTTAAGGATGAGGAAATAGCAGAAAAATTTCCAAAAGGACACACAGTAATTAAACCTTATTTAAGAACAACCCCACAGCCTGAGTAACCTGACCTGACTCAATAACTAGTATCCATACTTTTCTTTCCACCGATTTCGAAGAAATTTCCTGAGTTCCTCTTCGCGTGCATTCTTGCCAGGATTGTATAGCATTGTTCCAACTAAATCGTCAGGTAAAAATTCCATATCCGCAAAATTGCCCGGATGATCATGGGCATATTTATACCCTTTTCCATAGCCCTGATCTTTCATAAGTTTGGTTGGTGAATTTCGGATGGCCATTGGAACGGGTAAGTCACCTGTTTTGTGGACAATCGATTGAGCTTTGCTGATGGCCATATAACTGGCATTGCTTTTAGGAGATGAGGCAAGATAGGTTACACATTGAGAAAGGATAATCCTTGATTCAGGATATCCAATCATATTAACTGCCTGAAACGCATTGGTAGCAATGACTAAGGCGGTAGGATTAGCATTACCAATGTCTTCAGAAGCAAGAATCACTAGTCTTCTAGCGATAAATTTCACATCTTCCCCCCCTTCTATCATCCTTGCTAGATAGTAGACTGCTGCATTCGGATCACTGCCCCTGATGGATTTGATAAATGCTGAGATAATGTCATAATGCATTTCTCCTTTCTTATCATAAAGGACTGTTTTCCGCTGAGCAGCTTCTATCACTTTTTCATCTGTGATGGTTTTGACTTCTGAATCATCACTCTTAATGACCAATTCCAACAGGTTCAATAACTTCCTCCCATCGCCACCTGAAAGATTCAATAGCGCCTCTTTTTCAATGAGCTCAATGGATAAGCCTTTGAGCTCAGCATCTTCTGTAATTGCTTTTTTGGTCAATGTTAAAAGATGCGCTTCACTTAGTGCATTGAGCGTGTAGACCTGTGATCGAGAGATCAAGGCTGAATTCACCTCAAAGCTTGGATTTTCGGTCGTTGCACCAATGAGGGTAATAACTCCTTTCTCAACAGCGCCTAATAAGGCATCCTGCTGTGCTTTATTGAATCGATGAATTTCGTCAATAAAAAGTATTGCTTTATTACCCCTGCTAGCAATTTGGATAACTTCTCTTACTTCCTTGACCCCAGAACTGATCGCACTAAGTGTATGAAACGGTCGCCTAACTTCATTAGCGATGATGTTTGCAATCGTTGTTTTACCTGTACCTGGTGGGCCCCATAAAATCATGGATGGTATCTGTCCAGACCCAATGGCTCTTTTCAATACCCCATTTTCTCCGACTAAATGTTCCTGCCCAACTAAATCTGATAATTTAGATGGTCGCATTCGCTCAGCAAGAGGAGAATTATCTTGAAACATACTATAAAATTATGCTAATTTTTTTAGTATTATCTTCTTAGTGGCTTTTTCTGACAACAATAGGAGCCATAATAGAAATAACTTAATTACAATTTGCCATGGCCTTTTGAGCTGCTTCCGACTGTTCTCTGGCTATTTGAGTTTGGCGCTCTGCCTCTGCCTGGGCTTCCCTAGCCATTGCTGCCGCTTCTTGTGCAAGTACAGCTTGACGTTCAGCTTGAAGCCTTAATTGTTCCACTTGAACTTTCAGCTCTTCATTTTCCCTTTTTAGCTCGCTTGAGGAGCAGGAAGCGCACAAAACAACCAGTAGGATTAGTAGATTTCTCATGTTGTATTTTTTCCTATGGTAAACCCGTTGTGCTAGTTAGTTTTCTTGTGAATTTGTGATTGAAATGAAATGCAAA
>CAYWOQ010000043.1:0-30679 GCA_964459925.1 uncultured Roseivirgaceae bacterium
AGAATCAAACTTTTTGGACTAATTATTAAATCCTAATGCATAATCGAGGTTCAATAACAATGGGTTCATAACGTCAGGTGTAGACAACAGACCAGAAAGTTTTTCTAGTGAATTCACAGATTTATCTGGGTTGAATCCATTTGCACCTGTTCAGGTAAGAGATTTAGCCATTTCCTTTTTACAATGATTTTAGGTTAGGTTGGTGTTTTATAATCCCAGTTCATCTTGAGCTGGGATTTTTTTATTTCAATTTCAATCGTTTGTGTCTAATGCTTACTGCTTTAAAAGAATGGATAAATAAAAAAGTAAGTGCAATAGTTGTGAGAATTACACCAAAGATCATTAGAAACTTTTGTGCTTCTTCATTTTCGAAAATGGCTGTAGAAAGCCCGGCAACCATAAAAAAAAGACAAGAAGCATACAAGCTTGCGTTTGCAATCCCTAACCTTCTTAACTGAGCTAACTTGAGTACAATAATTTGTTCATTAGGTTTATCAGCCATTTCCAACTCTACAATCTCATTATTTAATGCCACTATAAAATTGCTGGTGGACATTATGATTAAGCCGATTGCAGGTAGTACTGTAATAGGTCCATACCATTCCATGAATTAAAATTAGCTCATTCCCTGGCTATTTTTGGCTAGTTGTTTCAATCGAAAGGATCTTGGAAATAGCTGTGTGATTTTAGTGATGAATCGATATTGCTTCCCAATGACATAAGAAGGTTTTTTTCTGGCCTTTAATGTTTTCATTGCTTCTGAAACCATGTATTCAGGTGTCATAACCATATTGGCATCCATCTTTTTGGATTCACCTCCGGCGTTTTCATGAAAAGGGGTGATTACAGCTCCTGGTGATGCCGCAAAAATGTAGATTCCTTTGTCTTTGTATTCGTACCATAAGCATTCCGAAAAGGAAGTGACAAATGATTTTGTAGCAGAATAAACCGCAGCCCCTGGCATGGGTAGCAAAGCAACAGCAGATGACACATTCATGAGCGCATCTTCTTCTTTTGCAGTTGATAGAAAAGCATAAGATAACCGAACCAATGCTTCGACATTTAAATGAATCATATTGACTTGTCGGTCTATCGGAGCATCTATGAATTTGCTGTAGAGCCCATAGCCAGCGTTATTAATTAAAAGATCGTACTTATGCTCCTTCAGGTGATCCTCAAGCAGTTTGATCCCTTTTTCCTCGCTAAGATCTGTCACAATAAAGTGACCTTCTTCAAATTACTGTTTTAGTTTGTGCTACCCCTGTTACTTCCCATCCTTCTCTCTTCAATTGCTGGCAAAACATCCAGCCAATTCCTGTACTTGCTCCTGTTACTAATGCTTTCTTCATTTATCTTTTAAATTTTTGATCAAGTTACATTTAGGTCAAACAGCAGCAATAAAGTACTTGACTGAAGCAGGAATTCAATTGATTGTAATTGGAATTTTTACATTTGAAGGAGAAGAGTCCTAGGATTCGTTTTCATAATAGATCTTATAAAATTTCCTTCCATTTTCATCCTCACCGCGCTCAATGAGTTCACGATTGCCATGAATATATACATGGAAGTTTTTATCCAATTTCAATACGCTTTTGAAAATCCTAGCCTGCTTTTTCACAGAGTTGGAGGCGATTTTAAAATTATCTGAAAGCTCCAGATCCATTTCTTCCTGGTACTGTTGATCAAAATGACGAAAAGATGAAATAGCAGAAGCATCCCCAAAAACTTCTAATTCAAACTCCCCTTGATCAAACGCTTCATGATTCTTGAAATAGCCGATTGATTTATTGAGTAGATCTATCTGATCCGTCTTAGAAACCTCAAATTCTTCGGGTATTTGATCCGTTATGTACGTTTTGGTCATTTGTAAAAAATGATTGGTATCATTAATATGATCCCGCTTAAAATCGAGGTTGATAAAGTCATTTTTCCAATAAACCGCCTCACTGTTATTGTTATCGTAGGCGAGAATGGTATAGGGTGCTGGTGTGAAAAGAATGAGGCATGCTTTATCTAGCTTTTTTTCACCAATGCCTTCTTTGAATAGGAGAGAGGGTTCCTTCGTCCAATCTGGGGTTTCGAGAAACGCATCTTTTTTTTCTACTTTAAAAATGCCCAATCCGTTGACCACATCTGATCCGAGCATCAGCTCGGAAAACCGAACGATAAATAGCTCACCTTCTTTGATGTTGGGGTGACGTGAACTGGTGATCAAATGAGATACGATTCCATTTACAGATTCTCCCAGTGCATTTTCCTGATCAATTTTTCTGGATAATTGGAAAAGTACATTCAGCTCTAAATCAACGGTATGTTGAAACTGATAAGTATTGATCGTTCCTTCAAAGGGCTTTAAAAAGATTTTTTTTAAAATTTCTTCTTCGCTAGGAGAAAATGCCGATTGGAGTAGATGTTGTGATTGTGGTTCTTCTTTGATTTTTTGAAAAAATAACTCCTGGATAGAGGCTCCTTTGTATTCAATCATATTGAAAATTTATGTTGCAAAACTAAAATTTTACACTTCATAAAAGAATCTTAAAGTAGTCTGTCATCTAGGTAGTCTGTCATCTAGCTTTTGATAGGTCTATCTACCGAACGTTAATTGAGCAAGAGTTGATTCATCTCTTCATAGTGAAAGATCCTTACTCCTTGAAGCTCTTTTTTACTGGCTTGTATCATTGATTTTGCCACAATTTGAGCCTTAATCGGGTTCATTTTTGTAGGTAATAATGGGGAAATGGAACTCATGACTTTTATTCCGACTTTTTCTCCCAGTCGAGATTCTTTTCTTTTTCCCACTAGGAAGGAGAGTCGGAAAATTGAAATGGTTTGAATATTCATGGAGCTAATCATTTCCTCTACTTCTCCTTTAAGCTGTAGATAGAAGTTTTTGCTCTTCCGCTTGGCTCCTACCGATGAAACAAATAAGAACTGTGAACAACCTGCCTCCGAACTGAATTTTGCTGCATTTACAGGAATGTTGTAATCAACCTTTCTGTATGCTTCTTTATTACCATTTACCTGCTTGTTTGTGGTTCCTACCGCACAAAAAACGATATCATCAGCTGAAAACGCAGATTTAAAAACCTCTTGATCTTCAAAATCCAGAAGAATCGTTCTAATCTTTGGGTGATTGAATCAACCTGCCTTCTTACCAGTACTTTGATTAAAGATATCTCTGAATCATTTTGCAATAGCTCCAATAGATGACTCCCAATCAATCCTGTCGCTCCAACTAATGCCACCGTTTTTCCCATCAAATGGTATATAAAAGAAGTATTTCAATATATTTTTCGCCATCCATTTTCAAATAGCGCGTCACTCTCAATGAAACGGAATGTAATAAAATCTTTTTCGGAGTTGATCAAATAGTTATAGACAATATCTTTCTTGCCCTCCCTCTTGAATGTTATGGTCTGCTCGGTTTGATCCATGATGAAAGTACCAATCGTATTTGCTGATGGTTCTTCCATGTTGTATGAACCTCTATTGTCTTGCGTATTTTTGTCAGGATAAAATTCCAGAATCATTTCAGGAGTGGGTGTCATGATTGTTACTCCATTTACCGTTTCGCTGGTGAGGGCCCACCCAGCATAGATACCTGTATCAATGAGTAGATCCTCTTCTGCATTAATCTCTTCATCGCATTGAAATGCCATTAATAAAGGCGCAAAAAGTAGAAGTCGAACGAATTTCATATTTATTTCTTTAGACGATAAAGATAATTAGAGGTTCAGTTTTTATTCATGTGATTTATTGAATCTATATATGAATAACATGCTGAAAATGAGTTCAATCGATGGTTTTATAAACAGCATTATTCAAGATTCTACCAACTTTTTTAACCAATTCGGAGAAAAATAAGAAGCTAAATTGAGATTCATCAGGCGATTTGATGAATGATCTCAGAAAGGATCACTTTTCCACAACCTATTAGTACTTTTGTAACCCTTGTCAGAAGGGCAACTTAATGTTTATTTCAAACCAAAAACCTTTATAAAATGAAAGTTACTGTTGTAGGTGCAGGAGCCGTTGGGGCTAGCTGTGCTGAGTATATCGCAATCAAAGATTTTGCTTCGGAAATTGTATTGATTGACATCAAAGAAGGCTTTGCAGAAGGTAAAGCCATGGATCTAATGCAAACTGCTTCGCTAAATGGTTTTGATTCTAAGATCACCGGTTCTACCAATGACTATTCCAAAACTGCTGGAAGTGATGTAGCGGTGATCACGTCCGGTATCCCTAGAAAACCGGGAATGACACGTGAAGAATTGATCTCTACCAATGCAGGTATTGTAAAGACAGTAGCTGAGAATTTGATTCAACACTCACCGGAAGTGATCATCATTGTGGTTTCTAATCCTATGGATACGATGACCTATCTCGCACACAAAGCACTTGGATTGCCTAAACACCGAATCATCGGTATGGGTGGTGCCTTGGACTCAGCACGGTTTAAGTATCGATTGGCTGAAGCGTTGGATTGCCCTCCTTCTGATGTAGATGGCATGGTAATCGGTGGTCACAGTGATACAGGTATGATCCCTTTGACTCGATTGGCTACAAGAAACAGTGTACCAGTATCATCGTTCCTTGACGATGAAAAATTGAACTATGTGTTAGAAGGAACGAAAGTAGGGGGGGCTACCTTGACCAAACTCTTAGGTACATCAGCATGGTATGCACCAGGTGCTGCGGTATCTGCTATTGTACAAGCAATCGCCTGTGATTTAAAGAAGATGTTTCCTTGCTCATGCATGCTGGACGGTGAGTATGGACTTAGTGATATTTCCATCGGTGTTCCTGCCATCATTGGTAAAAATGGAATTGAAGAAATCGTGGAAATTGAATTGGATGAGGCGGAAAAAGCAAAACTTGCAGAAAGCGCAGACGGAGTTAGCAAAACGAACGGTGTGCTTTCAGAGATGAATATTATTTGATCGTACACTAGTTAAGTCAGAGATTTTCATAATTGATCATAATAGCCTGTCTTGCTGCTAGCCAGACAGGCTTATTTTTGCTAGACATATCCAACATTATGAGCAACACCCAGGAACTTATCAGTAGCAGTAATCTCATCAGTCGTGACCTTAGCTGGCTTCAGTTTAACCATCGTGTGCTTGATCAGGCTAAAAAGGAAAAACGAAACCTTTTCGAAAAGCTAAAGTTTCTGGCAATCACCTCCTCAAATGCAGATGAGTTTTACATGATTCGTTTGGGTAGTTTATACAACTATCTGGATTATGGCAAGGATCGAATCGATTATTCAGGCTTGCGAGTGGTACCCTTCAAAGATGAATTATTGGCTGGGTTGAAAGATTTTGGCTTACAACAAAACGAGCTATTTCTTGATTTAAAGAATAGCTTCAGGGATAACGAGTTCGAGATAAAGGATTACACAGAACTATCGAGTAAGCAGCAAAACTCAGCGAGTAAGTATTTCGAAAAAACCATTTTTCCGATGCTTACCCCTATGGTATTTGATCCCTACCACTCTTTTCCCATTTTGATGAATAACATCTTGATTTTTGGAGTTGTCACTAAAGGTCATGGGCCCAAGGAAAAGAAAAAGATGTCATTCATCCAGTTACCGCAAAACCTTCCCAGGTTCTATGAGATCAAGGAAAAGGGCAAAATGATTTTTGTTCCATTAGAGCAAATTGTAGAGGTTCATTTTAATCACATTTTCAGAAATGTAGATATCCTATCCAGCTCCTTATTTCGAGTGACAAGGAATGGAGATTTTACCTTAGAAGAATCGGAGGATATTGAGGCAAACTTCCTGGAGGAAATGAAAAAGAAATTAAAAACCCGAAAGACCGGTCGGGTTGTACGGATGGAAGTAGAGGAAAAAGCGGACGCCTGGCTGATCAAGCATTTAAAAAAACGTTACGAGATAGGTGATGAGAATGTGAAGGTCACTCCTAAAGGATCCTTAATCGATTTCACGTGCCTCTGGCAGATCGTAAATCATGAAGAGTTTGATCAATACAAACCGCCGCGTCCAGTACCGATTCCACCGATAAGCATGACGGATGTTGAGGACCAGGATATGTTTAAGATCTTGAAAAACCGAGACATCCTTCTGCATCACCCATACAATACCATTGAGCCCTTACTAGACTTATTGGATCAGGCTGCGGAGGACCCCAATGTGTTATCTATCAAGCTAACGATTTACCGACTAGCCAAAAACTCACGTGTGGTAGATGCCCTATTGGCAGCTGCAGAAAATGGTAAACACGTATCGGTATTATTTGAGGTAAAAGCTCGTTTCGATGAAGAAAACAACATGAGGCAAGCCCAAAGACTACAAAAGGCGGGCTGTTTTGTCATTTATGGTGTAGGATCATTGAAAACGCACACAAAGCTTTTGCTAATTGTCCGGAAGGAAAAAGAGAGGGTAACACGTTTTGTGCACATGAGTAGTGGGAACTATAATGAAGCAACAGCTAAACTATATACTGATTTAGGGTTGCTCAGTTCCAATGAAGAATATGTAAACAATGTGCAGGAATTCTTCAATGTAATCACAGGACATTCCATGCCTGAAGAGTATGAAACACTCATTACGGCTCCCACCTTCATGCGGAAAGAGCTAATAGCGCTAATTGATCAGGAACGGGAAAATGCAATGGCGGGTAAGCCTAGTGGTATCGTGATCAAGCTTAATTCCCTCCAGGATAAGGATGTCATACTGGCCATGTATGAAGCTTCCAAGGCAGGTGTTCCCATTAAATTAATCGTAAGAGGTATATGTTGCCTTCGTCCGGGAAGATCGGGTTTAAGTGAGAATATTATGGTTAGATCCATAGTAGGTGAGTATTTGGAGCATTCGCGTATCTTCTATTTTCACAATGAAGGTAACCCAAAGGTCTATTGTGGAAGTGCAGATATGATGGTTCGCTCATTTGATCGCCGGTTGGAATCGTTGTTCATTTTGATGGATCCTTTGTTGAAACAGCAAGCCATCAATATCCTGAATTACAACTTAAAGGATAATGTAAACGCCTATGAAATGAATGAAGATGGTACCTATGTTCATCTAAATCCGAATGGAGCCCCACCTTTTGATATACACAAGGAGTTTTATAAAGTAAAGCGAGAGGCTGTGATGAAGGTCTCTTTATTTTAAGGCAAGAAAGTGCTCTTTCTGAGACATCAACTTTGTAATGAATTCATGTTCATTTCCAGGATCAAGGGTAATGAATTTATGATCCGATTGGAGAGTTAACAGTTCATTTAATTTGATTTCAAGCCCTGCAAAAGGCATTACCCATGAATAGGCCTGAAGTTTATGTCGGAAATGAATGAGTACTCCTTTAGGTCTCAGTTCAATGTTGGCATTGGTTTGATAATGATCCGCGTTTAAATAGGCTCTGTACTCTTCACTTATGTCTTTGATCACCATTCGTTTGGATCCAATACCTCCCATTTTCCAGCGTTCTTTCCAGCCAAACGGAACACCTACTGCTTCGTTGATCTTTCGGACTATTCTTTTATCTGTGTAGGAAGTATCGTATATCATGCTCACATAACCCGCAAAATCTTGGAAAGTTAAATTTGAAGTTGAATTCAATTAAACGATGCCAGAACTGACGAAAGAAACAGTACTTACTTATTGTCATGAATTGTTGGACGATAAGGTAGAAACACTCCTATCTGAAATTGCTAAAGTAGAGGAATCTGCTTCCAATGAAACAAAAAGTAGCATGGGAGACAAGTATGAAACGGGAAGAGAGATGATGATGCAGGAAAAAGGCAAACTCAATGATCGGTTGCAACTGCTTTTAGATCAAAAAATGGCTTTAAGCACGATCAAAAAACAATTACATGAAACGATCAGGCAAGGAAGCCTGGTGCATACAACCTTAGGTGTGTATTTCATTGTGGCGGCTATTGGTTCCATTAAAATAAAAGATGGTCAAGTGTTTGTGATTTCACAAAGTGCACCGCTTGCAAAAGAAATGATGGGGAAAAAAGTTGGTGATGAAATAGCATTTAATGGGCGATCGCAGAAAATATTAGATATATCTTAAAAAGACTGCTGTTTTTTGAAAGGCTGCCATTTCAGATAGGTGGCAGAACGCCATAACCACTCAAGAGGTCCATACCTGAATTTTGTAAGCCACCATCTGCTAAGCTTCATTTGAACAATCAGCACACCTATAGCAATCAAAAACATGATTGAATTGCTGACTTCACCTATATACCCCAAGCCCCAACCATACAAAATGAATGTTCCAATCACAGTTTGCAGGAAATAGTTGGATAAAGCCATCCTTCCGAATGGAGCAAAGCGAATCAATCTTCGATTCCATGATGATTTATGAAATAGAAGAAAAAACCCTGTGGCAATTACAAGTGTGAAAAAGAGATTGAATTGATCAAAGCCTGCTAAACCAAACATGGCGACCCAGCTATCTAAACTTTTATTATCCCCATGTATTACAAACAACAAGGGAGTAAGAATCAAAAATATGCCCATCCCACCAAGGCTCCAGTACAAGACTTTTTTCAGTATTTTCTTTTCTTGTTCGATCGATTCTAAGACCCGTGATTTACCAACCCAAAGACCTAAAAGAAAGAAACCCAACGTAAGACCCCCTCTACCAAAGAAACCAAGTTGGAAATTGATTTTGGCGATCATTCGTTCGATGCTGTTGATGTGAAATACATCTACGAGCAATCCTTTTTTTAGTAGGTCAAAATACACATCATCTCCTCGACCACTAATAGGAAATAGCTCATCCATTCCAATGAAAGCATAAGTTACAAACCAAGTTAGGCCAAGTAAAAAAATTAAAGCCAACCATAATATGTACTTGCTATTCAGATGGTAAAAAGGTACAATAATCAAACCCACTGTTGCATAGATCGTGAGGATATCTCCAGAATAGAACATGTGATGCAATAAGCCAATAAGAAATAGAATGACTAAACGCCACAGGAACCTTCCTTCAAAGCGTAGACCTTTTTTGGTAGCATTATCCATTTGAATGAAGAAACTGAAGCCAAATAAGAGCGAGAATAAAGCAAAAAACTTTCCTCTAATCAATAGGAACATGGCACCTTTAATGATTTGATCAATTACTCCACCAGTTTTGATTGCCTGCCATTCGTTTGGTAGTTCCATGGCCGCAGTATACTGTTCTACCATATGCACAATCACAATACCTGCCAGAGCAAATCCTCTAAGCGCATCTATTGATTCGATACGTTGAGTAATTATTAAAGAAGACTTAGAGCTCATAATTATAAAAGTAATGAGAATTCGATTGGATGATGAACCAACTAGTTTTGAATGGGTAGAACTTTTTTGATCGTTAGATCATCCTAGAATAGAACCTAAAGGAAATATAGGTATGAAAGGAAAAATATTTAACTCATTCGCTTTATGCAGGCAGAGCAGGTAGCCGTGGAGATCTCATCGGCAGACTTCCTTATTGAGCGAGCGAGGCAAGGAGATGAAAGTGCCTTCAACCAATTGGTGAATCTATGGTATAAGCGCATATACAACTATACTTTCAAGTATTGTGCAGATGAGGAGAAAGCATCTGATATATGCCAGAAGACATTTATTGCAGTCTTTAAAAATCTGAAAAAGTTGAAAGATGCGAAGAGCTTTAAACCATGGTTATATCGAATAGCAACAAATTTTTGTCATGAGGAGGCACGCAGAAAGTCAAGGAATAAAATGGTCTTTCTTCCTCAAAATGGTGGAGAGGACGAAGATGATCAATTAACATTTGAAAGCGAAGCAAGTGATCGAATGTTTAATCCGGAACGTACCTATCAGCAGACAGAACTAGAGAAAATCCTATTCAGTACGTTACAGGAGCTACCGGAAGATCAGCGTAGTGTAATCCTGATGAAGGAATACGAGGGGTTTAAGTTTCACGAAATTGCCGATGCACTAAACACTTCGGAAAATACGGTGAAGACGCGTTTGTATCGTGGATTAAAAGTATTAAAGAACAAGCTCAGCGAGCAAAATATTACTAAAGAAACCATTCATTATGAGTTATAAAGTAGATGAATCCAAGCTCATGGCTTATTTGTATGATGAGCTATCAGCAGATGAAAAAATTAGGGTGGAGGAATATCTCAAAGAGAATGAAACCGCTCAAAAGGAGCTGGAAGAATCAAAAGAAACCAGGTTCCTAATAGGTAAACTGAATGATCGTGAAGTAGAAGTGCCAAAATTCACTTTTGATCAATCAGAAGTGGTGGTAGGGGCCTCAGGAACGCGACATAACTGGTGGCGGTATCCATTAGGTATTGCCGCTAGTATTGCACTTGTTCTATTTGTGGGCTACCTCACTTCTTTTCGTATATCTACCGGAGAAGAAGGTCTGACGATTGCTTTCGGAGATCGGAATACTTCTGAGGTTGGGTATTCAAAAGCACAAATAGAGCAGCTGATTGGTCAGGCACTTATTGCCAATAATGAGACTATTAATCAGCGTCTAAATACTTCTGAGAATGCGATGGCTCAAAAAGTATCAAACATTTCACAGCCTCAAGTAGATGAGGCATTGCTTAACAAATACATGGCCAGGTTGAGGGATTTTAATAAAGAAACGCTGGCACACATGTTGGAGAGTTCGGATCAAAGTCAAAAAGAGTACACCAATCGGGCACTTCAAGATCTGGTGATTTATCTGGATATTCAGAGACAGAATGATTTGGAGCTAATACAAACTCAATTCGAAAACTTTGAAAATAACGCAGAAATCAATCAACTGCAGACTAATCAGATATTAACCAGCTTGATCAACACAGCTGAAGTATCAAAAAATCAATATTAAAACAAGAGACTAATGAAAAATAAAATGAATAAAACAATAAAAATGGTAGCTGTCATTGTGCTTACAATGATCGGAAATACCGATGCTTTCTCTCAATCTTTTGACCAGGAGCGTATGGATCGAGATTTAAAAGTGGCTGAAAACATCCTTGCCACACTAGCTGATGATGATAACAACCGGTGGAGCAGAAACAAGGTTGAAAGCAGCTATATCCCTGATTATGGAGTGATTTTGACCATGCCAACTAGTTCAATTTTGTGGGTTGACGGGAAGACTCGAACGATAGCCTCCACTTCTTCTGGGTTTAATTCTGTCGTTGTTATAGAAGATACTGATGAGATGGATGCGGATCAGGAAATCGAAGTGAAGGTACGGGATGAACGAGGAAGAAAAATCAAGGCGGAGAATCTAAAAACTGAAGAGTTGCAAGAGAAGTTGATGAAAAATTCTAAAGATCAAATAGAAACATTCTTAGTTGACTATGCGGATCTAATTGGTCAGTTAAAACCATCAGACCGTATCATGGTACAGGTAAAAGACAGAAGAAACTTCGAGTTTTACTTTGGATGGAATTCTACAAAAACATCAGGGAACTTTTCTGGACAATTATTGAAAAGTGATCTTAATTCTTATAAGCAAGGTAAAATTTCC
The DNA here is from genome assembly GCA_964459925.1 of uncultured Roseivirgaceae bacterium. GTDB lineage: Bacteria > Bacteroidota > Bacteroidia > Cytophagales > Cyclobacteriaceae > Ekhidna. The sequence goes on from CAYWOQ010000043.1 coordinate 11,463, forward strand.
AGAGATCAGTTGATAGAACGAATTAAGTATACATCTGGTGAAAGTGCCGAAGTAGCTAAAGACATTGAATTGTTTGCAACCATTTTTGCAAGACTACACGAACCAGATTTGTCATCCACTTATTATCTCGCTTCAAGAAAGATTGGATACAATAGATTAGAAGATTTAGGTGTCACTTTCAATATGAAGTTTTATTCGTCATCGAGTGACAATGGTTTACACACAATTCGGACAACTGGCGAAACAGGATTGACACGCGAGGAAAGGGACGAAAAGGTAAATGCGATGTATCCTGAATTTGAACGATCATTTAAGGAAAATTTACTGGATTACGGGAGAACTGTGAAGAGTCTACAACCCAATGAAATGATGATTTTAAAAGCAAAGATGACGGAATGTAAGGGATGCGAGATGCCGGAGGAAATAGAGGTTACCGTTAAAGCGAAAACCCTAATGGATTATGATAAAGGGTCGCTATCAAGAAACAAGGCCTTAGAAATGATTGATGTCAAGCGGAAGAATTCTTAATAAAAAAGCCCTCAATGAGGGCTTTTTTAGTATCAGCTTAATCCCTTTTACCCATCATCAGCAATTCATTCATGTTGATTTCAGTCACATATTTTTTGATGCCATCTTTTTCATAAGATCGATTGATCAGCTTTCCTTCCAAAGCAATCTCGCTACCTTTTTTCAAGTAGTTTTCCACGAGATCCACTTTTTTACCCCACACCACAACATTGTGCCACTGGGTATCATCTACTTTCTCACCTTTATTGTTGTAGTAGGTTTCATTAGTGGCCAATGAGAAAGTGGCCATTTTCTTGCCACTATCAAATGTTCTTACTTCTGGTTCGTTTCCTAATCTACCAATTAACTGTACGCTGTTTTTTAAACTTGTCATGATTATAAAATTTAGTTTGTTAAAATGATTCACCTGATGGTAGATGAATTTGTCGTTTGACGAATGCAAAGGTTAGATGGGTCTTTTGTTCGATTCGGTTGTTAATTAGTTGTAGTCGACTGTATCCGTTTGTAGTCGTTTATAATTGGTTTTATTACTGAAAATCAGTAGTTTAGATATATGGAGGAAAAACAATGTCCGGAGTGTGGAAGACCCGTTCATGGTCGGATAGATAAAAAGTTTTGCTCAGATGCTTGCCGAAATGCATTTAATAATAAGGTTAATGCTGCCACTACCAACTACATTCGGAAGGTGAACAACACCCTATTAAAAAACCGCCGTATCTTGATAGAACTGAATCCGGATGGGAAGAAGAAAACGCATACGGATAAGTTGCTAAAGAAAGGATTTGATTTTGACTACCATACGAATACCTATACTACAAAAGCGGGAGACACCTACCATTTTTGCTACGAGCAGGGGTATCTTAAGCTGGACAAGGGTTATGTTCTTTTGGTCAAACGAGATGAAAGTTCCTAAACCAATCTTAATTTGAATTCGAAGAAACTAATTTTGTTTAATACCGTGTTTGCTTCAAAGATTTTTAAACCAAAGGTATTTTGAACAAGAAGTTAGTATTCTCCATTGCCTTAATCCTGGCTGTATTTAGTATACAAGCACAAATCCTCAACCCAGTAAAATGGAAGTTTTCATCTGAAGAAATAACTGCTGATGAATTTGTATTTTACTTCAATGCCGAGATAGAACCTGGCTGGTCCGTTTATTCTCAATACCTGGAAAGGGATGATGGTCCAATCGCTACCTACATAACCTTTGACGAGGGAGATCATTTTGAACTCATCGGGAAACCCGAGGAGGATCCAAAAAATCGAAAGGAAGGGTACGATCCGGTTTTCGATATGAACCTGACCAAATACTACAAGTCCATGAAGATTTTCCAACGGGTTAAGGTATTTGAAAAAGCAATCCCAATAACTGGATATCTGACGTATATGACTTGTGATTCTGTAAAGTGTCTTGCTCCTGCTGAGGTAGCATTTAGCCTACAATTAGGAGTAGATGCTAACCAGCAAAATGATGAGGAGCAATCATCAAAAGCAAAAAATACTGGAAATAGTGATGAGGTTTACCAGAAACTCTATGGACTTACAAAAATAGAGAACGCTTCACAGGAATGTGGAGATTACGAGTCTCTTACGCCAAGTGAAGAAAAAAGCTTTATAATGATTTTTGTATTGGGATTACTGGGAGGTTTTTTAGCGCTGCTTACTCCCTGTGTTTTTCCCTTAATTCCACTTACGGTCAGTTTCTTTACGAAAAAGTCAGTTGATAGAAAGAAAGGATTTAAAAACGCCATTCTCTATGGTGTTTTCATTCTGGCAGTCTATGTTCTGTTAAGCATACCATTTCACTTACTGGATTCCTTGAATCCGGACATACTTAATGAGATTTCAACCAATGTCTGGTTAAATCTGATTTTTTTCTTAGTCTTTCTTGCCTTTGCATTTTCTTTTTTTGGATACTATGAAATCAATGTGCCAAGTTCCCTAACTAACAAGGTAAGTTCAGCAGAAAGTGTTGGGGGCATTCTGGGTGTCTTTTTTATGGCGCTGACATTATCACTTGTTTCTTTTTCTTGTACGGGGCCTATTTTAGGATCTCTCTTAGCTGGTGCACTTTCTTCCGATGGTGGAGCCTGGCAGCTAACCGCTGGCATGAGCGGGTTTGGTTTGGCTTTGGCCTTACCTTTTGCACTTTTTGCTATGTTCCCAGGTTGGATGTCTCGATTACCGAAATCCGGAGGCTGGCTTAATACGGTCAAGGTGGTTTTGGGTTTTGTTGAGCTAGCCTTGGCACTGAAATTTTTATCCAATGCAGACCTTGTGATGCATTGGGGATTCCTAACCTATGAGCTGTTCATGGTGCTTTGGATACTGATTGGTATAGGATTGGCGATGTACTTGTTGGGCCTCATTAAATTTCCACATGATGACAAGCAACTAAAATTGTCCAGGTCAAGAATAGTATTAGGAGTGGTTGCTTTTTTATTCTCATTGTTTTTGGGTTATGGACTTACTTATGATCAAGAGATCAAGCGGTTTCAATCACTCAAGCTTTTGAGTGGTCTTGCTCCACCAGCTGGGTACAGTTGGATTTATCCGAACGAGTGTCCCAATGGAATTAACTGTTTCAAAGATCTGGAGTCTGGGATTGCCTACGCTCAAAGTCAGCAAAAACCAATTCTTTTGGATTTTACCGGATATGCCTGTGTTAACTGCAGGAAAATGGAAGAACACGTGTGGTCGGATCCTAGAATTTTTGATTTGATCAATGACAAGTATGTTCTTGTTTCCCTTTATGTGGATGATAAAAAAGACTTGCCATCCGAAGAACAGATAGAAGTAGATCGGGTACAAGGAGGTAAGCGAAAACTGAATAATTACGGTCATAAGTGGGCACACTTTCAAACGAAGTTCTTCAATAATAACTCACAACCCTATTATGTAGCAATTTCTTCAGATGGTTCACATATACTGAATAATCCGGTTGGATATACCCCAGATATAGGAGCATATGAGAGTTTCTTGAAATGCGGTTTGGAAATGCACAAAGGTAGACTTACTGCTAGCTTACCATGAGACTCAAGGTGCCACCGGTTGTAGTTTTTGTCGTTTGTTTGGCGCTAATACTTATCGTTTATTTTCTCTCAGAAGATCTTTCTTATCAATTTCCGTACAGGAAAGCACTATCTCGTATTTTTCTGGTTATTGGCTTTTTTTTAGGAGTGCTGGGAGTGGTGACCTTTCGAATGAAAGGCACGACTGTTGATCCTATGCAACCAAAGAAGGCAAGTAAATTAGTGACACACGGAATTTACCAATACACGAGAAATCCGATGTATCTCGGGTTGGTTTTCATCTTGATAGGTGGTGCCATCAGGATAGGAAATCCGCTAGGTGTTTTGCCAATTATGCTATTTATATGGTACATGAATGAATTTCAGATCAAACCAGAAGAGGAAGTTTTGATTGAAAATTTTGGTGAAGACTACGAGGCATACACCAGAAAAGTAAGAAGGTGGCTGTGACCTAACCTTCAGATTTTAGTGCCTTTCTATAGGCTTTTTCATACTCTGATCTTAAAATTCTCCAATCAAATTTTTCTGAGAAATCCTCGGCTTTATTCCGCATGATGATTCGTTCTCTTCTTTCCGTATGGACAAAATCATGAAGGAACTTTGTTAAATCATTTACCTGTCTTTCTATTTTTCTACCATCTCTTTTTAATAGGTAGACGCCATTTTCTTCAGGATTTTTTTCAATACTATACGCATACTTTCCGAATCCTGATAGGTCTGATGTGACTGTAGGAACTCCACTAGCAATACTTTCAAGCGGGGTATACCCCCATGGTTCATAATAGCTTGGGAATATCCCAAGGTGACAACCTCTTACAAATTCAGAATAATCGATACCGAAAAGTGGATTGGTAGAATTGATAAAATCCGGGTGATAAACAATTTTTACACGATCTCCCGGTGCATTAAGCATTTGTTCATTTCTTAGGTAATTAAGAATATCATCATCCAGGTCATCAGTCAAATTATGGGTTACGATGATTGGCCATCTATCCGATTTCCAGGACTGGATGGTTCTCCTGTATCGTAGTTTCCAATAATCGTCAACTAATTCGTTTAAATCGCAAAGTCTATGATCATCGCTGGATTCTGCGGCTTTCAAAAACAATCTATGTCCGACTTGTTCGATGATGTGTTCACACGTTTGTCTGATTTCTTCTAACACCCCCCGACTCTCCAGGACATCTGGATTGATGCTCCAGGTGGGTCTCTTAGTGATAAAAAACATAACAACAGTGATATCTGATTTTTCTTTGATCATTTGCTGATTCAGCTTCTTTAATGCTTCGAGCGTTATGTCAAAACCTTTGTTTTTGTATTCATACCTCCCGGAAGTAAAGAAATACAGTGTTTTGTCAAGGTTGAAACTGCTATGATTAAAGAAATGACCAATAGTGAAATCATGGATTTCTTCTTTGTACTCCTGATGCAAGTTCTGCACTTCATGATAGGCTACAAACCGTTGGATATTGAGACCATTTGGGGTTATCGTATCCGGTTTTCGGCCCAAGAGATGTATACACTCCTGGCCAGTTACAGCGCTTACAGTAGTAAACGTATCTACATTCTTAGCGACTTCACGTTCTATCTGAACGATGGGTAAAATATTAAAATGAGTAGCTTCCTTATGCCAATCATACGTTTTCATGTTGTCATAAAACGCAGATTCAGTCATCGCGAGATATCTTCCCAGCATGGTAGCGTGAGTGGTCCAAACAGTTTTACAGGCTAACTTATCTTTCTTTATATCCAATACCGGAAGTCCTGCCATCCATTCGTGAAAATGGCCAATCAGTCGCTTTTCTTCAGGTTCACATTCTTCAGATAGAATTTTAAAAAAGGTTCTATTGAGATCTGCCCATCTTAGCATCTCATTGAGCAAGTCATGATCTGCCTGAATAGCGATTCCATGCGTCTCATGATAATGGGCTTGTAAGTTCTTGAGTCGGTTGCTTACATTCTCAGGATTTAATAAGACAGCTTTTGGTCTTCCAGTGACAAGCCAACGGCCATATGCTACTTCATAACCGAGGAGCCTCATCTTTTCAACAGTACGAAAGATGGGATCGTCACCTTCTGTTATGTTATCAAATTCTGCTTTGATGTTTGGGTTAACGCTCGGACCAAGCAAACAATAATTGTCTCCCCACTTTTCGATCATCGCAGGAACTTTAGATCGTATGACTGTATAGATTCCCCCGACTTGATTACATACTTCCCATGCGCATTCTACCAGGATGCTATCGTAAAGTCTGACTCTTTTTTGGGCTGCCATTTATTCACTGTTTTATTTAAATGATAAGATATGTCGATTCCGTTTTGATCACAAATGAATCTTGATATTACAGTCTAAATGGTGCTTTTTCAGTCAATATTTTTCAAAATCAGAAAGCTTCTGCCTTCTAAAGACGTTTTTAGCTGTTGTTGACTGGATTTTAAAATCGAGTTATCAATTAAATTTTGAAACGTACCAGCTAGGTTTAGGGAGATATTTTGGTGTTGATTGCTGTTATTAATTATGGTGATAACCTCTGCTTCTTTATTATATCTACGATAAGCCAATACACCCTTTTCGTCATCAGCCTTCAGAAATTCTATGTCTCCGTTCCTAAGAACTGGATGGTTATTTCTAATAGAAATAAAGTGCTTGTAAGTGAAAAAGAGGTCTCTATTGAACTCCACCTTATCCGTAGGTCTTTTTTGACCAAGCGGGTGCGTTTCTTCATCTTCAAACACATAATCTGGCCATATGAATGGTTTTCTTCCCGATGGGTCGTCAGCTCCCCACATTCCCATTTCATCTCCAGCCCATATGTGGGGTGCTCCGATATATGTATACTGGTGGGCTAAGAGTAGTTTTAGTGTTTGTATCGTGATTGAATCTGGTTTATGGATTTTGTAGGTCGAATCCTGTGCTGGTTTTGCATGTACCTTGTACCTATTTTTATTGAATAGTGAGGTTAGAACCCTGGGAGAGTCATGGCTCCCATTCAGGTTCATCATCGCATAATTATTTTGCTTTCTGATGTCTTTTTGAATCAATGCGAGACTGTCTACAAAATCGGATACCTTAAGCTTTTTAGGGTCACCACTAAAAAATTTCCTTGCAGATCGATACCATCTGTAGTTCATTGGCGAATCAAATACGTCTCCTTTCAAAAATGGCGCAGGGTTTAATAGTTTATCAGGCCATTGTTCCCACCAGACTTCTCCAAGCAAATAGGCATCCGCGTTAATTTCTCGTACCACTTTCCTAAATGCTCTCCAGAACTCAAATGGCATTTCTGCTGCTACATCCAGACGATAACCATCTATTCCATCAGATGGATCGCCATCACCATTTGGATCTAACCAACGTTTGGTTACATTAAAAATATGGTTTTTTACTGCTTGCGAATAAATATCTCCCGTCGTGTCAATAACCACTTTCTCACTGTGATTCATATAGGCAGTTTCCCTGATCTCAGGAAGATCTTTTACTCCAAACCAACCTTGATAATCAAACTCATTTACTTCAGTTTCAGGATCATCAAAGCTTTTTATCCAATACCAGTCTTTGTATTTTGACGCCTGTTGCTTTTCAACCAGATCCAACCATGCCCAGAAACGATGACCCGTATGGTTCCAGGAATAATCAAGAATCACACGAATTCCACGATCATGCATCTCCTCAATGACTTTAAGTAACATTTTGTCAGCCTGCGTAAATTTCCAGGTAGTAGGATCATCGTTTACCTCTGACTCGATGATTTTCACATCACCTCTTGGATCTGGGCCAAAGTTTCGATCCACATGCCTCCAATACCTGGGATCATATTTGTGTAAAGAAGGCGCATCATTCAATGGATTAAAATAGACAGCCGTAATTCCTAATGAATCCAGGTAATCGATTTGATCAAGGACACCTTGTAGGTCGCCACCATACCTTCTTAACTGTGATTTGGATCCAAAAGAACGCACAGGATTCCCAAACCAATCTTTTCCTTTTTCTAAATCCGGGAAGTAGACATCATCACTGTACCAGTCTTGTGTCCAGGGGGTGACTTGCCAGTTTTCTGGGACAAATCCTGGGTAACTGCCTTCAATATCTTCAGCAGTAGGATCATTTGTAGGGTCTCCGTTACGAAATCGTTCGACAAATATTTGGTACCAGACAACCTCAGAAGCCCACACAGTTGGATCATTAAAATCAGTGATAACTCCTTCAGACTCTTCCTTTTGATCAACACAGCTCAAAAAGAAAAGAAAGAATAAACATAAAAGTTTTTTCATTGACTATAGTTGAAGGACTGAATTCTTCTACCTATTTCATTAGTTCGAAAATGGCCGTCTGTTTAGGGCCTACCACAAAGTCTGAAGCTACATCAATTAGTTTTTCGGTCAGCACATTTTTTCCTTTGGTGTAATGGTCAAGTATCTCAGCAAATCGATCTCTAGCCATAACTGTTGATTCCTCATTTCGATTCATAACCACCATTACTGCTTCGTTTGGTGTATGCCTGAAGAATATATATGTATTATTATCTGGAACAAAATGAGTGAGTTTTCCTCCGTGAACTACGGATGCATCCTTTCTCCAGTTTGTTAACTTTTTAACAAAATCAAAAGCTTCATTTTCAATTGAAGTCCTTTCTGATTCTTTAAATACAGATCTGGAATCCGTTGGCCATCCGCCCGGCATATCCATGCGTTTCCTACCATCCCCGTCAACTGTATCATTTGCCATCATTAACTCAGTTCCATAGTAAACCTGGGGAATTCCACGCACCGTCATCAAGAAGGCATATCCCATTTTGAAAAGATCCATATCTTCCTCAACTCGTGTGAAAAAGCGCTCCAAATCATGATTGTCCAGAAAGATTACGTTTTTATTAGGGTCGGAATAAACCCTGTCTTGAGAAAGCGTGTAATAAATTTTACTCAAGCCACTTGTCCAACCAAAATCTTCTACAAGTGCCTCTGATAGTCTAAAACTCAATGGAAAATCTGTGACAGTTGAAAGATGAGAATTAAATCCATCGTTTAGTTCGGGTTTATCCTCTTGCCAGTATCCCTCATGTGGTGGTTGATGCAACCAGGCTTCTCCTACAATATTAAATTTTGGATAGGCTTCAATGACTTCTTTGACCCATCGGTTTAAGTATTCTTTGTAGGGATAGACATAGGTATCCATGCGAATCCCATCTACTCCAGAATATTCAATCCACCAAATGGAGTTTTGAATAAGATAATCAGCGAGCACTTCATTTCTTTGATCAAGGTCTGCAAGTTCTGACACAAACCAGCCTTTTACCAATTTATCAAAGTCGTGTTGAGCTGCATGTGGGTCTGACTGTACAGCGCCTCTAAAACTTGTTTGACCATATTTTTCGAAATCATGAAACCAATCATTGGTTGGAGGATCTTTCATCCACCAGTGTTGATCACCCACATGATTGTGAATCATATCCATGATAACTTTTAGATCCATGGAATGGCATTTATCAACAAAGGTTTTAAACTCTTCATTTGATCCAAACCTTCGATCAACTTTATATAAGTCAGTGGCTGCATATCCATGGTATGCACCATATGCTGCTGTCTGGTCATTTTCAAAAGTGGGAGTTAGCCACACAGCAGTCATGCCAATTTCTTTGATGTAATCCAGATTATCACCCACACCTTTGATATCACCTCCATGACGACCATTGGGGTTTGATCTATTTGCCGGTTCTAACATACCTTCAATCGTATCATTCGATAAGTCACCGTTTGCGAAGCGATCTGGCATTAATAAGTAAATGACATCACTACTATTGAAACCCAGATTTCTATTCTTATCTCTTGATCTTTCTCTTAATTCATAATCGAATGTTATTCTGGTTCTTTTTCCTTCTTTTAATCTGAACTCAATAATTCCTGGTGATACTGATTCATTGATAGTGAGATTAACAATCAGGTAGTTCGGGTTATCAAGCTTTTTTACTTCGCTGATCTGGATTCCATCATAATTAAACATCGGCTCAAGATGGCCAATGTTCTCACCATGTAGCATGATTTGTAATTCTTCAACGGGCATATCAGCCCACCAAAATGGAGGATCTATATGTGAAAGTTTTTTTTGGGAATGAGCACTTATTGTTAAAAGAATAAACAAAAAGGGTAGGTATCTCATGCTTCTGAGTTTTTATCGGGTGACTAAAGTTATTCTTAAAGTGTTCTAATTTAAATAGGCATGAAGTCTATGCCATAAATTATTAAACATTTTAAAAATATATTAATTGAAAAGTGATGGATATTGGCTTGAAGCCGGCTGTTTGACCAGCGATTTTCCTAACTTACACGTATGAAAAGGCAGACGGTAACGATTAAGGATCTTGCAAGAGAACTAGGCATATCCCCTTCTACAGTTTCCAGGGCATTAAAAGATCACTTTGAAATAAGTCAAGAGACGAAAGATGCAGTTAAGCGAGTAGCAGAGAAGCTTAATTATCAACCTAATTCATTAGCTCTAAGTCTTCGATACAGCAAATCCAATACCATAGGGGTAATTGTTCCTGAGATCGTACACTTTTTCTTTTCTACCGTGATTAGTGGGATCGAAGATGTTGCACAAAGTAGAGGTTATAATGTCATCATTACTCAGTCTAATGAATCGCTTGAAAGAGAGACGGTCAATCTTCAAACCTTATTTAATAATCGTGTGGATGGTGTCTTGATATCACTTTCAAAGGAAACACAAGAGTATTCACATATTGAGGCTTTGATGCAAAAAGGCTTACCAGTTGTATTTTTTGATCGGGTAGCTAATGAATTGCATTGCAGTAAAGTAACAGTTGATGACTTTCTGGGAGGCTATCAGGCCACTAAGCATTTAATAAAGCAAGGCTACAAGAAAATTGCTCATCTTGCGGGTCCAACAAATCTTGATATTACCTATCAACGTCTCGGTGGATATAAAAAGGCTCATGAGGAAGAAGGAATCGAAGTAGATGAATCATTGATTGTTTTCGACATGATATCGAACGACAGTGATACCCAAGATGCAGTTTACAACCTTTTGAAAGAAAAAAATCCAGATAGTTTATTCGCATTTACAGATATGGCTGCACTAGCAGCAATCAAAGCAGCTAATAAATATGGCAAAAGTGTTCCAGAAGATTTTGGTATAGTAGGTTTTAGCAACTGGCAATTTACCGCATTTACCAGTCCCTCGATATCTACTATAGAACAGCCAGGTTTTGAAATGGGACAAAATGCTGCCGAATTGCTGATAAAGGAGATAGAGATTAATGCAGAAGAGGTTCTTGCTGAGTCTATAAAATTACCTACTTCGCTTATTCCTCGCGAATCCTCAAGACCTGTTAAATGAATTACATCATCTAAAATCTCGCAACCGTTTGCGGTACTTTTTTTAATTATTTGTATTAATCCCCCATTTATTATTCATTATTTTGAAAATGCTGAAGACCGTTTTCATACCTAATCATTAGATTTTTGAATTGAGATTCAGATACAACAAAGACCTGAAGTAATGAGTGAAATATCTATAACCTCAGAGAAGCCGAAACTAAGTTTTTGGCAAATCTGGAATATGAGTTTTGGATTTTTAGGAATTCAGTTTGGCTTTGCCTTACAAAATGCGAATACCAGTAGGATTTTTGAGACGCTCGGAGCAGACACGAAGAATCTTGCATTTTACTGGTTAGCAGCACCGGTGACCGGTCTTATACTCCAGCCCATTATTGGTTTCATGAGTGATCGAACCTGGCATCCCAAATGGGGAAGAAGAAGACCTTTCTTTGCTGTTGGGGCGATCATGGCAACTTTCGCGTTGATTTTCATGCCTAATTCACCAGCACTTTGGGTAGCAATAGGCATGCTCTGGATCATGGATGGTTCGATTAATATCAGTATGGAGCCATTTCGAGCATTCGTTGGAGATATGCTGCCTCCAGAGCAGAGGACCAAGGGATTTGCCATGCAGAGTTTTTTTATTGGTATTGGTGCAGTTGTTGCATCTGCTTTGCCATGGATATTTACAAATATTATTGGTGTGAGCAATACCGCAGGGGCCGGTGAAATTCCTCCGTCAGTAAAATGGTCTTTCTATGTGGGTGCTTTTGCTTTTTTGACGGCAGTAATGTGGACTGTTTTTACTACCAAAGAGTATCCACCCTCAGAAGAAAGTGAGGATGAAAGTCATGAAGGAGATCCACTAAATATTAAATACACTCCAAAACAATACTTAGTTAGAGGTTTAATCTTACTAGCGATTGGTGGTATTCTAGCTACATGGTTTACCATTGAGCAATTTGATCCACAGTTGTATGTGCTGTGTGGAATCTTCGGTTTGTTCGGTTTTTCTTATGCACTAGGATCTGTATTGATGAATCGGGATCAATACCACAATGGGTTCGTTCAAATCGTTCGTGACTTTCAAAATATGCCCAAAACCATGATTCAACTGGCGTTTGTTCAGTTCTTTTCCTGGTTTGCCCTTTTTTCTATGTGGATTTACAGTACATCGGGTGTGACTTCCCATATTTATGATATGAAGGTTGACGGAGAGTCAATCCAACTCATGGGAAAGTATCTGATGGATTATGAATCTTCGGATATCTCAGCCGATGAGAAAAAAAATATTGCATATATCCAGAATGAGCTAAAAAAAGTCGAAGGAAAGCTTGATGGAAATACTGAATCGCAAGCGATAAGCATCAATACAGCCAAATTCTTTTTGGATAAAGAAAGAGGATTTACTCTAGATCCGGAACTTGAAAATACCTTATCTCGTGTTCAAAAAGAATACAATGATGGGGCAGATTGGGTAGGAATCATGTTTGCCAGCTATAATGGAGTAGCTGCAATCGCTGCTTTTCTTCTGGTAATGTTAGCTCGAAAAACAGGTAGGAAAGTGACCCACTTAATTGCATTATGCTGTGGAGGTGCTGGCCTGTTATTCTATTATTTTGCACCAGATCCAAACTGGCTAATATTATCAATGGTGGGTATTGGGATTGCCTGGGCAAGTATACTGTCCATCCCGTATGCTATGCTATCCGGTTCCCTTCCTCCTGAAAAAATGGGATACTATATGGGAATTTTTAATTTCTTTATTGTGATCCCACAAATTGTTGCTGCGAGTATTTTAGGCTTTCTTATATCAACCTTCTTTGAGAGTGAATTTATATTCGCGATCGTAATAGGAGGAGGGTCAATGATTCTAGCTGGAGTACTTTGCTTGCGAGTCGATGATCAAGATGAGGTTGCAATGAAACAGAATGAAGCTTAATTAATGCTATTGTTATGTCGAAATTAGCTATCGGTATAGATATTGGGGGGACTAATTCCAAGTTTGGTTTTGCCGATGTTGACGGAAATATACTTGCACAATCAAGAATTAAAACCCAGGAACATAAAAATTATAAGGATTTTATTGCTGCAATAAAACCTGAAATTGAAAAGCTCCATAGTTTAGATGATGTTATCGGAATTGGAATAGGTGCTCCGAATGCTAATTACTACAGCGGCACCATTGAAAATCCACCAAACCTTCCATGGAAAGGTATCTCCTATTTCGCTGAAGAAGTTAAGAGGGTATTTAATCTCGAATGTGTTATGACCAATGATGCTAATGCAGCGGCATTAGGTGAAATGGTCTACGGCAAGGCAAAAGGAATGAAGGACTTCATCGTCTTGACAGTGGGTACAGGTTTAGGTGGGGGAGTGATTTCCAATGGCGACCTTGTGTATGGAAATCATGGATTTGCTGGTGAATTGGGACATACCTTGGTGAATGCGAATGGACGGTTTTGTGGTTGTGGTAAGAGAGGCTGTTTGGAGACATACGTGAGTGCTACGGGAATCAGAAGGACGGTGTATAAGCTATTAGCCGACTATACTGATCAAAGTATTCTAAGGTCAATCAGTTTTGATGATTTGAGCACAAGAACTATTTCAGAAGCTGCCGATAAAGGGGACAAAATTGCAATTGAAGCTTTTAAATACACTGGCCGAATTTTAGGAATGAAGCTTTCTGATTTTGTTGTGCATACCGACCCAGAAGCCATATTTTTGTTGGGTGGATTGTCAAAAGCAGGCGATCACATTTTCATCCCCGCTCAAGAAAACATGGAAAAATATTTAATGCCATTGTTTCTTGATAAAAAAATTCAACTACAACCCTCAGGTCTTAAGGACGATGATGCCCCAATTTTAGGAGCTTCTAGTCTGGTATGGAAGTATATTGACGAAAATCAAATATGAAGAATATAGGAGTTTTTACATCGGGCGGTGATGCACCTGGAATGAATGCGTGTGTTAGATCTGTCGTTAGGACTGGATTAAACCTTGGACTTAATGTTTTTGGTATTAAGTACGGATATAATGGCTTAATTACCGGAGATATCTATCAGATGAAATCCTATTCTGTTAGTAATATTCTTCAAAAAGGAGGAACGATTCTGAAGTCAGCAAGAAGCGAAGAATTCAAGACAAAGGAAGGTAGGAAAAAGGCTTTTAAAAATCTACAAGCCAAAGGAATCGAAGGACTGGTTGCTATAGGTGGAGACGGTACATTTACTGGTGCCAATATTTTCTATGAAGAGTTCGGAATTCCAATCGTAGGTGCACCTGGCACTATAGACAATGATCTTTATGGTTCTGACTATACCATAGGATTTGATACTGCGGTAAATACTGCTTTAGATGCAATTGATAAAATCAGAGATACAGCAAACTCCCATGATAGGGTTTTCTTTATTGAAGTGATGGGCCGGCATTCAGGGCATATAGCCATTCACTGTGGAATAGGTGGTGGTGCAGAACTGGTGATGGTGCCGGAAACATCTACAACCATTCAAGATGTTATAGATACCCTGAATCAGGGTAGAGATAAGGAAAAAACCTCTGCTATTGTGATTGTTGCTGAGGGAGATGAACAAGGAAATGCCCACGAGATTGCGAATAAAGTCATGGAAAAGCTTCCAAAATTAGATATTAGGGTTTCGGCACTGGGTCATATGCAAAGAGGAGGAGCTCCAACCTCGTTCGACCGTATTTTGGCCTCCAGGCTAGGACTCGCAGCAGTTGAGGGGCTCATTGACGGAAAAAGTAATGTTATGGCTGGTGTCATTAACGATAATGTCGTTTATACAAGTTTTAAACTTGCCATAAGCAAGAATAAACCGATTAGCGCGGAACTGATGAGGATGGTAGAGGTGATGAATATCTAAACCTAGATATTCACTATATTGTCAATAAAATGTCATGAAGCATATTCTGCTATCGGTTCCCGTTCTCTGTTTAGTTTTTTTATCGATTCTTTTTCTTCAATCAGGCCTTGATAAGGTTTTCAATTATCAGGCGAACAAAGAGTGGATCACTTCTCATTTTTCAAATAGCCCATTAAGGAGATTGACAAACGTCTTAATGCCTGCAATTACTCTATTGGAAGTATCTGCAGGAATTTGCTGCTTCATTGGCATTTTCACATACGCTTTTCAAAAGGATCCTACAATCGGTTTGATTGGTGCACAGTTATCCTCTATTTCAATTATCAGTCTCTTCTTTGGTCAGCGCATTGCTCAAGATTACGCGGGTGCCGCTACACTAACGACCTATTTTCTAATTTCTATTGTTGCAGTATATAGTTTATCATAATCAGGATTTATGGGACAAGATGTAAAACAAACATTATCTAGAGTTGGCATTGAGGATAAGCTTATAGAAGAAATTGTCACAATTGGAAGATTAAAAAAAGTATCTTCAGAGCAAATTATTGTAAGTCCTGATGACCCAGGGAATGAAATTCCATTAGTATTAGATGGTCTGCTCAAGGTCATGAGAGTTGATGAAGATAATCAAGAGGTTTTCCTGTATTATTTGGAGGGGGGTGAAACGTGTGCAATGTCTATAACTTGTTGTGTCGAGGGAAAGCGCTCTTCGTTTAAAGTAGTTGCTGAAGGAGACTCTACGCTTTGGATGATCCCTATGACCTACCTTGATTCCTGGGTTTCAAAGTATCCCTCTTTTAGAAAATTTGTTTTCAGTTCCTATCAAACAAGGTTCGATGAGCTTTTAAATTCAATAGACAGTGTGGTTTTTCATAAGATGGATGAGCGATTATTTCGTTATTTACTAGATACAAAACAGGCAACAGGTTCTTTCGAAATCAATAAAACGCATGAGCAAATAGCCAGGGAGCTCAATAGTTCAAGAGTGGTGGTTTCCCGGCTTCTCAAACAATTGGAGAGGGAAGGAAAGATTGAGCAGTACCGTAATAAAATTGAAATTCTATAGTATTGTTACAAATGTTACTCCAATGAATATTTGGACTCTCTATTTTTGAGTTTCCAAATATGAATTTGTTTCAACAAATTTTTCCAATTCTTCAGTGGTTACTGAGATACAAGAAGTCACAACTTGGAGGGGACTTATTCGCTGGATTAACCGTAGGAATTATGCTAATTCCTCAGGGAATGGCGTATGCTTTGATAGCTGGTCTACCACCGGTTTACGGTTTATATGCGTCAATCGTTCCACAACTCATGTATGCAATTTTTGGTACGTCCAGACAATTATCAGTGGCACCTGTTGCGATGGATTCATTATTGGTTGCTGCTGGTGTATCTGTCTTGGCAACAGAAGGAACAGATGCCTACATAGGATTTGCACTATTGCTTGCTTTCTTCATGGGTCTTTTTCAGCTATTGCTTGGCATATTTAGAATGGGCTTCATTACCAACCTATTATCTAAGCCTGTTATCAGTGGTTTTACTTCAGCTGCAGCTATTATCATCGGTTTTAATCAGCTGAAATATCTATTTGGTACAGAAATAGAAAAGAGCATCCGGATCTATGAGGTGGTTTATAATGCTGCATCAAAACTCGATGAAATTCATATTTTGACATTTGTCATTGGTGTATCCGGGATAATTATAATTAAAGGGTTGAAAAAAATTAATCGAGCAATTCCTGGAGCATTGATAGCGGTTTTTTTTGGTACACTTGTCGTTTATGCATTAGACCTGTCTGAAGATGGCGTGGCAATTGTAAAAACGATTCCCCAAGGATTACCCAATTTTAAACTGCCTGACTTTAGTTTGGGTCAATTTACAGAATTGATTCCACTCGCCATGACTATATCAGTTGTGGCATTTATGGAAGCTTTTTCAGTGGCCAAAGCCATTGAATCTAAAAGAAAGGAATACAAAGTCATTCCTAATCAAGAATTAGTTGGTTTAGGAGCAGCCAATCTAGTAGGGGCACTCTTTCAGTCATATCCGGTTACTGGGGGTTTTTCAAGGTCTGCTGTTAATGAACAATCTGGTGCGAATACACCGCTGTCATCAATCGTTAGTTCCGGATTAATAGCAATTACCTTACTTTTCCTTACACCGCTTTTTTATTATTTGCCCAAAGCAATTCTTGCCTCCGTAATTATGGTTGCTGTATCCAGCTTAATAAATATTAGCTATGCCGGTACATTATGGAAAGAAAATAAGGTTGAGTTTGGCCTATTGCTAGTTACTTTTTTGGTAACGCTTAGCTTCAGTATGGTACCTGGAATCGTCACCGGTGTGATATTGTCTATTTTAATTCTTCTTTACAAAGCTGCATATCCCCATATTGCAATTTTAGGGAGGTTAAAGGGACATTCTGAATTTAGAAACATTCGAAGATTTAAGGATTTGGAAGTATGGGAAGACAAACTCATTATTAGAATTGATACATCTATTACATTCATTAATATTCAATTCGTAAAGGATTACCTGGAAGAGTCACTCGATAGCAATCCAAAAGTGACAAAGGTTATCATTGATGCATCAGCTATAAGTTATCTGGATGCGACGGGAGTTCAAGGCCTCTTGGACATCACGCAAAGCTTGAAAGAAAAAGGAATTGAGTTAGTACTGACGGATGTTATTGGACCTGTAAGAGATACGTTGCACAAAACAGGGTTGCTACAGGAAATTGGAAAAAGCAACATTTATCTCACGCTTAATGATGCGCTGGAAAAGAGGAATAGTCAAGACTATAAAAATCCTAATGTTGCTATTCAGCATGGTCTACTAAAGACAATGGATTAACAGAACTAAATTTTTTACAGAGAATGGAATTTGATCAAGTGAAATTTGTTAAATAAAGAAATAATTGAAAAATGAAAATAGAGCAGATATATACAGGGTGCCTCGCTCAGGGCGCGTATTATATTGAAAGCGCAGGTGAAGCCGCCATTGTTGATCCATTAAGGGAATCAAAATCGTATATTAAAAAAGCAGAGAAAGAAGGAGCTGAAATCAAATACATCTTTGAAACACACTTTCACGCAGACTTTGTTTCTGGACATGTTGATTTAGCGTCAAAAACGGGAGCTACCATTGTTTATGGACCAGGAGCGAAGACTGAATACGACATTCACGAATCAAAAGATGGAGAAATTTTTGAGTTGGGTAAAATCAAAATCAAGGTACTCCATACACCAGGTCATACACTCGAAAGTACTACCTATTTGTTGATAGACGAGGACGGTAAAGAGCATGCAATTTTTAGCGGAGATACCTTATTTATTGGCGATGTAGGTCGCCCTGATCTTGCTCAAAAAGGTTCAATGACACAAGATGACCTGGCAAGATACCTCTACGACAGTCTTAGAGAAAAGATTATGACTTTACCGGATGATGTGATTGTATATCCTGCTCATGGTGCAGGGTCAGCTTGTGGTAAGAACATGAGTAAGGAAACCACAGACTTACTGGGTAATCAGAAAAAGACCAATTACGCACTTCGGGCAGATATGACTAAAGAAGAGTTTATCAAGGAAGTTACAGATGGTTTACTACCACCACCTCAGTATTTTGCTCAGAATGTTGCTATGAATAAATCCGGTGCTCAAGGTCTTGATGAAATTCTTGAAAAAGGAAATGTAGCATTGGATGTAGATACCTTCGAAGCAATGGCTAATCATGAAGGTGCTTTGGTGTTGGATACTCGATCTCAACAAGACTTCTCTCTGGAACACATTCCTAACTCTATATTTATAGGTATAGATGGAAGTTTTGCTCCATGGGTAGGTGCTTTAATTACAGATTTGCAACAACCGATTGTATTTATAGCTGACAAAGGAAGAGAGGAAGAAGTAGTGACTAGGCTCTCTCGTGTTGGTTATGATAATACCTTTGGCTATCTAAACGGCGGAATTGATTCTTGGAAAGCTGCTGGAAAAGATACAGATCAGGTAAAATCAATACATGCAAAGGAATTTGCAACTGCATACGAAAAAGATCAATTGAACGTACTGGATGTCAGAAAACCGGGTGAGTTTGAAGCGGAACACATCACGGATGCTCAGAGTCTTCCATTGGATTTCATCAGTGAGAATTTGAATGAATTAGATAAGGATAAAGAATATCACATTCATTGTGCGGGTGGATATCGTTCGATGATTGCGGCTTCTATTATGAAATCAAGAGGCTTTCATAAGTTAGTAGATATTGACGGAGGCTTTAAAGAGATTAGTAACACTGCGATTCCTACTACTGAATACGTTTGTCCATCTACAATAAAAGAATAGAATATAAGTTAGTTAGCATTTAAAGGCCAAATCATTTGATCTGGCCTTTTTGTTGTGTGCCCGGCATGGGCGATAACTATAGGGTGGAAGTCCCGAACACG
>CAYWOQ010000044.1:0-30574 GCA_964459925.1 uncultured Roseivirgaceae bacterium
CAAAATCACCTCCCTAACATTAGTCCAATTCATCAATAAGTTCCACTTTCAAAGATCCATCAATAATTTGAAAGTAGCTTTGACTTAACTAGCACAACGGGTTAATGAAATGAATTTACAACAAGGTAAAATCAGGCGTTAGACGAGTATTTGAATAAACGGGTATACAGTTTTTATTGGAACCTTATACCAATTACATTTGTATAATAACTCATAAAGTAACACATGGATAAATACTCCTACATTGCCAATGCCCACGGCAACTATCTTGACGAGCTATTCAAGGCGTATAGAGAAAACCCAGAAAGTATTGATGAATCCTGGAAAAAGTTTTTCGAAGGATTCGAATTTGCACAGCAAAACTATGATGCCGATTCTAACGGGCAAATGGTTACAACACCGAAAGAGACAGCAGTCAGAAATTTAATTTATAATTATCGTTCATGGGCTCACTTGATTGCTGATACGAATCCAGTAAGAGAGAGAAGGTCTCACATCACCAAATTGGAGCTTGCTGACTTTGATCTTTCAAAGACAGACTTGGATACTGAATTCGAGGTTGGTAGTGAAATTGGGTTAGGGAAAGCAACGCTTAGGAGAATCCAACAGAAATTAAAAAAGGTCTATTCCGGCCATATTGGATTTGAGTATAGTCACGTTCGTGATTCTGAAATTCATGAATGGTTTAAAAATAAGGTAGAAAGCGAAGCTGAAGATTTTAATCCTTCACGAGAGGAGAAGCAACGAATAATTTCCAAACTGAATGAAGCTGTTGGATTTGAAAAATTCCTTCACACGAAATTTTTAGGACAAAAGAGATTTTCGTTGGAAGGCGGAGAAAATATGATTCCTGCTCTTGATAAAATCATCAATCATGCAGCAGAATTGAACGCTGAGGAGGTTATCATAGGTATGGCACACCGAGGGAGGTTGAATGTTCTTGCGAACATCATGGGTAAAACCTATGAACAAATATTTAGTGAGTTTGAAGGTAATCAGGAAGTAGACCTAACAATGGGAGATGGGGATGTCAAGTATCATTTAGGTTATTCCTCATTTATTGATACCAATGTTGGTAAGAAAATGTATGTGAAGTTGGCTCCAAACCCATCACATCTGGAAGCAGTAGATCCTGTTGTGCTTGGATATGCAAGGGCGCAAATAGATGACGAATATAGAGGCGATATGGGTAAGGCGATTCCAATACTTATTCATGGAGACGCTGCTATTGCAGGACAAGGCATTGTATATGAATGCGTACAAATGTCTCTCTTGGACGGATATAAAACAGGAGGCACGATTCATTTTGTCATCAATAACCAGGTTGGTTTTACTACAGATTTTGCTGATGCCCGATCAAGTATTTACTGTACAGATTTAGCTAAAATTATAGATGCTCCTATACTCCATGTTAACGGTGATGATGCTGAGGCGATGTATTTTAGTGCGAAGCTTGCCATTGAATACCGTCAAAAATTCAATAAAGACATTTTTATTGATATGCTATGCTACCGTAGGCATGGGCATAATGAAAGTGATGAGCCAAAGTTCACACAACCTAAACTCTACAATGCTATAGGCAAACATCCAAATCCAAGAGAGGTATATGTAAAATTATTACAGGAACGTGGTGATCTGGACCAGTCACAAGTAGAAAAACTGGATAAAGAGTTTAAGGCCCAGCTTCAGAAAAGATTGAATCAAATCAAGGAAAACCCCTTGCCGTATAAACCTCAAAAGATTGAGGAGGAGTGGGACCACCTAAGACGATCTGTTCCTGAAGATTTTGATAAGTCTCCGGATACAAGTGTAGACGAGGATACCGTAGAAAAAGTAGCTACAGCGCTTACTGGGGTACCTAAAGGATTCAAGCCATTACGCCAAATTGATAAACTCTTAAAAGACCGGAAGACCAATTTCTTTGAAAAAAAGGAACTGGGTTGGGCTGATGCTGAATTACTAGCTTATGGATCATTGTTGGCTGAAGGTAGAATGGTGAGAATATCCGGCCAAGACGTTAAAAGGGGCACCTTTTCGCATAGGCATGCATATCTTTTTGACGCAAATTCAAATGAACCATACTGTGGCCTTGACCATATTGTAGAAAATCAGAATCATCCACTTAGGATTTTCAATTCATTACTATCAGAATATGGTGTTTTAGGTTTTGAATACGGTTATGCAATGGCCACACCCAATGCATTAATGGTATGGGAAGCACAATTTGGTGATTTTGCCAACGGCGCACAGATCATGATTGATCAGTTTATTGCCAGTGCAGAAAGTAAGTGGCAGAGAATGAATGGTTTAGTAATGCTGCTTCCGCACGGCTATGAGGGGCAGGGTCCAGAACATTCCAGTGCCAGAATAGAACGTTTCTTGCAAATGTGTGCGAATGAAAATATCATCATTGCTAACCTGACGACTTCCTCCAATATTTTTCATTTGATGCGGAGACAAGTTGCCTGGGAATTCAGGAAGCCTGCTGTGGTTTTTTCACCAAAATCTCTGCTTAGACATCCAGGTGTTGCTTCTCCTATGAAGGATTTTACTTCTGGTAGATTTCAAGAAGTAATCGGTGATTCCTATGTTACCAACAAGGAGGTAAATAAAGTACTTTTCTGTAGCGGAAAAGTATTGTTCGATTTGTTGGAAGAACAGAAGAAAAAGAAATCGAAGAATGTAGCCATTGTTCGAATCGAGCAGATTTATCCATGGCCTCAGAAGCAAATTGATGCTATTCTTAAGAAATACAATAATCCAAAATTGGTTTGGGTACAGGAAGAACCAAAAAATATGGGTGCGTGGAGTTTTATTAATACCCTAGTTGAAATGGATTTTGAAGTAGTAGCCAGAAAGGTAAGTGCATCACCTGCAACTGGTTTTGCAACAATACATAAGGAGGAACAGGCAGACCTAGTTAAAAAAGCCTTTGAATTATAGAATTGATCACATCTGAAAATAAACTAAAGTACAATGAGTCTTGAAATGAAAGTTCCAGCTGTAGGTGAGTCGATCACTGAAGTTACCGTAGCATCGTGGACAAAGAATGATGGTGATATGGTAGAGATGGACGAGGTTATTTGCGAATTAGAATCTGATAAAGCCACTTTTGAAGTTACTGCCGAAGCAGCTGGGAAAATATCAATAAAAGCTCAGGAAGGCGATACGTTGGAAATTGGAGCGGTTCTTTGTGTGATCGATGAAAGTGCATCTACAGGATCCACACCACCATCTACAAATAATGATAAAGCCGAAAAGCCAGAAGCAGATCAGGCTGAAACAAAAGCAACAGGTGAGATCATGGAAATGAAGGTACCTGCGGTCGGTGAGTCTATTACAGAAGTTACAATTTCCAGTTGGTCTAAAAGTGATGGGGATTTCGTAGAACTTGATGAGGTCATCGCTGAAATTGAGTCAGATAAAGCAACTTTTGATTTGACTGCAGAGGCACAGGGTAAACTACAAATAGTAGCACAAGAAGGTGATACACTTGAAATAGGTGCTTTAATCTGTAAAATTGAAGTGATAGAAGGTGGGACACCATCTTCAGTTGATTCAAGTAGTACACCAACTGAGGCAAGGGCAGACACTTCCACCTCGAATAAAGAAACGTATGCAACAGGTCACGCTTCACCTGCGGCAGCTAAAATACTGGACGAAAAAGGAATCTCTTCAAGTGAAGTTTCAGGAACAGGCAAAGATGGAAGAATTACCAAGGAAGATGCAATGAAAGCTGAAAAGGCTGAGCCTGCACCATCGAATACACCACCAAAGCCTCAGTTTGATGCTCCTGTATTTAATAATGGAATCTCGAGAGAGCAGCGAAGAGAAAAAATGTCTTCACTAAGAAAGACCGTATCCAGAAGGCTGGTTTCAGTTAAGAATGAGACCGCTATGCTCACCACGTTTAATGAGGTGAATATGAAGCCAATCATGGACTTGAGAAAAAAGTATAAGGAACAATTTAAAGAGAAGCATGAGGTAGGGTTAGGCTTTATGTCATTTTTTACAAAAGCTGTTTGTCTTGCGCTTCAAGAGTGGCCGGCTGTCAATGCCATGATTGATGGAAATGAAATGGTCTTTAACGATTATTGTGATATCTCCATTGCTGTTTCTGCCCCAAAAGGACTGGTTGTTCCTGTGATTAGAAATGCAGAATCGCTAAGCTTTGATCAGATCGAAAGAGAGGTAGTTAGATTGGCAACAAAAGCGCGTGATAATAAGCTGAGTATCCCGGAAATGGAGGGTGGAACCTTTACGATTACGAACGGTGGGGTTTTTGGTTCGATGATGTCAACTCCAATAATCAATGCCCCTCAATCTGCTATTTTGGGAATGCACAACATTGTTGAGCGTGCAGTGGTAGAGAATGGTGAGGTGGTTGTCAGGCCCATGATGTATGTGGCGCTTTCCTACGATCATAGAATCATTGATGGCCGAGAATCTGTGAGCTTCTTGGTAAGAGTAAAACAGTTGCTGGAAGACCCGACAAGGTTGTTATTAGGTGTTTAATATAAATTTAAAATCTTCTAATCTAAATTTCCTCTAATATGGATTATCAAGTAGTAGTCATTGGTTCTGGTCCTGGTGGGTATGTAGCCGCGATTCGTTGTGCTCAGTTAGGAATGAAGACTGCAATCATTGAAAAGTATGACACACTGGGTGGTACCTGTCTTAACGTTGGATGTATTCCTTCGAAAGCTTTGCTAGATTCTTCTGAGCACTTCCATGCTGCAGAACACACCTTCAAAGAACATGGAATTGACATAAGTAAACCTAAGGTTAATCTTAAGCAGATGATCGATAGGAAGGCTGACGTGGTAAAGCAGAATGTTGATGGAGTAGACTATTTAATGAAGAAAAATAAAATCGATGTACTTCATGGGATGGGAAGCTTCATTGATAAGCATACTATTCAAGTTGAAGGAAAAGATAAAAAAACGATTACTGCAGAGAAAGTCATC
Organism: uncultured Roseivirgaceae bacterium; assembly: GCA_964459925.1. Lineage (GTDB taxonomy): Bacteria > Bacteroidota > Bacteroidia > Cytophagales > Cyclobacteriaceae > Ekhidna. The sequence continues at coordinate 4,968 of CAYWOQ010000044.1, forward strand.
ATTGCTACAGGTTCCAAACCGGCTAACCTTCCATTCATTGAATTAGATAAAGAGCGGATAATCACGAGTACGGAAGCTCTTGAATTAAAAGAAGTTCCCAAACATCTAATCATCATTGGAGGAGGTGTTATAGGGATGGAGCTCGGATCAGTTTATGGTAGACTTGGGGCTAAGGTTACGGTCATCGAATTTTTGGATAGGATCATTCCGGGAATGGATTCAACGATGGGTAAGGAGCTTCAGAAGTCATTAAAGGGTATTGGGTTTGAATTTCATCTGGGCCATAAAGTAACAGAGGTTAAGAAAACCGGTAAAAATGTTACCGTTAAGGCTGAAGGAAAAAAAGGTGAAATCATAGAAGTCAAAGGAGATTATTGCCTGGTGTCAATTGGAAGAACACCATATACCGATGGCTTGGCGCTTGAAAAAGCGGGTGTAAAAATGGATGATAGAGGAAGGGTAGAAGTAGACGATCATTTAAGAACGAATGTGGATAATATCTATGCCATTGGTGATGTAGTAAAAGGAGCAATGCTAGCTCATAAAGCAGAGGAAGAAGGAGTATTTGTAGCCGAAAGCATAGCAGGACAAAAGCCTCATATTAACTATCATCTTATACCAGGAGTCGTTTATACCTGGCCAGAAGTAGCCTCTGTTGGTTATTCAGAAGAGCAACTAAAAGAACAAGGTAGATCCTATAAAACCGGAAAGTTCCCATACAAAGCATTGGGTAGAGCTCGAGCGAGCATGGATACGGAAGGTTTGGTTAAGATACTTGCTGATAAATCTACAGATGAAGTATTAGGTGTTCATATATGTGGGGCCAGAGCGGCAGACATGATTGCAGCCGGAGTAACAGCAATGGAGTATCGTGCATCGGCAGAAGATATTGCACGAATGTCTCATGCGCATCCTACTTATATGGAGGCATTTAAGGAGGCGGCTTTAGCGGCGACAGAAAACAGGCCTATTCATCTGTAGGGTGTTTAGTTCTACCCTTTCGAACAGAATACTTGACTAGGTCGTCAAGGAGGAGGCTTTCTTTGATGGTTTCATGAATGGATTGAATAGGAAGTTCTGACAGGTCTACTATCTCAACGCTGGCAACTTGTCTTCGTCCTTTAAAATCCAGTAGGCCATTGTCATTTGAAAGCTCATTAGCTCTGATGAAGGCTAGTTCAATCCCACCATTTTTGACAGGATTAAGGTAGCAAATCCAGCTTTTGCGATAATAGAACGGTATCTTATATCGAATTTTCCCAATTAGCTCATATTCATTGCTGAGCAGTTGATGGAAATAGGAAACGATGGCCTTTTGATGGCCATCGAGTCCTATAATATATTCTTCTACCTCTCTCATCTTGACTTCACCGCATATCGAAGTATGGTCTTAAGTTTTTCTTCAGGGGTTTTTCTTGGATCGCTCAGGTATATTTCATGATGATATCCACATACCTTTAGCTTATTATTCTCGATATACTCCATGATTTTTTCAATGGTTTTTTCTTCCTCATAATAGCTTCCAATATGCAGGCCTTGCACACAAAGTCCTTCATTTATCAGTTCAAGCTTTACTTCTTCTGGGTTAATTGAAGGATTTTTGATTCGTAGTTTTTGAATAGCTCTCTCATAATGTTGTTGCTCTACAAAATCAGGCATTCTTATCACAATCTTCCAATGCCATTGATCCGAAGGCGTTTTAGCAAATTTATACTGAGCAGCTAACCCTCCATCTATCCACCAAAAGCCCTCCATTTTAGGAACAATGAAGTCCATATCCTCTGCTTTACAGTTGAATTTAATGGCATAGGCAACAGCATATAGCTGATCTATGGCTTCAAGAAATGCATCTTTTAATGGATCACCTTTTCCCTGAGGAGATAAATAATAGTAACTATCTAAATCTTTCAATTCAGGTTTCTGCCAGGCAGCATAATAATTTGGATCTGCTTTTCTTAAGTCTAGTTTTTCAATAGTTGCTTCCATAATTGTGTGATTTATTAATTATAAAAGCAAAGAAATCTGAAGGTGTGACAGCCTTATGTCACACTATTTTGAATCTACCTTTAAACTAATAGTAATTATTTATCGTGAATAACGAATTTAAGTTATCATTAGATAATTTATTTATAACGCTATTATTTATCATATGATAAAACGGTATTATATTCTATGAAGTTCTTGTTTATTGGGTCATCAAGTATTATTCTTGATTCCTATTTCAAAGAATGTAAACCGCCATGAAAAAACAATTATTTCCTAAAGAGTTTATAAACGCATCGCTGGAGCATTACACGTTTCGCATTAGAAAAGGAGTAATGTGGACGCTAGACTACATGAAGAAGGAAGAACAGAGATAGTGAGGTATAGGATGAATTCTTAAGTAAACAGTAAATATGACTCGATACAGCACCTTAATGGGTGATGATGGAATGCACTTTAGAAATAATAAAAAGCCGAAAAACTAAAATCTCATGAATTACAAAATCTATTTACGAACTTCATTTCAAAACGATTGGAATCCATTTTTTTCTCCTCCACAAAACCCATGTAATACTTTTGTTCTCCCATAAATCTTGATGCCATACTTGTGCATGATATGACGGCTTCTTGCGCATCCGTTCCAATTAAAGCATCATGGAGAAAACTTAGATAATTTGGATGTTTTGATGGGTCGATGGTTTCTGCTTGAATTTCAACTTTTTGTATTCTATCCGCACGAAAATCTTGTAGGTCTTGTCTGAGTCTACAATAAGCTATCAGATGCCACCTTCCAGAATAAAAGACCATTCCGAGGGGTTCAACTTCTCTTTGGGTGGTTTTATCTGAATAGTGAGAATAATAACTCATTGAGATCAACTTGTTCGTTGCAACAGCTAGCTGAATCGCTGCAATATGTGAATCTGGAAACGCTTTTGGAACGAGGCTTGGTCGGATCGAAACCCTTTTTTCTAGATTTTCCAGGTATTCTTTATCGGAATATTTCAGGACTGCCTTGACTTTTTCCATGGCCGTGTTGAATGTATTGACCGTTTTAGCATCCGCTCCCTTTTCTACAAACTTGACTCCCATTAAGAGTGCACTTGCTTCTTCCCTGTTAAAAACAACCGGAGGAAGATGATATCCATCTACAATAAAATATTCCTCTCCTGCATCTCCACCAATTGGAACGCCTGCATCAAGCAAGGAGCGAATGTCACGAAATACTGTTCTTCGTCCAATTTCGAAACGCTCTTCTATTTCACGAAGGGTTACTCTTGGCTTGCCTTGTAGATGAATAAGCAATGCATTGAGTCTATCAATACGATTCATCTAAGAAAGTTAAGGAAATATCAGCTTAGTCCGACTAGTAATCGTGATTCTCATTTCCGATCTGACTGGCTACTCGATCATTCAGTTTGATTCCAAAATAACCGTCCCAGAATGCAACCTGGGTGTTATTATAGTTTGCCTTATCAACAAATGAGTCATCAATACCAATTAACTCTTCACCAAGTGGAATGTCATAGTTAACACTTGCATCATTCACAACTAAGACTGCCGAATAATTTTTAACGCCACGATCTGCTATTCCTTCATAGAGAACACTTACTAATTGAAAACTTCCTTTGATCAACTCATATTCTTCGGTCCAAGTAACTTCATCCCAAAAATCAGATTTATTGGTATTTGGAGCATATTCAATTTTCAATATTGCATAAGTGATGTCATCAATGTATAGTCTGCCTGTAGTGTTTCCCTTTTTATTCTTTGGCTCAAAATCAACCATGAGAATCGTATGATTACCTATGTCCTTAACACCATCATAATAGTACTCATAGTTTTGCCTGTTTTTCTTATGCAGAAATGAATTTCTTCGCCAAATAGATGAATGTGCCATGTCACTCGCATTTCCTGATAGAAAATCTTCCTCGTTCACCTGCTGGTAGATTTTTTTTCTTGACCTTTTTGGCAACACAATAGGTGTATTGTACTTATCCAGATTACTTGGGGTGTAGATTTCCATGATCCCTTCTGTTACATAGCAAAAATCAACGCTATCTTTCATGGTCTCTTTGTAGTAACCCTCCATTTCTTGCGGCTCCATGATATAGTTCAAGTGGAGATTGTTAAAAGCCCTTTGCATAATCTGTGGACCGGATCGCACGGTTACATCCTCTAATTGAGTAGTAGATGGAGTAATATAAATTTCGTAGTATTTCTGATAATTCCCGATTTTCTCCGTGTATGTTTCAAATCCGAGGTAGGAAATCGTAAGTTCAAGTTCTTCTGTGGGGTTTTCTATAGGTATTGAAAACTCTCCGTTGATGTTAGTAATGGTTACTTTCTTTCCGAGTATGACATGGGCAAAAGGAATTAACTCTTTTGTTTGCCTATCCTTTATGATACCATTGATGAATACCGGTTCGTATTGAGAATGAACCGAAAAGCAAAAGCTCATGAAAAATAAAATGGTGGTGTATTTCTTCATGATAGACTTCTATTCACAAATATATTACGTTCTGTGAATATTATCAATTGATAATATTCATGTCAATGACCTAGACATAAAAAAATCCAAGTTGATCAACTTGGATTTTTTCCGAAATCTTTCCGATGATATGGTTGTGTTAGTTTGCCGCGAGGTGAACTACATGCTCTACCTCAACATCATGCTTAAGGTGATGGAATCCTCTCCAGAAGCTCTCTTTTGAATATTCTTTGGCATGCTCGAAAATAGAGGCAATGGCATCAATGAAATTATCACTTTCAGGAATCTGACTTAATACCTTTACATGTTGCATGACTAGTGTTGCACTGTACTCATACCTGTTTTTGGCACTAAGACCTTCAAACATAACTTTACTTAATTCATATTTTCCTTCAGTAAAATAGAACTCTTCAGTCCATGTGACCTCTTTCCAAAGCTTTGATGCTGATGCATCAGGTGTGTAATCAATGTGAAGTATGGCAAAGCTTGATTGGTCAACTAATATGGTTCCCGAAACGTTACCTTTTGAGTTAATCGGGCTGATTTCAATTACATGCACTTTCAATCTGTGAAAGATGGAATCATCTTTGAATCGAAAACTGTAATTATCTCTGTTTTTTTCACTGAGAAATGATTTAGGCCTCCAGATCGAGCATCTGGCCATATCACTTGCGTTGCCAAATAATAAACTTTCAGCACTTACATCTTCGTATACCACTTTTCTGGCTCTCAATGGCTTAATTGACGCATGAGATTTGGGACTAAGATTGTGCGGTACGTATATATCTACTATACTCTCAGCCAGGTAATGGATACCTTCATCATTCTCCATGGCTTCCTGATAATATCCAACTTTGTGAGTCCTACTCATTTCATAATTAATATGAAACCGGTGGAATACTTCTGTCATTATTGAAGTGCCCTTTGCTACCTTATCTTCCACGGATCCAATAATTGCAGCATCGATACTTCCAGTGGCCAATACCAGCGATAGACTGGCATAGAAAATTTTTGATACAATGGACATAATTTTTAGGGTTTTTAGAATCACAAAACTAGAACCTGAAAAACCTAATTATATCTGATATAATTACCCATTTCGCTATAAGTAATATGATTAAGTACTTATTGAGGGCATTACTTAAAGTATTACTTTAAGTCTTACGTGCATTTAAAGCTATTTTTTAATTATTTAAGAACTGAGTAATGCAGTAAGTACTTCTAGGTTCTTTTTAGCATTACCAACAAAGATCTTATCTCCAATCAGGAAAACAGGACGTTTTAGAAACGTATATTCTTCGTAAATCAGCTTTCTAAAGTCTTCTTCAGAAAGATCCTTATCTCCAAGCCCCATTGATCGATATTTCATGGCTTTTCTTGAAAAGAGTGATTCATATGATCCACTTCTGGCCTGCATTTCATCTATTTGATCTAGCGTCATGCGCTCAGTTTTGATATCTTGTTTTTCAAAATCAGCGATTAATGTTCCTAGCGTATCCATAATTCGCTTACAAGTGGTGCAGGTTGACAGATAGTAGATTTTTTTCATTTTTGATTAGGTGGTTAAGTAAGTGACCAAGAATAATAATCCTCTGTAGCTAAACAAAGCTAGAGCGATCGCGAACATACATAAGATGGTATTCAATACCAGTCGAAAACCTTTGAAACCATAAAATGTGAGTTGCATTCTGGTACAGAAGTAGAAGTATAGAATAAAGATTGATGAGATGGTAGTTAACCAAAAGTTGTTTCCGAGTACCATTAGTGCCGGAATGATCAATGTAAAGCCGAAAATAATCAGACTTAATAGTTGAATGTTTTAAATAGAATGAAACCCATGAGTTCCACACTTATCGTAAGATGATCAGCTATTAGCTTTTTATCACCACCTAGATGAATGAAGGCAAATAGCGGTGTGATAATAATGGCCATGAAAATGAGCAATAGCCGTGAAAGTTCTGTGGTTTTATTATTGTATTCCTTCTCGTAATCAACGAGCGTAATTGCTCTTTTCTCAAGTCTTGTTTTCACCATTGATTCTGCTAGGTCACTGTAAAAAAAGGAACTGGTTTGTAGATCAAGTGTTGTTGTGAATGTATTAACGAAAGGAAATAGAAAGTATAGTAGGTTAGCTAAAAAGAAGATGGAAAGTGGCTTCATATACTTTTGACGAATCCCTTCTTCATACAATTGAGACAGCTTTCCAGTGGTTATGGCCACCATTTTTAGAGAACGCCACAAATTTGTTGTCGGCAAATGTGAGTGCATTGATCAATTCTCCTATGAAATACTTCAGTTTTCGATCCTTTTGATGAATGATTTTTTCACCACAGACATTACAGTAATTTCCCAAAAACTGATTTCCACATGTTTTACATGTGACTTGAGATGACATAGCTCTAAAATAGATTGAATTAGTCGCCAAGGCAACTTTTGTTACAATATTGGGAAATTGGAGAACTTAGTTTTGTCAGAAATTATACGCTAGTTATGAATAAAGAAGACGTTATTAAACAAGCACTTACTAAATCTATTTCTGCTGCAGAATACCATGCCATGTTGCAAAACTTTGCGAAAGAAGGAAAAACCTCTGGTGACCAAAAAGAGGATCTTATACACTATACCAAATTGAATGCTCAACGAGTAAGACGGATTACGAAAACAACCTCAATAACCACTGATTTGTCTGAGCAAGTGAAGTTATTACCGAGACAAACCTGGCTATTGATCACCGAAACGTGGTGTGGAGATGCAGCGAACAGTGTACCAGTCATTGCTAAGCTAGCAGATTTGAACCCTGAGATAAATCTTAGAATGGTACTTCGAGATGAGCAGCCAGAATTAATAGACCATTTTCTAACCAAAGGCGGGAGATCTATTCCAAAACTCATTGCACTGGATGATGACCTTAATGTGCAATTCACCTGGGGACCAAGACCTGATACGCTTCAGAAAATCTACTGGGATTGGAGAGAGAGTGAAAACAAAATCCCTTACAGTGAATTTCACTTGGTGATCCAGAAGTGGTACAATGACAACAAATCACAAGACATACAAATGGAACTTTTAAATAAGCTCAGTTTAGCAGCTGAGGTGAATTAATTGTTAACTTAAAAGACTGATAAAATGCTCCTTCATGGAGCATTTTTTAATTCTGATTCCCGATAATTTTTCCGTATTTGTTATTTCTATAACTTGCTAAAACAACCAACTAACCTGTTCAAATGAGAAATATCTTCATTTATCTATTGATTATCAGCATTATCATTTCATGTAGTACTGAGGAGAATTCAGAGCCAGTAACAATGGAGATCATTGCCGAAGAGTATGTAAAGCTTATGCTGGATATTGGTCAATATGATACAGACTTCATAGATGCTTATTATGGTCCTGAAGAATGGAAGCCAACAGCCAAAAAGGACTCATTGCCGGCCAGTGATTTTATACAAAACATAAATGCAATAATTAGTAAAATTCAATCTGCAGAGGGCGAAACCAATAGAAAGCTGGTCTTATCAAAGCAACTCATAGCCGCTAGAACTAAGGCAGAAATGATGAGTGGCAAAAAATACTCATTTGACGAAGAGGCCAAGCTCTTATATGATGCGAATCCTCCTAGCTTTAATGAGACCTACTTTGATAGTTTACTCACGGACCTTGAAAAAGCGTTACCGGGAGAAGGTGAGCTTTCAACACGATATAATGAATTCATGAATCAATTCATTATTCCAAAGGATAAACTGGATACAGTTTTTAGAACAGCAATCGCTGAGGCAAGGAAACGCACACTGGCTTACTATGGACTGCCCGAGAATGAAAATTTTGTTTTAGAGTATGTAACAGATAAAAGCTGGTCTGGATATAACTATTACCAGGGTAATAGTCAAAGCCTAATCCAGATCAACACGGATCTGCCAATCAAGATTAGTAGAGCGATTGACCTGGCTTGCCATGAAGGATATCCTGGCCATCATGTCTTCAATGCACTTCTAGAGCAGAATCTTGTCAATGGAAAAGGATGGAAAGAATACGCTGTTTATCCGCTTTTTTCTCCGCAATCACTCATAGCCGAGGGAAGTGCTAACTATGGTATTGATGTTGCCTTTCCAGGTGAAGAGCGCATTCGTTACGAGAAAGAAGTATTATTTCCTTTAGCAGGTTTAGACCAGACTATGGCAGATAAATTTTACGAAGTTCAAAACCTTATGGGTAAACTCAGCTATGCAGGTAACGAAGCAGCACGAAAGTACTTAGATGGTGACATTAGTAGGGAGGAGGCTGCCGAATGGATGGTTAAGTACCAACTAAATGAGATGGAAAGAGCCCTTCAACGAACCAGATTCTTTGATCAGTATCGTAGCTATGTGATTAACTATAATCTCGGTAAAGATTTAGTAGCTACTTACATAGAAGGTCAGGGGGGGACTGCTGATCAACCAGAGAAAAGATGGGAAGTCTTTAAAGAGCTACTCAGTAATCCATATACAGCCAGTATGATCAAATAGCGATTTAAAAAGCAACAATCTCTTTTATTTTTTGTGCAATTTTCTCTGCATTCGGAACAACTGACTCCATCAAAGGGACGTTATGTGGAAGTGGTATGTCTGGCATAGCGATTCGTTCCACTGGAGCATCTAAGTGATTGAATCCTTCAGAAACAAGCACTGCAGCGATTTCTGCTCCAAAACCAGCCGTGAGCGCATCCTCATGAACAATCAAGCAGCGATTGGTTTTCTTGATGGAACGTAAAACGGCTTCTTTGTCCCACGGTATGATGGTTCTTAAATCTATTACCTCAGCCGAGATTCCGGATTGTTCCACAGCTCCTTCGCACGCTTCACACATCGCACCCCAGGTCACAATAGTTATGTCTTTTCCTTCTCTTAATAATTTGGCCTTCCCGAAAGGTACGACGAATTCATCCCCGGGATAAGGTCGTCTGGCGTAACGATTATCATTAAGATTTCTGTGTTCGAAGAACATGGTTGGATTATCTGATCGCATGGCTGATCGAATAAGTCCTGCTGCGTCTTCCGCATTACTAGGGAAGGCTACCTGCCAGCCTATAGCATGAGCAAACATTACCTCATTCGTTACAGAATGCCAGGGATCTCCAACTTTGGCAAATCCTCCAGGCATCCTCACCACAATAGGTGCCGCGAACCGATTAGCTGTCCTCCATCGAGTTGTTCCACAGTTATTGAGCTGCTCCATAGCAGGATCTGCATATTTCCTAAACTGGATTTCTGCTACAGGCATCAATCCTGCATAAGCCATCCCGACAGCCCTACCAATAATACCTTCTTCAGATAGAGAGGTGTCAAACACCCGATCTTCTCCGTATTTTGACTGGAGTCCCATCGTGACAGCATGAACACCACCTTTCATCCCAACATCTTCACCAAATACAAGAAGCTTAGGGTTTGTCTTGAGTTCATAATCCAGTGTCAGATTGATGGCCTCTCCAATATTAATTCGACGTTTATCCGGTTTTGGTTGCTCACTACTAGCAGGAAACTCATGACCAGCTGCTCTCAATCCACCAATTTGTTGTATTTCATCACTTTCGGAAAAGACAAATTTTTTGATTTTTTCAGTAGATGGTAGCGGTCGATTTAATGCAGCTTCAGCGGCTTCATCTACAATCTTCTGAGCTTCGCCTTCGAGTTTTTTCCATTCATTAGCAGAAAATAATTTTTTCACTGCGTTCAGTGGATCGTTGGCTTGTTCTTTTTTTAACAAGGCTTCATCCTTATATGCCTGATTGTCCTGATAAGAATGGCCATTCAATCTCGGTACTCTCAGTCTTACAAGAGCAGGACCTTTTCGATTTCTTACATGGCTCGTTCCGTCTTTTAATAATTCATAGGCCTCTTGTGGATCTGTTCCGCTTCCATCCCAGATTGCCAGGTTTTTGAAGGAGGCTAGATTTTCTGCAATATTTCTGCCTGGTGTCTGAAACTCGCTGGTAACAGAGATTCCGTACCCATTGTCTTCTATGTAGAATAGAACTGGTAGTTTTTGAGTTGTTGCGATAGTCAATGCAGACCAGAATCCATTGGTAGCTACGGAACCATCTCCACCGAGAATGGCAGATATAGAATCCTTATAAGTTTTGTCTTTTAAGGTTTTTGCATAATATTCAATACTCTGAGCCCACCCTATAGCAGGTGTATATTGAGATCCTACATCTCCAGCCATAGGAAGAACAACACATCCTCGATCGGATTTGGGCATGTTACAGACTACCCCGATATCCCGTCCATCACTGTACCCGCCAGATCTTGTTAATGGGCCAGAAAGTGCATCTTCAATGGAGAGACCCAAACCTATCATCAAAGGCCTAGATCGGTAATAGGCGCTTGCGGAATCCTTCGGTCTGTCAAGTAGATGTGCCAAAATTAATTGACCCAATTCATGCCCTCTGGCTGAGAATTGATAGAGCACTTTTTTCTCAGGAACAAACTTATTCTCTTCCAAATCATCCATTGCTCTTGAAATGAGCATTTTAAGGGCAATCTCTTTCCAGTTAATGGTAGTGTCTTGCTTCTTTTTGGGGGCTGTTGCTGTTTTTGACATGGGGTTTGTTTGGTTTAGCAAAGTTATAATGGCAAAACTTTGGGATGAAATCATTTGAATGTTACACTTAATAACTTTAGTGGATACTTTCTTTTATTTTAGGTGGTATGATTATTAGGAAGACCGTTTTATTCATCCTTTTAGGGTTTTTTGCCTTTTACTCTTATGGCCAAGTCAATGAAAAAGTACTAGCAGATACGATAAACTTTATTTCAAAAGAAATTAAAGCATTAGAATCTTTAAACTATAAGCAAAATGCTTATCGATTAAATTTTGAAGACTGTAATCTGGAATATGAAAGAACTTTTCTTGGTGAGGAAGGCAAATGGCTTATTTATGATTTTTGGTTGCCAGATATAGATGAAGATAAAATGAAACTCGATTTTGCTGAAGGTGGATGGAGAATAACGCTTGTTTCACCCAATAAAAGAATTGAGTACGATGCTGATTATGGCTCTGGTTATGTTTCAGAGATGCACATCTATGGTAAAGATCAAGAACCACTAGTCGCCATAGGTAATGCGCTTTATTTTGCTATTAGAAGCTGCAAGGGACTTGATAGATTTAAAAGGTGAGTTAAACACACCCATTGAGTTTTATTTATGGTCGATTTGAGCGGATGAATCCATTTTCATTTTTACCTGATCATAGATCGCTTCTAATTCTTCTTTCGTGAAGTTTGGGAAAGCGTGTCTGCCAGCCGTAATTGCTTCTTCTTTTGATGAATAATCTGGAATCTGCTTTTGTATCAGTTTGGTTTCCAGTTCTTTTCTAAGCCTTGGGCCTAATTGGTCATTAATCACCTCCAGTGTGGAAGTTGACTTTTCAGCTACGAGTTTAAGATTAGCAGCTCTGCTTTCAAAAAAACGAATGAACCACTCAAAGTTTTCTTTATTGTCAACCCCACGATTGAGCCGTTCTTCTGGTGTCATGTTTTCATGAATTGATTTATATTTTCTAGAAGTTTCCATGATGAGTGTTTCGGCACTTTCCAGACTTTTAATGGTGACAAAGAGCGCCTGTAATTGATTGAATAGCTGGTAATCAATCACCTCATAGTTTTCAATTCCTAGTGCATACTCAATGGTTTTGTAATTTCGCTGAGGTGGGATAAATATCCAATTTGAAAAATCAACATACGATCCTCTTTCTTGGGTTTCTTTCCATTGATTTACGTTTTTCCAGGCATAAGATGCTCTTCCTGGCAGAATAGTCCGAAAATATTCAAGTTCGTACTTCAGTTCAGAAAGTACTTTGACTCTTTCTTTGTGATCACGTTGTTTTACCGCATAATTTTGAATAAGAAATGCGCAATAAACCCCAATGATTACGATCATAAGATCAATAAGTACCCAGGTGAACTTATTATTGACAGAGAAGATTTTACGCAAGAACATGCGCTAATCTACTTACTCTTGAATTGCTGAATAAAATCCTTCGTAAAGTCTGATAGCACTAACTTTCCACTCGTCATGGCTCTCTCAGCTAGTAATTGGTCCCAATGTTCAGTTCCTTGCCAAAACACCTTCTTGAGTTCTGCCATCGCTTCAGGATTGTAGCCAGATAGTTTTTTTGCCAGTTCATTTACCGCCTTGTCTAGTAACTCCACATTATCGTATAGCTTTCCGAATAACCCTTTTTGATGCGCCCATTTTGGATCAAAGAATTCTTCCGGGTTAATAGCCATTTGAGACATTGCTGAAAGGCCCATTTTTCTTTCTATTGCCGGACCAACCACAAAAGGACCTATACCCAAGGCAAGTTCACTGAGTTTGATGGCTGAATGTTTCGAAGCATAGCAATAATCTACTGATGCAGCCAAACCAATCCCGCCACCTACGGCTTTTCCCTGGAGCCGTCCGATGATGAATTTAGGGCAGGTTCTCATGGCATTGATGACATTGGCAAAACCCATAAAAAACTTTTTGCCGCTCTCCGGAGAATCCACTGCAATCAGTTCGTCAAAGCTTGCTCCTGCACAAAAGGTGCGATTACCGCCACTTTTAATTATGATGACTTTGATTTCAGGATTATTTCCTGCTTCTTCTATGGTATCTGCTAATTTCTTTAGTATGTCTCCCGGGAGAGAGTTACTCTGCTCAGTAAAGAATTCAACGGTTCCTATTCCGCCAGAAATGTTTAACTTAACGTAATTCATCTAATCTTGATTCTTCTTTTTTATCATCGTAAGAATGGTGGCAATTGCCACCGTTTCTCCGGTTTCATCATATACATCTACTAAAAACTTGACGATCCCTTTGGCGATATCATCCTTCTTTTCCTGATCCACTTTTTCTTTTACAGTGGCTCTTACGCCAATGGTCATTCCTGGATAAACAGGCTTGGTAAACCTGCAATCTTCTAGCCCGTAATTCAAGAGTACCGGACCCTTTTTCGCTTGAACAAAAAGTCCTGCTGCAGCTGAAAGCACAAAATATCCATGTGCAACCCGTCCTTCGAAAGTCGTACCTTCTAAAGAGGTTATATCCGTGTGAGCGTAAAAATGATCCCAACTCACGTTAGCGAAATCTACTATATCTGTTTCAGTAACTGTTCTCTTGGCAGTTGTCACGGTATCACCGACTACAAGTTCTTCAAAGTATTTGGAGAATGGATGCCTTTCTGTATCCTTATATTCTCCGCCATATTGATATTGTTGGGTGATTTCTGTAAGCATGGTTGGAGATCCCTGAATAGCGGTACGCTGCATGTAGTGCATTACACCTCTTTTTCCTCCCATTTCTTCCCCTCCGCCGGCCCGGCCCGGTCCGCCATGAACAAGCATAGGCATAGGCGAGCCATGCCCGGTTGACTCTTTTGCACAGGCTTCATTCAGTACTAAAATCCGACCATGATGAGTGGCGGCACCCACTGTAAACTCTCTTGCAGTCTTAGCATCTGCCGTGGTGATAGAGGAAACCAAGGATCCCTTGCCTCTTTTTGATATTTCTATCGCCTCATCTATGGTTTTGTAAGGCATGATTGTGCTGATAGGACCGAAAGCTTCGATTGTATGAACATCCTCAGAGGATAAAGGATTTTGGTTAACGAATAGCATCGGAGAGATGAATGCACCTTTCTCCCACTCGGCTCCTAGCGCTTCTCCTGTATTCTCAAGTGAACCATAAAACAGTTCATTGGATTTTGCTAGCTGTGCTACTCGCTTTGTTACTTCTTCAAGTTGCTCTCTTCCTGCCAATGCACCCATTCGAACACCTTCTACCTCGGGATCACCAATGGTGGTTTTTTCAAATGCTTTACCCAATGCCATTTGAACATCCTCTACCAGTTTTTCAGGAACAATAATTCTACGTATTGCTGTACATTTTTGTCCACATTTGACTGTCACTTCCTTTCTCACTTCTTTTATGAAGAGATCAAATTCAGGAGTTCCCGGAACAGCATCTTCTCCTAAAACTGCACAATTCAGGGAGTCTGCTTCCAGGTTAAATGGTACTGAGTTTTCAATGATCTGAGGAAGTGATTTCAGTTTTTTGCCCGTTTCGAAAGATCCTGTAAATGTTACTACATCGTTCATATCCACATGGTCTAGAATGCCATTCCCGTAACCAGAGACTAGCTGTAGGGCACCTTCAGGTAGGATTTTTGAATCGATAATCTCTTTGACCATTGCTTCAGTCAAGTAGCAAGTTTGCTCAGCAGGTTTAATGATGCAAGGCATACCAGCAAGCCAATTGACAGCGGCTTTTTCCAGCATTCCCCAAATAGGAAAGTTGAATGCATTTATGTGTACTGCTACCCCTTCTTTTGGCACCATGATGTGGTGTCCAACGAACGAACCACCTTTGGAGAGCCCAACAGTTTCACCATCTACATGATAAGGAAGGTCTGGAAATTGTCTTCTGAGTGAAGCATTGGAAAAGATATTACTAATACCACCCTCAATATCTATCCAGCTATCCAGACGAGTAGCACCGGTTGCTTTGCTGACTTCATAAAATTTTTCTTTTCTTTCCAATAAATGTAATGCTAGTGCCTTAAGCATAAGTCCCCTTTGCTGAAAAGTCATTTTTCTAAGGGAGGTATTTCCAACCTTTCTGGCATGGTTATATGCATCCTTAAAATCTATTCCTTGAATGGTATGGGTAGCATATGGTGCACCAGTGATGGCATGATGAAGCACTTCGCCATCTCCACCTCCCTCTATCCATTGGCCGGCGATGTAATGTTGTATTTTGGGTATTGACATATTGGTTAGTTGTTGTCTTGACAAATTTATTAAAAGAGATTAGCTAAAGAGTCCGTGCAGTTCAGTATCTATTTTGAAAATAATGAGTGAGAAGTCTTCAGCACGGTTAACAAAATCAATGTCGGTAACATCTATAGTTAATAATTTGCCTTGATCATATTCAGCAATCCATTCTTCATAATGTTGATTAAGTTCCTTTAAGTAATCGATCCTGATTTTGGTTTCGTATTCCCTACCTCTTCTCTCGATATTTCGGACAAGTTTACCAATATCTGATTTCAGGTATATGAGCAAATCCGGTGGCTGAACAAACTTGACCATTGATTCAAAAAGCGTGAGGTAATTCTGATAGTCACGTTCTCTAAAATAGCCCTGTTTATAAAGACTCTTTGCGAAAATGTAAGCATCCTCATAAATCGTCCGATCCTGGATAATCGTTTTACTTCTTTCCCTCAGAAGGTTGATTTGATCAAAACGACTATTCAAAAAATGAATTTGAAGGTGAAATGCCCACTTGCCCATGTCTGAATAGAAATCTTCTAGGTAAGGATTTTTATCTACCGATTCAAATTCAGCTTGCCATTGATAGTGCTTGGCAAGCATCTCAGTAAGTGTAGTTTTTCCAGCTCCAATGTTTCCTGAAACTGCTATATGCATATTTTTCTTGGCCATTACCTATTTCTTAGACTCATTCCAGGTTTGATAAACTGCCGAAGCAACAGGACGGTTGGATTCTATTTCTGTTAGTGGGTTGCACTCAAGTAAAGATTCATGAAGTTCTTTCGGTAACTGTTGATAAAGTGCTGTTCCTTCGGTTTTCCAGGCGATCATTTCATCGCTTACCTCCTTGATTTTTTTTGCAGGATTCCCAACAATAAGGCCTCTTTTTTCGAAAACGGAATCGGCTTTTATAAAACTCAATGCACCAATAATACACTCATCACCAATCTCTGCATTGTCCATAATCACAGCGTTCATCCCAACCAACACATTTCTGCCGATTTGTGCACCGTGTATAATTGCTCCATGTCCAATATGGGCATTTTCCTTTAGCGTGATGGTAATGCCTGGAAACATATGAATGGTGCAATTTTCCTGAACATTACATCCATCTTCGATAATGATTCGACCCCAGTCTCCACGGATAGCTGCACCGGGACCAACATAAACATCTTTCCCGATTATTACATCTCCGGTTATCACCGCTTGTGGATGAACATAAGACGAGGGATGAACAACTGGAATATGGTTTTTAAAGGAGTAGATCATGCTAAGTCTTTTCTAAAATGACCGCATATCCTTGACCAACGCCTATGCACATGGTCACTAAAGCGTATTTTTTATTTATCTTTTGAAGCTCAAGGGCAGCAGAATAAGTAATTCTGGTTCCTGTCATTCCTAGTGGATGACCAATCGCAATGGCACCTCCATTAGGGTTTATACGTTCGTCATTATCATCTAGACCGAGTGTTCTCGTACAAGCAAGTGATTGGGCTGCAAATGCTTCATTTATCTCGATGATATCCATTTGATCAAGTGTAAGTCCAGCCTTTTTTAGCGCTTTTTGACTAGCTTCAACAGGTCCAATACCCATGATTCTAGGCTCCACACCTACCACTGCAGATGAAACAATCCTAGCTTTTGGTTTCAAGCCAAATTTCTTAATTGCATCGTCTGAAGCTATCATTGTAGCAGCAGCACCATCATTCAGTCCTGAAGAATTGCCTGCTGTGACTGATCCGTCTTTTTTGAAAGCAGGCCTTAACTTTCCTAGGATTTCCATTGATGTTGTTGGTTTTATGAATTCATCCTGATGGAAGATAATTGGATCAGCTTTTCGTTGCGGTATGGATACAGCGATTATCTCTTCAGAAAGTCTACCATTTTGCTGAGCAGCAGTTGCCTTCATTTGTGAGTTGTAAGCGAAAGCATCCTGATCCTCTCTGGTAATGTTATGAATTTCAACAAGGTTTTCGGCCGTTTGACCCATTCCATCTGTACCATATAATTCTTCCATTTTAGGATTAATAAACCTCCAGCCAAAACTAGAGTCATACATTTTAGAATCGGTCCCAAAAGCCTTCGTAGATTTTGAAATAACCCAAGGACCCCTGGTCATATTTTCTACACCACTAGAAATAAATAAATCACCATCTCCAGTTTTAATAGCTCTATTGGCATGGATGATTGCTGACATGCCTGAGGCGCACAATCGGTTGATCGTTTCTCCGGGAACAGAAAAAGGAATGCCAGATAAAAGAAGAGCCATTCTTGCAACATTTCGGTTATCCTCTCCGGCTTGATTAGCACACCCCATGATCACTTCATCAATTTGATTTGGATCAATAAAATCATTTCGGTGGATTAATTCTTTTAGTACTAATGCTGCTAGATCGTCTGTTCTGACTTGAGAAAGTGTGCCTCCGAAATTGCCAATCGGTGTCCGAATACCGTCAATGATGTATGCTTCCTTCATGAATTGTTGTTTTGCTACAAATATTTGGTTTACTACTCTTCATTCCAATTAACCCGCAGACTAAATAACTAATTCCTTTTGTGGCCGATCTATCATGATTTAAATTTGTCAGAATTTGTTTTAACCTCAACAAAATATTTTAACTCCTTTCGAATGCCTAAAAATCCTAACATCAAATCCGTTCTTATCATCGGTAGTGGTCCAATTATAATCGGTCAAGCTTGTGAATTTGACTATTCTGGTTCACAAGCTTCAAGATCGCTAAGGGAGGAAGGGATTGAAGTTACATTGATAAATTCAAATCCGGCGACCATTATGACGGATCCGGTAACAGCAGATAATATTTACCTAAAGCCGCTTACCAAAAAGTCGATACGAGAAATCCTTGAAAAACACCCTGAAATAGACACGGTGCTCCCCACAATGGGAGGGCAAACAGCATTGAACCTTGCTATTGATTGTGAGAAGGCCGGGATTTGGGAGAAGTATAAGGTGAACATGATTGGTGTAAACACCGATGCAATTGAGACAACAGAGGATCGCGAGAAATTCAGGCATAAAATGATTGAGCTTGGAATTGGTGTGTGTAAAGGAGAAACGGCTACATCTTTTTTGAAAGGGAAGGAAATAGCACAGGAAATTGGGTTTCCATTGGTTATACGTCCTTCTTACACTTTAGGAGGATACGGCGGAGGTTTTGTAAATACACCTGAGGAATTCGATAACGCTTTAAATGCAGGAATGCAAGCATCACCTATTCATGAAGTTTTGGTTGAGCAGAGTATTTTAGGATGGAAGGAGTATGAGTTAGAACTACTTCGCGATAATGCAGGTAACATTATCATTATTTGTTCGATTGAAAATTTTGACCCCATGGGGGTTCATACTGGAGACTCCATTACAGTAGCTCCTGCAATGACACTTTCTGATACTGTTTATCAGCGTATGCGTGACATGGCGAAGAAAATGATGAATGGTATTGGGCATTTTGCCGGAGGATGTAATGTTCAGTTCTCAGTAAACCCTGATACAGAAGATATTATTGGTATCGAGATCAATCCAAGGGTTTCCAGGTCATCTGCTCTTGCGTCAAAAGCCACTGGATATCCGATAGCCAAGATTGCCGCAAAGCTCGCAATAGGTTACAATCTTGATGAATTAAAGAATCAGATTACTAAAACTACTTCTGCTCTTTTTGAACCTGCCATTGACTATGTGATCGTAAAAGTTCCAAGATGGAACTTCGATAAGTTCAAGGGATCAGATAGAAAGTTAGGTTTACAAATGAAATCTGTAGGAGAAGCGATGGGAATCGGTAGAAATTTCCAGGAAGCTTTGCAAAAGGCATGTCAGTCGCTTGAAATCAAGAGAAATGGACTTGGTGCGGATGGTCGTGAGGTTACAGATCAAGACACTATTCTTGACAGCTTAGAGCATCCAAGTTGGAATAGATTGTTCCATATTTATGATGCGTTTAAATTGGGCATTCCTTTTAAAACCATTCACAAACTCTCCAAAATCGATCCTTGGTTTTTAAATCAGATAGAAGAGTTGATCATGCTGGAGAAGGAAGTGGAAAAATATACGATTGATTCCATTCCAAAAGAACTTCTTAGAGAAGCGAAAAAGAAGGGTTATGCTGATCGGCAAGTTGCACATCTTTTAAGATGCCTGGAGAGCGAAGTTTATAAAAAACGAAATGATCTTGGTATAAAGAGAGTTTACAAGTTAGTAGATACTTGCGCAGCTGAGTTTGAAGCACATACACCCTATTACTATTCAACATTTGAAGATGAGAATGAGTCCACAGTAACGGATAAAAAGAAGATTGTCGTACTAGGATCTGGACCAAACAGAATAGGCCAGGGTATTGAGTTTGATTATTCATGTGTACATGGCGTATTAGCAGCTAAGGAATGTGGCTATGAGACGATCATGATCAATTGTAACCCGGAAACAGTCTCGACTGATTTTGATGTTGCGGACAAACTGTATTTTGAACCGGTCTTCTGGGAGCATATTTATGACATTATCCTTCATGAAAAACCAGAAGGAGTAATAGTTCAATTAGGTGGACAGACGGCATTAAAGCTTGCTGAGAAGTTAGATCGTTATGATATTAAAATCATTGGGACAAGCTTTGAGGCATTAGATCTAGCGGAAGCCCGTGGAAGATTTTCAGATTTGCTAAAGGAAAACCAGATTCCTTACCCACTCTATGGCACCATTGAGAATGCTGAGGAGGCAGTAGATTTATCCAAGAGGCTCGGATTTCCACTGTTAGTGAGACCTAGTTATGTGCTCGGTGGGCAGAGCATGAAAATCGTTATTAATGAAACCGAGTTGGAGCAGCATGTGGTGAATATCTTAAAGGATAAACCGGATGGTGAAATATTGTTGGATCACTTTTTGGAGGGTGCTATTGAGGCCGAGGCGGATGCTATTTGTGATGGGGAGGAGGTCTACATTATTGGTATCATGCAGCATATAGAGCCTGCTGGAATTCATTCTGGAGATTCATATGCTGTACTTCCTCCATTTAATCTTGGTGATTTTGTCATTCGCCAAATTGAGGATTACACCAAAAAGATCGCTTTAGCACTAAAAACTGTTGGGCTAATAAATATTCAATTTGCTATTAAAGATGATAAGGTATATATCATTGAAGCAAATCCTAGAGCGTCCAGGACTGTTCCGTTTATTTGTAAGGCTTATCAAGAACCTTATGTGAATTACGCCACTAAAGTCATGTTAGGTGAAAAGAAGGTAAAGGATTTTGATTTCAAACCAGTGAAGAAAGGTTATGCAATAAAGGAACCCGTTTTTTCTTTTCATAAATTTCCTAAGGTAAACAAAGAGCTAGGGCCAGAGATGAAATCGACAGGCGAAGCTATTTACTTTATCGATGATTTGATGGATGATTATTTCATGGAAATATATTCGGAACGAAACCTATATTTAAGTAGATAAGTTATAAAAGGTATGCTTAAGTTTCTTCTTATACTGGTTCTGATAATCTATGTTTTTTACAAGACGGCTGGTTTTCTATTTAGAATGGTTTTTGGAGGGTTAAAGAGTGATCCGGGACAATTTCAGAACCAACAGCGACGATACTCAAAGAAGGCACCCAATAGTAATCTCAATATCGATAAAGTGCCAAACAATTCGGAGAAACATAATCAAAACTTCGATGGGGGAGATTATGTAGATTATGAAGAGGTTAAGTAGCTTGTTAAATCATCTTTATCGTTTTAGCAATTATCACTTAGTTTTGAGTATTCAACAGAGCAACTATTTGAATGGCGTGGTTTAAGCGACAAGACAAAGGGATACTAACCAAGACCGAAGACAAAAAAGAAGTCCCTGACGGACTCTGGTATAAGACTCCAAAGGGGAACATCATACATATGAGAGAGCTAAGAAATAACTCCTATGTATGTCCCGATGATGATCACCATGTAAGGATCGGTTCTAAGGAATATTTCGAAATTATTTTTGATAATAATGGCTTTAATGAACTGGATGCAGATCTTTCTTCTGCAGATCCATTAAAGTTTACTGATACAAAAAAATACACCGACCGAATCAAGGCAACCCAAGAAAAGACTGGATTAAAAGATGCTGTTAGGTCTGCCTTTGGAAAGATGAATGGGATTGATATTGTGGTCGCATGCATGGATTTTTCATTTATTGGCGGATCCATGGGCTCGGTTGTGGGCGAGAAAATTACTAGAGCTATTGATTATTCTCTTGAGCATAAAACTCCATTTCTTATGATTTCTAAATCAGGAGGTGCTCGAATGATGGAGGCAGGATTTTCGCTAATGCAATTGGCTAAAATTTCAGCTCATCTAACAAGGATTTCAGAGGCAAAAATACCATACATTTCCCTGTTGACTGATCCTACTACAGGTGGTGTAACTGCTTCATTTGCGATGCTTGGAGATTTCAATATTGCTGAGCCTGGTGCGTTGATTGGTTTTGCAGGTCCAAGGGTAATCAGGGAAACTATTGGGAAAGATTTACCAAAAGGTTTTCAAAGGTCAGAATTTGTTTTAGATCATGGTTTTCTCGATTTTATAGTAGATAGACGCCAACTTAAGCAGCGGTTAACGCAGCTTTTAAAAATGTTGAAATAAAGCATTTTCGTTCAATATTTTTTTCTATCAAACATTATTATAAAACAAACGATTACTGAATATATCGAAAATGATATCGTTTATATTTGCTCAATAATTGACTTAAAAACAATACAAAATGTCTTCAATTGTAGTTACTGCAATCATAGCCTTTACCGTATTAATTCTTATTCTAGTCCTAGTACTATTAGGAGCCCAGTCCAAACTTGTTCAGTCAGGCCCCGTAAAGATCACCGTAAATGGAGATAATGACAACCCAATGGTGACGACCGCAGGTTCGACACTACTTTCAACATTATCCCAAAAAAGCGTATTCCTTCCTTCTGCTTGTGGTGGTGGTGGAACATGTGCGATGTGTAAGTGTAAAGTAATTGAAGGTGGTGGAGATGTTTTGCCTACAGAAGTTGGTCACCTAAGTAGATCAGAACAAAGAGAAAATGTAAGGCTTGCATGTCAGGTTAAGGTAAAGAACGATATGCAGATTGAGATTCCAGAAGAGATATTTGGAATTAAGAAGTGGGAAGCTACAGTTGTTAGAAATTATAATGTTGCTTCATTCATTAAAGAATTTGTGGTAGAAATACCCGAAGAGATGGACTATGAAGCGGGTGGATACATTCAGATTGAAGTTCCTAAATGCGAAGTTGATTTTAAAGACATGGACATTTCTGCTCATCCTGATGAACATCCTGGTGAGCCTGACAAGTTCAAATTGGAATGGGATAAGTTTGGACTGTGGGATTTGAAGATGAAAAATGATGAAACCATCGAAAGAGCATATTCGATGGCCTCATATCCTGCCGAAGGTCGAGAAATCATGCTAAATGTTCGTATCGCTACTCCACCTTGGGACCGAGCAAAGAACGCTTGGATGGATGTAAATCCTGGCATCGCTTCTTCTTACATTTTTAATTTAAAGAAAGGAGATAAGGTTACCATTTCAGGTCCTTACGGGGAATTCTTTATTAACCCATCTGAAGCAGAAATGCTTTATGTGGGAGGTGGAGCTGGTATGGCTCCAATGAGATCTCATCTTTATCATTTATTTAAAACGCTACAAACAGGAAGAAAAGTTAGTTATTGGTATGGGGGTAGGTCTAAGAGAGAGCTTTTCTATCTTGATCATTTCTGGGATCTTGAGAAGAAATTTCCAAATTTCCAATTTCATATTGTACTCTCAGAACCATTAGAAGAAGATAATTGGAAACCAAAACAAAGCATGGGTGATGAAGGTGATGGCTTTACAGGGTTTGTCCATCAGGCCGTAATTGACCATTACTTAAGTAAGCATGAGGAACCAGAAGAAATTGAATTGTATTTCTGTGGTCCTCCATTGATGAATCAGGCTGTTCAGAAAATGGGAGAGGATTTCGGAATTCCAGATGAAAACATAAGGTTTGATGATTTTGGAGGATAAGGTTATCCAAGTTGAAATGAGAAGCCTCGCATTACTGTGAGGCTTTTTTTATGTTGAAATTTTATGACTGGTTATATTAGCCAAATGGACCTAAAACTATTTTTTGATCCAGTAGATATTGAAGGAACTAAAGTATCCTCTTCCTTCCAATTTTCTGTTTACATCAATCAGCACAAAATGCCAGATCACGAAGGTCTTGATATCGCGCTGATTGGCCTTAACGAATATCGAGGATGTAGAAAAACAATTAAAACTCATTCAGCAGATGAAGTTAGAAAGCAGCTTTACAAACTCAAGAAAGGCTTTGGTGAATATGGGATCATAGACCTTGGTAATTTTAGAAATGGTCCAAGTCTTGAGGATACTTATCTCCGCTTAAAAGAGGTTTGTTCCTATTTAATAAGCAAAGAAATTATTCCTGTGATTTTTGGTGGTAGCCATGATTTGATGTTGGGTCAATATTATGCTTTTGAGGATAGCGAGAAGCTTATTTCTGTTCTTAATGTTGACAATACCATTGATATGAATGGCGAAGTAGAAGAGGAAAAGTATCTAACCAAGCTTCTTCAGCATACACCTAACTATCTATTTAATTATTATCACCTGGCCTATCAAAGTTATTTGACAAGCCAAAAAGACTTGGACTTGTTTGACAAGCTTTCTTTTGAAACAATGAGACTAGGGGCAATAAAAGAGAATATCAAAGAAATAGAACCAATTGTTCGGGATGCAGATATGATGGCCATCGATATGTCTGCAATCCAGGTAGCTTACACGCCGGGAGCTTTTGATTCTAAAGTTTATGGTCTCACAGGCGAGGAAGCTTGTCAGTTAGCTTGGTATGCCGGCCAAAATGAAAAGATGAGCTCAATAGGTTTGTACAATTATTTAGCTGATGATGATTCAAGTGATAGAAGAACAGCTTTCGTTATGAGTACCTTCATTTGGTATTTTATCGAAGGTTATTATCATAGAAAAGGAGATAAAAATTTCAAGTCTAATGACTATTTGATGTATGAAGTACATATAGGAGGAGAACCTGACACGCTTAGGTTTTATAAAAGCAAACTTTCAGAAAGATGGTGGATGGAAGTACCAAACAGTAAAGACCTTGGAATATTTAATCGAAACAGAATGCTAGCATGTAATTACTCTGATTATAAAATGGCATCAGAAGGGGAAATTCCAGAACGCTGGATTAATTTTTATAACCGAGACTAGTACCTAGGGGGAATGAATATCCACAAAATAATGTATACCAAAATTCCTGGAAAAGCCGCACTAAGAACAGACAGTACTAAATAACCAATTCTGATGAGCGTAGGATCTAAATCAAAATAATCCGCCAATCCTGCACAGACACCACCTAACATTCGATCATCTGATCTGAATAATTTTCTAGCCATGATTAACTTCTTTTTACTTTAAAGATGATACTTTTTCTCCAATCTTAGAAAGTGCGGATTTGCTTGTTTCTTTTAAAAGATCAAGCTTCACATTCTTATTCAAAAGAACAGGTCGGTTTTGGTTAGGAAATGACAAAGAATCTGCAGAATAAAAAGTTTTTGCATTTAGTGTAAGAATACATGCCAATATAATACCCAGTAGTATGAGTAGTGTCTTATTTAGACTTATTTTAGGTTTATTAGTTGGCATATTTTTTTTAATACAATACGTATGCCAGAAATTATAAAGCAGCTGATTATTAATCTAACCCGTTGTGCTAATTAGTCAAAGCTACTTTCAAATTATTGATTGGTCTTTGAAAGTGAAATTTATTGATGAATTGCACCAGTGTTAGTGAAGTGATTTTGGAGAGTATTCTGGTTCTAAATCCATCAAAGGACTTGGCATAATTTCTTCTGATCATGAACTGGTCACATAATTGAGAGAAAAGCGTTTCGATCCTTTTACGGGTTTTTCTAACGATCCAATCCTGTTTCCTGTAATCTTTTTGATTGATTCTCATAGGTGTTTCCAATTTGATATTAGCAGTTTGAAAAAGGTCTAACTGGAGAGAGGAAGATAGATACCCTTTATCTCCAAGTAGCACACAATCAGATAGTTGGGTATTGAATTGTTTCAGGAATGTAGTATCGTGGATATTGGCCTTGGTCAATTCGATGGAATGAAAGATACCGTTAGCAGAACAAACTCCTTGAAGCTTATATCCAAAGAAGTGTAAGTTTTGCGAGGCACAGAACCCTTTGGCAGGAGCTGTATCAAAAGATTCTTTACAGACCCTTGACCGTTTTTCACGTGTGATCCGGCACACTTCTAAAGGCATGGAATCGACGATGAAATAATCTTCAAAC
>CAYWOQ010000045.1:0-30440 GCA_964459925.1 uncultured Roseivirgaceae bacterium
TATCCAAAACTCTAGCCCACCTTTTGATTATTCTATTGAATAATCCGGGTTTAATTATTTGTGGGTCTAACAGTGAAAGTCCTTTGATTTTTTCCAGATAGGCTTTATCTGTATCCTCTCCCAGGATTTCTATTAAGGAGTCATCTGCTTCAAAAAGTACATCATCAATACTTTCAATTTTGTTAACCTCATCAATCACATTTTTATCGTGCGGTGAAATAAGCTGACCTCCATCTGACCAATAAGCTTTGTATCCGTTGTATTCTTTCGGATTATGAGATGCTGTAAGAACCACACCCCCATTGCAACCTAAATATCTTATAGCGAATGAAAGCTCAGGCGTAGGTCTCAAGTCCTCAAATAAATAGGCTTTAATCCCATTGGCGGCAAATACGTTTGCAGTGGTCTCAGCAAAAAATCGACTGTTGTTTCTGCTATCGTGCGCAATGGCGACACTTATTTCACCACTATTTTCTTTCTTTAAATAATTTGCAAACCCCTGTGTTGCCATTCCGATCGTGTATTTATTAAGTCTGTTGGTACCGATTCCCATAATTCCTCGCAGTCCACCGGTTCCAAATTCCAGATCTTTCAAAAATGCTTCATCTAATTCCTCAGGGTTTTCAAGTAGGTTCGAGATTTTATCTTTAGATGTCTGATCTATGTTCTTGGCGTTTAACCAAAGGGTAGCTTTCTCTTTTGATTCCATAGTGTTTTGGGTGTTTATTCTAAATTAAGAAAATCCTAGACGTGATTTAACTTTCTTTAGTGTAGTATTTGCAATTATTGAGGCTTTTTCTTCCCCTTTCTCTAATTCCGCCTCTAACTCTTGGATATTATCCATGAAATAGGTGTATTTCTCTCGTTCTTCTCTGAATTCTTCAAGGATTAATTCGAATAGTTCTTGTTTCGCATGACCGTATCCATAATTTCCAGCTCTGTATTTCTTTCGCATTTCTTCGATCCTCGTTTCAGATGCTAAAAGCTTGTACAAGGCGAACACATTACATGTATCAGGATTTTTAGGCTCTTCTAAAGGTGTACTATCCGTTACTATTTGCATTACATTTTTTTGAAGTTTTTTATCCGGAAGGAAGACATCTATAATATTGCCATAACTCTTACTCATTTTTTGGCCATCAGTTCCGGGTATGGTCATCACCTGTTCGTTAATTAGTGGTTCTGGTAAAACAAACGTTTCCCCAAATTGATGATTGAAAGTTGACGCCATATCTCGTGTCATTTCCAGGTGTTGCTTTTGATCTTTACCTACCGGTACAAACTCTGCATCATATAACAATATATCAGAAGCCATCAATACCGGATAGGTAAAAAGGCCTGCGTTAACATCCGCTAATCGATCCGATTTGTCTTTAAATGAATGGGCATTTGCTAGCATGGGATAGGGGACAAGGCAGCTTAAGTACCAAGTCAGTTCCGTGCATGCTGGTACTCTGGATTGACGATAAAAAGTATTTTTGGTTGTGTCGAACCCACATGCAAGCCATGCAGCAGCAACTGCATGGGTATTTTCTTGTCGTATTTTGGCATCCTTTATTGTGGTTAAAGAATGTAAATCAGCAATAAAAAAATAGGATTCGTTTTCTGGTTTTCTGGATAATTCTATGGCTGGTTTTATTGCCCCTAAAAGATTACCAAGATGTGGTTTCCCTGAACTTTGAATTCCAGTTAATATTCTCGCCATTCGATAAAAAATTTGTGCAAACCTATATAATTTGAATCTTTGTAATTCGTCCAATGTATAGAACTAATAACCAATAGAAATGAGATTCATATTTAGTATTCTTTGCGCTTTAGTCCTGTTTATTTCAAATGCTCAACCAGCACTTAAATTTGAGAATACTGATCATGATTTTGGTGAGATTAAAGAAGAAAACGGATATGCAGAGCATACCTTCCATTTTGTAAATAAGGGAAATGAACCTATAAAAATATCAAATGTAAAAGCTTCATGTGGCTGTACTACTCCAGGTTGGACCAAGGAGGAAGTCATGCCTGGTGACTCAGGGTTTGTGAAAGCTAGATATAATCCAAGGAATAGACCAGGTCGCTTTAGAAAATCCTTGAGATTGACAACATCTGATAAAGCGTCAGATCAAACACTTTATATCATGGGATTTGTTAAACCAAAACCGAAAACCCCTGAGCAGGAGTTTCCAATCGAAATAGGGGATTTTAGATTAAAATATAAGACCTTGAATATGGGAAAGATCAATACGGAGAAACCCGTTTCAAAATCCTTTGATGTTTACAACTATTCGGATTCATTAATATCATCAAATACCATAGGTTCGAATCTACCAAAACATATCAAGTTTGAATTATCTCCACCATCACTTAAACCCCGAGAGCTAGGCAGCCTTGTTTTAACTTATGATCCTAAAATGAAAAACGACTATGGTTTTGTTAGTGATAACGTGCAGTTGGTATCAGATTCAGATAAATCAATATCTGTGATAGCGGTCATTGAAGAATATTTTCCTGAAATGACCGCCGAGGAGATGGATCAATCACCCAAACTTGCAATTCCTGAAAGATCATTTGATTTTGGAAACGTAAAGGCTGGAACGATCATAGAAACATCTTTCGAATTAGTAAATGAAGGAAAAGAAAAACTTCTGTTTCGCACGATAAAAACTAACTGTGAGTGTGTTACTTATGAAATGAAAAGTAAAGGAATTAAAAAAGGCAAGAGTCAAACATTGAAAGTGCTTTTTGATACCTCCGAAATGCGTGGCAATCAATACAAATCAATAACCATCTATACCAACGATCCGGTAAACCCAACACAGCAAATTACCATCAAAGGAAAAGTTGAAAAATGAGAAAAGGTCATTCCTTCTCCCACGTATTATTTTCTGCGTTAATATCTGCTAAATAACCAGACTCATCAATTTGTATTGATTGAATTTCATCCATTGATTTATCAATAATGAACTCATAAGTAGGGTGTGTCCATGGCCAATCTGGTAGCACAACCCATTCATCTGCTATTTCTTTTACACCCCTCATTATAGAAAGAGGAGTGTGATAAATACTTTTACTTTCATCTGTGAAGGTTACATAAATATCCATAGGCATAGGCATTTTCCCTTCTTTTTTCATTTGGACAATGGTTTTATCCGTTCCTTTTGCGAATACTGTATCGATTCCATAATCAATCGTATGTGTTGTGTTCATCCAGTAATCGAGATACCAATCCAATTCCAATCCAGATTCTTTTTCAAAGACTCTAATCCAATCGTTGGGAGTTGGGTGTTTAAACCTCCATTGGTTATAAAATTTCTTTTGGGCCTTAACAGTAGTTTCCGTGCCAACCAGATAATTCATTTGTGCGAGTGCAACTGCTCCCTTCGTGTAGGCGGCTCGACCGTAGGCGTAGTTTGTGGTGTAATGGTCTGCGTGTGTACTTAACGGTTCTTCTTTCCCACTACTTACCAGGCTATAGTAAGACCTATAGTTTCCTTTTTGTGCATTGCTTAAGTTATCATACATATAGGCTAATGTTTGATCCTGTGCGTAAGAAGTAAAACCTTCGTCCATCCATTCATAATAGCTTTCATTGAACCCAAGTACACCCTGATACCATGAGTGAAAACCTTCATGAACAGTAACGCTTAAAAGACGCTTAATATCCCGCTCTCCTGTAATGAGAGTAGCCATTGGATACTCCATACCTCCATCGCCACCCTGAATAATCGAATAATGTTTGTAGGGATACTTACCAAATGTCTGTTCCATGTATTCGAAGGCCTTGGGAGCTAACATGGTTAGCTCATCCCAAGCCTTAGTCTCAGGTCCTTCTTGGTAGAAAAAGTGAAGATCTGGTCCATTGGGAACTTTTGCTATCTTATGAACATAATCCGGATCAGCAGCCCATACAAAATCATGAACATTCTCGGCTTTAAAATTCCAGGTTAATTTCTGAACACCTTTTTTGCTCGAGGTGGGTACATTAGCATATCCATGACCTATTTCATGAGCATTTTGTAATTCTCCAGTTGCCGCAATTATGTAGTTTTTATCAATGGTAATGTTTACATCAAAGGTGCCATATGGTGAATAGAACTCTCGTCCTACATAAGGATGTGCGTGCCAACCCCTATAGTCATATTCGGCCATTTTAGGATACCATTGAGCCATGCTGTATTCAATTCCTTCCCTGTTATCTCTACCACTTCGTCTAATTTGAACAGGAACTTGACTTTGAAAAGTCATATTAAACATTGTATTTGAACCAGGAAGAATGGGTTCATCAAGAATTACTTCTAAAACTGTGCCCTCAACTTCAAATGCTAAATCCTTTCCATTTTGCTTGAGTGTTTTTATTTCATGGAAGCCAATCTCGGAATTATCTAATTTGGAGATCCTGTCCTGAACTCTCCAATCCGGGTCTTGTATCGTCCTACTTCTGACGTCCATCATGCTATTTGGTTGAAAAGCGTTAAAATAAAGGTGAAAAAAAACCTTTTTTAAGGTGTCAGGACTATTATTGAAATAGTTCAATTCTTGTGAACCACTAAACTGATTGGTTTCTACGTCAAAATAAATGTCCATTTTATATGCAACTCTTTGTTGCCAGTAATTTTGAGCCATTGAAGTTGATAGTGAAAAGAAAAATAATATTCCACAAGACAGCTTCTTGATAAAATTATATTTCATATAAAAAATTTTATTTAAAATGTAGAAACCAATTTTAAAAATTTAGTTTAATTTAATAGTGAAATTAACCACCTAAAGAAATGGATAAAATTTTAGATTTCATACTACTTATAATTTTCGCTTTTGGATCCGCGGTAGTCTTTACCTTGGCAATTATATGGAAGTTTTTACAGGCAATGTTTGAGATCCTGTATAGTCGATTTGTCTCATCTGTTCATTAAACGTCTACGTTAGCGTATTTCGCATTCTTTTCAATAAACTCTCTTCTGGGGGCCACCTCATCTCCCATTAGCATTGAAAATAAGTGATCGGCCTCAGCAGCGGATTCTATGGTAACACGTTTTAAACTTCGATGGCCAGGGTCCATAGTTGTTGTCCAAAGTTGGTCTGGATTCATTTCTCCCAACCCTTTATATCTTTGAACGTTAACTGAGTCTTCTTTTCCCTCGGGTGCAATCTCCTTGATTACTCTGACCCTATCTTCTTCTGACCAAGCATATTTCTCAGCTTTTCCTTTTTTAATGAGGTAAAGTGGAGGAAGCGCTATGTATAAGTATCCTTGCTCGATGAGGCTTCTCATATATCTAAAAAAGAAGGTAAGGATCAGTGTTCGTATATGCGACCCATCAATATCAGCATCCGTCATAATGATGATTTTGTGATACCTTAATTTCGTTAGGTTTAGTTCCTTTTCATCTTCCTCAGTACCAAAAGATACTCCAAGCGCAGTTATCATATTTTTTATCTCATCATTATCAT
Organism: uncultured Roseivirgaceae bacterium; assembly: GCA_964459925.1. GTDB lineage: Bacteria > Bacteroidota > Bacteroidia > Cytophagales > Cyclobacteriaceae > Ekhidna. The sequence goes on from CAYWOQ010000045.1 coordinate 5,443, forward strand.
AGATTTTGTGTTCCTGAGCTTTTTCTACGTTTAATATTTTACCTCTTAAGGGCAGGATTGCTTGAAATTTCCTATCTCTCCCTTGCTTAGCAGAGCCACCTGCAGAGTCGCCTTCCACCAAATACAATTCACACATTGCAGGATCTTTTTCGGAACAGTCAGCTAGTTTTCCGGGAAGACCAGTGCCAGAAAGTACATTTTTTCTTTGTACCATTTCTCGTGCTTTACGTGCTGCATGACGTGCCTGTGCAGCAAGGATAACTTTCTGAACAATTTGTTTAGCTTCTTTTGGGTGTTCTTCAAGATACTCGAGTAGTATTTCACTTACACATGTTTCTACCGCTCCCATGGCGTCTGAGTTGCCCAATTTAGTTTTGGTCTGACCTTCAAATTGTGGTTCTGCAACTTTAACTGAAATGACTGCTGTCAAACCTTCTCTAAAGTCATCTCCACTAATATCAACTTTAACCTTATCTAATAAACCGGATTTATCTGCATACCCCTTAAGTGTTCTAGTCAGTGCTCTTCTGAAACCAGATACATGCGTACCACCTTCAATTGTATTGATGTTATTTACATAAGAAACGACATTCTCTGTATATGATGTATTGTAACTAAGTCCAACCTGAACCGGGACGCCGCCTTTTTCACCTTCCATAAATATGGGAGTCGGTATCAAGTTTTCACGGGTATCGTCCAAATACTCAACAAATTCTGTGAGGCCACCTTCGGAGAAAAATTCTTGACGATAATTATCATCTTCTTCAGTCTCTCTGTGGTCAATCAGTTCAATACGAATACCTGCATTTAAATATGATAGCTCCCTTAGACGAGAAGCAATGGTTTCTGAATTGTATTTTGATACACTGAAAATATCAGTATCTGGCTGGAAATGGATAATCGTACCCGTTAAATCTGTTTTACCGGTTTCTTTTACCGGAGCCTGAGGGATTCCCCTGCTATATTCCTGCTGAAAAATGGTGCCATTACGATGGACGGTCGCTACTAGTTTAGAGGATAGCGCATTTACACAGGAGACCCCAACGCCATGCAACCCCCCAGATACTTTATAAGTATCCTTATCGAATTTACCTCCGGCATGAAGGACAGTCATAACTACTTCAAGTGCACTTCTTCCTTCTTTTTCGTGAATATCTGTCGGAATTCCCCTTCCGTTATCTGTTACGGTTATCGAATCATCTTTGTTAATTTCAACTTTTATGGTATCGCAATGACCTGCAAGTGCTTCATCAATAGAGTTATCAACGACTTCCCAGACCATGTGATGAAGGCCTTTTACACTAATGTCACCGATATACATTGCGGGACGTTTTCTTACTGCTTCTAAGCCTTCTAGTACCTGTATATTACTCGCAGAATATTCCCCTTTTTTGCTTTGTTTCTTTTCTTCCATTTGATAAGATTAATTACGATAACGAGAGACGATAATGAAGTTTTTTAAATCGTATACTAATGCTCTCACTCGTAAGAATTGCAGTCTATAATTAACCCTCAAAGATACATAAAATCTAGCTATTTGAGGTGACTTTTGATATCCAAAAAAACCTTTAGATTAACCCATTATTTTAAGTGAAATGCTCAGAAACAGATTAGTTATTTTATCCCTTTTGCTTTTTTGGTTTAGTTCTCTATATGCCCAAGAGAATAAAGTGAATGACGGTTCAATTAATAAAAAATTTCCGGTAGAAGGCAAGTCAAATTATGAAGAGAGGCTAAAACGCTTTGAAAAGGTTAATCGATTGAGAGAAAAAGATCCTAAACGCTTCATGGACTCAATCAATAGAATAAAAGATGAAAGACTTTACGGGGAGGCCATTGAAAGAATTGAGTTTTATAAAAACAACCCGGATCTTTCATTACTTAAGGAGATTGATTTATCCAATGCCAGGATAACCTCTATTCCTTCATTTGTTTACAAGGTTGATTCATTGGAAGTGTTGGTTTTGGATAACAATTCTATCAGTGAACTTCCCAAAGAATTAGGCCAGTTTGAAAAGCTCAAAAGAGTCTATTGGAGAAATAACCAACTGGATCAGGAGAAAAGGATAAAAATCAATAAAATAGGCCGCCTTGAGAAGTTAGATCTATCGGGTAATGCATTGAGAAAATTACCTAAAGTCCACCGCATCAACTCGATAAATGAATTAATACTCGAAAAAAATAATTTCAGTACTATCTCACTCTGGAGACTAAGAAAGATTAAGGGTTTGAAGGAATTGGAGTTGAGTCAGAATCCAGTCGAAATGAAAAAACGTTGGTATGGACTTATCAGCCATTTGGAAGTATTAAAGCTCAATAAATGCAGATTACAAACTTTGGACCCTTCATTATTCAAAATTAGTGGGCTTAAAGAACTGCAGGTTCAGGTTAATGAAATAGAGAATATACCGGAGGGTATATCCGGTCTAACCCACTTGACAAAAGTCTCCTTCTATAAAAATCGATTGAAATCATTACCAAATGATTTCTATGATTTGAAGCAGCTTAGAGTGTTAGATCTGTATTATAATGAACTAACTATCATCCCAGATGATATTGCAAGGCTTCAAAATCTTAGAATTCTCTATTTATCTTTTAACAGAATCTATGATTTATCAAGTGCTGTCGGGAATCTGGAAAAGCTATCTCAACTTTATATTCATCATAATAGGTTGAGTGAAATGCCTGTATCGATTGAAAGGTTAGATAGTTTAAGCACCTTTCATTTTCAGGAAAACTATATCAATGAATTTCCCCACTTTATTTTAAACATGAAGCAAATTAAGGATTTAGATATTTCATTTAACGATATCAAAGAAATACCACTTGAAATCGAGACGTTGGATTTGAAGAGTTTTTACTGGAGAGGTCTCGAAATAAATTTTAATGATCCTGATAATTACCCTTTGGGAGAGTTGATTCAAAGACTAGATGAAAATGGGGTTATCGTTAGTCCAAAGATAAACATGAAAGAATTTCAAGGTGAAGGTGATTAGTACTGATTGGCGCTGAGCATCACTAAGGTGCATGCTTGCAGTGATTCGATTCCTGCTTTCATCGCTTTTTGACTTAGAGAGTAATTTTCAGATCCAGGATTAAAGATGATTCGCTTAGGGTTTAGTGATAGTATATAATCTTCCCATTCCATTTGATTTTGTGGCCCGATATACATTGTTACTGTATGAATATCGCGTAAATCTGGTTTCAATCTTAAATCCAGGATCTTGGACCCGGCCACTTCTCCTTTTTTAATACCTATCAGAACAATGTCGTGATGATAAGACTTAAGCTTATGTGCCGCTAAATAGGCATACCTATTTGGGTTTGGTGTGGCGCCAAGGATTGCAGTTTTTTTGTTCATTGTGTTTTACTCTTACTTTTTGGTCCTACAAACCCTATATTCAAACCAATTTGAAAAGGGAAGTGAACAGATGATTCGATTTCATCATCAAAGTAATTATTTAGTATTTCGGTAACTCTCTCTGGTTGGTTTAAATATTGTTTTGCATATGACCTGCCTACTACACTCACCCCGACAAAAATATCTATTGTGAAACCTGAATTACCCGCATCTTTCATCCATCTGTTTCCAACAAAAATTCCATATCCATATCCCGTTTCTACCATGTTCCCAAATCGTGATACCACTGCGTTGGTCACGGCTGTGTCTAGATGATTCACTTTATGATTTAGATACTTAAATGATAATTCATGGCCAAAATAAAACATCCCATTTGGTCTATCGGGACTGTAGAATTTTTGTTTGAAATGTAATCTTGAACCTCTTGTAAAAATTTGATAAGTATCAATATTATCGTTCGAAGTGAAGAATGGATCGCGTAAGATATCGAACTGTAATTCATACCCTAACCTCTCTTGAATATAATATTCTACAGATAAAGGAATCTGATCGATAAACAGCCAGGCGGGATTGGTGGCGAAAATAACACCTCTGTATTCATTAATTGTAGGTTCGAAATACTTGAAGCCTCTTCTTTTGAATCTATATTCAGGTTTATTGTATTGCCCTTTTTGAGTTTCGTCTGCTGAAATTCTTGATTTAAAAATTGGCTTTTCATCTTCATAAATTGGATAATAGGAGCCAGCCTTCGTGCCATCATCGTTATAAAGTGTCCATTCACCGATCCTTTTGTCATCTTTCAGTTTTCCGGTCATCTTTAGGGTGCCATTGGGATAGTATCCTTTATAATTTCCTTCGTTATTTTCAAATTCAGCTTCTCCTTCAAGACTACCGTTTTCATTGTAATAAAACCATTTTCCTGTTTTTTCTCCATTTTCCAGTCGACCTTGAGATTTTCTGCTTCCACTTGGATAATATTCATTGTAATCACCTGATCCATTGTCAAGTTCAGCCTCACCAAGTAAATCTCCACTGGGGTAGAAAAGCTTCCAATATCCATCTTTTTGATCATTTGTTACTTTTCCTTCCTGGCTCACATTTCCATTGGTATGATAATAAATCCAGTTACCAATTCGTGATCCCTTTTGATACTGTCCTTCTGCTGCAACCACACCATTTTTGTGATAATAGGTCCACGTGCCTGTCTTTAATCCATTTTCAAAAGAACCAGTAGCTTCTACTTCTCCAGTTTCATAGTAGTAAATCCATTCTCCCTCGCTCTTATCATTTTCATTAAAACCTTCCATTCTGCGTTTACCAGACGGATAAAATTCGGTGTATTTACCTCTTCCATTTTGCATATATGCCTGGGCTTTTAACGATCCATCTTCATAGAAATAATTCCATATGCCACTCTTTTGGTCACTGAAGTAGGTTCCATTACTTTTTTCACCACCATTTTCGTAATAAAACGTCCAGTATCCATCCTTTTCAGGTCCATTGAGGATTCCGGCAGATTTTATGTTTCCATTCTCATAATAGTATTTCCATTTTCCACTAGGTGCACCCTTTCTATATGAACCTGTAGCTTTTGGCCTCCCGTTTTCATAATAATATTTCCAGGTGCTATCAGGTAGGTTATTCTGATACCACCCAAATGTCTGTAGAGAGCCATTGATGTAAAATGCTTCGTATGAACCTTCTAATACTGAGTCTTCAAGAGAATAATAATAAATTTCTTTGACCTTAGTACTGTCTCCGTCAAAAAACTTTTTTTGTTGATTCACCTGACTTATGGAGAGAATAGGTAGTAGACAAAGTACTATGTTACCAATTAATCTAATCATGGTAACCTTCAAGTGTCGTCTTAAATTTAGTGCCCCACTGATCCAGTTCTTGAGGTGTCCATAATTCAGGATAAAAAATGATTCGCTGACTTCTTGGTGGCAAATATTTTTGCCAATTGGTACCTCCCGAGGCTTTAATCACGTTAGGATCCCTTTGAAGATACCGGGTAGCTGACTTTAGGTGTTGAAGTGGCCAGTCAACATTGGCTTTTAAATCAAACTTCTTTAGTTCCTTTATTACCTCCTCATTACCATCAAAGTTTTTTAAGTATTGTTGGAGAAAGTTTAGGTCTTTCACTTTGGTACCCAACTCAATAAATTCCTTACTGTATTTCTTTTCGAATTGCCTTAGCGTCAATGTTTTCTTTCCAGTCGCTAATTCTGTAGCACCCGATTTCCAATATAGGTGATTGTACATTGCTTCAATCGTGGAATCAGGTTGCAAAGAGCTCCTTTGATCATCGTGAACAAGACGTATAAAGTCGGTAGAAAGAATTTCAATTTTTCTGTATTGACCAGACTGGAATCCACTTGCTGGCAATAGTGCCATACGAAAAGCAAGGAATTGATCCTGATCCATTCCATCTGTCATTACATCAAAAGAGTCAATCAAATGATCAAAATACCTATTTATTCTCTTCAGTCGTTTGATGAATAGAGATTCTTCAGGAGTATCAGTGAAAATAGCTTGTTCCATTTCATTTAACATCATTCGGAAATAGAGCTCTGTTACTTGATGATATAAGATGAATATCTTTTCATCCGGAAAATCAGTTCTTGGACTTTGTAGACTTAATAGAGTATCAAGCTTGATGTAATCCCAATAAGTGAGATAGTCAGAATAAAGCAATCCGTCAAGGTAGCTAGATAAATCTTGCCCCATTGATTCGTATTTTTCTTCCAACTTCTTAAGTTGTTTTAATACGCTTGGATCTATTTCTTTTTCCTTCATTCCTTGAACTTATAACGTTGTAAATTTGCACCAAATCTTTAACAACAACCCTAAAATCGTACCTATGAGTATGGAGAAGCGCAATTTTGTGGATGAATTTGAGTCACCTGATTTTTATGCGATTGATGAGCTACTTACCGAAGAGCATAAACTTATTCGGTCTTCCGTCAGAGAGTTTGTCAAAAGAGAGATTACTCCTTTTATTGAAGGATGGGCAGAAAAAAATCATTTTCCATATGAAATTGTCAAAAAATTTGGTGAAGTAGGTGCGTTTGGACCGACCGTTCCAGAAGAATATGGAGGTGGAGGATTAGATTATATCTCCTACGGACTTATCATGCAGGAAATCGAGAGAGGTGATTCCGGTATGAGGTCAACGGCTTCCGTTCAAGGTTCGTTGGTAATGTATCCGATCCATGCATATGGTTCTGAGGAACAAAAAAAGAAATACCTCCCGAAGCTCGCTTCCGGTGAAATGCTTGGTTGTTTTGGACTTACTGAGCCTAATCATGGTTCCAATCCGGGTGGAATGGAAACGAACTTTAAAGATATGGGTGATTACTATTTGCTTAATGGAGCAAAAATGTGGATATCTAATTCACCCAAAGCTGACATTGCTGTGGTTTGGGCGAAAAATGAAGAAGGCAGAATTCATGGACTAATTGTGGAGCGAGGTATGGAGGGTTTTACAACTCCTGAAACACATGGCAAATGGTCACTACGTGCATCTGCGACTGGTGAGCTGGTTTTTAGTGATGTAAAGGTGCCCAAAGAAAACCTTCTACCAAATAAAAGCGGACTGGGTGCACCATTAGGTTGCTTGGATAAAGCACGATATGGAATTGCATGGGGAGCACTAGGAGCTGCAATGGATTGTTATGATTCCGCAAGAAGATATTCCTTGGAACGAGAGCAGTTTGGGAAGCCTATTGGTGGGTTTCAACTAGTGCAAAAAAAGTTAGCAGAAATGTTAACCGAAATAACCAAAAGTCAACTTCTTAACTGGAAACTCGGAAAGATGATGGATGAAGGTAATGCAACAACAGCCCAAATTTCAATGGCCAAAAGAAATAGCGTGGAAGTTGCACTCAATCTTGCCAGGGAGGCACGTCAAATCCATGGTGGAATGGGAATAACTGGAGAATACCCAATGATGCGCCATATGATGAATTTGGAGTCAGTGGTAACCTACGAAGGAACTCATGATATCCACTTATTAATACTTGGTGCAGAAATTACTGGTATGCAGGCTTTCAAGTAAGGGCTAGTTCAAAAGACCCTTTTCAACCCTGACCTTTTGAAAAGATATCTGCGACTTGCGATTTAATATCCGCGCAAAACTTTCTCCTGTTTTGGTTGCGATAGGTCCGAGGATCAGGACAAAATCTTGGTCAGCTTCCAGAAAAGTATCTTCTCCGAATGTGATTGTTTCTGTGAGATAACTAAAGAACTTCCAGTCCGCATCACCAGTTCCTTCGGTGTATTGAATAATAATGTAATAATCTGAGTCTGGTGCGTCTTCTTCAATGATAAAGGATTCGAAACCAGAGACATTGAACCCATCCTGTGTTTCGTAAGGGACTAAATCGGTTACGACACCTCCTTCAATAACTACATCATATACCGGGAAAATGTCGAGGTTGACTCGATCGGAGTTGTTGGTTCCTTGAACACTCCAGAATAGATCACACTTCATTCCTGTTTCAGGGATTCCATCATCATCAATAATGGAATAGGTGAACGTGTTAGCTTTATTGTCTACGGAAACATTTCCATTGCCTGGTGATAGTGTGATGATAATATTCTTTCTGGGTGCCTCAATCAATTCGCCATTCTGAATGGCAACAGATTCAATGACATCATCATTAATGATCTCCAGTTCAATAGCTGCACTTGTAGACCCTGCTGGTATGATGAGAGGTGAGCTAGAAGAGATGGTGTAATCTCCATTAAGGGTTGCAGACCCATTTAATTCGTATAATAACTCAAGATTAGATGCGGAAGATGCAGATAAATTAATTTGTGCTGTAACCACACTAACATTTTCTTCCCCCTCACTTTCAGATAAGCTAAACGAGGCAATGATTGCAGGCTCAGAGTCATCCCCACCACAGGAAAGCAAGAGAGCAACGGATAATAGTAAGCAAGTGAAAAGTATATTTTTCATGGAGAAAGAATAAAAAGATTTAATTAGTAACAGTGCTCAAAAAGGAATCCCTTAAAACTGATTATGTATAACAGTAATAAAGAATTCAAAAAGTTATAAACTGTTAAGACAATAGTAATGATTTTCTGTAATCTGATTAAAAAATCAGAAGATCATCCTAATACATTATCTAAAATTTGCCATAGACCTTTCGGAGAAAAGTAAAAAATAATGTAACCAAAGTAGGGTGCTATGTAGGAAGGTATGCCAACAGCTAGTACAGTCTTAAGTAGCTTTTTATGGCTGTAGTCTACAAAGGTAAGTAGAGCCCACACATTATATACAAAATTGAAGAGTCCATAAATCCAGATAGTGATCATGGAATCGTTACTGTAATAGATAATGGGAACGAAAGCAATCATTAGTACAAATTGACCAACTGCTACATAAAGGTTGAAAATGAAGTGTTCAATTATGTTATAGTTGAGCTTTTTGAAAAAAAGCCAGCTAAATAGAGTAAATAAGAGAACCCCAGTCACGCTAAAAAAAGAAAAATACTTCATTGAGTAGTTGAAATACTCCTGAGCAAAAGGTAATGAGATGGTAAGTGCATTTTCAGGGTCAACAGCGGCGAAACTGTTATAGGTAAAGGTTAGGTAGTTTGTAAAAGCACCAACAATTAAAACCAGCTTAAAAGGGCTTGCAAACCCAATGCGTTTGCCTTGAATATAATTTCTTATGGAAATGCCGGGCTTAGTAATTCAAAGGAAAATAGTATAAAAAAGACCTCTATCATAGCCTATGGTCTGAATGATTTGATTAAGTAAATGATGCCAAACGAATCTGCGTACCGTACTACTTTGTCCACAACTGTGGCAGTAGTTTCCTTCATATTTAGTATCGCAGTTTTTACAAATCATCCTACTACATCATCTTTATTAATCCTTTTATCAATTTAATTAAATGCTTTTCTGCTTCTTTGGCTATCGCAATGATCTCTTCAATGTTGATAGGGTGAAGATTATCCGGATCGCATTCATCAGTAAGTACCGAAATGGCTGAGACTGGAAGTCCCATTTGATTAGCCGCTATAACTTCCGGTACCGTGCTCATTCCAACGATATCTGCTCCAATTAATCTTAGGTATCGGTATTCTGCACGAGTCTCCAGACTTGGTCCTGCTACCGAGGCATACACACCCTCATGTAGAACAATATTTTTCTCGCTAGCGATTTGCTTGAGTTTATTATTCATTTCAACGTCATAAGGTTGGCTCATATCTGTGAATATTTGACCAAAAGCTGCTGATTCATGTCCTCGCAGTGGATTTTCGGGTTGTAGATTAATGTGATCATCTGCAATCATTAATTCACCTTTCTTCCAATTTAGATTCATCGACCCTGCTGCATTGGATATAAACAGCTTTTTAATACCCAATGAACGCATCACCCGAACTGGGAAAACCACCTGAGCCATCGTATGTCCTTCATAGTAGTGGAACCTTCCTTGCATAGCCACTACTTTTTTACCTTCTAGTTGACCATAGATCAATTTTCCTCGATGAAACTCAACGGTAGCGATGGGAAAATAAGGAATGTTAGAATAGACCAGCTCCTGCTCAATGTCAATTTCATTTACAAGCGCACCTAAACCAGTACCCAGGATGATGCCAAACTCAGGCTGTTCAAACCCCCTTTTCTGGAGGAATTTAACTGCTTCATTAACTTTTTTAATCATATATAACTTCAAGAATTACTAGCAATGTAAAACCAAATCGTATTCCTAACCAATCACTTCATTAATTGCATTCATAATTTTCTGACAAGCCTCTTTGATTTCCTCGATCGTGATAATTAGTGGAGGTGCAATTCGCATGGAGTGATCATTAAATAAAAACCAGTCAGTTACAATACCCCATTCGATTGCTTTATCAATAATGGATTTAAGGATGTCATAAGATTCAAACTCAAGAGCTATCATCAAGCCTTTGCTTCTTATTTGCTTAATCGATGGATGTTTAAGCAACTGATGAAATAGCCTTTCTTTTGATTCGACTTCACTAAGTAAGTTTTCATTATAGATGGCATTCAAGGCAGCCAGTGAGGCTGCTGATGAGACAGGATGACCTCCAAATGTGGAAATATGTCCTAGGACAGGGTTTTCAGTTAAGACATGCATGATTTCCTGTTTTGAGATGAATCCGCCAATGGGCATTCCACCGCCCATTCCTTTGGCACAAACCAATACATCTGGAGCGATACCATAATGTTCAAAAGCCCACATTTTTCCGGTTCTACCAAATCCACATTGGATTTCGTCTAATATGAGTAATGTGCCAGTTTCATGACATCTTTTTCTAAGAGCTTTCCAAAAAAGTTCAGATCCCACTTTTACGCCTGCTTCTCCTTGCACGGTCTCCACAATAAATGCTGCAGTTTTATCAGTAATTGCCACTAAATCGTCAATGCAACCAAACCGCACATGTGACACACCCGGTACAAGCGGCCGATAGTTTTGTTTAAATGCCTCACTTCCAGAAAGGGAGAGGGCCCCATGGGATGATCCATGATAAGCATTATGGCAGGCAATAATTTCTGATCTTCCGGTGAATCGTTTGGCAAGCTTCATCGCACCTTCGATTGCCTCACTTCCTGAATTAACCAGGAAAACCGAATCAAGGTCGTCAGGGAGTGTAGCTGTAAGCGCTTTGGCAAGTTGTACTTGGGGACTTTGTACAAATTCACCATAGACCATGACATGTAGGTGATGATCCACTTGATTTTTTATAGCTTCAATCACTTTAGGGTGCCGATGACCTACTGTTGAAACGCCAATACCGGATATTAAATCGATGTATTTCTTGCCTTTAACATCATACATGTATATTCCTTCTGCTGATTCAATCTCAAGCAGGAGGGGTGTGGGTGATGTTTGTGCTAAATGATTAAGAAATAGTTGTCTCTGGGTCGGCATGCTGCAAAGAAAAGACACTTAGGTTAATTGAGTATATGAAGCAAACTCAACCATGAAATGTTCAATGAATGAGTCGAGAACTAGTTTCTTTCGCTGTTTTTTGTTTACTAAATTGTTTGAATAGTTACACAAAAGGGTGATTTAATATGGTATCGGCGATTAAATAGGATGAATATTTTCTAAAATTATGTTAATTCCGGAATTTCCTTTTAATTAGCTAGTTCATAAAAATTATTATCAACCAAAAAAAGTAATGTATGAAGAGGATTCTACTACTTAGTGTTTTGGTTCTTTTTGCTGTTGCTTCCGTAATAGCGCAAAGGACCGTATCTGGTAAGGTGACCGACGAGTCGGGCGAGCCTTTACCTGGAGTAAACGTACTCATTAAAGGTACGACTACAGGTGTTCAAACAGATCTAGATGGAAACTTTAGACTTTCCGTAGAAGATGGTGCGACACTTGTTTTTTCTTACGTTGGTTTCGGCACACAAGAAGTTGAAGTAGGCGCAAGAACAACAGTTGATGTTTCCTTAGGAGGTGCTACTGAGTTACAAGAAGTTATTGTAACAGGTTTCGGAGAGAGAGAAAAGAAGGCTCTGGGATATTCAGTTCAGCAAGTCGAAGGAGATAAAATAGCTCAAACAAGAGAAACTCACCTGGTAAATGCACTTCAAGGGCAAGTTGCAGGTGTTCAAATTCAGGGATCACAGAGTACGCTTGGTGGTTCTTCCAGAATCACCATCCGTGGAGCAAACTCATTTTTAGGTAATAACCAACCATTATTCGTGGTAGATGGAGTGCCAATTGGCAACTCTGACTTCTCAAGTAACTCTCAGCAAAGAGGTTTTGGTGGAGCAACTGCTTATGATTACGGTAACGCCATTTCTGATATCAACCCTGCGGATATTGAAAGCATGAGTGTATTGAAAGGTGCCGCTGCGACTGCCATCTATGGTGTACGGGGTGCGAACGGTGTAATTGTCATCACAACAAAAAAAGGAACGAAAAGAAAAGGTATTGGGGTTTCTGTAAACTCTGCAGTTACTTTTGATAACGTTCAGAACTTGATCCCTCACCAGCAAGTATATGGTGGTGGAGCGACACAAGGCACGGCAAGTGGTTTTGTTGAATTTACCGAAAATGGACAACCTTTCTTAGCTCCAGTTTATGCAAAGGATGGTGCTTGGGGTCCCAAATACAATGCAAGCACTCAGGTTCGTCACTGGGATTCATGGGATCCGGATGCTCCAAATTATGGAGAAACCAGGCCTTGGGTAGCTCCAGAAAATGATTATGAGGAGTTTTTCGAGACTGGAAGAACATGGACGAACTCAATTGCCCTAGAAGGTGGTAATGATTTCGGAACGTTCAGATTAGGTTATACGAACCTGGATCAAACCGGTACACTACCTAATGCAGGCTTGAAAAGAAATACTGTAAGTGTTAATGCTTCCATAAGCCCTACAGAAAAGTTATATGTTTCAGCTTCTGCTAATTTTGTAAATCAGGAAACCAATGGACGTAACATCACAGGTTACAACAATGGTAATCCAATGCAAGCCTTTACCCAATGGTGGCAGACACAGCTTGATGTCAATAGACTTGCAAATTATCAAAGAGTTGATGGTAGACAGCAAACGTGGAATGCCAATGGTCCAGTGGTTGGAAATGATGGAAGTTTAATCGAATTTGATCCAAATCCTACGTTTTTTGACAATCCATATTTTGTGAGAAATGAGTATTTACAAATTGATGAGAAAGACCGTCTATTTGGAAATATTGATGTGAACTATGATCTCACTGATTTCTTAACAGTGAATTTCAAAGCTATGCGTGATGGATATAGTTGGAATTTCAGAGACGGAGTGCCAACAGGGGGTGTTGAGCAGTCACTTTATCGAGAGACTTATAGATCATTTAATGAGACCAACTACCAGGCGCAATTACTTTTCAATAAAACGTTTGGTGATTTCTCAATCAACGGAACCCTAGGTGTTAACAGAATGCGTCAAACCACTAATTTTGATCAGGTAACTACTTCTGGTGGATTGGCGTTGGATGGTTTCTTCCATCTGTCAAACTCCATTCAGCCAGTACTTTATACGTCTGGGAACAATGTGTTGCAAAGAGGTATTAACAGTGCATATGCGATTGCTTCATTCGGCTATAAAGGCATGATCTTCTTGGATGCAACTGGTAGATTTGATGAAGATTCTACTCTTCCGGGGGATGCGAATCCGTTCTTCTACCCTTCAGTATCGACTAGTTTTGTCTTTACAGAATTACCAGCGTTATCAGGTAGTATTCTGAACTTTGGTAAAGTACGAGTAGCGTACGGTGAAGCTTCTAATGGTGGTACACCTTATAACTTAAGTACAACTTTCGCTCCGCAGACACCAAACTTTGGTTCAGCGTCAAGATTTACTGTACCTAATGCAAGACGTAATCCTAATTTAGGTCCTGAAACAACAACTGAATTCGAAATTGGAACTACATTAAGTTTCTTCAACGATCGAATCGGATTGGATGTAGCATACTACAACAGAGAGACAGTTGATCAGATCATCCCTGTTGATGTATCACCTGCTAGTGGATTTACTTCATCATTCCAGAATACAGGTATTATGACGAATCAAGGAGTAGAGATTACCTTGGACGCGACTCCTGTACAAGTAGGAGATTTCCGATGGGATGTTAGTGTGAATTTTGCTTCCTATGAGAATGAAGTAAAAGAGTTAGGAGAAGGAATTCAGAGTCTTGGAAGAGGCGGTACATGGGCTGCTGAGTTAAGAATCCAGGAAGGTTTCCCTTACATGGGTCTTTGGGGTTCTGACTGGATTAGAGAGAACTACGAGCTAAACGATGATGGAACCGTAGCTGTGAACGAAGGAAGAATCGTAGTGGATGCAGATGGTGTTCCAACCCGAACGCCTCGAATGTTCTTAGGTTCGGCCATTCCGGATTACACGGGTGGTATAAGAAATACCTTCTCTTGGAAAGGCATCAACCTTGGGGTATTGATTGACTTCCAGAAAGGTGGTATCATTCACTCTACATCACTTCAGTGGTCAAGATACTCTGGTATGGTGGATGAAACAGTATTCCAGGATGGTGTAGATATTCGAGCTGAAGGAAGTGGATACCTTGTTCCTGGTAGTGTAACTGCATCAGGCGAGCCTAATACGGTAAGAGTACCAGCTCAGACCTGGTTCCAGTCTTATGAGTGGAGAACTGCAACACCTAATGTGTATGATGCAAGTTTCATCAAGCTAAGAGAAGTGAATCTTTCATACAGAATACCGCAGAACTTGATTCAGAATACGCCATTCAATAGTATTACTGTAGGTGCATTTGGTAGAAACCTTGGAATCTTGGCTTCTGACATTCCTCACCTGGATCCTCAGGTGATCACAGGATCAGGTAATGATCAGGGTCTTGAAAATGCGCAGGTACCTGCAACAAGATCGATTGGGTTCAACTTAGGTTTCACATTCTAATTTTAAAAGGAAAGTAATTATGAAATCAATTATAAATAGACTTCTAGCATTCACTTTGATTTTAGCTTTTGGAATCAGTTGTGGAGAAGTAGAGAATTTAAATGTAAACCCGAACGAGCCAACGGAAATTCCGGCGGAGAGTTTGGTCACGCAAGCATCGTTGGTTCTTGCTGATCAATATTTTGGTGCAGCGATGAATTATAATGTGGGTATGTTGATGGTTCAGCATATCACCCAATCTGAGTATACAGAAGAATCGCGTTACAACTTTGAGCCGGCAGATTTCGATGGTGATTGGTCTACCATCTATGCAGCTGCTTTAAATGATTTAAAAACTGCGAGAGATTTAATCGATGCAAACGAGGGAATTCCGGCTGCTCAAAAAGCAAACCAGTTGGCAGTTATTGACATCATGATGTCGTTTGGCTTCCAGATTGCTACTGATTGGTGGGGAGATATTCCTTACTCTGAAGCACTAGACGGAGATAATCCACAGCCGGTTTATGATTCTCAAGAGAGTATCTATTCCAGCTTAATATCTACTGTCTCAAGTGCTGTAGCATCTATTAATCCTGGAGCCAATGGTTTTTCAGCTGCTGGAGATATCATCTATAATGGAAACATGGATAGATGGCAGAAATTTGGTAACGCATTGTTACTTCGTTGGGGTTTTAGAGTAGCTGACCGAAACAGCGGATTAGGCTCTTCTACCATCTCAGCTGCTTTGGCTGGTAACATCATCTCTTCAGTTGGTGATGAAGCGACATTGGTTTACAGAACGGAGGAAGCACTTTCGAATCCATTCTGGTTCAATCAGTCTCCTTCAGGCGGTTCTAGAGATGATTATAGAGTAAGTCAGGAACTGATAACAGTTCTTGAAAACCTTGGAGATCCTAGATTGGCCATGTATGCAGATGAAGCTCCAGCAGGAGGTTATGTAGGTATACCATACGGTTTACCAGATAATGATGCGTTTGCGTTAAAAGCAACAACATCTGATCTTGGGGATATGATCGAGGAAGATCCAACGTTCCCGGCTCTTTTGCTTCGATATTCTGAAGTTAAATTCTTAACTGCTGAAGCGATTGAGAGAGGCTTTGCTTCTGGAGATGCTGAGGCTGAATTCAATGCAGGTATTACTGCTGCGATGAATGAGTGGGGAATCACAGATGGAGCAGCTATTGCTGCTTATATCGCTGCTAATCCATACGATGCGGCTAACTGGCAAGAATCGATTGGATTGCAAATGTGGTTGGCCATGTATGCACAAGGTCATGAAGCATACTCTACCTGGAGAAGATTGGACCAACCTGCTTTAGCTGTACCAGCTGCTGCTGTTTTCCCATCGATTCCGGTTAGATTCCTTTATCCTACCGATGAGGGAGCTACCAACCAGGAAAATCTTGGTGCAGTTCCTTACAATAATGCATTGGATGTAAAACTTTGGTGGGACGTTAACTAAATCAACTCTTCTTATCAATATTTCAAAAAGGGTTGCCAATATGGCAATCCTTTTTTTATTCATTCCGCTCAGTCGATCGGTTTAGATCAAGACAGCATATGATTTATATACGATAAAAACCTTGCTGATGAGGTTTATGATGTAGGAAACTCATTATGTTTTGATAAATCAATTGAAAAGCCATCTCGCTGACTCACATGAAGCTATCATATATATTCTGAGCCAGAATGCATTAATATTAGGGCACCAAGCTGGTGGGAAGAATGCAGCAACTAAGTACTCGATCTCAGGATATCCGACTAACATGATTATTGACCAAAATGGAAAAATAGAGTATTTAAAAAGTGGTTTTAGTTCATATACTGTTTATCAATTAGCAGAGACGATATAAAATTTACGAGGTGGAGATGGTTCGTAATTAAAAAGAATTATAAGCTCTCATCAAATCTTTTGAAAATCGCTATCACTTGTTCATCTGATTCATAACCCTCTTTGCTCTTGTTGAGATAATTCGAGAGCTCTAAATATTCATTTGATTTAAGAAGGATTTTTTTTCGTCCGGTTTTGAGTTTCAAGGCATCACTATTTTGTACTACTTTCTTCACATAAAAATCTTCTTTCAAGGTAAATTTATCTGGTGTTCCAGCGACAATGCCATTAGAAGGTTTTCCGCGTTGAATTAAGCAAATTTTCTTTTTGTAAAGAATGACATTTTCACCTGCATACATCACTTCAAAAAATCCAAAATCAATGAAACCGGCATTGATGAATGTACTTGCTTCAAATGTTTTATCATTCATGATGAAGTTTACAATTTCCTTTTTTCCATCTAATCGATAGGCTCCACCGTCTTTTTTTACAATAATATCATCCCCATAAATATCGTATTTACCTTCTGGGATAAGAATATTAACTCCATCTCTTTTAACCACTTTGATCTCTGTCCATTCATCCTCAAAATACCTGGAGCCATCTATTTTGCTTTCTTCCTCCAGATTATAGGTAATGGTCATAGGAACCCCACCAATTTGATCCAATCGGACATAATTAATCTGTGCGAAGGAAGCCGCACTGATAAGAGTAAGTAGTAGAATTGATATTTTCTGTTTCATCGCATTTCCTTTAGTTGCCCACAATTAGTCTCCCAATTACCTCCTGTTCACCATTCATTTTATATACATAAAGACCCTTATCGAGCATGTCCAACGAGAGGACGTTTTTGCCTACCTGTATTTTCCCCATCAATTGTCTGTTTCCTCTAAGATCGAAAATTTCAAAGATTCCTTCATCATTGGATTGAATAATAATTTCTTTTGTAAGTCCACTGACCGGGTTAGGGTAGACCAAAAAAGCACTTTCTTGCGCTGCTGACAAAGGAACATTACCCGAGAAAAAGTTTTTGGCATAATTAAAAGCATCTATACCGATTTCTATTCCCATTATTCTACCTGGAATATCATCAGCGGGAGGGTGAATGCCTCCCCAGATCCTGGATAATGATGTCTGGTCTGATGCATCTCGATAGGTTGCCCACTGAAGTACCACATCTTCACTGGGTCCATCTTCAAACACCAGAAATTCATTCTTTTCAGCAATAAATTCACCCACTCCACCAGGGAAAAAGGGATCTCCTGTCAGCAAGGTTAATACTTCAGCTGCAGCACGGGAGTAGGTACTGTGACCGGAGACGTATCCTGCAAATGGAGGAGTCACAAATGTAGGACGCTGATATGGCCACCAGTTTTCTGCTAAAATCCATCCAACACCAGCTACATCAGTTTCTGGATCATCTATATAGTCATGACCCCTCCACGTATACAATTTTATTTTCCCAGCATGTTCATTGTTTTCTCCTGAAAGTGCATCTCCTTCATTCACCGTTTCAATGAATCCATCGACAAGCGGAATGCCCAGGGGATGATAATTAGACTCATTTTCATTGGATGATTGTCCCAAATCTGCCATTGCTCTAATGGCAGATAAAGGCCTAATGTAATCGTACCATCCTTTCACTCCCCATGCAGAAACGGCCGCATCGTGCATGGCACCTCCAAGCGTGAAATATGCTTTTACGTCATATTCCAATACATCCAGATTTTCACCCGTCCCTTCAAACTTTCTTTCGAAAAGCTCATGATCCATCACATAATTCAAAATAGTAAACCAATGACCAGGTGGTGTTTCGGAATCTGGTCCATCAGCCCAAAATTCTGCCAACACTCTTGAATAATCGCTGAGCTTAACAGGATTAGCTTCATACGGTTGACCTGTATGCGGATTTAGGGCATGGCCTGTACCTATGTCACCACCCTCTAGGTAGTTATAGAAGTTATTGTACGCTTCAAAGGAAGTCGGTAATTCAGTAGTGTTACCTAAACTTCCTGGTGAGATGTCAATAACAGACTCATCTCCCAAGTGTGCTCCCCAGATAGACACCATAGAAAAACCCCATTGATAAAGTTCAGTACCTGTTTCGTCTTCATCACTCAAATAAGGGGGGGCACCTGGATCATGATATACCCAATATTCATTTCCATCTCTTTCGAAAACAGTTCTGTCAGACCCATTCATGGCAAATGGCACAACCTGACCCCATTCAGGACTCAAAAATTCGATCACACCTGAGGGTATGGAGTTACCAGATTGATCAATGAACTCATCGAAAAATAAGGGTTGCCATCTATTGAAGTCGATTATCAGTGGATTTCCAGACTCTATGGGGACAAGCGGTGGGTTGACCGGCTTATAGAACAAATTAATATAGTCTTGTTCTTCATTTGACCCATCCTGTAATCCAAATGCTATGTAAGCTTCTGCGATATAATTACCAAGTGATGCAGGGTCACTAGTACTGTAATTTGTAGATGAAAAACCAACATCATATCCTAGGTCATCCATTAAATCATTGATTTCATTAAAGGTATTTTGCGTGCCCGGAGAGAAACTAAATCGATGTTTGATGAGGTTGTATGCTGCATAACTAATCGCTTCATTTATATCTTCTGTAGTAGCTAAGGCAGGAAATTGGGAAAAGTCAGCTTCATTCATGTAACCTCTTACCGATCTGTTAAATAAATAGGGGACAGCTGTTTCATCATAAGCTGCCCATATGTCGTACATTGCTGCCGAAATATGAAACAAATTTCTTGCGTGAACGGTAGGTCTTGCAAAGTCGTTTCTAATGGCTTCAAGTAGCACTTCGTTCCATTGTCTGGCAACAGAGACCTCTTGACCCATCACACCAAAAATCAAAAGCAATGAAATCGTAAATATGATTTTTTTCATCTTAGTTATCCTGTAATTCTACGTCTTGTACCCAACATACAAGCGAATCCAATTGGCTAAGGGGTAATTTAGGGCTATAGTGATCTTCAGATCGTCCGATATCCAGGACATCAGTTGCTACTTTTTCTGCTTCTTCCTCTTGAGATAAATCCAACTCATTAGCGGCATCATGACAGCCAGAACTAATGCAATTATCAGATAGTATTGGCATGATGTCTTCCGTATCAATACCATTTAGCACAACAGGGTAGATGCCTAAAAAACAATCCCTATCATCTTTTACCCAAACACTATAAGCACCAGCACTTAAGCCAGTAAATGTGTTTTCAAATGTATATTCTGCGTTTTCTCCTAATTGATAACGGTAGGGTTCAATTCCATTTTTAGCAATAATTTCTAAACTTCCGTTTGAACCTCCACAACCTGCATTTGTAGTCAATGCTACGGCTTTTACTGCCTGAACACCACCTATAAAGGTTCTTACTGAGTCAATACATCCATTGGCGTCTTCAACAACTATGGAATAATACTGAGGATCCAGGTCAGTAAATACATTCGATGCTTGTGGGGTGCCGTCGTTGATTCGGTAGAGGTAAGGTTCCTTTCCTCCGCTTGCTGTTATGGTAAGGTTTCCATTGCTCCCACGACAGTCCGCATATTCTAGTTCACTCAGTCTAATAGAAAAATTATCGCACGTTATAACCTCGTTATCCTCGCTACATGATGATATCCAAATCATCAATAAGACCAATATCCTCTTCATCAATTAATCGTTTCCTTCAATTACCTAACAAAAACTGTTAAGTACCACACTTTTAAACCACCAATTTAAAGACAATTCATTTTTTATCAGTTGAAAATGTGTCCGAAAATTGACTCATTGGGTTGAATAGCAGTAAACTTTCTAATTTAATTGTTTATAACCTCTACTTTTGATTAATTAAAGTTTAAAGGGTGCGGATTATTGGTTTTTATATATTCATTGTTCTGGGAATACAAGCATTCGGCCAAACGTGTTGTACGGGTGGTACTCCGCTTTTGGGATCTTTTATCACTCCCTCTATTGGAGATAACGATACCAAAGTCAGCCTGACTTATGCTCACAATAACAACCATGATTTAGTTTCAGGAACTGATGAAATTGAAGATTCATTCCTTGAAAGAAATGTAAATTCTTTGCTAATGCAAGTTGATTATGGTCTCTCTGACAGGGTTTCTTTTTCTATGGTTTTGCCTTATCTATTTCAAAATGAGACGATCGAGCAGAGTAACAGCAGCCAGACATTTACCAATAATGGAATAAGTGATGTTTCAATATGGCTTAACTACAATAAGCGTTTTCTCAGTCACGAATTAAGTGTAGCTGGTGGCATTAAAGTCCCTACTGGAAGTACGAATTCAACGTCCAATAATGTACCGCTTCCCTTAAGTCTACAGACCGGAAGTGGTTCATGGGATGGAGGATTCAATCTTCAATCTATTTGGTATCCATTTGCTTCAAGAAAGGTATCTTTTCAAAACCAATTAGGGCTAAAAATTAATACGCAAGGAAAACGATTTGAAGCACATCCTAATTACCGATTTGGTAACCTTATGCAGATACTTAGTTCGGTAGGATATAATTATACGCTAGGCACAATGATTGCCAATTCTCTCATCGGGGGTGTTTACCAATTAAGAGCACAGGACCAGTTTAATGGTGGCTTTGAAAATGAAAATACTGGTGGTGATTGGTTGAATTTGTTTGTTGGTCAAAGCTTTTCCTTATCAGAGGGATTTACCATTTCACTGAATGGTCAAATGCCAGTTTACAGAAAACTAGATGGTCTTCAGCTTACAACCACTTATCAGGGTTCGATAGTCGTGAGTTACAAAATAGGAAGTAATAATGAAAAAGATATTTTTAATTAGTCTGGTAATACTAGTTAGTTGTAATGAAGATAATGCGGAGATAGGTCCTACCAATACGCCAGTTGCGGATGATGTGATTGGTGTAATAACTGATACCATAGATGGTGAGGAGGTTGTCATCTATGCTGATGGTGTGAGAGGAATTTTAAAGGCATTTAAGGCCATCAATGTGGATAATGAAAAGCTTCAGTTATCTACTTCATCCAGGATATTTCCTTACATTCTATCTGATCAGAATGGAAATAATTATGATATTTTAGGTCAAATTGACAATGATCAGGGGAGTAACCTTGTACCCATTGTACAGGTGGTTGGCTATTGGTTTTTCTTTCCGTCTTTCTATCATGAAATTCAACTCTACAATGGGGATGTTTTGATCAATCCTAATTATCCTCTTAGTAATGATTCTCGAGTAGATGGAGATTTCTTATTTGCTGGTAGTTTTCCAGATGGTATTCCTTCCATTGATAATCCACAATTTGATCTTCTGGAAGGTAGAGCCCTCATCGAGGATCCTTTTTATTCAAATCTACCCGATGAGGAACTGGCAATCGTTCTTTCAGACGGTGGTGAACGATTCATTATTCCTCACAGAATTCTGGAATATCATGAAGTATTAAATGCAACCATCTCTGATATAGCGGTAGTTATTAGTTATTGTCCACTGACAGGAACATCTAAAGCTTGGAGCAGGGATATCAAGGATAAAGTAGTTGAGTTTGGCGTATCCGGACTGCTCTACAACAATAATTTGGTGTTGTATGATCGAACGAGCAGTACAGATTGGTCTCAAATACTCGGTTTAGGAATAAATGGAGAATATAACCTGCTTGGGGTAGATGAGATTGACCTGATAGAAATGAGCATTGAATCCGCAAAATCTTTTGGGAGTAATACTTACTTTTTATCAACAAATACAGGTGTCAGTTTTGATTACAGCACATCACCCTACAATTCATACAAAAAGGATGAGAGAATTACCTTTCCTATGTTGTATACAGACAATAGATTCTTTGCAAAGGAGCGAGTACTTGGTATCCCTTTCGGTGATAATGTTAAAATCTATAGATTTGAAGATTTTATGGCTGAGGTTAACTAGGCCTTTAACACTGATAAATCCAAATCATGCGTAGGTACCCGTTCTTTTTTGCTCTGATGCTCTTTTCTTTTTTAATAATGGCACAATCTCCTTCAGAAATTATTTCAGAAGTCAATGTTGGAAGGATTGAAAGTGACATTCAAAAACTAGTTTCTTTTGGCACCAGGCATACCATGTCGGAAACTGAATCAGACACCAGAGGAATTGGAGCTGCAAGAAGGTGGATAAAGGCAGAATTTGAAAAAATATCCGAAGCGTGTGGCGGTTGCCTGGAAGTGTCTATGCAAAGAACATTGGAGAAAGGAAATGCTAAAACAAGAATCACAAAGGATACAGAGGTTGTCAATGTTTTGGCGATTAAAAGAGGCACTAAATATCCAAATCGCTATGTGGTCATGGCGGGTGACATTGACAGTAGAGTTTCAGATCCTTTGAATTACACAGATGATTCACCGGGAGCGAATGATAATGCCTCTGGAATGGCTGGGGTTATTGAGGCCGCTCACGTTCTTTCCAAATATGATTTTGCAAGTTCTATTTTGCTGGTCGGATTATCCGGAGAGGAGCAAGGATTGTACGGAGGGAAGCACCTTGCAGCCAAGGCGGTAGAAGAAGGATGGGACATAGTTGGGGTATTAAACAATGATATGATAGGCAACATCGAAGGTGTTGATGGTGTAATCGATAATCGAACCTTTAGAATATTCTCTGAACCAACGAATCCGAAAGATTCTGATTTTCGGAAGCGGATGAGAAGGTATTATGGAGGTGAAGTTGATGGGATTTCAAGACAACTGGCAAGGTATGTCTATCGGATGACCAAAAACTACATGCCAGAAATGAATCCAATGATGATTTATCGACTCGATAGATTTGGAAGAGGTGGTCATCATAGACCGTTTTGTGATGCCGGTTTTGCCGGGGTAAGAATCATGGAAGCCCATGAGAACTACAATCGTCAACATCAAGACCTAAGAACGGAGAATGGAATAGCGTATGGAGATGTAATAGAGGGTGTAAATTTCGACTATGCTAAGAAACTTACCTCCGTTAATGCTATAACGTTAGCAGCATTGGCTTCTGCTCCTGAAGAGCCGAAGAATGTCGCCATTTCTGGAGCAGTTCAGCCTTCCACAACCCTTTACTGGGATCAGATAGCGGATGAAAATCTAGCAGGATACAAGGTGTATTTTAGAGAAACGACATCACCTGTTTGGGATAGTTACTACGAGGTTGATAAAGGTGCAACCCAATATACATTGGAAGGAACTGTCATTGATAATTACTTTTTTGGTGTGGCTGCAGTCGGTAAAGACGGAAACGAAAGCTTGGTTGTTTTTCCAAGTGAGGCGAAGAGATGATTTGACTGATCTTGATAGTTAAATAGAGTATTCTTCTTCTTTTAGTTTGGTTATTCCATTTTGATTTTCTTGTTTGATTGAGCTTAGTTCGATCAAGTGCTCAATCTTGGTTTCAAGCCCCTTTAGATGCTTTTTTAACTTCTCATTTTCCTCTTTTACAAAATCTTTGATGTGTGCTTCCTCTTCCTGTAGGTCCTTGAGGGATACTTCGTTCATCGTGTTTACAACAATTGCAATAAAAATGTTAAGTGTGGTGTACGTCGCAATCAAGATGAAACTGATGAAATAGATGGCAGCGAATGGAATGCCATCCATAATCGGGCGTGCGATTGCAGATGACCAGCTTTCCAAAGTCATGATCTGAAATAGCGTGAAAAAGGATTTTCCAAGATCTCCAAAATATTTTGGATAACCCTCTCCAAACATATTCACACCGATAACAGCAAATGTGTAAAAAACTATGGATAATAAAACCGTAATCCATCCGATGGATGGAATAGATTTTAACAAAGACTCAATAATGAGTCTTAGCTTTGGGATGCTTTTATGGAGTCTTAAGGTTCGTACAATTCTTAATGCCCTAAATACGGAAAAGGAGCCAGCTGCAGGAGCTAAAGAAATCAATACGATAAAGAAGTCAAATAGATTCCAGGAACTCTTAAAGAAGTCTGTCCTGTAAACGAAAATTTTAAGAATAATTTCTAAAGAGAAGAGCACAAGAATAACCAGATCAATGAAGTCAATGTATGCTCCAATAGAATCCATGACCGTTGGTGAAGTCTCTGCTCCAATCAAAACAGAGTTAAGTAAGATCACTGATACAATGAGTCTTTGAAAGCGTTTCGATTCAAAGAATTGTTGCAGATGGTGCCTGGTGGTGCCTGCGTTAATGATGGTGTTAACATTCATGAGCTGCAGGTTTTTTTTGAACTTCTAGCGA
This sequence comes from uncultured Roseivirgaceae bacterium, assembly GCA_964459925.1. GTDB lineage: Bacteria > Bacteroidota > Bacteroidia > Cytophagales > Cyclobacteriaceae > Ekhidna. The sequence continues at coordinate 30,277 of CAYWOQ010000045.1, forward strand.
ATAAGGTTTATATATTTGTTGAAGAACAATGTCAAGGTAATTCACAATACCTATCGTTGAGGATAATAGGCTTAAGTTTTTAGAGGTATTCAACTGCACTAAATGCATCATTTAACCTCGATTATGCATTAGGATTTAATAATTAGTCCAAAAAGTTTGATTCT
>CAYWOQ010000046.1:0-29892 GCA_964459925.1 uncultured Roseivirgaceae bacterium
GCATTTCATTTCAATCACAAATTCACAAGAAAACTAACTAGCACAACGGGTTAATTTACTTAAAATCCCCATTCATTCACCTGCTGAATTTTTATTTCTTCTGCATCTTTCGCTGCAATATTTCACTTCATTCCATACTCTTTCCCATTTCTTCCTCCAGGTAAAGGGTTTGTTACATGTTGCACATGTCTTGGTGGGTAAATAAGGTTTTTTATGCGCCAAAATCAGGAATCTCGTTTTCTCTTACGTAAGGGAAACTTTGAATTCGTTTCAAAGAATAATATGAATTCAGTCCGGAAATGCCAGATGTATTGATAAGTTCCAGGTCGATATAACCTTTATCATTCACGGCTTCATCATCGATTTGTAAATACTCAATGGACCCAATGACCAGTATCGTTCCGTTCTTTTTTATGGGGATTTCTTCTTCAAACTGCATCCCAATTTTTAGCTGACTCTCCTGGATAAAGGGAGCTTTGAAATCATTCAAATACTCTTCTGTCAATTTCATTCGGTCAAATTCAGAATCAGTACGGTCAAGTTTTGCTGAAGTATAATGTGCTTTTTCAATGATATCAACCGGTACCTGATTGATCGTGTAATAGTTATTTTCCTGGATATTTTCATAGGTATGGCGTGGTACTTCTCCAGTCGGTCTGGTTATGAACCCAAGTAGTGCAGGGTCACTTCCAAGATGCACCACACTGCTGAAAATAGCTACATTAGGATGTCCTTCATTCGAAATCGTTCCAATGAGGTTGGCAGGCTTTATGCCTGTCACGGAGTTAATGATATTCAGCCTTCGCTTTCTGTCTAGTTTCTGAATGTCTTCTTTGGATAATTGCATTACGGAAATCGGTTTTTTGCTCGTGTATGTGTTGCTAGTATGCGTTTACTGTCTTCTTTGACCGCTTGATTTTTTCTATGTCCCCAGATCTTGTTTCTGGCATTCTTCCCACTTTCTTGTAGGTCAACGATAGGTTCCGGGTAGTCTTTTCCAATTTCTACTCCACAAAATGCCTGATCTAATTCGGTCATTTGCCAGGGCTCATGTATATGTTCAGTTGGAACTTTTTCTAATTCAGGAATCCATCTTCTGATAAATACACCTTCCGGGTCATGGTCTTTACTCTGTTTCACAGGATTGTAGATTCGTACCGTATTGATCCCTGTAGTTCCGGCTTGCATCTGAAATTGAGGATAATGAATGCCCGGTTCGTAATCCAGAAACTGTTGAGCCAGGTGATAGACACCATCGCGCCAGTCCTGATCCAAATGATGGCATAGGAAGGAAACCATCATGGCTCGCATTCTGAAATTGATCCACCCGGTCTGGGTTACACATCTCATGCAAGCATCTACCATGGGAAAGCCCGTTTTTCCTTCTTTCCATGCTTTCAATTTTGCAGGGTCACATTCGTGGGGTAGTAGTTCGTATCCCCGGTTGATGCAAGTATGCTCGTATTCACACTCTACCTCAAACTTTTGAATAAAATGACAGTGCCATTTGAGCCGGGTAAGAAATGCACCAAAGGGTCTTTTATTGGTGTTGAAATTCTCATGTTGTTTTACATGCTGGTAGGCTTGCTTGATGCTCAAGTTCCCCCATGCCAAATACGGAGAGATTCTCCCGCCAGAAAGTCTACTTTCTTGTGGTTTGGATATATGCTTACTGTAATTAAATCCTCGTTCATTAGCGAAAGATTTGAGGTATTTCCACCCATTTTCTTCTCCAGCTGGTTGATAGATTTCTGGATAGTTCTTCAGCTTAGTCAGTAGTTCTTCAGGTAATTGGTAAGGATGATCTACTTCTTCCAGATTGGCTGTTGTATAGGTGTTTTTGATGACGGGCTGAGCCATAGTGACAAACCAATTTTTGTCCCATCCATTTCGATTCGTAATACCTCTGACTATGCCATCCCTTTGGTACTCTTTCCAAAGAATTCCTTCTTTAGTGAATAAATCATGCATTTTCTGATCGCGCTTCCAGGTTAGATCTATTCCTGTTTCCTGGTGAGAAAAAACAGTTTGAACGTTCAGCTTTTCAATAAAGAATTGAAAAACCTCAATCGCCTCTCCATAACAGATCAATACTTGTCTATTGTACTGCTTAAGTGACTTATTCAGTGCAAGAATCGAGTGATACACAAACTGTTGATGACGCAAAGACGAATCAGAATGCTTCAAAACGGACGGCTCAAAAACGTAAAGTACATGATAGTCTAAACCCGCTTTTTCGGCAGCTTCAAAAGGTGCGTGATCTTGTGTTCGAAGGTCTCGTTTTAGCCAAACAATGTTGGTTGGTTCCATTGCTTCAATTCTTTAGAGCACTTCTTCCAAAAAGCAAAAAACGATCGATAGTATCCGTTGACAGAAAACATCCAGTCTCTTGGCTCTTCTATTCCCTGATATCTATTAAGCGGATGTTCTTTATAAATCATTTCTCCCAGATCGTATTCCTTTATCAATGAATCAAACGATCCAACGTATACCTGAATATCTGAAATGTTTTTTGCAAGGCTCAGCATGAAATCCATTGAATTTTGAGAGATAGGATACTTGTCAAAAACGGAAGGCTCGAGCAGTAGCACGCGATTTACTTCTTCCTCTGCATGCCAAAGAGGATCTAGATTATAGAAATTATAGATCAGCGTAGGTTTTTCAGGATCTACATCTATTGGCTTTTTCTCTGGAAAAGGTGTATTGAGTGTTGGTACAATTGTCTTTTTGAGCTCAGTTGGAATTTCCATTCCATCAAAATCTTCATACTCCACGTCCATAAACGTCCCTTTTTGTCGGGTGTAGCAATACTTATTTACATTCTGTTGGTTGGCATAGTATTCTTTTCCTGCGTTAGCTCCTGATACCCACTGCCAACTCAATGTATTGCTTGCCCAGTCACCATCCAGTAAGTGATAATACATCCACTGGGCAGGTACTTTCCAATGACTGCCGCCCATGTTACAGGATATACTTGCGATGTACATCCGAATGTGATTGTGTAAATAACCTGTTTTGTAGAAGTCTTCTATTGCCCCATCAATGGCCTTAATGCCCGTATTGGCGTCTACAATTGCTTGGGGCATTTCATGGTTTTGCACATTGGGTTGATCACGTCTGAGATCTGCATTGATTTCATCACCTTTGTCCACCCAAACCTGCTGCCAGTAATCTCTCCAGGCGAGTTCTTGAATGAATTTTTCGATTGTTTTTGGATGATACCCTTGATCTAAAACGGATTGTAGCACTTGACGAGTTGAAATGACTCCCCTGGATATGTATGGAGAAAGTTTGGTGACGTCTCCATCAATAAAATTCCTTGTTTTTCCATATGCGACAGGGTCAATCTCTAAAATTTGATTGAGTATATCTTGATGGTTTGTACTAAACATTACCGTTTGCTGATTTTATTGAATGAGATACTTTTCTGTCTCGAACATTTGAAACGAAGCATGTCTTCAGGTTGCTTTTTTTGATGTTTTTGGCTTGGACCCGAATTGACCCGTTTACGCCATAGATTGAAACTGCTACGTTTAAGCGACGATCTCATAAGTTTGATCACTTCCTTTTCCGGAAGACCAAACTGATATTCTATGGCATCAAAAGGTGTTCGATCTTCCCAAGCCATCTCAATGATGCGATTCTTATCTCCTTCGTTAATTTCCTTCATTTCCATTCGTTTGATAATGTCAGTTTTGATGAACTCAATACGACCTCAAAGTATTATTCCCTCTTCAATCAATTGTTGGAACATCAATATTCCCTCTTCATTTTTGGTATTCGAGCTCTCCACATTGAAATAGAACAGCTCATGATCTCCTCCCACATTGGCTCGCTCTTTTAGTTTTAATAGCAAATAACCACAGGCACCATTTAATACTTGATGTCCATTCCAAGTAGTGAGCATTTTTTTTTCTTCCAGTTTTTTATGCTTGTTTAAATTCTTTCCAGACCTTTTGCCAAGTAATGAGACCAATGATTTGTGGTCCTTATGTAATATTTGAAGTACAGCCTTATCGCAGGTTTCCAGATTCTCATAGGTTTGGGTTTTATAATCAACCGCGACCATGAATAGTTTTGGTTTCATGCTTACTGCACTCACGTAGGTACAGATATTCATGTTGACCTGCCCTGCATGGAAGGTAACCAAACTGTAGACAGGCATATCTACAATATTCCAGGGACGCTTTACACCCATTATTTAAGGTAAAGCCTCCATTTTTTTAAGTACAGCATCAGCTTCTGCAGCTTTTTGATCGCTTGCCTGACGATTGGTCTTGGATAGTTCAAATGACTGCTTCATAAGCTTCTCATATTGCTTTTGCAGTTTTTCCTTTTCAGATTTTTTTCCAAATAGTCCCATTGGTATTTTTTGTTTATTAACCCATAATGAACCATCTTGTTAGGTAATTCGTGCTAATATTAGGGTAAGATGACACCTCTTGAGATACTTAAGCGATACTGGGGTTATTCGTCCTTTCGGCCGATGCAAGAGGAAATCATTCAATCCGTTTTGGATGGAAAAGATACGCTTTCGCTATTACCGACTGGTGGAGGTAAGTCCGTTTGTTTTCAGGTACCCGCACTGCTTCTTGATGGTATCTGCATTGTAATCTCACCACTTATCGCACTAATGAAAGATCAGGTAGAACAGCTGAATGGACGAGGGATAAAAGCGGCTGCAGTCTTTTCAGGCATGAAGCGAAGAGAGATCGACATTACCTTAGACAATTGCATCTATGGAGATTACAAATTCCTCTATGTTTCACCAGAACGATTAAAAACAGAGCTTTTTAGAGAACGTGCCAAACAAATGAACATTAGTTTGCTGGCCATTGATGAAGCACATTGTATATCCCAGTGGGGTTATGATTTTCGACCTCCCTATTTGCAGATCATAGATTTTAAAAACGAATTGACAATTGCTAAAGTCATTGCGCTTACAGCAACTGCTACAAAGGAGGTCAAGGAGGACATCATTGCAAGACTGGAAATGAAGGATGCTCAAATCTTCCAAAAGAGTTTTGCACGTGCTAACCTTTCGTATTCTGCTTTTCAGCTGGAAAATAAAGAACAAAAGCTTTTAGAGATTCTGCGGAATGTTCCTGGCACCAGTGTGGTCTACGTGAGAAGTAGAAAACAGACCAGGGAAATCGCTGAGACCTTAAAAAGAAATCAAATTTCAGCGGATTTCTACCATGCAGGATTGTCTGGGAAACTACGCTCTGAAAAACAAGATGCGTGGATTTATAACCAAGTTCGTGTGATGGTGGCTACCAATGCTTTCGGAATGGGTATTGATAAACCGGATGTTCGAACGGTTATCCATCTGGATCTACCGGATTCTTTGGAAGCGTACTACCAAGAGGCAGGCAGAGCAGGAAGAGATGAAAGAAAAGCCTATGCAGTCGCTTTGTTTCATGCGGAAGATCTAAGTGATCTAAAGGAGCGCACCGAAAAGAGTGCTGCTACCTTGGAACAAATCAAACGAACCTATCAGGCGCTTTCCAATTACTATAAGCTGGCTGTTGGGAGTCATGCATTTTCCAGCTTTCAGTTTCAGTATGATCATTTTATCAAATCGTTCAACCTACCGACTATTGAAACCTATACTGCGCTTAAAAAACTGGCTGATGAGGGATTGATTCAACTAACCGATGGCTTTTTTGATGCGTCAAAGTTGATTTTTCTATTGGATAAAAGTGAGACGTACAAATTTCAAATAGCGAATCCCAAATTGGATCCGCTGATAAAAACCTTACTTCGATTGTACGGTGGGGAGGTGTTCAATTCCTATTTGAAAATCAAGGAGAAGGACATAGCTGTTCTGCTCAGAACAGACGAAAAGCAGGTTAGGCAATGGCTTCAGTTCTTATCTGATCAGGAAATCATCGATTATCAACAAAGTTCAGATACTCCTACACTCACTTTTCTTACCCCACGATTAGATCCTGAAAAGCTGCCAATTGATAATCAGCAAATTGAATGGCGTAGAAAACTGGCCTTGGAAAAGGCACAAGCCGTCATCAAATACATGCAAACAGCGGAATGCCGGACACAGGTTTTTCAAAGGTACTTTGATGAGAGAACGACGATCACTTGTGGTATCTGTGATAATGATTTGGAGAAAAAGAAGCATATGGATATCTCCAAGATTCCGGTGGATGAAGTAGAAGAACTGCTAGAGGCTCCTCGGACAATTACAGACTTAAGAGCTTTGCTCTCTAAACATCATGAGGAGCAGATCATGGAAGCGGTTCGTATTTTAATTGAAGATGGTAAGGCGGTAGAGCGTAAGGGGAAGTTTTATCACATAGACGATTTAGTACTAAGGGGTGGAGGGGATAAATCCTAGTCAATGAATTTATATTTCAATCTGATTGATCAATTTTGCGCCGAATTTCAACTGATCATACCATAGAATGAGGCAGCTTCTGTTTGTTACGTGTTTATTTCCGCTGATGCTTCTTGGGCAAATCAATGAAAGCGATACGCTCAAGATAAAGGCGAAACTAGCAGTGAGCGGTTTCTGGCAGGGTGGTAACGTGCAGACGCTGATTTTTAGAGGAAGGCAAGATCTTAGTATTAGACCCTGGAAAAAGTGGGTGTTCAAAACCCAAAACTCCTATGTTTACCAGGAGTTTGGGAAGTCTAAAGCCGATGAAGATATCCTGAGTCTGAATTTTTTGTATTTCAATCCCGAACGAAAGCTCTATCCACTGGTTTTGGGCTTTGTCAGTACCAACTTTCGTCGAGAGATTGATGTGAGGTTTTTAATGGGAGCTGGGGCTACTTTTCAAGTGCTCAATACTTCAAAGAGTATGTTGAAGTTTTCGCTAACCGGTGAATACGAAGAGACCGATTTTGACAATACTGACTTCAATCGATCAGCTTTTGATGGCAGTAAATCCATTAATACCTTCAGAGGGACTATTTGGGTGAATGGCAGATACAACCTGTTTGAAAAGAAGCTAGTCTTTAACCATGAAAGCTATTTCCAGCCCTCATTGGAGAATAGCAGTAACTATCGCTGGCAGGTAGACCTTGGCTTGGAATTACCTATTTCCAGGTACTTTAATTTCAAAATCAACTACCTGCATACATTTGAAAGCATTGTTATTGAAGGCCAAAAACAAGAGGATCGATTCTTGACTTTCGGGATAACCGTAAAGAGTTTTTGATAGGAGGTTATTCATTCACGTTTTATTAAATGCATAAAAAAAGCACCTATCAGGTGCTTTTAGATGATTCGTTATTAACTAGTCGCTTAGTCTTCCAGCGCAGCTACACCAGGTAATACTTTACCTTCCATGTATTCAAGCAATGCGCCGCCTCCGGTAGAGACGTATGACACACGATCTCCATATCCCAGGTTGTTAACGGCAGCTGCAGAATCACCCCCACCTATCAGGGAGAAGCCTCCATTCTCTGTCGCTTTTACCACTGCATTGGCAATGGCATCCGTTCCTTTGGCAAAATTTGGAAACTCGAATACACCCATGGGGCCATTCCAAAGAATGGTTTTGGATTGCTCGATCACTTCTGAGAAAAGAGCAACGGTTTCCGGCCCAATATCCAGTCCCATCCAGCCATCTGGGATTTCATTGGCCTTCACGGTATCCGATTTCGCCTCATTGTTAAAATCGTCTGCAATGACCGTATCCACAGGCAAAATCAATTTCACTCCTTTCTCTTTAGCTTTGGCCTCCAGCTCTTTCGTCAGCTCCAGCTTATCTGCCTCAAGTAGGGAGTTTCCAATGTTTCCACCTTTTGCTTTGGTAAACGTATAGGACATGCCACCTCCAATGATTAAGTTATCAACCGCATCCAGTAATTTTTCAATGATGAGGATCTTGTCTGAGATCTTCGCGCCTCCCATAATGGCTGTGAGAGGTTTTTCTCCACCGGCCAGTACCTTTTCTGCATTTTCCAGCTCGGCAGCCATTACATAACCAGAGCATTTATCTTCAAAGAATTTAGCAGCAACCGTCGTAGAGGCATGTGCCCGGTGTGCCGTTCCAAAAGCATCGTTTACGTAAATATCACCGTGTGTGGCGAGCTCTTTGGCGAAGTTTTCATCTCCTGCCGTTTCTTCTTTGTAAAATCGCACATTGTCCAGTAGTAAAACTTCTCCACCTTGAAGTTGTCGGGATAGCTCTTTTGCAGTTGCCCCAATACAGTCTCCTCCAAATTTCACTTCCACACCCAATTTCTCACTTAGGTTAGGAATGATGTGTCGTAACGAAAACTTATCTTCCGGTCCACTCTTGGGCCGACCCAGGTGAGACATCAAAATACAAGAGCCACTATCATCCAAAATTTTCTTGAGCGTAGGGATGGCTGCTTTGATCCGGGTCTCATCCGTTACCTGCTGATTTTCATTAAGTGGAACATTGAAATCAACTCTGATGAGTGCTTTTCTTCCGCTGAAATTATAGTCCTGGATTGTTTTCATTTTATAAGCATTTAGGTTGTACGCAAACATAGGTATTCTCTGAAATGAGAGGCCTGTTGCACGATTATCTTTTAATTTTGACTTTTATTTTTTCATCAAGTTTTGATTAGATGGTGAAAATCATTCACCTAAAAAACTATCCTTCAAATGAATAAATTCTTCCCATTAATTGGAATTCTGATAGCGCTGACGGTCAATTTTCTTGCAAATTTTCTTCCGTTAGGGGGTAGAACCACCGGAGAAATTTCCAAGGCGTATCCAACTCTCTTTACACCGGCAGGATTTACCTTTTCCATATGGGGACTTATTTATCTCTTGCTGATAGCCTACGTAGTGTATCAATTCATTACCTATCAAAAAAATAAGTATGTCGTCAAGTATGTCAATCGCCTTTTTTTGATAAACTGTCTTGCTAACTCAGCCTGGATTTTTGCCTGGCACTCTGAGCTAATCACCCTCTCGCTCCTTTTTATGATTTTGATCTTATCCACATTGATTTCAATCTACGTCCATATGTATAAGAAAAGGCCATATACGCTCTTGAATAAACTCTTCTTAAAGGTTCCGTTTAGTCTGTATCTCGGGTGGATCATGGTGGCCACCATCGCCAATGTAAGTGTTGAACAGACAGTAGTCGGTATGGAGGATTGGCTGGTAAGTAAGGAGATATGGGTATTTGTAGAGCTTGCGCTGGCAGGAGCCATTGCTTCCGTCATGTTGGTCAGGTACCGTGATTTTGTTTTTAGTGGTGTCATCATTTGGGCAACCTATGGAATTACCCAGGCACAAGAGTCCGTACCGGAAGTAGCTGGTGCGGCAGCCGCCATCATGATCATGGTGATAGTTACCTTTATTATTGAAGGGTTTCGAAAGGTTGTTACCTAAGTGTGTAACCATACCAGTGGTCCAATCAGATGTTAGGTGCTTTTTATGATTTTCCATAAGTTTTTAACTCTTTTAGTTTGATTAGGAATGATAAATAAATCAACGGCATCTCAAATTATGATATAGATCATGGTACATGTGATGAGTTGATGAGAACTTTGCCTTTCATTCGGCTAAGATGAAAATTGAAGCAATTCAAACCATGCTGGATCAGGTCGAGGAAATGATCCACCAGCTAAAGGAAGATCAGGAAAAGAACCTTCATAGCGTCTCTTGTACTCATAAAATCTATCAAAAAAGTGCGGCGAATCTTTTGGACTATTTATCCCTTAGGTCTCATGATTTACGGGAGCTCCAACGTAAACTTGGCTACCTTGGCATCTCGAGATTAGCACGTGCTGAAGCTCACACCATGGCAAGTTTAGAGACCACTCGTTTCTATTTAAAATGCGTGCTAAAGCAAGAGCCTGTCTGGCCAAAAAATCATACAATTTCTATCAAAAAAGCGGAAAAAAAACTAGCAAAAAATACATCCCAGCTGTTCGGTGAACCAATTAAAAATAGACGTCAACGAATCATGGTGACTATGCCCGGTTTTGCTTCAGAGGATATCCAGCAGGTGGAGGAAATGATAAAAGAGGGACTGGATGTGGCAAGAATTAATTGTGCCCACGATGACCCGGATGTATGGCTTAAAATCATTCAGAATATAAAAACATGTGATGAAAAGTTGGGCACAAAAACCATCATCTCAATGGATATTTCGGGCCCGAAGATACGTACAGGAGAGATTAAGAAATCTATCTTGATTGAGCCTGGAGATGACTTATTGCTTTACAGGGAGGCCCATCCGGGAAAGCAAAAAGTCTTAGGTGATAATGATGAATTAATCAGTCCTGCAGGTCTTTCTTGCACGTTGCCTGAGGTGTTTGACTTTTTGAAGGTAAATGATCGCGTGTATTTTGATGACGGGATCATTAAAGGTAAAATCACGTCTATTGATGATGAGAAAGCTAGTGTGAAAATAATGAGAGCCAAAAATAATGGCGCAAAACTCAAAGCCGATAATGGAATTAATTTTCCGGATTCCAGTCTTGCGATTCAAGGCCTTACACAAGTAGATAAGGAGAACCTAAATTTCATTGCTGCGCATGCAGATATCGTCAATTTTTCATTTGTCAATAGTCGTGAAGATGTCGCAGAGATGCATCAGGCACTGACGGAACTCGACGCTCTTGGCAAACTTGGGATCGTTTATAAGATTGAAACGCGGAAAGCATATAAAAACATGGTGTCTATCCTGCTGGAGGCCATGAAAGCACCTAAGGTGGGCGTCATGATTGCGAGAGGTGACCTGGCAATTGAGACTGGCTGGAATGAAATTGGACAGATACAGAAGGAAATGTTGGCTATCTGTAATGCCTGTCACATTCCTATCATATGGGCAACTCAGGTATTGGAAAATCTTGCTAAAAAGGGACTTCCAAGTCGATCAGAAATCACAGATACGGTCAATGCCACCAAGGCTGACTGCATCATGTTAAATAAGGGTACCTACATACTCAAAGCCATACAGTTACTCAATGAAATCATTGTCAGTATGGAGATGTATCAGGATAAAAATGCGCCGATCTTACCAAAGTTTGCGCAGTAAAATGACTATTTGGTACGTTCTATGGTGAATTGTACCAAGTCTTCCAGAGAGCTTCGATACGTTGATTCCGGGATAGACTGAAGAATTTCTTTGGCTTTGTTGTGATAATTCTCCATGACAGAAATGGCATAATCGATACCTCCTGATTTTTTCACAAAGTCAATCACTTCGTGAACCAATTTCGGCATTTTATCCGCTTGTTTGACATACCGCTTAATGCGTTTTTTTTGCATACGATCTGCATTATTCAATGCGTAAATAAGTGGCAAAGTCATCTTTTTTTCTTTGATGTCTATTCCTCTTGGTTTGCCAATTTCAAAGGTTCCATAATCGAACAAGTCATCCTTAATCTGGAATGCCATGCCTACTGCTAACCCAAATTCACCCATTTTATGGATAGTATCCTCATCTGCTCCAGCACTTGCAGCGCCAACTTTGCAACACGACTTGATGAGACTGGCTGTTTTCTGGCGGATCACTTCGTAATAGATTTCTTCGCTGATATCCAACTTTCTTGCCTTCTCCATCTGTAAAAGCTCTCCTTCACTCATCTCCTGGACAGCTTCTGTCGTAATTCTTAGTAAGTGATGATCTCCATTTTCCATGGAAAGGATGAGCCCTCTGGATAACAGAAAGTCCCCAACCAATACAGCTATTTTGTTTTTCCAAAGGGCATTGATGGAAAAGAAACCGCGCCGTTCATTGGCGTCATCTACCACATCATCATGCACCAATGTAGCTGTGTGTAATAACTCTATCAAAGATGCCCCTCGATAGGTAGACTCAGAAATCATACCTGATGCTCCGGCACTTAGGAATACAAAGAGGGGGCGCATTTGCTTGCCTTTTCGACGTACAATATATCCGGTAATTTTATCCAACAGCATGACTTTACTCTTCATGGAATGTCGAAATTTCTTTTCGAATGCTTCCATCTCATCGGCTACTGGTGCCTGGATATCTTTTAGCTTTAATGCCATTTCTGCTGCAATTATACGACTATACAATTATCTTTCCGCCAATTTCCTAACCCACTAAATGACGAAGAAGAAGGTCCGATACTCTGAAATAATTCCCAACAAGGATGAATGGCCCATTGTTCGTCTGGCCAGAAATAGAAATCAATTCATTCAGTCCATAACCAACAAAGTATACACTGATATACTCGAATTGAAAGGAGACATGTTGCGGGAGGAAATTGAGATGACCATTCACAGAGAAAAACTTCGAATCAAGTCCAACCCCTGGAAAGTGGATCCCCCTGACGAACGTGTCTACTGGAGTGGTCTTCAGCGCAAATTGGTAGAGATTGATCAGGATGATGGGTTAGCAGCAAAGGATCTTGAAAAAGAAATTCTTCGGGAGATTATTGAAAGATATGCCTCTGAGATCGCAGGTAATTTTAAGAAGTCCGCTTATCGATTCGCCCAAAGATTCGTGACGTTCGGATTTGCCAGGTTACTTAATGCTGCCAGGGTAAAAGGTCTTATGGCGTTATTTAGCCGTCAGCTAGATTTAGATGATAAACTACATGTAGTTGGTGAGATCGAACACCTGAGAAAGCTAGCCAAAATTGGAACGGTTGTGATGGTGCCCACACACTTTAGCAACCTGGATTCAATACTCATTGGTTGGGTTATTCAATATTTAGGACTTCCTCCATTCATCTATGGTGCCGGGTTAAATCTTTTTAACATCAAGATTTTGGCCTATTTTATGAATAGTCTGGGCGCATACAAAGTAGATAGACGCAAGAAAAACCCCATTTATCTGGAGACACTTAAAGCCTACTCCAGAATGGCGCTTGAGGAAGGGGCCCATAGCCTTTTCTTTCCTGGAGGTACCAGGTCACGGTCTGGAGAAATCGAGACATCATTAAAACTTGGATTACTAGGCACTACCATCGAAGCACAGCGAGAGCTCTACCAAAGTGCTAAAGAAGGTGAAGAGGTTCGTAAAATATTCATAGTGCCTGTAGTGATCAATTATCACTTTACACTCGAAGCACCTGCCCTCATTAATGAGCATTTGAAGCGGACAGGAAGGGAAAGGTATTACGTGGAAGCTGACGAATTTTCTACCTCTTACAAGATTGCAACATTTATGTTTAAGTTCTTTTCCAAAGGATCAGACGTATCAGTTAGCATTGGTAGAGGCATGGATATCCTTGGAAATTATGTAGATGACGAAGGTCACAGCTATGATAAAAATGGTGTGCATATACATACTAAGGATTATTTTATTCAGAGCAAGGAAGTTACTTACAACCGTCAGCGGGAAAATGAATACGTCAGGGTACTATCGGATCGAATTGTAGAGGCCTATCATAAATACAATCGTGTTTTTGCAAGTCACCTGGTAGCTTTTACCGCCTTTAAGATGTTGGAGAGAAGAAATCCTAAGCTGGATCTCTATCACATTTTGAGATTGCCTGATGAAGACCTGATACTGGATTACAGAGAGTTTAAAGAAAACTTTAAACGTTTGAGGGATCGCTTGATGAAACTGAATAAAAAGGGGAAAGTTGATCTGTCCAATCACATGCGAAAGAAATCTGAACAGTCCATTTTAGAAGGGCTGAACAATGTAGGGCTATATCACGATCAAAGACCTCTTGTCAGAAAGAAAGATAAAATCATTATAAATGATACAAATACTTTGCATTATTACCACAACAGAATGAATGGATATGGTCTCGAAAAATTCATCTAAGGAGTTGATTGGGGTTATTGGAGCCGGAAGTTTCGGAACAGCTGTTGCGAATCTTATTGCGGAAAACGGGGCTGATGTGCTGTTGTATGCTCGAGACCCCAAAAAAGCAGAGAGAATTCAGCAAGAGCGGATTAGTGCAGGTCAAAAGCTGTATGACAATATCACTGTGACCAATTCACTGCAGGAGATTGGAGAGAAATGCGAAGTGATTTTTCCAATGATTCCTTCTGGTAACTTCAGGGAAATGATTAAGGAATTGGCTCCTTTTCTGAGACCGTATCATGTATTAATCCATGGCACCAAAGGCTTTGATCTTTTTGTTCCTGGTAATGAAAAAATCAGTGAACAAAATCCGCTCACACGAGAACATGTAAAAACGATTTCAGAAGTGATTCGTGACGAAAGCAGCGTGCTCCGGGTGGGCTGTTTAGCAGGACCAAATCTTGCCAAAGAGATTGATGAACGGAAACCTGCTGCATCTGTAGTAGCTAGCCATTTTGATGAAGTCATCAAGATTGGCCAGAAGCTCTTGAAGAACGACCGTTTCATGATCTACGGCAGTAAGGACCTCATTGGAATTGAATTGTGTGGAATATTGAAAAATACACTTGCCCTAGGTGCAGGCTCAATTGTGGGAATGGGACTTGGTGAAAATGCTAAAGCTCTTTTTATCAGTCGAGGTTTGGTGGAAATGGTCTACATTGGAACAGCCCTTGGAGGCAATACTCAAGCATTTTTGGGATTAGCCGGTGTAGGCGATTTAATTGCTACATGTAATTCCAATCTTAGTAGAAACTTTACGGTTGGTTATCGATTGGCAAAAGGAGAGTCCTTTAGTGACATTATGGAGTCCATGGAAGAGGTTGCTGAAGGTGTTAAGACCATTGATATTGTAAAGGAACTGGCAGCTTCTTACAATGTAAAGTGTCCTATTACTAATACACTATACAGAATCATTCATGGAGAGATGACAATTCAGGATGCGCATGGCTATCTAATGAATTTTCCACTTAGGGCCGAAATCGATTTTCTTGAAAGGGCAAGAGATGAGTCCTAATCTGCCTTTGCTTTACCTCATTAAAAGGCAATAGTGCTTAAATAGATGATATCGTCTTGACAAAGCCCACCGTACTGATGAAATCCATCTTCACCTATAAGCATGAGGTTATTCTCAAGTGGTATGACATCTAAAGCATGAATGTTTTTGAAGTGATTGACCAACTGAATATTATTCAAGTCACTAATATCAAACTGTTTTAGTCCATAGTCACCCTCACAAATGTATAGACAGTTATCCTGGACACCCAGGCCATGCGGGTTGTCCATAGAATAGGTTTTGATTAATCGAGGACTGGTTAGATCTGATACATCAATTATTTCCAGTTGGTTAGTAAAAGTTTGACATTCAGTTCCATCACGTAAGGTCACGAAGGCAATGTTATCCTGAACAACCACAGGGTCACATGCATTTGCATGTTGAAAAACACTTAAGAATTCAGGTGTTGCTGGATTTGTAACATCGTAAATGTACATACCGGATTGAGAACCTATGAAAAGCTGATCATTATATGGGAAGACGGTTTCAATATCCCACCCGATGTACGTAAGTTCTTCTTGTTTTGGAGCGCGTGGATCTACTAGATCAAATGGCCTAAGACTATACATATCTACTGCATAAAGAAAATCATTGTTGATGGTGAATCGAGCGGTTGAACCACCTACTCCTGATCCGGTAGAACCAATTCCAGCTAAGGGTAAAACTTCTGCATCATCTACTCCTCCTCCAAAAATATTGTCGAACGGGCCCGGACAATCAATTGAATAGTTTTCTTCAACCAGTCTTTCTTCGTAGCTGGTAACGATCATATCAGCGTAATCATATGAAACGATGGGTAGGACTCCTGAATACTCAAAGACAGACTCGATTCTATTGACCTTTGAAATGTTAGCGATATCCGAAACGTCAAATACAACTAAATCTGAATAGTTGTCAGCATATAGGTATTGATTTTGAATAGCTACATCATGATTACCCGGAATGCTAATGAAATACTCTGTAATTGGTGCAGCTGGGTCAATGTTGTTGATTACATGAATTCCTTCATTTGATTCAACCAGAAAAACATAATGGTCTTTAAAATAAAGACGCTCTGGATTTACAATCTCTCTGGCGGATTGTACTTCAGTTACAAGAACCTCATTTTTTGGTGCAAGTGTGGGTATGTATTCGATATAACTAACGGATTCATAGCAGTCCTTTCCACACGCACAACAGAGGATTATAAGTAGGAGTCCAGGTAGCTTCTTCATTGGGTGTTTTTAAAAGAATGACACCTCTTGAGACTATTTAGTTGCTGGTCGATGTGATGATCACTTACCCAACGCTCTAATCCGTTCTCTTAGTGGAGGATGTGAATAGTGGACAAATACATACGCCCCATGAGGGGTTAAGTTAGATAGATGATCAGAGGACATTTTCTTCAATCCATCTATTAAAGGTTTAGCTGCATAAGTTTCTCTCGCATAGGCGTCTGCTTCGTATTCATTTTTCCTGGAGATGATATTCCCAATGATTCCCAAGATGGTAGAGATAGGTGAATACAGAATTCCAAATGCAAGCAGATTTAAATGAAGTGCAGTGACTTCACCTCCCATGGCCCAGCTTACTTCAGAATTGTAGGCCATCCTTGAAAAAAGAAAGAGCATAAATCCCATCAATGCAATACTGAATATCGTACTGGAGATGATATGCTTTTTCTTGTAGTGCCCTACTTCATGAGCAAAAACAGCAGTTAACTCATCCACCGTATGTTTTTCAATGAGTGTATCAAATAGAACAACTTTTTTCTTTTTGCCAAGTCCACTGAAGAAAGCATTTCCCTTGCTCGAGCGTTTAGATCCATCCATAACGAAAATGTTCGTCAAAGGGAAATTGACTTTCTTACTGTACGATTCGATGGACGATTTAAGTTCCGTTTCTTCTAATGGTTTTAGCTTATTGAATAATGGTAGGATTAATGTGGTATAAAACAAGTTGGCAAAGAGTGTAAATGCAGTCATGACGATCCAGAAGTACCACCAAAAACCTCTACCAACTGCATTTACCAAAATGATCAAAACTGATAAGAGCAATCCGCCAATGATCAATGTGAGAATATATCCTTTGAGTTTATCAAAAATGAATGTTTTTGCGGTCATTTTATTGAAGCCAAATTTTTCTTCAATGACAAAGTTTCGATAGAGCGAGAATGGTATACCGATAAGGTCAGAAATGATAAATAAAATACCAAAGAAAATGAGAGGCGTGACAAAGCTAAGCGGTGTGAACCCTCTGATCCACTGATCTAAAACACCAAACCAACCAAAGTAGATTGCCAGGAATAAGGCAATAAAACTGAAACTTGCTGAAAAGGTGCTGAATTTGGAAACCTCTGCCTGGTATGCTTGAGAGGTAGCGTATTTCTCTTCATCATAAATACCTGCTAATTCTGCTGGTATTGGTTTTTTGGCACTTTGTCTATTCAGGTAACTAAGCGTTCGCTCAAGAAGAAAATCAAAAGAAATAATCCCTATTAGAAGATAAAATAAAGTTTGCTCAGACATCCTGCAAAAATAATAAGGACAACATCACCTCTTGGTTTAAGGCGTGTGATTGGTTTCAATTGAGGCTCGATTAATTTTAATGGTAGGTGTTAACAGTTGATTTTGACTGGGCGACTTTTGTATTTGTAAGACCACATCCATTCCGCTGATAACTTGTCCGAATGCGGCGAATCCGAACCCATCAGGATTTCTTAACCCTTTGAAGTCCAATTCTGGTTGTTCACCAATGCATATAAAAAATTCAGAAGATGCAGATCCCGGAGTTGATCGAGCCATCGAAATGGTTCCATTTAAATGCTTTATTCCTGTCATTTCTGTTGTTTCGATCGGTATTGAATCATATCGGATGATATCGTCGCTCCAACCCAAACCTCCCTGGATCACTTCAATTTTGACATCATTATTGGGTTGATTATCCATCTTTACCACACGATAGAATTCTCCCTCATTTAATTTATTGGACTCAACATAACGCAAGAAGTTAGCAACTGTGATTGGAGCTTTCTTTTGATAAAGTTCGATTTGTATGGTTCCTAACTCGGTTTCTATGGCGACCACTGGATTGGTATCCTGGCATGACGTAAGACCAAGTAAGAGGAGGGTTACGATTAAAAAACCTAAAAAACTTCTTCTAAAAGGCATGTGCCTCATCTTAAAAAATGAATGGAATTGGACACTTTAGTCTACGAACATCAGCCGCTGGTTTCAATGGATCACCCAGGCTGAAAGAATAGGCAATACTGATCTCATGAGCTCCGCCTGTTCCAATACCTAAATCAGAGATGGTATAGTCAAAGCTATATCCAAAGGTGGTGCGCTTACTTTGTAATCCAACCATGAAAATGATGGATTCATTATTTGTAACTCCATCCAGGTTTTTAATTGGTAGTCCCCTGTACCATACGCCAAACAGGATGGGCTCCAAAGTCAAATAAGCCCCGACATCCAATTGATCAAATTGTCCCTGAGTTCTGTAATTGAAGCTAGGTGTAATACTTCGCTCTCCCTGACTCGTTCGGATTGAGCCGGGGCTAAGAGGAAATCGATATCCTCCATGGAATGATATTCTTCTGGGAAGCGGAGCATCACCTCCGGCAATGCTTTGGTTCGGTTCTGTTATGTGATGGACTGCACCACCTAACCATAGAGACGGATTGTATAGAATGCCTCCAAATGAGAGATCAAAGAATGAAGCATTTAATCCGGTATTGAAATTTTCGTTGGAAAAGTCTCTTTCAATACCATTTGGCCCAAACTGATCACCAAAAGTTAGCTTGTCAAAATTTAGGTCACGGTTGTAATAAGCAATTTGAACGCCCGGTCGAAAGGTCCATTGATAATTAAGTTGGACTTGATAGGCATATTGCAATCCGATTGAAGTGGATTGTAACCCTGCTACACCTTCACTATCTCTTGTGAATATTAATCCACCGCTACTGTAATAATCTTCAAAATGATAATCAATATATCCTGAAAAGGTCTCAAAATTAGCGTCTAGATTCGGCCATTGTGTTCGATAATTGATACCCATCCTACCTTTCTGATTGATCCCGACTAATCCGGGATTCAGATATAATGGTGCAGCATAATACTGGGAAAATTGAGGGTCTTGAGCTTGTGAGGTGTTTTGAAATAGAACGATACCTGCCAACACCAGTAATAAAGAAAGCTTTTTGACCATATAATTTAATAGTGTAAAACGCGAAAGTAAATTAGACAATATATCCAAATAGAAATGAGTTTTGTTCAATAAGGTTTGTACTCTAACGTACATACTATCGTTAGTATTTTAACCTATTTTTACGCAGTGTTGTGCATGAAGAAGGACATTTTTATGATTCGAATCCCTTATTTGGTCGGCTTACGACCTTTCCTTTTATTGGTCCTTTTTGTTTTAACGCTACATGATTCCTTAGCTCAGGGCATCACAGAAACAAGGTGGTATTTTGGAAATTCCAGTGAGAATTTGGTCTTTGATCGAAATGGTAGAGATGTATACCTTCAAACAGATCAGGCAACTCCCTTTGGGGCAGCGGGATCAGTAACGATTACCGATCAATTTACCGGTAATCTATTATTTTATTCGGACGGTCTCCGGTTATTTGATGTTAGCCATAATCCTGTTCCACTATTGGGAGGTGGTTTGTCCGGAAACCCTGCGATTAATGTTCCTGTAGTATCATGCCCGATTACCGGCAATCAGGGACAGTATTATTTATTTACCAATGCTGGCAACAGTGGTGTCAATGAAATTCAATATTCGGTGGTTGACGCCAATTTACCAGGTAATGGAACGGCCCAATTTCCCTATGGAAATTTAGTTTCCGGGATGATCAACCAGTCCATTGGCATCAGTGACCCATCCGAGGGAATGATCATGATCCCACAAGGTGATGGTGAAAATTTCTGGTTAATTACGCAGAATCGAAACTCGTTTGAATTTCAAGTAACACCTATTGGAAATGGTGGAATTGGTGCACCCAACCCTTTCAATCTTACAGATGATGCTGATCCAGGTTTTGAGGCTTCTCACTTTGCTTTTTACCGTGATTCATTAAGGTTAGCCATTGCGCCTAAAACGGCGAATAGAAATATCTGGCTCGTGGATTTCAATGTTGAAGATGGCTCTTTGGCATTGGATTCGGTGATAACAGGTACTGGTTTCGATGATGGAGCTAATGAATCTATATATGATCTGGAATGGTCTGTGAATGGAACAAAGCTTTACCTCTCAAGATTTGGAGGAACAGGAACCGTTGCTCAGTTATATCAACTTGATTTTGTGGATAGTACCTCCACCGGTAGGATTGAACCAATACTTCCAAATCCAGTATTCAGGAGTTATGGTTTAAAGAAAGCGATCGATAACAGGATATATCACCTCTATCAGGAAGCAGACATCAACTCACCGTTTTCACTTGGAAGGATAAACAATACGGATAGTTTGGTGGACTCAGTGGAATATCAGCCAATTGTTTTTGCAGAAGACTTTAATGCCACACAATTTCCTGAATTTACTCCAGCATACCATTTCACCTTTGATACCTTGGGATTTTACTATATCGATAGTTGTGCAACCAATGTCACGAAGTTTTTCCCAATAGTTGAGCCCATTCCTAACAGTCTTTCATGGGATTTTGAAACGGCAGGGGGATCAAATAGATGGATCCCAACACTGGAGTTTCCTGCTGAAGGCCCATATGAGGTTAGTCTGACAGTTGAAGTGGCAGGAATCGATTCAACAATTACAGAGTTCATTGAAATACGCACCAATGATTTGATGGTGGATCTTGGAAACGATACAACTATATGTGTGGATGAAGTGCTAGAGCTTGATGCTGGACAAGGGGCTTCCTTCGTATGGAATACTGGTGAAACAACCCAAACGATCCAGGTGGATACTACGGGTACCTATTGGGTAGAAGTAACCAATGATGCGGGGTGTACGGATTTTGACGATATAGAAGTGCTGGAATATGGAGTGACAGAACAGATTTATAACCAGTGGTATTTCGGAGAGCAAGCTGGAATTGATTTTAATACAGGTTTAGCCATTTTAGATGGAAACAATCAGGACGCCTTGGAAGGGTGTGCTACAATATCCGATGTAAATGGTGATCTGTTGTTCTACACAAACGGAGTAACTGTATGGAATAGAGACCATGAAGTCATGCTTAATGGGGATAGCATTGGAGGTGACTTAGAATCAGCTCAAAATTCACTGATCATGCCTTTTGGTGGTGATGAGACCATGTTTTACATATTTACTACAGAGGAAGTATATGGCGATGATGTATACAATCTGAAATATTCCATTGTTGATATGAAAGAGGACTTATCGCTTGGTAAGGTCATCATAAAAAATGTGACCTTAATGGAAAACAGTACAGAAAGAATCACAGGATCAGGGTTTTCAGGGAATGATTTAATTATTGCTCATGAATTTGGGAACAATATGTTTCGTACATTTAATACCAGTGAGCTTGGTTTGAGTGGACCAGTTTTTTCCCCAGCAGGGGAGGTTCATGAGTTTATGAATGAATTGAGTGCCACAGGGTACATGAAAATATCTCCTACTTTCAATCAAATTGCTGTTCTAATCCCAGGCACCAGTCAGGTGGAGATTTTGGATTTTGATCAGGGCGAAGTTTCAAACCCAAGACTTATTGATACCGGAGATGCTGATCTTTATGGTTTAGAGTTTTCACCGGATGGTAATCGGTTGTATTTAACAACCTCCACAAACCTTATCCAATACGATTTAGATAGTTTAGACTCCAATGACCCTGTTGCGGATATCACAGACACAAGGTTTGATGGATATCAAACCGGAGCAGGGTATGGTGCATTACAAACGGGTCCTGATGGAGTCATATATATGGCAGTGGATAACGCTGGAACAATTGGTAGTATTACGGCTCCAAATGGTGACGATGCTGCTAATGGGTTCGATCCGGCGGGCTTCGATTTACAAGGTAGAATCAGTCGATTAGGATTGCCAAATTTTGCCCAGATAGAAAATACACCTACCCAAGAACCAGCTATCACGGTAGTAGCTGGATGTGTCGGTCAAATTTCCACCTTTTCTGCGGTGGGTAGAGACCCTAACAATTCGATTGAAAACTATTTATGGGTTTTCGGTGATGGCACCTCAGCAGCTATACAGGATACTACACATGTGTACGATCAGCCAGGAACCTACAATGTTCAAATGATTCTAAGCAATCGATGCGATGAAGACACCACATTGACCACTACCATTACAATCAATACAATTCCTGAGCAACCAACTGTTCCTAATTCAATCCCTTATTGTGGACAGGATATCGTTTTGGAGGCCTGGCCAGAGGATAATCCAAACCTATCCTACTTATGGTCAACTGGGGATACAACACGCCAGATCACTATTACCGGACCCGGCATAGTAGATGTTACAATCATTGATATTACAACTGGTTGTCCTTCAGAGACTGCCACGGTGGTTATCGGCAATGCATCTCCTAGCGTTGATTTAGGAGCAGACCGGTTATTCTGTCAAAATGATCCACCAGAAATATTAGATGCGCAGATCCTGAATGCCACCTCTTTTCAATGGTTCATAGATGGAAATCAAGTAGGAACAAATCGGACTTTTGAAGTTATTACCTCAGCCGCTGGTGTATTTGAATATGTGATTGAAGCCACAAATGATCTCGGTTGTATCGGAAGAGACACCCTACAGGTTACTGTACAGGATGGACCAGATGTTTCTTTTGTCGGTAATACTACCACGGGTTGTGGAGCGAATGATGGGTACATTGAGTTGACATTCAATCAAACGGGAAGCTACCGATACGAGATTTCAGGTCCCGTCAATAGAGGCCCTTTTAATTTTGATGGCCCAGGTACTATTTCAATTCCCGATGGTGCAACAAATCCTGGCGATGGAGACTTACCTCCAGGCAATTATAATCTAATGTTGACCAATCTTGTATCAGGATGTACAAGGAATGAAGTGGTGCAGATTGAAGATCCAGGTAATTTAGGAATGACTGCTACAGCACCCAGGGCATGTAATGGAGACGGTGCAATTAGTATCAATTTTGCGACAATGACTCCTTCTTCTTTTGACCTTAGAATAGATTATGAAGATGGATCCAATAGATTAAATACAAGTCTATCAAATACCTTTTCGAATCCTGTTTTGGATAACCTAGACACGGGTGTTTATTTCATTACTGTAGTGGATACTGACCCTTCAGGCCTAGGGTGTGTGGAAACCGATACCGTACGAATCCAACTAGAAAATCCAGAACCCGATTTTGCGTTAGATACTCCCCAGTTGCTTTGTGGCAGTGAAGGTGAAATATTCATCGTAGGAGTCGATTCTTCTTCTACAACTCTCTTCTGGTCTGGTCCTGGTATTGTAGGATTGAATACAAATGATACGATAGTGGTTAATCAGCCGGGAATTTATACTGTTAGAGCTGATGGGCCCAATTTCTGTCCAAGGACTGAACAGATAGAAGTTCGATTTAATAATGACCCAATGGTAAATATTGAAGTGCAAGGAGATCCTTGTGAGGGGGAAGTCACATTGCTTGCGAATGCAACAAATGGAAGTGGATCATATGTATTTAATTGGAGTGATGGTGCTTTAACCCAGCAAAATAATGTCACGACATCAGGTACCTATTTTGTTACTGTAACAGATCAATTGACGGGTTGTGAAGCAGTTTCGGGAAGTATACCAATTACCGTAGAAGAAGAATTCAATGTGGAACTAGCCTTAGACGCAGACTGTGAAAATAATGGTCAGGTTTTTGTGATTGCTATCACTAATTATTTCGACCCTTCAATTACCTACGAATGGCAGTACGGAGATGGTAATATCTTAAACGATGTGGATTCCATTTTAACAGTCACTTCTTCCGGGACCTATTCAGTTACTGCGACTAATGAAACAGGTAGTTGTGTGGTCACGGATGTAATTGATGTAGCTGTTGTTCCCATTAATCCGGAGGATCTTTTACTTACCGATAGGGCAACATTCTGTCGGGCAGATCCTGATAACCCAACGGTGACACTCGACCCTGGTATCTTCAATACTTATGAATGGAGATTGCTTCCTGATACGGCAATTATTTCAAGAGATCAAGCACTTGTGGTATCTGAGGCCGGAACGTATCAAGTGACCTTATACAACGGGTTCACTTGCATCATAGATCAGGTAGTAGTTGATGAAGATTGCCGGCCAGTTATATTTACTCCCAATGCATTTACTCCAGGTGATGGAAATGGCGTGAATGATGAGTTTTTTGCCTTCCCTAATGATTTTGTGGATGAGTTTGAAATTCAAATCTATTCCCGTTGGGGTGAGTTGGTATTTAGATCAGAGAATCAGGATTTTAGATGGAATGGAATTTACCGTGGGCAATTATTGCCCCCTGGAACTTATGCTTACATCATGAAATTTTCAAGTGCATTGGAGCCTCAGCTCGGTACCATCGAACAATATGGATCGGTAACGCTTATTAGATAATGAATTTATTTGATCAGATATATACTAAACTTTTCAAAACCGAAAAAAACGCGAATCAACCGTTAGTCGTTGATGGGATTATTAAACGGAATGCTGATTTTGTAAGAAACTACCAAGAATGGAAGGTGTCTTCAAATTGTAAGTCCATGTTGGATGACGTAAGCAAATCATATGCGTTAAAGAAAGAAGGCATGGATAACGATCCTGAAATGGCTATTCATGCTGGAACCAATAGCAATGGCTTTGCTATCCATTTTGGAAGTCGATTTGACAAAACCTCATTTCACTTCTTTTTTGATTACCTGGCTGAAAAGGTTAAACAACTGGATTATAAAGTATCTATTAGTAAACAGACCTTGAAGGAAAAGGATGATGAAGTTGAAAAAAAGGAAATGCATTACCTGAAACCGAAAAATAAGTTTGAAAAGCCCATAGATCAGAAATATGGGAATGTTCAGATTGAATATTTGGAAGTAAACAACGAGCCTTCCAGAATAAAATTTATCGTAAATTCTTATCCGGACAGGAACTATACAGAGGCTTTAAGTTTTCAATCATTGACTGAAAATATTTTTGAATTTGAACACAATACTTAGCATGAACACTAGAATCTTATTAGGTATAAGCGTAATTTTTTTTGCTGCCTTTTCAAATACTGCAAATGCTCAGTTATTACCAACCAAACTGCGTATTACCGTGCTTGATGGCTTAGGCAATTTTGTGGAAGGGGCATCTGTCAGTATTTATGATAATGAAAAAGACTACCTGGCTAGTGAAAATGCCCTAGCAATGCTTAAAACAGATAAAAAAGGAAGAGTTACCTTCAAAGATTTAAAGCCGATTGCTTATTTCATTGAAGCAAAAAAAGGAGAACAGAACAATAATGGAGAAGGCGTTCGAACCGGGGAGCTGGCCGAAGGAAGAATAAATAAGGTAAATACCATTATTGAATAGATTGAGGTTCGCGAAATTTATCTTTCTCTCATTACTTATTGGTTTCTCGAAGTTCGCAGAACCAGACTACTACTTCACG
This sequence comes from uncultured Roseivirgaceae bacterium, assembly GCA_964459925.1. Classification (GTDB taxonomy): domain Bacteria; phylum Bacteroidota; class Bacteroidia; order Cytophagales; family Cyclobacteriaceae; genus Ekhidna. Next base: position 25,364 of record CAYWOQ010000046.1, read on the forward strand.
ATTGAAGAACCTCCTGCTGAAATCATAGGCAAGGAAGATTTGATGGGAAGGCTTGAATATGAACAATTGATTCAGGCTGATCCCAAAACAGGCAAAATACCAGACGGGATACGGACTGCTGAGTTGGCTTTTAATGAGCGATTATTAAGTAAAACGAAAAACCTGCGAACAAATGACCTGGAAATCCAATCTGCTGGACCTTTCAATGTGGGGGGAAGAACACGAGCGGTGGCATTTGATATTCGAGATGAAAATATCATTGTTGCGGGAGGTGTTTCCGGTGGTATTTGGAAAAGTACTGATGGTGGTCAATCCTGGATAAGAAAATCAAACCCACTCAATAGAAACAGTGTAACGTGTATCGTTCAGGATACACGTCCAGGTAAGGAAAACATTTGGTACCATGGTACCGGTGAGATCATTGGTAATTCAGCAAATATTGGTGGAGACACATTTCGTGGAACAGGGATTTACAAGTCAGTAGATAACGGAGAAAGCTGGACACTTCTTTCATCCACTTCTAATGCCGAACCCAATCGTTTTAGCAACCAGTTCCAGTTTGTATTTCGTATAATCGTCAATAAATTCAATTTTGAGCAGGATGAGGTTTTTGCAGCAACTTTCGGAGGAATCTTAAGGTCCATAGATGGTGGACAAAGTTGGGAATCGGTAATTGGCCCAAAACAATTCGACCTTCCAGATTCAGTTAACTTGGGAGAATTTCCTTCTTCCGTTTTTACGGAGATTTCTCAAGCAAACAATGGGATTTTTTATGCTGGATTATCTACAGCAACCTTAGGATCAGCAAATTTAGATAGATCTCCAAATGCAGGAATTTATGTTTCGCAAGATGGTATTAATTGGGAAGACATAACTCCGTTTACTCAAGAATCCACCTACAGGAGGATTGTAATTGGAAACAGTGAATCGGATCCAAACATTTCATATTTTTTGATTGACTCAAATCCAATCTTTTTACTTCGACTTTTTCTTCGCTTTGAGGGTAACACGCTTGTGAGGAATTTTGATTTAAGAGAAACTCCCAATTTTGGAGGTGATCTTGGAAATTTTGATACGCAGAGTTCATATAATATGATGATCCGGGTTCATCCAGAGAACCCAGACATTGTTTTTGCCGGAGGGACAAATCTGTATCGAAGTACTGATGGCTTTGAGTCAAGTGAAAACTCAAAGTGGATAGGTGGGTACACTCCCGAGGGTGGCGCAACAGTTTATCCGGGTCATCACCCTGATCAGCATGACTTATTGTTCTATCCTTCTGATCCCAACCGAATGCTATCAGCTAGTGATGGGGGGTTACGTATAAGTCAAGATGGTACTGCAGACTCTGTGATGTGGCAAAGCCTTAATAATGGATTCATAACCTCACAATTTTTTACCATTGCTCAATCAAAAGAAGCTGGTGATCCTATACTAATTGGAGGGATGCAAGATAATGGTACCGATGTGTCAAGAGTTGCAGGTTTATCAGACTGGGAAGGAATCATCTCAGGAGATGGTGGTTATGCGGCAACTACTCCAGGAAATGAACTTTGGTTTGCATCGTTCCAGCGAGGACAAACGTTGAGATTGACCTTCAATGAGGATTTTAGAACTACTTCGTTTGCTAGGGTTGATCCTGCCGGATTAGTGGCTGAATCTGGGTCTAGTTATCTTTTCATAAATCCGTTTGCACTTGATCCTGGTAACTCCAACCGAATGTTTATCGCTGGTGGTAATCATTTATATTTCAACGCTAATATTTCGCAAATTCCCGGTGGGTCTCAGGTACCTAGTTCATTGGGATGGGAGAGGATTACTGAAAATATAGATGCTATTGGTAGTATCAGTACAGTCGATGTATCCATGGATTCCGAAATAGTCTATTTTGGAACCTCCTCCGGCCAGCTTTACAAGCTAATCAATGCCTCCATGATCAGCACAAAGTTTTCTGTGGAGCAGTTATCGGATCCTGAATTTCCCCAAGAGGCTTACATTGCTTGTGTTGCTATCAACCCTGAAGATAGTGAGCATATTGTGATCGTTTTTTCTAATTATAACGTTCCGTCCATTTTTGAAAGTAAAGATGGTGGTATAACCTTTACCGACATTAGCGGAAACCTGGAGCAGAATGAAGATGGTTCGGGAAATGGCCCGAGCATTCGCTGGGCTGAGATTATACCCACAAATACTAGAAATTTATATTTGGTAGGAAGCAGCATTGGGCTGTCGTCTACCACTACTACGAACGGTAAATCAACGGTATGGGTGAAGGAATCCGAAAACCTAATTGGCAATTCTGTTATTCCAATGATGGACTACCGAGCCAATGATGGCAGACTTGCGATCGCGACACATGGAAATGGCGTATTTACAACTACTATCCAGGATTTTAAAAGAATTAATCTTGAAGAAGAGGATTTGAACTTCACAATTTCCTTTGCCTCACCTAACCCTTTCAATGAGAAAACGAAAATTCAATACACTATTCCTGAAGCTGGCACAGTGAAAATCGATGTATACGATTTAGGTGGTGAACTAATAACCAATTTGCTTTGGGCACCACAATTTGCCGGAACCAATGAAATAACCTGGGATGGTACGAATACAAGTGGCACCTCACTCGCTAATGGTGTGTATTTATACCGTGTCCGTTATTCGGATCAATCACTTACCGGAAAACTGATTTTGAGACGTTAGCGACTTGCCAGAATATACATGAAATAGGCAATAACCATCACCCAAAAATGTGGAGTCACCCAATTTGGTATAATACCTAGATTCATTAGAATAACAGCTATTGCTAAAACTATTGAGATAATTTTTAGTAGGTTTTTTGTCTTCTTAGTCATAGTAGTTGATTTACCTATAAAGTAACAATTTGTGATACAGATTTCAAAGGAATCTCGAGATCACCTAAACTTGCGGGCATATTTTATGGCGCAAATAGGAATCGATATAAAATATGCAAAAAGCCTTTTGATAAAGGATCAAGTGGTTGGAATACCCACCGAAACAGTTTACGGATTAGCTGGCAATGCCTTAAGTGAAGAGGCTATATTGAAAATCTATGAGGTAAAGAATCGACCTAAATTCGACCCTCTTATTGCACATACGAATAGTCTTGAAAAAATTGAGGAATTGGTATTATCTATTCCTGAAAGTGCTAGATTATTGGCTAAAAAATATTGGCCAGGACCCCTTACCTTATTACTGGACAAAAAGGAATCAATTCCAGATTTATTAACCTCTGGTCATCCTAGAATGGCAGTCCGTATTCCTAATCATCCACTAACCTTGAATTTACTTGATGAACTAGATTTTCCACTAGCAGCTCCTAGTGCTAATCCATTTGGTTATGTATCACCTATATCAGCCAAACATGTTGACGATCAACTGGGAGATAAAATAACATATATCCTCGATGGGGGTGAGAGCTCTGTTGGATTAGAGTCAACCATTGTTGGCTTTGAAGATCACCATCCGATTGTATATCGATTGGGAGGAATATCTGTAGAAGAAATTGAAAAGACGATTGGGCCAGTAGAAGTAAAAGTGAACATTAGTTCCAATCCTTCAGTGCCTGGAATGTTAAAGTCTCATTATTCACCAGGTAGAAAATTGATCATCGGCGATATTGGACAAATGCTGAAAGATTTAAACCCTAGAAATACCGGAGTTATTTCATTCTATAAAGCATATGACATACCTGAGGAGAATTGTTTTATTCTGTCTAGTCGTAAAGATTTAAATGAGGCCGCTAAGAATATTTTCAAGGCATTAAGGAAAATGGATAGACCTCACATTAAAATCATTTTAACGGAATATCTTCCAGAAGAGGGTCTGGGAAGGGCAATTAATGACAGATTGAGGAGAGCCTCTGCTTGAGCGCTTTTATATTATATACCTTAGAGTTTTCAAAATTGAAAAAGAATATACATGAAAGCTAAAACTAACGACAAAGTTAAAGTTCACTATACGGGCAAACTGACAAGTGGAGAAGTATTTGATTCTTCAAAAGGAAGAGAGCCGTTGGAATTTACTGTAGGAGGAGGTCAAATGATTAAAGGATTTGACGAGGCGGTAAATGGTATGGAAATGAATGAACAAATTACAGTGACTATTCCATCAGCCGAAGCATACGGTGAAAAAAGAGAAGATCTGATACAAGAGATATCCAGAGATCAATTACCAGAAGACATGCAACCCGAAATAGGTCAAAAATTGGTTGCTACCAATGATCTTGGGCATCAAACCCAAGTGGCGGTGACCGAAGTAACGAACGAGACAATTACTGTAGACGCAAATCATGAACTTGCAGGTAAAGATCTGGTTTTTGAGATCGAACTGGTCGGTATTAATTAAGAAAAGGATTAGAGGTATGACCCGTCCTAAAATAGGTTGACGGTTTTTAAAAAGTTTAAGTAAAGCCTGTGGAGTATTCTTCACAGGTTTTTTCATGGATAAAATTAGGTGTTTTAACCTCGATTATGCATTAGGATTTAATAATTAGTCCAAAAAGTTTGATT
>CAYWOQ010000047.1:0-11124 GCA_964459925.1 uncultured Roseivirgaceae bacterium
ACAAGAAAACTAACTAGCACAACGGGTTAATATAATAATTAGATCATATGATTCTGTATAATGTTACAATCAATATCGACGATGATGTCGAACAGGATTGGATCCATTGGATGAAGCAAGAACACATTCCTGAGGTCATGGAGACGGGCTATTTTTCAGAATATAGAATGTTGAGAATGCTTTCTGAATCTCCCGATGAAACTGGAAGCACTTTTGCAATCCAGTATGTAGCAGAAAATCTCGGAGATGTTGAGGAATACTTAGAAAAAGCTGCACCGAAACTACAAAAGCAAGCTATAATCAGATATGGTACTAAGCTTGCAGCCTTTAGGACTGTATTAGAAGAAGTTTAAAAATCAATATTGCAATTGATCCATTCGTTTTCAAAACCTGTGTCGTATTTTTTGTAGAAATTGATTGCAGGCTCATTCCAATCTAACACCTGCCACATCATCCCCGTACAGTTTGTCTCCTTAGCTATTTTTATTATTTCTTCAAATAACATTTTGCCAGCTCCTAACCCACGTTTTTCTTCAGTTACAATCAGGTCTTCTAAGTACATTCGTTTTCCTTTCCAGGTAGAATATCGATAATAATAGATGGCACACCCTATAATTACACCATCATTTTCCGCAATGACTAATCCGTAAATGGGATTTTCACCAAATCCATCTTTAGCCATCCTTTCAACCGTATTGGTCATTTGGTCTAATCCATTTTCATAGATTGCTAATTCACGAATGAGTCGAAAAACTTCTTTCAGATCCTCTTTTTTCCCTTCTCTTACGTTTAGCATATGGTCCGTTTATTATTTAGTTATTTCACTAAATCCCAAATAAGGATGTAATACTTCTGGTAAGTTAATATGATCCTTTTCTTGATTGTTTTCCAGAAGCGCTGCGATAATCCTCGGTAACGCTAAAGCACTGCCATTTAACGTATGAGCCAAAACTTTTTTTCCTTCCATATCCTTAATTCGTAGTTTAAGCCTATTCGATTGATAGGCTTCAAAGTTTGAAACGGAGCTAACTTCCAACCATTTTTCCTGAGCAGCAGAGAATACTTCAAAATCATATGTAATTGCAGAAGTAAAGCCCAAATCGCCTGCACAGAGCTTTAATATTCGATAGGGTAGATTAAGCGCAACAATTAGCGATTCCACATGGGATACCATTTCATCCAATACATCATAGGAGTTTTCTGGTTCTACTATTTGCACAATTTCTACCTTATCAAATTGATGTAATCTATTTAGCCCCCGTACATGAGATCCCCACGATCCAGCCTCTCTGCGAAAACAGGGAGTGTGCCCTGAGTTTTTTATTGGAAGGTCACTCGAGTTGAGAATTGTATCTCTGTACATATTGGTAATTGGAACTTCAGCAGTTGGAATTAAATAGAGATTATTTGCTTCCATTAAATACATCTGTCCCTCTTTATCTGGTAATTGACCTGTCCCCAATCCTGATGATTCATTGATCAATACTGGTGGTTGTACTTCAAGATATCCAGCCTCATTCGCCTGATCTAAAAAGAAATTAGTCATACCCCTTACCAATCGAGCTCCTTGTCCTTTATAAAATGGGAATCCGGCTCCAGTTACTTTATTTCCCAGATCAAAATCAATAATGTCATATTCTTCAATAAGCACCCAGTGGGGTTTTTTATGATCGAGTACTGGAATGTTATGATCTACAAGTTTTATTATTTCATTATCATTTTCAGAATTTCCTTCTGGTACAATATCGTTTGGAACATTCGGGATATTGTATAACGATGATATTAACTCAACTTCAATGGCTTGTAATTTTTCATTGAGGTTCTTGCTTTGGTCTTTTAAGTCACTTGTTTTCGTTTTGGCGATTTCAGCCTCTTCTCTTTTTCCTTGCTGAAATAACTGGCCTATTTCTTTAGATATTTTATTGGACTCATGAAGAATCGTATCGAGTTCTCCTTGGATTTTTTTTCTTTCCAAGTCTAAGTTCAGAACATTCCTAAGAATGGTTTCTGCATCCTGAATGCCTCTTTTTTTGAGTCCCTCTAAATGTCTTTGGAATTCGTTTTCTATGTTTGATATAACCAGCATTTGATCCTTAAGCTTAATGACGTGCAAAGAAAAGGATAATTACAATTAATGTAAGTTATAGCAAGGTCTTATGCGTTTTTTTAATGTTGGTTTGTGAAATACCAAACGATCATCTATTATTGCGATGCAATCCAAGAGAACTTATCCGGGTATCTCGGCTGTTAAACGCAACAAGCAAATCAATATTCAACATTCTACGGAATAAAAATTGAAATCCACATTTAAAAATTATTATGTACACACTAGATGATCTTAGTGTTATGCTACTCTCAGAACTACGAGAGATTGCAGATAAACTAGGAATTAAGAACCAGAAAAAGCTCGCTAAGCAGGATTTGATCTATACTATTTTGGACCATCAGGCAACTATGCCTGAAGGCGAAATCAAGAAGATAAAAGAGGGCGATGCATCTAACCAACCTGCAGAAGAAGTAGAAAATACTGAAAAATCAGAAAAACCTAAAAGAGCTCCAAGAAAGCCTAAGAAGAAGGAAGAACCTAAAGTAGAGACTGAAGAAGTTAAAGGTGAAGCCAAGTCCGAAGATTCTGTAAAGTCAGAAGTAAAAGACAGCAGAAAAGAGGAGCAAGAAAAACAAAGATCCGAGCGTGAAGAGCGTCGAAGAAAGAAAGAGGCTTACAACGAAGAAATCAAAGAGTTTGATGGTGTGATCGAGAACGAGGGTGTTTTAGAGATTATGCAGGATGGATATGGGTTTTTACGATCAAGCGATTATAATTACCTGGCTAGTCCTGATGACATCTATGTTTCACCATCCCAAATTAAGTTATTTGGTCTAAAAACAGGTGATACGGTCAAAGGTCAGATTAGACCACCAAAGGATGGAGAGAAATACTTCGCTTTACTCAAAGTAGAAACGGTAAATGGAAAAACGACTGAGGAGGTCAGAGACCGAGTAGCTTTTGAATATTTAACGCCTTTATTTCCTCAGGAAAAGCTACACTTGAGTACAAAACCAGATAATTATTCTACTAGGATATTAGATCTTTTTGCACCTATTGGAAAAGGTCAAAGAGGAATGATTGTGGCACAGCCTAAAACAGGTAAGACCGTTCTGTTGAAAAATGTTGCTAATGCCATTGCTGAAAATCATCCTGAATGCTATCTAATGGTTCTTCTTATCGATGAACGACCAGAAGAGGTGACTGATATGGCAAGATCTGTCAAGGGGGAAGTTGTGGCTTCTACTTTTGATGAGCAAGCTGACAAACATGTGAAAGTTTCCAACATGGTATTGGAGAAGGCAAAAAGAATGGTTGAGTGCGGGCATGATGTAGTTATTCTGCTTGATTCAATAACACGATTAGCCAGAGCACATAACACAGTGGTACCATCATCAGGAAAAATCCTATCTGGAGGTGTCGATGCAAATGCCCTACATAAGCCCAAACGCTTTTTTGGAGCGGCAAGAAACGTAGAGAACGGTGGATCTTTGACCATCATTGCTACCGCACTTATTGAAACTGGTTCCAAAATGGACGAGGTGATTTTTGAGGAATTTAAAGGAACTGGTAATATGGAGCTACAACTAGACAGAAAACTCTCTAATAAGCGAGTTTATCCAGCGATTGATGTGCCTGCTTCAGGAACTAGGAGAGAAGACCTCCTGATGGATCAGGATGAACTAAGTAGAGTCTGGATCCTTCGCAAATTCATGTCAGATATGAATAGTATAGAAGCTATGGAATTCTTATTGAGCAGGATGAAAGGAACAGCGAACAACGATGAGTTCCTTGTCAGTATGAACGGATAATAAAATTCAAGGAATTTATTAACGTAAAAGGACCGTCTCATTATGGATAGATGGTCCTTTATTATTTCCCTTCAACAAAATCTTTTAAGTATTGATATTTATCCGTCAAATTACCGTCTTTAGTTATTGTCGCTCTTTTAATTATTCCATTTTTATCGTTTGAAAAAAGCTCAGGCAATACGTTATTGATTAATTCATTTCCGAAACTTTCAGAGGCATCTCTTGGTAATTCACAAGGTAGGTTGTCAACAGCCATGACCGTGATATTCCCTTCATCAGTCAGTGCCTGCTCAATAACATTATCGCTAGGATTGTAATCATAGATTGGGTCATCAATGGTACTCGATTTCTTTGTAGAAGGAATTGAGCCGTCAATATCGCAGGTGATATCTGCGATCACTTTAATATCAAAGTCATCCTTAACAATATCTTCTCGATGAAAAAGAACTGGAGCTGCAGGATCCCAAAAGGCGCAAGCGATAAGTAGATCGGTAACTTTTGTATATTTTTCAAAATCACTTTCATACAACTCAGGATTTTCATAGAATTCATTTCGATGAAATTCAGATCCATTTTTATGCCTGTTGTAATCTCTTGTGTTAAGTTGGGTAAAAACTGGTTCATTGAAGTTCTTTTCCAGGAAATCATGAGGTGTTACTTTCCTAATTCCAATTCCTAAGAGTACCTCCATTGCGCCTTTAGCCACCCTTCCACCGCCTGTTAGTGCTATTTTGATAGCGGGAAGCTTTATTTTTCCATATTCATTTTTAAGATCTGCATAATCGTAGCACTCGAAAGCTCTTTTGATGGAATACAGGTTATATCTTTTCCCATAAGTCCAAAGCGCATTGTATGCACCAACAATACCTGCCCATCTGCCAAAAGCAATGATCCTGTTGCCGTTTTCATTGGTTAGTGTCTCCCAATCAATTAGTGTGATTTTTTTCTCCAGAATCTTCCGAAACAATTCGCGGTTGTATGCTTGTTTCTTGATTGTATGTGAAAAGAAAAAATGAGTCTTTTCAGGAATCAGCAAATCAATTGGTACTTCCTTCACACCCAAGATGATATCACAATCTGCTAGTGAATCGACAATTTGAAGTCCCACATTGGCATAATCCTGGTCTTCGAAACAACGAATATCACTAGCTTGCACCACAAGCTCAACTTCAAATTGATCTTTGACTTGCTTTGCTTGTAATGGTGTAAGAGGAACTCTTCTATCCAAAGGGACTTTACCCTCTTTTATAATTCCTATTTTGATCATTTATGGCTGGTTAATCTTTTTTGAGATCATCAAGATCTTCTCTGTCCTTTAGTTTTTTATCCTCTACATTCTTATTTAAGAATTTATTGATCTGATCAATAGACATACTTGATTTAATCTCACCAAAGGAGTTTACACTTAAATCTAAACCATCAAGATCCTTATGAACTTTTGCTTTTTCTTGTTTTTTTGTCATTTCAGTTTTCTTTTGATAACAACTCAAGAGAATTTTTGATTCGAAGAGATGCTTCTTTAGGTCCTATCAGTTCAATTATTGACATCAAATCAGGTCCTGATCCTTCACCGGTAATTGTAACCCGGAGCATTTGCATAAACTGTCCAGGCTTGTACCCATTTGATTCCAATGTATTCCAAAAAAGCGATTTAGTTTTTTCAGCATTGATTTCCGAGTGGTCTCCTAAAGAATTTGCAAAAATGGTCAGCGCTTTTCTGGTATCATCATTCCATTTCTTTCTCACAATCTTTTCATCAAAGGCTTTAGCTTGCTTAAAGAAAATCATGCTTTTTTCTGCCATTTCGTTCGGAAACGTAATTCTTTCTCTAAGTAATTCTACAATTTGTTCAGCCTTATTCAGCTCACACTTGATATCGTAATTACTTTTTAGATCCTCAGCTAATATTGAGGCTAAAGCTTTTCCATCATATGATTTAACATATTGTTGATTGAACCATTTGGCTTTATCAAAATCAAACTTGGTTCCAGCTTTATTAACCTTCTGAAGAGAGAAATTTTCAACTAGTTCATCCATTGAAAAGATTTCTTGCTCGGTGCCTGGGTTCCAGCCTAAAAATGCAAGGAAATTAACCAATGCCTCAGGTAGAAATCCGGTTTCTTTGAATCCTATCGACAATTCATCAGAATCTTGATCTTTCCAGTTCAACGGGAAAATTGGAAATCCAGCCTTATCAGCGGCTCTTTTACTCAGCTTTCCATTTCCATCTGGTTTGAGTATCAATGGCAAATGCCCGAACTCTGGAATTTCATCTTCCCATCCTAAAAATTGATAAAGCAAAACATGAAGTGGTGCAGAAGGTAGCCACTCTTCACCTCTAATGACATGTGTGATTTTCATTAAATGATCATCTACGACATTGGCCAAATGGTATGTTGGCATTCCATCTGATTTCATGATGACTTTATCATCCAATGATTCTGTATGTACCATAACCCAACCTCTAACCATATCATTCAGTCTAACCTCATCCTTTTCAGGAACTTTTACACGAATGACATATGGTTCTCCTGCTTCCATTTTCTTTTTCACCTCATCTTCAGAAAGAGTTAGGGAGTTTTTCATCGAGGAGCGAGTCATGGTATCATATTGTGGATTAAGTACTCTGTTTTCCTTGAGCCGGGCTCGCATGGCTTCTAACTCTGCTGGTGTGTCAAAGGCATAATAGGCGTTACCTTCATTTATTAGCTTTTCCGCATATTTCTTGTAGATCTCTTTTCTTTCAGATTGTCTATATGGAGCATATTTTCCACCTTGGTCTGGATCTTCATCAAAAGAAATTCCACACCAATTAAGGGAATTTTTTATATAAGCTTCTGCACCATCTACATATCTGCTCTGATCCGTATCCTCTATTCTGAGAATAAATTTGCCATTATTCTTTTTCGCAAAAATATAGTTGAACAATGCAGTCCTGACTCCACCTATATGTAAAGCACCAGTGGGGCTTGGCGCGAATCTTACTCTTACGTTATTATCACTCATTTATACGCTATAATTCGGAGCGCAAAAATAGGAATCCGCTGATAGAATGGATTGTATTTTGGGTATAATCCTAAAAAACTGCAATACAAGATATTTCTACGTTGACTCCTTTTGGTAAGCCACTTACTTCTACCGTTTCCCTAGCTGGTGGATCCTCTTCGAAATACTTACCATAAACCTCATTAATTGTATTGAAGTTGGACATATCGCTAATGAAAATCGAGCATTTGACCACATTTCTGAATGATAAACTAGCCTGGTTAAGGATGTATTGAAGGTTCTTCATTACCTGTTCAGTCTCAGCCTCTATACTACTGTTTATCAGGTTTCCAGTTTCTTCATTGATGGGAATTTGTCCTGACACATACAGCGTATTATTAGCCTTTACAGCTTGGGAATAAGGTCCAATAGGAGCTGGAGCTTTGCTGGAATTAATAATTTCTTTCATTTTAATAAAATTACTCTACAGTAACTGACTTGGCAAGGTTTCTTGGTTGATCAACATTAGCACCTCTCATTACGGCAATATGATAACTCAATAGCTGTAGTGGAACCACGGAAACTAATGGCATTAATGATTCATGTGTGGCAGGAATTTCGATAGTGAAATCAGCAATTTTTGGAATGATCACATCACCAGCTGTAACGATTGCAATTACAATTCCATTTCTTGCCTTAACCTCTTGGATGTTAGAGACAATCTTATCGTAACTGCTATCCCTTGTCGCAATAAATACAACAGGCATTTTGTCATCAATTAGCGCAATCGGTCCATGTTTCATTTCAGCAGCAGGATATCCTTCTGCATGTATATATGATATTTCTTTGAGCTTAAGAGCTCCCTCTAAGGCAACAGGAAAATTATAACCACGGCCTAGATAAAGAAAATTAGGGGCATCCTTGAATAACTCAGAAATTTCCTCGATTTTATTATTAGTGTTGAGGGCTATTTCAACTTTTTGTGGAATTCTACTGAGCTCCAGCAAAAGTTCCTGGTACATATTCTCTGTTATAGTACCTCTTTGATTGGCTACGCGAAGAGCTATCATATATAACACAGTAAGCTGAGCAGTAAAAGCTTTTGTAGATGCTACTCCAATTTCAGGACCAGCATGCAGGTATGCCCCTTCATGTGTAACTCTGGATATGGAAGAACCTACTGTATTAACTACCCCTAGTACAATTGCACCTTTCGATTTAGCCAACTCAATAGCAGCTAGAGTATCAGCTGTTTCCCCGGATTGTGAAATAGCTATGACAATATCACCTTCTTTAATTACTGGATTTCTATATCTGAATTCTGAAGCGTATTCAACTTCAACTGGGATTCTCGTTAAATCTTCAAAAATATATTCCGCAACTAATCCAGCATGCCAAGAAGTACCACATGCTACCATAATTATCCTATCAGCATTAATTAGGGCGTTAGCATAATTTCTTATGCCACCTAGTGTTAGAGATGCTAAATCCATATTTAGGCGCCCTCTCATGCAATCTGCAATTGACTTTGGCTGTTCAAAAATTTCTTTGAGCATAAAATGCTCATACCCTCCCTTTTCGAGTTCTTCTAATTCAAGATCTAATGTTTGAATGTAGGGTGTTTGGGGAGTGTCTTTGAGGTCCTTAATCTCATATCCAGTTTTGGTTATGACCGCTATTTCACCGTCATTAAGATAGATGACTTCATTGGTATGCTCGATTATAGGGGTAGCATCAGATGCTATGAAATATTCCTGATTGCCAAGCCCAATGACTAATGGGCTTCCTTTTCTGGCAGCTACTATTTTCTCTGGATCTTCTGTTGATATAACCGCAATTGCATATGCGCCAACGACTTCTGATAATGCAATTCGAATGGCATCGCTGATAGAGACATTCTCACTTTTTTGAACATCTTCAATGAGATTAATGAGTACTTCTGTATCAGTGTCACTTCTAAAACTATATCCTCGTTGAACAAGATCTTTTTTCAATACATCGTAATTCTCAATAATACCATTATGAATTATTGCAAGCTTGCCGTTATTTGATATGTGTGGGTGGGCATTTATATCATTTGGTGCCCCATGAGTGGCCCATCTTGTATGTCCAATCCCTACAAAAGAGGAATGATCTTGATCTTCAATTGCATTTTCAAGTTCTGAAACTTTTCCTTTCTTTTTAATGACATTTAGATTCTTGCCATTTAGTAGTGCAACTCCAGAGCTGTCGTAACCACGATATTCTAACCGTTTTAAGCCTTTTAATAAAATAGGATAGGCCTCTTTGGTCCCTAAGTAACCGACTATTCCACACATGTTTATTACTGATCTACTTCTGTATAATATATTCTAAGACTAATACTATCTCGTTCAAAGATTGATCTTTGCAAGGATATATTTCTTCTGCTTAGCATAATGAAGTCAATTAGAGAAACATCCGTTTGGTTTTCATTTGTTTCTCTTATTATTAAATCACTTGTTTCTGACTCACTGACATATTCATTATATAACGTTTGGAAAAATAATGTGCCATCGAGTATTAATTCAGTTTCATCATCATTTAAAAAGCTGACAGAAGGATTGTTTTGGCCGGTAAGAAATGCATTATCACTCATTATTAGGCTTGAGAATGGATTATTCACTAAACCTGAAGCATTGAAACTTTTGTTCCTGTAAAAGAAAGAATAAAAATTTTCTAAAGTATCTCTATCAACCGGATCGCTAATTGAAAAGATCATCGATGCACTGTTGATAATAATTCTTTCATTTTCTTCAATAAATGGTATAAGAGCTGAAATTGATACTATTGGGGATATTCCATAAATCGGATCAATTATGGATTTATTTTCCGGTAAGGTTACCTCATCTCCATTTTGTAAGGATCCAAAAGTTGAGTTTTCTCTGTTGATATATGAGTATGACTTTGTGGAAAATCGAAAAGAAGTAATATAAGTACTGTCACTCATTCCTGTGTCTATAGGTGATGAATAAACCAATAACCTTGCTGTATCACTTAGCAAATCAAATGTTGACAAAGCATTTGAATTTTCAGTAGGAACAATCCCAAGTGACTGATACGTTTCAGTGATCCCTGTTCTTGTGGAATCTCTTCCAATTTCACTTAATAGATTAAAAAATGAATTAGCAAACTCTTCGTTTAAACTTACTTGATATATGGAATCTTCAAGCACATTGATTGGACTCGAAAACCTGCCAATTGAATAATCTTTATTTGCTTCCAGACTAGATAGGTAGACCGCTTCCCTAATCAATGAATCTTGCAACTGAAAAATATCGAATTCCTGAAAAGCCATTTCAGTAGTTGAAATTGTAGACGAGGCTTCAAAAATGATCTTAATAGAGTCCAACTCTAAAGTGTCCTCTGGAACGACAAGTACCTTTACAATGGATCCATCTTGAAGCGTATCATTTTCAAGAAATTCATCACCTCTTGGCAGAGGACCACTTAAAAATGAAAGAGTGAAATATCCTTCTGCAAGAATTTCTCCACCAATTTGATCATTATATTTCCCAGCAATAACACTGTTCTCGCCATCTGTTCTTAGGCTATCCATATAGATATTAGTAGCTGGTAATGTGAATTCGGTGAATTTAACATTGGCATTTGAATCTAAATCGTACTGAATACCGATATCATCAGAAGTTTCACAGCCTAAAAAAACCGGGATCATTAAAATGATACCCGGCTTCAATATTTTCAAGATAGTTCTTAGTCTATCCAATAAGTTCATTATACAGATTATAATAAGATTCCTCAAAGTTTTCTCTTGCTTCTATTGTATGTGTCATTCGATTTCCAGATAATTCTGCAATCAACTTGTTGAAGCTTTCTGTATTTTCTTCATCTGCGTTAATAATAGCATCAGCATACTGCATGCCAAGTTTTACAAATCCGTCATAATCGGCTGTTTTCAGGGGATCCAACATATCATCATCTATATCGATCATTTTAACTTTTTCAATTAGATCATCTCCAAACTTGTGGGCGAATCTGTTATTGTATAAAGAAAAGATGGTTTTAGCATCCTTGTAGATTGGATCGTTCTTATATGTCGTTTTTGTGTACAATGGAATAAGACTTGTCATCCAGTCATTGCAATGAATAATATCAGGTGACCAACCTAGTTTTTTAACTGTCTCTAAAACGCCTTTACAGAAAAATATTGCACGTTCATCATTGTCTTCGAAAAAATTATCTTCTTTATCAAAGAAGACTGATTTTCTATAAAAGTAGTCTTCATTATCAATAAAATACACT
>CAYWOQ010000047.1:11134-29695 GCA_964459925.1 uncultured Roseivirgaceae bacterium
GAAGCTTGGCATTAGGTATTGAAGCAACTTTAATAACTAATGGCTTCTCTTCGTCACCAACTGCAATATTGATACCTGAAAGTCTGACGACTTCATGTAATCGATTTTTCCTTTCATTGATAAGACCAAACCTTGGTACCAAAATCCTAATTTCCATTCCTCGCTCTTGCATAGCTTGAGGTAATCTTCTCACAAAGTCCGCTACTTCTGTGGTTTTGAGAAATGGATTAATCTCACTTGCCACATAGAGGATTCTAATATTTTCCATAAATGTTTTGATTGTTTACTTGACAGGACTCTAAAAAATGAGCACAAATTTACCTCTTTTTTAAATTATTATCAACGCTTTCAATAAGTTAGCACGTTTAAACCTTTATTCCATGCTTACTTTCAGCCAACCTGAGGAGCTGAGTGAACTTTTAAAGAACCACCAATTAGCAAACGAAAAAATAGGCTTCGTTCCAACAATGGGGGCATTGCATGAGGGACATTCCAGCCTAATTAGGCGTTCAGTATCCGAGAATAAAATTACAGTTGTTAGTATTTTCATTAACAGAATTCAGTTTAACAATGAAGAAGATTATACTAATTACCCTATTGACCTAGATGGTGATTTAAAATATTTAGAAGGTCTAAATGTGGATTATGTTTTTATTCCATCTGAAGAACAACTTTATCCCCAAAAACCAATAGTTTCTATCTCATTTGGACCTTTATCTGAAATCATGGAAGGGGAGTTTAGAGCTGGACACTTTGAAGGAGTTGGATTGGTGGTTTCCAAGCTACTCAATATTATAAAGCCGGATCGAGCATATTTTGGGTTAAAAGATCTACAGCAATATTTACTTATAAAGACGATGTGCAGAGATCTCAACTTTTCATCTGAAATCATTGGAGTTGAGACGATGCGTGAACCTAACGGACTGGCTATGTCTTCAAGAAATCGTAGACTCTCTAAGTCAGGAATGGAAATTGCATCCAATCTGTTCAAAGGCCTTATTCTTATGAAAAAAGATTTAGCTAATGAATTTTCGATTATAGATGCAAAAACCAGGGTAAAAAAGTATTATTCTACCATTAATGGGCTTGATATTGAATATTTGGAAGTAATAGACCCCGAAAAATTGGCGATTATCAGTACTTCAACAAGAACGGATGAACTAGCTATCTGCGTTGCGGGTTATGTTGAAGGGTTAAGATTGATTGATAATTTATATTTGCGGCTCAATTAGCGAATGATGTTGATAGAGGTATTAAAATCAAAGATTCACAGGGTAAGGATCACCGAAGCAGAACTTCATTATGTAGGTTCTATTTCTATAGACGAAGATTTAATGGATGCTGCAGATTTAATAGAGAATGAAAAAGTACAAATTGTCAACATCAATAATGGAGAACGCTTGGAGACCTACGTGATAAAAGGAGAGAGGGGGTCTGGTCAAATATGTCTCAATGGTCCTGCAGCCAGAAAAGCTCAGGTTGGTGACATTATTATTATCATTTCTTATTGTACAATAGATAAGTCTGAAGCTAAAATGCATAATCCAACAGTCATTTTTCCTGACTCAAAGAATAACCTAACCGCCTAAAACAAACATGTCAAAACGAATTCTTCGAGTGCTGAAGGTTTTCATCAGCATAGCTCTTGCTGGGTTACTCCTACATTTAGTATTTAAAAATATTGATTGGGCAGAGTTTATAGAGAAAGCAAAAACTGTTGATCTTACATGGGTATTAATCTCTGTTATCGTATCCACTACAGCTTTCTTTGCCAGGGCGTATCGATGGAATATTCTTTTGGAGCCACTTGGATATCAGCTAAAAACAGGGAGGACAACAATAGCTGTTATTATTGGTTACCTCGCAAATTTGGCTATACCGCGACTGGGTGAGGTTTCCAGGTGTGGCGTGTTAAACAGGAACGATAACGTAAATTTTACTCATAGCTTCGGTAGTGTTGTTGCCGAGCGAATTATTGACTTAGTCACATTGTTTCTGATGATTTTCATTAGTCTGGCACTGGAATACAAAAGGGTAACTTCATTTTTAAAAGAAGCTTATGCAGATTTGAATCTACCAGTATTTGTCATCTATCTAATCATTGTTTTTGCGTTAATTGGAATCGGGGTGTTAGTATATGTAGTAAAGAAGAGAAATTCAATGACAGGAAAGTTTGCTGAGATTATAAAAAGCTTTGTGGATGGACTCCTGTCACTGAGAAAAATAAAAAATATTAAAGGTTTTGTTCTCTCCACCATCCTAATTTGGCTCGTATATTTCATTATGACCTTTATCGTGTTCTTTGCAGTGCCTGAAACTTCTAACTTAGGCCTTGGAGCTGGATTAATGCTCCTAGTAACAGGAGGAATCGCATTGTCCATACCTGTTCAGAGCGGATTTGGAACCTACCATGGGATGGTTGCAGGTATGCTTTTGCTATACGGCATAGATAAAACCACAGGTCTCTTTTTTGCTACATTACTCCACACTTCACAAATTGTATCTATAGCCATTTTCGGAACGATTGCGCTTATTTTATCTGCTTTAGTTCGAAAAAGGCAAACCAAGCTGACTATCTGACAGTATTTTTTTAAAAACTCTGAAAATGAGATAACATGATAGCTATGGTATCGTATTTGTCATGAGTTAATTAGGTATTAAATAATGTTTGACAAATGCTAATAGTAATAATTGTTGTATTTATGATTGCTAGCTGGGCGGTTAGCAGTCGTTTAAAAAGTAAATTCAAAAAGTATTCTCGGGAGACATTGGGCTCGGGGTTATCTGGAAGAGAAATAGCTGAACTAATGCTACGAGATAATGGAATATATGATGTAACCGTTACATCAGTCCCAGGTCGTTTAACTGACCATTACAACCCAGCAAATAAAACTGTGAACTTAAGCCCTGATGTTTACAATGGCAGGTCTGCAGCAGCAGCAGCAGTAGCTGCACATGAATGTGGGCATGCATTACAACATGCACAGGCTTACAGGTGGTTGGAGTTTAGGTCGGCAATGGTACCTGTTCAAAATGTAAGTGCTAGAGTAATTAATATTATGTTTATTGCAATGTTCTTTGGAGCCTTTGCATTGCCTGGTTTAATTAATCCACAAATGGCTTTATTAATAATTATTGCATGTTATTCAATCTTTACCCTTTTTGCTTTCGTGACCCTACCGGTTGAGTATGATGCGAGTAAAAGAGCATTAGCCTGGATTGAAGATCGCAATATTGTAGACAGCAGAGAGCATGATATGGCAAAAGATGCCCTGAATACAGCAGCTAAAACTTATTTGGTTGCGGCCCTTGGTGCACTCGCAACGTTACTTTATTATGTGATGATTTTTATGGGTGGTGACGATTAAACGCCTTACTTTAAAAGTATCGAATAATAAAAAACCTCAATACTGTGTATTGAGGTTTTTTATTATATCAATTCTAAAAATTATTCAGCTGCTTCTGCAAGAATCATCTCCAATTCAATACTTCCTGAAAAACCAGTAGTAAGGTCTTGTACTCTTAATACTCCTGCAGTACCACTTGCGGTCTCAAATGCTACTACCGTCCCGACTTCTACACCAGTAAATCCAAGCACTGCAGTCTCATCACTCACACTTTCTAAAACAGCTTCAACATCTGCCACAGTAGTAAGTGCCATAAATTCCTCATTTGTGAAATCTACAACCTGAACCATTGCCGTTTCGTTTCTTACGGTCCATGCGCTTATATCAAAAACAGCTGCTGGGTACTCGGAAGGAGAAACTAATGAGGCTTCATCGGTATCTCCAAAGTAATAAGCTAAATCAATGTTTTGAGATACGGCTTCTGCAGTTCCTACAACATCATTATGGCTATACAAAAGGTTTTGATCTACTGAGTAAAATGCTGTGTTATTTCCATCTGCATCTGGAGCAGCCAAAATAATTGCAGTTTGCACTTTAGCTGGTGGTGAAGTGATTACTCCTAAAATAGAAAAGGTAACTCTGGATGATTCCTGAGCTGCGTCATCTACTGCATAAACCTCCAGGCTTAGGTTACCCTCTTGATCGACACTACTAGTAAAAGAATAAGATGCAGTAGTCGCACCAGCTGTAACATTTAGCTCTGCTCTACTTACTGGATCATTTCCAATCCAAAGTGTGTTTACACCACCTGCTGCAATAATATCTGCTGTAAAGGTGATTACAGTTCCTACTTCTACTTCATCTCCTGATGAAATAGCTGTACCATCTACTGATGCGGATAAGGTAACGGAGGGAACATTGGGAAGTGTCTCTTCATCTTCCCCACAACTTGTGAGTACTAAAAGTGACACTGCAGTAAGCAATAATAAGTTTTGAGTGATTTTTCTCATGAGTAATTAATTTGATTTTCAATTTATCCTTAATGGACACAAAAATCGTCAGGATAGTTTAATTACACTTAAATCCTAAGTAATGATTTTGATGTATTTTATTCACCAGGTCATTTATTATGCATGCATAATAAACAATATATTTGCCATCTTAATTTTTGAAACGAATAACCCAAATTATGAATTTTCATTTAACGGAAGAACAACTAGCTGTAAGAGATGCTGCACGTGATTTTGCCCAAAAAGAATTACTGCCTGGAGTTATTGAACGAGATAATAACGAGCAATTCCCGGCAGAGCAAATCAAAGCATTGGGAGAACTAGGATTTATGGGAATGATGGTAGATCCGAAATATGGAGGTAGTGGAATGGATACTGTTAGTTATGTACTGGCAATGGAAGAAATCTCTAAAATAGATGCTTCAGCATCAGTTTGCATGTCAGTAAATAATTCGTTGGTGTGCTGGGGACTTGAGAAATATGGCACGGAAGAACAAAAAGAAAAGTATTTAAAACCGTTAGCAACTGGACAAAAGATTGGTGCCTTTTGTTTATCTGAGCCAGAAGCAGGCTCTGATGCTACTTCTCAAAAAACGACGGCAGAAGATAAAGGCGACTATTACCTACTAAACGGAACCAAAAACTGGATAACCAATGGTAATTCTGCATCCTATTATCTTGTAATGGCACAAACAGATCCTTCAAAGAAACATAAGGGCATTAATACGCTAATAGTGGAGAAAGGAATGGAAGGATTTACGGTAGGTAAAAAAGAGGAAAAACTAGGAATCAGGGGGAGTGACACGCATTCGCTAATGTTTCAGGATGTTAAGGTTCCTAAAGAAAATAGAATAGGAGACGATGGGTTCGGATTCACATTTGCGATGAGTACGCTTAATGGCGGTAGAATTGGTATTGCAGCCCAAGCTCTGGGTATTGCCTCTGGAGCCATGGAATTCTCCTTAAAATATGCTCAAGAGAGAAAAGCATTTGGTGTTGAAATAGCCAAACACCAAGCTATACAGTTTAAGTTGGCAGAAATGTCTACTGATATTGAAGCAGCAAGATTACTGTGCCTAAATGCAGCACAGAAAAAGGATGCTGGTCAGGATTTTTCCAAAGAGAGTGCAATGGCAAAACTCTTCGCCTCAGAAGTTGCCATGAAACATACCGTAGAGGCTGTTCAAATTCATGGAGGCTATGGATTCGTTAAAGAGTTTCATGTTGAAAGACTTATGAGAGACGCTAAGATCACACAGATTTATGAAGGTACCTCTGAAATTCAAAAGATTGTTATTTCAAGGGAATTATTGAAATAGTTCAATAATTGGAATCGGGCTCTTCATTATTCCATTAGGATATATTGCATAATATTATTAGATTCGTCCAATTATATTCGAATTTATTGATATATAACCAGCTTAAATCATAAATGGAAGACTATAACAAGATCATTGAGTCTCTTCAGATAAGATTCGTTAAGGCTAAAAATATTAATATTTTAAAGCCGGTTACTATTGAGAATAACTATGAAGTAGAGAATTACCTATTACTTGTAACTGGTGGAGAAATAAGATTTGGTAAGGAGAAAGTAGTTGCTAAGCAAGGTGATGTCATTTTCGTACCTGGTGGGCGGCCAATCTCTATTTCGTATGGTTCAGGTAACCCCACTATTCTCTCAAAGGATGATTTTCTTACCAATAAAGACCAATTTCTAAAATCGTCGAGTGGTCAAGTCACAGGTGAGGAACATTACAGTTACATCGCTTTTGATGCTAAGGCCTTTGATTCAGTAAACTTTTTTTCTTCGTTAGATATACCCGCTTTCAAAATCGAAGAGAACTATAAGATGGCAAGTTTAATCAAGCAAATCAATGATGAGTCATACGGAAGTATGCCTGGCAAGGATAGAATTGTCAAAGTACTTACTGAAAACATGACCATTGAATTAATTAGATATATCCTGAATAACAGCCTATTTGTTGAAAAACTAGCTACCAATTCAACATATTTTAAAGATCCCAGACTCATTGATATTTTCACTTTCATTAAAGAAAACTTATCAGACGATTTGTCTAACAAAGTTTTAGCAAATGTGGCCAACGTATCAGAGGATTATGTAGGTCAATATTTTAAAATGCTTACAGGAATCAATCCTCAGGACTATATTGAGTATCAGCGAATGGAAGCCGCGGTTAATTTGTTG
The DNA here is from genome assembly GCA_964459925.1 of uncultured Roseivirgaceae bacterium. Lineage (GTDB taxonomy): Bacteria > Bacteroidota > Bacteroidia > Cytophagales > Cyclobacteriaceae > Ekhidna. Next base: position 17,698 of record CAYWOQ010000047.1, read on the forward strand.
AGGACCTCCAAAAAAAGTATTAGAGATATAGGAAAAGAGGTTGGCTATAAAGATACAGCCTATTTCTGTCGACGCTTCAAGATGATGTTTGGAATTCCTGCCGGCAAAATGAGAAGACGAGAGTCTTTAATGAACGTATAGTTGCTGATTGCAATTCCCTAGCTCACTTATTTTGATGACCTTCTTTCTTTAGTTCAAGAAGATTAGTTAAGAACTCTATTAAATAGGGCGTTATCAGCTTCATTAAATTTTTCAATATTGAGCCCTTGGCTACCACCTTTTTCTCTGTGGCTTTGATTTCCTTGGATGATGGACTCATAAAAATCGACTTATATATCCAATAAATTAAAAGAGCTACCAGCCCACTTACTAGTGCAATTAAACCAACTCTTTTTGTGGATTTCTTAAGCTTTTCTTCACTTTTATCCAGTTGAAGCCTTACTTCTTTTTCTCTAGCTTTAAGTTGTTCAGCTTTTTTTTCAATCTTTCTCATCCTCTTCCTTATCTTCTGTTGCATTTAAGATCAATGATTCTAACCATCCTTGTAATGCTTTGCTTTTTAGAAAAATCGCTATGATTATGATAGAGACAAGATAAAAACCAGACATTATAAAATAACCCCAGAAATTGCTCTTTAATAGTTCGTTCACAAGGTTTGCACACCCTAGACTTACGAAAAACAACAGGAAAAAAATTATTACTAAAGCAAAAGACAGCGAAATGATGTTTGCAAGAATGCTTGCTGCTTTCTCGATTAATTTAAGCTTAAGTTGCTCTACTTTAATCTCTATAAGTTGTGTCAGCTTATCTACGGTATCACCAATTGCACCTGCCATTGACTAGTTATTGTTTACATACAAAACTAATCTTCTGAGCTTATTTCTAAGGTATCAATACTTTTAACGAACCCTCTGGATACATAAATAAGTGTAAAGGGGAGCAAAAAGAAAGTAAAGAGTATGTAGATAAACCCGATAATTCTAAGTTTGAGCGTATACTCACCCATTTTTTCTGCTAGATATATCATCAATCTGGACAGGTAGGGTATTAATAGAAAAAGGAGAACCCCGGCAGTATTAAAAATAAGGTGTACTAATGCAATTTCTATTGCTGCTTGTGATTGAAATACAGCAGCCAATAATGCAGTAATTGTAGTTCCAATGTTGGCACCCATAATGAATTGAAAGGCTCTAATCAATTTAACTTTTCCTGTTGCTACTAATGGAACAATGAGAGAGGTTGTTAATGAGCTTGATTGCGCTGCGGATGTAATAAAAAGCCCCCACGAAAAAGACTTCAAAGTATTAGAAAATACAGTTGTTTCAAATTTTCTTTTTGCTCTTCCTATTAAAATATTATAAAGGAGCTTTGAGATGAATTTAATACATGCAAACAATAGAATCATGGCTAATCCAAGTGTAAACATGTTACTTGTACTTGAAATCAACCATTCATTTATTGAATTAAATACAGCTGAAAAGCTATATCCCTGGCCAAAGAAATTTGAATCTTTCGTTGAGAATTGATCAGCAATTAGTCTGCTAAAATTCTCCAAAAAATGATATTTCATCTCAAAGGGAAAGAATATCATAACTAAAATGATATTAAATAGATCATGAATGGTTCCAGCCGCAACGGCTTTTCTAAATTCATTGGTTTTCGTGATGTAACCCATGGAGACAATTGTGCTGGTGAGTGTAGTACCAATATTTGCCCCCAACACTATAGGAATGGCTCCCTGAAGAGTAACGGAGCCTGATGCTACTGCAGCTACGATGATAGTGGTCGTAGTGCTACTGCTTTGTAGCAATGCAGTGGCAAGAAGACCAATAAATAAACCGATGAAGGGGTTGGCCGTGGCGTTGATTACATACTCTGAAAAGGAAAACCCAAATGAGCTGATTGAGCTTATCATTAACATGATAGAAAATAAAAAAAGGAATACAGATCCAATGATGGCAATTGCATTAAGGTAACCAGGATATTGGCTAGCTTTTTTATCGTCTATAATTTCGTTAATTGTCAAAATAATTATTCAAGCTAATTCGCAAAGCTACCATTTTGATTGTCCTTAATTTTTGTTGCAGGGTAAAGTTATTGTTATACTAAACTTTGTATTTTTCTGCTTACTGTTAATAAAAACATAACGTTCACGCGATTAAAACTTAATAGTTTTGTTCACTGCCGAAAACATATACCTGTTCGCGTGACCGAAATCGAAATAATCATGTACTTAGGCTTCCTTATGGCGGCCTATTCCGTCGTAGGAAATGATGTAATTCAAACATTAGGAACTTTTTTAAGCTCGAATGAAAACCGACCCTGGTGGATTCTAGCCCTTTTTGCGGGTACACTTTTAACTGTCACACTAGTTTATGGCTGGCAGCTTAACGATGGGGATGTTAGCTATGGTCGTCTCGTTGGAGATGGTGGTTTTGAGAACCCTAGATATAAAAGTCCAATGGACAAAGAATCATTTGGTTGGCCTTATTTACTACCTCCAATCATTTTGTTATTTCTAACAAGGATTGGAATACCGGTTAGTACTTCTTTTATGATATTGACTTTTTTTAATGCTAAGAACCTGTACGATATGGTTGTGAAGTCAATGTCCGGGTATTTAGTAGCATTTTTTGCTGCGATTGTTCTCTATGCCTTGATTACCAAGGTGATGGAGAAAAAATTTGCTGAAACAGAGCCAACTGATTTTGAAGTAAAGGGATGGACGATTGCTCAGTGGTGTTCTACCGGGTTTTTATGGAGTCAGTGGTTGATTCAGGATTTTGCCAATATTTATGTTTACCTACCACGTCAAATAAGTCTTACCACCTTAATTACAACCATAATAATATTCTGGATTTTGATTGGCTATATATTCTATTCTAAAGGAGGAGCTATTCAATCTATTGTCCGATCAAAAACGAATACTCAGGATATTAGATCTGCTACCATAATAGACCTCACCTTCGCAGTGATTTTGTATTTCTTCAAGGAGCTTAATAACATTCCGATGAGTACAACCTGGGTATTCCTTGGGCTACTAGCCGGAAGGGAAATCGCTATCAAATTTTTTGGATATCAATCAGTACCTAATGATACTTTGAAAGACTTGGGAAAGGATCTCGGGAAAGTATTCCTTGGACTTGGAATAAGCGTTGGATTAGTGTTTCTACTGAAGGAATTGGTTTAATGGTTTAATTCTGATAGTGCTAAATAGGCCATTAGTCCCATGCCTGTCTTTAAGGCTTTTTCATCAATATTAAAAGTAGGAGTATGAACACCGGAAGTAATGCCTTCTGACTCATTTCTTGTGCCTAGTCTATAGAAGCATCCTGGAATTTCATGCGTATAAAAGGCAAAGTCCTCAGCCGCCATCCATAAATCGAGCTCAAGGACATTCTCTTCCCCCATAAAAGCTTTCGCTGCTTCAATATTTCTCTCGGTGTAGTTTTCGTCATTGACCAAAAAGGGATAACCAGGAGCAATTTTTACTTCACAAGATCCGCCCATTGAGGAAGCAATGGAAGAGGAAATATCTTTTATTCTCTTCAATGCTTCTCTTCTCCAGTTTTCGTCAAAGGTCCTAAATGTACCGTCTATTCTGACTTCATTAGGGATTACATTATTGACTTTTCCTCCTTCAATCTTACCAAATGATAGGACAGATGGAGTTTTAGGATTAGCCATTCTGCTTACTATCTGTTGAAGTGCCACTAAGATTTGACCAGCGATAGCAATCGGATCTACAAAATTTTCGGGCATTGCTGCATGTCCCCCTTTACCTTTTACGGTTAGGTAGACTTCATCAGCACTGGCCATATACTTTCCTTTACGAAAACCAACTTTTCCTTCAGGAATAAATGACATTACATGCTGCCCTAAAATTGTAGATGGTGATGGATTTTTCAGTATGCCTTCCTTAATAAGAATAGATGCACCACCAGGTGATTTCTCTTCAGCTGGTTGAAAGATAAATTTTACACATCCATTGAACTCATCTTTAAATTCATTAAGAATTTTTGCAACACCTAAAAGACTAGAAGTATGCACATCATGCCCACATGCATGCATAACGCCTTCATTTTTTGACCTATATGGGACATCATTTTCCTCTAATATAGGAAGTGCATCAATATCGGCTCTAAGTGCTATTGTCCTCCCTTTTTCCTTACCTTCCAGACAAAATGTAACGCCAGTTGTACCAATTCGCTGGGTATTTTTGATGCCAAAATCAGAAAGTTTTTTTTCTATAAACTCGGCAGTATTGTACTCTTTAAATGAGAGTTCAGGATGTGAATGAATATGTCTTCTTATCGAAAGAATCTCTTCAAAGTATTCCTCCGAAAGCGCCTTTACTTTTTTTACCAATTCATTCATAAGAAATAAGAAGTCTATCGGGAATTAAAAGTGCTTTTGGAAACTGCTCTTTTACCTGATTATAGATTCGATTGGCTTCCAGACGATCGATAAACTGTCCACCTTTGACACGAAAACTTGGTTGTCTATATGACACTTTTGGACCTAATGCTGGAAAAAGCTCAGTCATTTTTATTTGCGCCTCATTTGCTTCCTCACGACTAGATCCAGAGTAAACTTGGATTACATAACCATCAACATACCTACCTTTTTTATTTTGTTGATAAGCTATTTTGGCGATGCTATCGAGCGCTTCACCAATATGCCCTGTTAGGGGTGTATACTTTTCTTTTTGAAGAAGTAATTCATTTTTCTCCTCTTTAACTTCGGATTCAAAAGATGGCCTATGAACACTTAAATTCTCCTGATAAGAACTTGAAGATGTAGGTGTGGCAGCTTTACATCCAGCGAGAAGCAATAATATGATTAATCTATCAATACGCATTTATTGTTTTTAATGTCTTCTTCGACTGTTTTATACTTTACATCCTTTTTTACAGAACCGTCTGCATATTGAACATTTACCCGTTGGTTTCTACTGGCAATTTTCTGAGATTGTGCCGGTTGCGTTTGTTGTTGCACCGGAGGTCGATTGCCCTCCGGACCTGCAAGAGCCGATCTGCTTTCTTCCTTTTGTTCTTTATAGTTCCTTGCTGTTCTTTGTCGCTGTGCTGCCTGAACATCATCAGCTTGCTCAACAGGTATTTCGGCTTTCATTAAAAATGAAATGGTATCTTCATTCACTCTACCAATAAATCGTTTGAACATTTCAAAACCCTCGAACTTGTATATGAGAAGAGGATCTTTTTGTTCATACTGCGCATTTCTTACACTTTGCCTTAGATCATCCATGTCCCTTAGATGTTCCTTCCATAACATATCAATAGTAGCCAAAGCGATCATTTTTTCCATCTCTTTGATTACCTCTTGTCCATTTGTTTGAACTGCTTTCTTCAGATTAACAGAAGTGCCAATTTGTTTTTTACCATCACTGAAAGGGACTAAAATATTTTCAAGAGTAGCTCCTCTTGTCAAATCAAGTTGTTTAAGGATAGGCAATGCCTTGTCTTTAATTAGTTGATTTTTCTTGTAATAATTTTCAAGAGCTGCATTGTAAAGATCATCTGCTAACTTAGCTTCATCTGCCTTTTCTAATTCCTCTTGACTTAAAGGGAAATCTAACCCTAGGATTGATATTGAATTTAGTTTGAAGCTGTCCAAATCAACCTGTCCTTTAGCATTGAAAACAATATCTTCACAGGTTTCATAGAGCATGTTGAGAATATCAAGTTCCAGTCTTTCCCCGTAAAGTGCATTCTTTCTACGTTTATAAATTACTTCACGTTGACTGTTCATCACATCGTCATACTCAAGTAGGTTTTTCCGGATGGCAAAGTTGTTCTCTTCTACTTTCTTCTGGGCTCTCTCAATGGACTTGGTGATCATTCCATGTTGAATTACCTCTCCTTCTTGAAGCCCCAACCTATCCATGATTTTAGCGACTCGGTCAGACATGAATAGGCGCATAAGGTTGTCCTCCAGTGAGACGTAGAATTGGGAGGACCCCGGATCTCCTTGTCTTCCGGATCGACCTCTTAATTGTCGGTCTACTCGTCTTGATTCGTGCCTTTCTGTTCCAATAATGGCTAAACCACCAGCCTCTTTCACTTCTGCAGTGAGCTTAATGTCAGTACCTCTACCAGCCATATTTGTTGCAATTGTTACTGCTCCTGGTTTTCCTGCCTCAGCTACTACATCTGCTTCTTTGGCATGCTGCTTCGCATTTAGTACCTGATGCTTGATGTTTCTGATCTTAAGCATTCTGCTTAGCAGCTCAGATATTTCTACGGACGTTGTACCTACAAGGACAGGTCGGCCCTGTTTGGTGAGTTCTACTACCTCTTCCGCTACCGCATTAAATTTCTCACGAATGGTTTTGTAAACCTTATCATGTTCATCCTTTCTCGCAATCGGCTTATTGGTTGGAATGACAACAACGTCAAGTTCATAGATGTCCCAGAATTCGCCTGCTTCTGTTTCTGCAGTACCAGTCATTCCAGCCAACTTATGATACATTCTGAAATAGTTTTGCAGGGTGATGGTTGCATAGGTCTGAGTAGCATCTTCCACCTTTACATTTTCCTTGGCTTCTATCGCCTGATGCAATCCATCCGAATACCTTCGCCCTTCCATGATACGACCAGTCTGCTCATCAACGATCTTCACCTTATCATCCATCACTACATATTCAGTATCTTTTTCGTACATACAGTACGCTTTGAGCAGCTGATTAACTGAATGGATTCTTTGCCCTTTTGTTGAGTAATCACGAATGATTTGATCCTTTTTCTCCAGGCGTTCTTTCTCTGGAATACTTTCATCTTTTTCCAACTGAGCAATCTCCACACCTATATCTGGAAGAATGAAAAAATTCGCGTCTTCTCCATCCTTTGTGATCAAATCAATTCCCTTATCTGTAAGATCAATGCTATTAATTTTCTCGTCTATCGTAAAATAAAGCGGTTCATCAGCCTCTGGCATTTTCTTTTGATTATCTGCCAGGTAGATATTTTCCGTTTTTTGAAGTAACTGCTTAACTCCAGTCTCGCTTTGGAATTTGATCAAAGGTTTATATTTCGGAAGTCCTCTAAAAGCTCTGAAAAGAGGTAATCCAGCCTCGGCTTCTTTTCCCTCTTTTACCATTTTCTTCGCCTCATTCAGATAATCTCCAACGAGTTTTCTTTGAGCGTCAACTAATTTTTGAATGCGGGGTTTCAGGTCATAAAACTCATGTTCGTCTCCCTTAGGAATTGGTCCCGAAATTATGAGTGGTGTTCTCGCATCATCAATTAGGACTGAGTCTACCTCATCAACCATTGCATAATGGTGTTTCTTTTGTACAAGCTCCTCCGGACTTCTGGACATGTTATCACGTAAATAGTCGAAACCGAATTCATTATTTGTACCGTAAGTAATATCAGCCATATAGGCATTTCGCCTCTCTGTGGAATTGGGCTGATGGTTATCAATACAGTCAATCCTTAACCCATGAAATTCAAATAGGGGAGCGTTCCACTCCGAATCTCTTTTTGCCAAGTAGTCGTTGACGGTTACAATGTGTACTCCTCTTTCTGCAAGTGCATTCAGGTAGGCAGGCAAGGTCGCTACTAGTGTCTTGCCTTCACCAGTTGCCATTTCAGCTATTTTCCCTTGATGAAGGACGACTCCTCCTATCAACTGAACATCATAGTGGACCATGTTCCAAACCACTTCAGTGCCAGCTGCCATCCACTTATTTTTCCAGGTTGCTGTATCACCATTAACCTCAACGTTGTGTTTTTTTGCGGCTAATTCTCTGTCGTAATCGTTGGCCTTAACAACTAATTTTTCATTTTCTGCTAATCTTCGGGAAGTTTCTTTGACTACTGCGAATGCCTGTGGTAGAATATCAAGCAAAATTTTCTCCAGTTCTTCGTTCCGATCTTTTTCCAGTTTATCAATCTGGGAGAAAATTTCTTCCTTTTGCTGAACATCTAAATCTGTATTCTCTTCCACCTCTTGATGGAATTCATGAATTTGTGCGTCAATTGACTTAAGATGTTCTTTAATTACGTCCTTTAATTCTGTGGTTCTGCCCCTAAGCTGATCATCTGTAATGTTAGTCAGCTTTTCATATTCAGCATTGATCTTACCAACATATGGTGTGAGGAGTTTTAAATCTTTCTCCGTTTTTGTCCCACCAAAAACTTTTGCAATTCCCTTCGTTAACGATTCTAGCATTGATATTTTTTGTAATCAGATTATTTCGAATTCCCTACGTTAAAGGCTAAAAACGATTCAAATTTATAACGGTTTACGCTAAGAATACCTAGATTTCAGTAGTTCCTTTAAAGACATGTACTGCAGGTCCAGCTAGCCAAATGTTGGTAAACTTATCATCCTTGCTTTCAAAGAAGACTGATAGCTTTCCGCCTTTTGTTTCTATTTCAACAGGGCTTTTCAGTCCTTGAAAGCCCGCCAATATAGCCACTGCTGTTGCCCCTGTTCCGCAACTAAGCGTTTCACCCTCTACTCCTCTTTCGTAGGTTCTTATTTTGACATAGTTATGCAAAACCTGTGCAAAGTTGACATTTGTGCCATTTTGACCGGAATATTGCTGAGAGTCACGAATCCGCTTTCCACTACTTAATACATCTTCCTCATCAACGTTTTGAGAAAAGCGTATATGGTGAGGCGAACCTGTATCAAGGTACCATTCATTCTCATTTAGTTGTTTGGGTAGTTCCGTATCAAAAAGCTGAAAGTGAATAAGGTCATTTTCGACTTTGATTTTGTGAACACCATCTGTGGTTTGAAACGTTGCTTTTTCATTTACAATTCCTAAGTCTCTTGCAAATTGGAATCCACATCTAGATCCATTACCACATAAACTTTGCGATCCATCAGAATTAAAGTAGACCATCAAATAATCAAGTTCGGCATGATTCTGAATTAAAATAAGCCCGTCAGCCCCTATACCAAATCTTCTATCACAAAGACTTTTGATTACTCCGGTTTCAACCGGAAACCTGTGATCTCGATCGTCAATCAGGATAAAATCATTTCCAGTTCCCTGGTATTTATGAAAATGTAATTTCATTCGATCGAAATTAGTAGGGATGAAACGAAACAAAAAATCCCGACATTGCCGGGATTTGATTCTATCTGGTAAGTTTTTCTTTAATTCTGGCAGCTTTTCCTTTTCGTCCTCTTAAGTAGTATAGCTTAGATCTTCTTACTTTACCTTTTCTTATGATTTCGATTTTTTCAAGGTTAGGAGAAAGAATGGGGAATATTCTTTCTACTGCAATATCACCTGATACTTTCCTTACTGTAAAAGATTCGCCGTTAGAGTTTGTATTGTTGATAGCCATAACAGTTCCCTGAAATTGCTGAATACGCTCTTTGTTACCTTCTTTGATTTTGTAGTGAACGTTAATCGTATCTCCTGGAGCAAATTTTGGATGTTTTGCTCTTACTTCTTTGTATTCTTCTTCTACGATTTTTAATAACTCTGTGCTCATCTGATTACTCTTTATACTGAGTGTTTTGAAAAAGGAGTGCAAATATAGAAATAATGATTAAGATTTAATCAAATGACCAATAATTATTCTAGTAAATCCGGTCTTCTTTCTTCTGTTCTCTTGATCGCCTGCTGATAACGCCAGGATTCTATATTCGCTTCATGTCCAGAAGTGAGGATTTCAGGTATTTTCCATCCCTTATACTCAGCAGGTCGAGTGTAAACGGGTGGAGCTAACAGATTATCCTGAAAAGAGTCTGATAACGCAGAAGTTTCATCATTTAGCACACCTGGAACTAATCTAATTAAGGAATCAGCAAGGACCATCGCTGCTAATTCACCTCCGGATAGTACGTAATCTCCAATGCTAATCTCTCTTGTAATTAAATGATCACGTACTCGTTGGTCAACTCCTTTGTAGTGACCACATAGAAAAATGAAATTGGACCCTAGTGAAAGTTGATTCGCGATGGATTGATTATATGTTTCTCCATCAGGGGTGAGATAAATAACTTCATCATATTCTCTTTTAGACTTAAGAGTTGTAATGCATTTATCAATAGGCTCAATCATCAAAACCATTCCTGCACCACCTCCGAATGCGTAATCATCTACATTTTGGTGTTTATTATCTGAATAATCTCGAAGATTGTGTATCTCTAATTCAACTAAACCTTTGGTCATCGAACGTTTCACTATACTTTGGGTAAGAGGGCCTTCGAAAAGGCTTGGTAAACATGTAATGATGTCAATTCTCATTTTAATCAAGGTATAGCCCTAGTAGACCCTTAGGTAATTCTACATCTATTCGTTTATTCTCACTATCAACTTTTTTTATGATTTGATCTTTCAATGGAATGAGTACTTCTTTTTCATCCCTCATTACCGATAAGAGTTGATTGGCATTCAGATCAATTACTTCTTTAACTGTGCCGATCTTATCACCTTCCTCATAAACTTGGCATCCAATGAGGTCATGAAAGTAATAACCACCTTCTGGTAATTTAGGTAGTAATGACGTGGGAAGAAAAATGTCCGCTTTAACCAATTCCGCACCCGACTCAACAGAATCGATATCTTCAAACTTGACGAGTGCCTTGTTCGAATGAATTTGAATTGATTCAATAAAAAAAGGAATCAGTTTTTCGTCTTTTAAAAGAAAAACTGATTCCAGTTTGCTGTATTCGTCAGGGGAGTCCACATCAAATAGAATGCTTACTTCTCCTTTGAGACCATGGGTTTTGATTACTTCACCTAATCGGTAGCAATCATCCAGTTTCATTCTACTTTAATCCTCTTTTTTTTCTTCCTCTGTAGAAGTTTCTTCCTTTGCAGGCGCTTCTTCTTCTGCAGGCACTTCCTCTTTCACTTCTACTTTAGCTTCTGGAGCTTCTTCTACCTCAGCGACATCTTCCGTAACATCTTCATCGCTTTCGGCTGCACCTTCTTTAATTTCTTCAACTAAAGCAGCCTCAGCCACTTGTGCTCTTTTCTTAAGCTCCTCAGCTCTAGCTTCTTTTACTTTAGTTTCTGCTTCAAGAGCTGCTTTCTTCTTGTCAGCTTTATCTTTGGCTAGTCTATCTACTTTTCCTTGGATTTTTGAGTCTTTATCTGCGATCCAAGCTTCAAGCTTTTTGTCTGCCTCTTCCTGAGTAATTGCACCTTTGTTGACACCAATCTGAAGGTGCTTCTTCATCATAACTCCTCTGTAGGATAGCATTGCCCTAACTGTGTCTGTAGGTTGCGCCCCCTTCATGACCCAATCGAAAGCTTTGTCATTGTTGAGTTCAATAGAAGCAGGGTCGGTATTTGGATTATATGTACCAATTTTTTCAATAAAGCGACCATCTCGTGGTGCTCTGCTGTCTGCCACTACTACATCGTACATGGCTTGTTTTTTGCGTCCTCGACGCGCTAGTCTAATTTTTACTGACATATTTCTTTTTGTTTATGGAACTCGTCCATCAAAAATTTAAAATGGAGCGCAAATGTAGCTGATTTTTGACTATTGAGGAAAGAACTTGTAATTAAATGAAAACTACCCGTTGTGCTAGTTAGTTTTCTTGTGAATTTGTGATTGAAATGAAATGCAAAATCTTGATTTTCAGTAAATTAAGGTATTCAAAATCTTCATTTACAAACCAAGCTATGCATAACATTAAACGTAATTTCGATAAGATTCACCAAACTATCAAATCCTTAAACCTGGATTTATTTGATCAAAGAGGTAATGTACCTAAAGCAGGAAGTAAGCCTCAATTCTGTGATTTAGAGGTAATTAGCCTTTCTTTGACAGCAGAATACATGTCCATGGACAGTGAAAATTGGTTGTTTAACAAGATCAAATCTGATTATGCCAGTGACTTTCCCTATTTAATTGAACGAAGCAGGTTCAATCGTGAAAGAAGAAAGCTCTTCCCAATTCTTGAGAAAATACGACTGGGTCTTGCTCGACAATTCTTAGAGTTTGAAGATTATTTCATCGTCGATTCCATGCCTTTAGAAGTGTGCCGGATCACA
>CAYWOQ010000048.1:0-28765 GCA_964459925.1 uncultured Roseivirgaceae bacterium
GGATATTGATATCTAAAAAAACAAGATCAGGCTTAAGCTTTTCGATATTGATAGCAGCTTCAGTAGTGCCTTCATATGAATTGAGATGCAGTAGCATGGGAATATCTTCAATGATTTTCTCAAGTAAAAAGGAATGTTCAAACTCATCCTCTACAATTATGCAACTGAATTTTTTCTCATTTTCGTTGAAGCGGCTCATAAAATATTTTTGCGAAGTAAATAAAAAGAAGTGAGTTTTCTTGATATCTAAATCAGAAATTGTACTTTTGCGATCCGATTTCGGCATCTATTGTCGATTTAGAGGAATAGAGGCGTGGCAGAGTGGTCGAATGCGGCGGTCTTGAAAACCGTTGTACCGCGAGGTACCGGGGGTTCGAATCCCTCCGCCTCTGCACAAAACCCAATGAATATCATTGGGTTTTTTTTAATAAGTCATGGATTAGTTTTCTATTTAACCTCCTCTACTTGAGTATTTCTTAGCTTAACTATACGATCGGCTGTATCAAAGTATTTGTCATCATGTGACACAAGAATGATCGTCTTACCTTGAGCCTTAAGTTCTGGAATAATTTCTTTATAGAATTTCCTTTTAAAATGGGGGTCTTGGTTGGCAGCCCACTCATCAAAAACATAAATACTTTTATCCTCTAATAGTGCTCTAAATAGACATAATCTTCCCATCTGGCCAAAAGAAAGATGTGTTGTTGAAAGTTGAATATCATCTTTCAGTGATACTTTATCTTCAATTTCAAGATCATACAGATATTTTTTTGCGAGTTCTTTTACTCGCGGATGTGGTATATATCCAAGGTCCTGAAACACGTATGAGGCAGAAAACGCAATTGAAAATAAATTCTGATATTGATCTAAGTTGTTTTGATCTATTTTTTGACCACTATAGAAAATACTACCTTCAATTGATTGATATAAGCCAACCAATAATTTTACTAAAGTAGTCTTGCCACTACCATTCCCACCGGTAATGAACAATACTTCGTTTTCTTTGATATCCAAATTAAAAGGTCCAGCTGTAAACTCTTCCGGTTCTCCCTTACAATACGTATAGCTAATTTCAGATAAACGAATAAGTGGTTCTGTTTTGTCATTTACTAATGAGTCAATTTTACTAGTTTCCTTATCAACAATATTTGAAAAATAAACATCAAAAGACTCAATTTCTTCTAATGCAACATCTGCACGTTTCATGGACTGAATAAATCCAATGAGTCTATTGAGCGAAGGAACGATGAAGAAGATTAAAGCTATAAACTTCAAAAAAAGTACATCTTCAAGGCCAATTGTTACACTAATGATTAAAATGAAAGCTCCAAAAGCAACTAAGGTGAATGTCTGATTTACTTTAGAAATAGTTAAAAGAATTGCATTTAGCTTAGAGGTATGAAAAGCTTGCTTATCAGATACAGGAGAAATTGTTCTTGATGCAAAAGATGCTTTATGATCACTATTGAGGAAGAGCTCTTTAATACCATGAGCTAAGCCAGATAATCTCAAGTGTAATAAGTTCCTTGATTTTACCATTTCCTTTTCTTCCTTCATAATTCTTGGCTGAATTAATGAGATTGAGACCGTAGATACAAGAAATATGAAAATAGCACCAAGAGTTAATTCCCAGGATATGATCACCATGTATATAAAAATGACGATTACTTGAAATAAGGCAACAATAAGATCAGGAACACCTTTAGCAAAAGCACCAATTGTGATTATATCATTCATTAATACAGGGACAATTTTTTCTTGATTATCCTCTGCTTTTTGATAGTTTGATTTGAGAATCATCTCTGAGAGTCGCTCTCGAAGATGTGAAATCTTAAATTCAAAATAGTGTGTTATGTATTTACCTATATAAATCGATATCGAAGCAGATAAAACCAATGCTAATGTCATCAAAAGAAAATTGCTTAACTCCGCGCCATTATCAATGATTATATTGAGCATCCGTAATCCACCTAAATAGAATAATGCAGCTACCAAACTAGCAATGGATGCAATGGCAATTTGTCTTTTTGAAAGACGAATAAGAAATAATACTGCTTTCACTTAATTTCTATTAATATTCAATTTCTTGATTTAAGAACGACAATTATTTACTCAGGCAATAATCCCATAGTCTTCTTAAAATCAGTTCTTAATGCTCTATAGACTCTGGTAGGTCTTCCTTTCATACCTCTTGGAAGTCTGTGGCTTCCAAAGTTCTTTTTATACCTTAGATAGCCAATTTGAACAACCATTCGAACAAGTTCGAAATCGAAATAATCATCAATTTCTTTGTCTGTAAAATTCTGAGTTAGATTACGAAAATTTGCATATATTGGTCTTAATCGGACTTTATTAATGATATCAACTTTATCTATCATAGCCGGATTAATACCTTTTATTTGATTATTTCTTGCAGTCTGAGAGTTTCCGTGCACACGGAAGGTATGAAGTTCTTCATTAATAAAGCCGATGAATTCATTAGAAGATATTCTAAACCAAAATTCAAAATCAACTAGCTGCTTTAACTCGATATCAAAAACACCATATTCATTTACTAACTCTTTGCTCCATAAGCCTAAGATTGGTTCTCCCAGGAAGTTATGACCAAAGAACTTATGATTCGTGATTTCACATATCTCCAGCGGAGTAACTACTCTCGTTTCTTGAACAAATTGAGATAAACGACTGATCTTATGATACTTTTTAAGCACCTTTTGACCGTTGAAGTCAGATACATATCTTCTGTCAGTCAACACTAATCGAACCTTAGCTTCTTTTGCTAAGTCATACATTTTTTCAATCGTATCTAACTCCATGGTATCATCCTGAAACTGGAATTTGATCCAATCTCTTGATGCCAATTCGATACATTTATTCCAGTTACCTACCAAACCAAGGTTAGTTTCATTAAGTACTAGTTTTATTCTTGGATCCCTTAATTGAAATTCTCTTACGACCTCTACACTTTGATCAGTAGAACAATCATCAACTACAATAATCTCTAAATCAGTAAAGGTCTGGTTTACAACTGACTCAAGACTTTCTTTTAGATACTCCTCCCCATTGTAAATAGGTATGCATACTGAAACTCCTTTACTCATCGTTCACTTCAGTAAAAAGAATGCAAAACTAAGTGATCCTTTAATTATCTGTCCAATTTCTTTAAATACAACAATTGAACTTATTAGGGCATATTTGTTGGAAAAATAGAGCAGCATTACACATGAGATTATATACCTGTAAAAGACTCTTATTCTTTAGTATTCTAGTACCTCTTACATTAAGTGTTAAAAGTCAGATTTCTATTCCAGGTCAAGCACTAGAACGAATTAATAAAAGCGAAGACACAACTACTTTATCTCTATATTCTTCAATCCAACCATCTAATAGTGATACTTTTCAATTTATTGATCCTTTGTTCAAAACGTCGTGGAATGGAACCTATCCAAGAGGATTTAACGATGGGCCTGTTTGGAAAGGCCAGGGATTGACTATTGAAGCACATGCCGGTTTTACTGGAAAATTAGGTAAACTCAGCTATACCTTTTTCCCAACAGTTTTTTTCTCAGCAAATGGTAATTATGACTTGGCTCCAGGAGCAGAAAATGATGAAGAACCGTTTTCCTATCAATTCTCTAACCGAATAGATTGGGTTCAGAGGTATGGAAATAAAGCATTCCTTAATTTTCACCCCGGCCAAAGTGAGATAAAAATGGACTGGGGGAAGGTCATCACATCTATATCAACACAAAACTATTCTTTGGGACCATCTGTCTATAATCCCATACTTCTTTCAAGACAAGGTGGCGGATTTCCACATGCTAGAATTGGACTGGAACCTACGAATCTTAGAATCGCTAAAAAAAGTATTGGCAAAATCGAAGCGAACTTCATTTTAGGCTTACTATCTGAGTCAGATCATTTTGATGAGGACAATGAAAATGATACTCGGTATTTTAATGGAGTAATGCTTGGGTACTCTCCAAGTTTTTTACCAGAGGTAACGGTTGGATATAACAAGGTTCTTTATAAACAAACCAAGTTTTTCGAACCTGAAGATTTGGTATCCACACTCTTTATAATAGATGACGGAATAGTTGATGGAGATACACTTTCACCAAACGATGCTTTTGATCAGATGGCATCCATTTTTTTAGAGTGGAATATTAAAAAAGCTGGATTCAGAGCGTACGCAGAATTCGCAAAAAACGATTTTACAACAGCCTCAACCCTAAGATTTTTTGCTGTTGAATTAGAACATGCAAGAGCCTATACTCTAGGATTTGAAAAAAAAATAGAGACAAAAAAAGGGAAAAAGATAAATCTAGTCTATGAACATACCAATTTATCAAGAAATCACACCTATTTATGGCGCGCATCGCCTACATTCTATGTGCATAATGTTAATTGGCAAGGTTATACTCAGGATGGTCAAATAATTGGCGCAGGAATTGGACCTGGTGGCAACAGTGACCACATTGAAATAACCAGAGTGGATGATAATTGGACAATCGGAATTTTACTCCAACGAATAGAAAATAATAAAGACTACTTTGCTGTAAACATTCAACAATGGCCTCTTCACGACGTGGAATATACCGGAACGCTATTATTTCAAAAAGAAATTTCAAACGCAAGTATTTACTTTGAAGGATCTTTAAGTCATAATTACAATCGGTATTATATTAATCTGAAGGATAGGGCAAATCTATTTATGTCACTTGGTTATAGGCTTAAATTATAAATAGGTATTAGAAAGTCAATCCATGAAAATCACAACTTTGCCACAATAAAGGTCGTATTCTAGGGGTTCTTTAACTTATAGTGGCCTTATTATCAATTATTTTCATTCAATAAAAAGCGAAAGACAATGCTGCAATCAAAAAATCTGAAATTCATTTTACTCTTCGTGCTAGCCATTGGATCAACTGCATGTAAAAAAAATAAAGCAATCGCAGACCTTAGCGATCCCCAACAACAAGAAGAAGAAGTAATTGAACAGAAAGAGCCTGAAGTGTTAGAAATTCAGGTTGAAGAGCGGCAAAAAGAAAGAGTCCCACTTAAGGGTGAGCTTAAATTGACAACTAAACAGAAACTCAATAAGTACTTTGATGGTATTACCAACGCTGCCTCAACTAATGCCGCTAATGGAAGCATCTCAGAAGCACTTTCCCTATTTAGTTCTCCAGATGCCCCGATGCTAATAGTAATCTATGAAGCGAATGGCAAAGCCAGCTACGATGAACCGACAACTATTGAAAAATACCTCAATTACCTGAAAGACACTAAAAATAATAGCGCAAGAGTCGAAGAGATCATTACAGACACTAATGGGAAAATTAAAGAGATTGTATTGAAGAAATAATCACTGCTATAAGATGAAAAAAACAAGCTATATAACTGCATTAATCATATTGTTTTCGTTTTCGAACGGATTTGCCCAGGATGATTTGGATCCGGCCCGAAAACAAGCCATTGATAGTTTGGCATTGGAGAAAGTGAGAGATCTCAGCAAATACATAAGCATCATAGGAAATAAAGAAACACAATTCAGTGAAGCACAGCGTGTCATTGATCGAGCAGTAGAATTGTTTGCTCCTGATAGTGAAATGGGTGTGTCTTCTCTCAGTAAAGAGGAAATTAGCTATTTCAACGTTCGAGAATACTTTAGACGGTTAATGGCTCTAAACTATGACAAAGTAGAAATCAAATGGTATGATATCCATTACGTAAGCGACTTGGAGAGACAGCCTGATGGCATATATGTAGGGGTAATAACCGTTTATCAACGATTCGAAGGTACTTCTGATGATGGGCTTAATTACAAGGATACAACTAAGAAAGACATCACTATTTACGTTGAGCGAAAAGAAACGCAGATTGCCGGTAGAATAATTGAATTCTGGGACGTACTTCTCGGTGATATTAGGGTGACCGAAACGTCTGTATGAGGGTTTTCTCGACACTGACCTTATTGATATCCTTCTATTCCATTAGTGGTCAAAGTAATCTCTCGAATGAAATGAAGGAGACAGAAAAAATGTTGGCAACCTCCACTAAGCAGGTCAACCAGTTTTTCCTTCGATTCAACGGTGAAGAAGACAAGAAAGGGAAGCGACTCTATCCTAACGATCGTGAATACCACTCTACCTCCTTAAGGAAAGGATATCTGCCAAATTTGTTCAATCGATCCGGACCATTCAACCAAGAGTTAGTTAAATCATTTATAAGGCAGGTAAATAATAAGCAAAACCCATTATTTCTTGATAGACATCAAAATGACTGGCTAGCAGAAGTCAATGTAAATTTCAGTTTTCAGAACAAATCGGTATCCGGCTTACTTTACCTTAAACTGGAACAGCAAGGTCAGGGGTATGCATGGATCATTGAAGATGTAGCATTTGATTTTCTAAAGAAAGAAATGAAAAAGAACCTGGAAGATCATAGCTATTTCATTCATCCAATGAGTCATGAATTGGACTTCATGACATTAAGGAAGGCTCTTCAAGAAGACAAAAATCCAAATCAATACACCAGTAAGACATTTAAACCGGACTACCTTTCGCTTTTTCTATATGAACTGCAAAAAGGGAACCTACTATTTAAAACTGTTAAGAGTGTAAAATTCCACTTTTTTGTTTTCGATAATTGGTATTTTTCAATTGCTAATTTTAACAGATTCGGATTCAATTCAGGCTGGCTTATCGATAACTTGGTTCAATTAGAAAACGAACAGCAAACGGAACAACTCAAGAACTACATTTATGATAAAAATTAAGATAGTAATTATCACTTTCTTAATTCTCTTCCTTAATACGTCGCTCTGTTCACAGGAAACCAAAGAAGATGATCACGTCGAAGAAGTAAGGAGTCTTACACTATTCTTTGAGTTCATGCTAAATAGTATTGGTTCGGAAAACACTCCACAAACTGACAAGGAAACCATAATCAATGAAAGCTTTTCTAAAGCATTCGAAAGCGAACTGGTTCAGATTGAAGATGATCTTTTGGAGGAACGGCGGGTAATAACAAACAAAGATGTTCAGGCCTATTTAAGAGATGTTGACTTCTTTTTTCAACACATCACTTTCCAGTTTGATAGTTTAGAAATCGCTTTAAGTGAAAAGCCAAGTGGAGAGTCTTTCTATCTTGTAGCTTATGAAAGCAATATGAATGGAACCACACTCGAAGGTAATCCAATCAAGCGTTCCGAAAATCGGTTTCTAGAGGTCAACATAGATCAAACTTCCGGTGAACTGAAAATTGCAAGTGTCTACACCTCAAAAGTGAGTAGAGAACAAGAACTAAAAGAGTGGTATGCAAACCTCTCTTTTGGATGGATTAATGTTTTCGATCAGTATGTGTCCTATGACTCTATTACTACCGAAGTACTGTTTAAGATGGCAGATATTGATAGCATCAACTTATCTAATAACCAGTTTCTTTCAAATATTCGACCACTAGCAGCACTGAAAAATCTTCAATACTTAAACATTAGCAACACAAAGATTGAAGACCTATCTCCGGTTAGATACGCTAAGTCTATCAAGACCATTATTGCCGATAATACACCGATCGAAGAAATTTCTGTCCTCCAATATTTGGATGAGATCAGATATTTGTCATTCCGAAATGCTAATCTTGAAAGGATTGAACCCATTAAAAATCTCTCAAGACTTGAATCCCTTGATCTTTCAGAAACAGGAATAATTGACTTCCACCCACTATCAGACTTATCCAACCTTAAGTACTTAAATCTTGGTGGGACAGATTTCAATAAAATTGAACTTCTCAAAAACGTTCAATCGTTACAGTATTTAAATGTATCTCGAAGTAAAATCACTGACCTTAATTCAATATCAGAATTAAGATTTCTCGAAACTTTAGACGCATCTGGAACAGGTCTTGAAAGTCTTAATGGTCTTGAAAAACATCCAACGCTAAGACTATTAAACATTAGCGATACGTTTGTTGATTCGTTAGAGCCTGTCGAAGATGTAAAGAGGCTGGAAAAAATTGAAGCTGATCTTTCTGATATACCACCAGATGCTGCAAGTATGTTCATGGATAAACACCCGAGTGTGGTGGTCATAGTCAACAGTAAAGAACTTCAATCCTGGTGGGAGAATTTACCCGCAAGCTGGAAGTCCAAATTCAGTGTTTATCACGAAAGTCCTTCTCCAAGCAATGAAGAATTACTTAGGATGACAAAGATGGATAGTTTAGATGTTTCAGATTTGAGAGCCAACAATCTTCAACCACTTGTAGAGATGAGAAAGTTAAAGTTCTTGAATATCAGCAATAGTTCTTTTGATTCTTTCGATTTCACTGCTAATATGTCGGACCTCCAAGCGCTCATCGCTGAAAATACATCTGCTAAATCCACTCAGGGGTTGGAAAAAAATGTACAACTGCAATCAATAAACCTAAAGAACAGCCTGATCGAAGAGATTGGATCTATCCAATCATTAAATAAAGTCAACTACCTAAATCTGGATTATACTTCTATCCCTAAAAGAACTATTAAGGAACTAATCCAGTCAAAAACTGATGTGCTAGTGATTTGGAGAACCACTGAATTAAAAGACTGGTGGAATGCATTAGATCCTGTTTGGAAAGACGCTTTCAAACTTTCCAATCCCAGCGTTGAAGAACTACACCGACTTACACATCGCAGATCTTTATCAATTAGCGATGTTCCCATAAGAGATTTCTCTGCATTATCTGCTTTTATCCAACTTCAAGAGTTGACGTTGGATAAGGCTGGGGTGCTAAGCTTCAGTGGCCTCAGCGATCATACTGAGTTAAGAAAAATAAGCTGTACTAACGGTCCATTGCAATCAGTAAAAGGTCTTAATGGATTAACCCAAATTGAGGAATTAAACATTTCGAATACACCCATTGAAAATCTTGAGGATATAGTTACTACTTCTTCAATTAAAACATTGAACTGCTCTGGAACCAACATCAAAAAACTCAATGGAATTGAGCCGATAGAAACAATTGAATATATTGATATTAGCAATACGAGGGTTTTTCGATTAGATCGTCTAGAGGGTATGAGAAACCTTAAAGAGTTAGTCTGCTATAACACCAAGCTTCGTGAATTTGAAGTAGCAAAGTACAAGGAAAAATTTCCGAGTGTAAAGGTTATTTACTACTAGTTAATTACTCTTTATCACCCCAAAAACCGAAAAGCCAATTCCCCGGAGAATTTTCATCATTCGATTTAAAGAACTCATCAACGGCTCTCATAAGCTCTTTTTTGGTGATATATTCATCTCCATCTCTGTCTAGTTTCACGAATGCTTTAGCAGAATACTTGATTGGAATGTGATAGCACATGAACATATCGGAGTATTCATCAACTGAGATCACACCATCTTCATTTATGTCAAATGCATCAAACAAACTACTCACCATTCTCACCACAAACTTTTGGTAAAGCTCTTCTCCCTTAGGGCTCAGCATTTTTTCATAAAAATTGATAAAGGCCTGCTCATTGGCTTCAATACCTCTATTCTCAAAGTAATTTTTAAAAGCTTTCCAACTTGTTAAGTTATTATTTATAACCTTTTCATATTCTGGAGTTCCTGGCTTGTAATCCCACAGTAGACAAAGAGATTCACCAATCTCCCTAAAATCCTCTTCTTCTAATATGCCATTTCTATCCTGATCTAGCACGACTCTGAAATAATGGGAAACCTTATCTTTTTGAAATTCCGAAAGCATAAGCCTGTATTTTCAAGGACAAGATATTACAAATCATTGAATTAGATTTCGAATGTTCCATTATCACTCATTTTCTAAAGAAAAATTAATTAGTGTGTCTTCAGTTGAGGAATGCATCTTTGATGGCCATCGGATACTCGCAGGTGAAAAAACAGGTAAAAATCATTTGGAAGTAAGACCAAGATGTCATACTACAGATTTTATGGCCATCCTAAGAACTATTCTGAACAGATAATTTGTTATTACCTAACTATGTCAAAATTCAAAGAATTGATCAATGGGGATCAGCCAGTTTTGGTTGATTTTCATGCTACATGGTGTGGCCCGTGTAAAACAATGGCCCCTGTTCTGGAAGATTTAAAAAAAGAGGTGGGTTCCAAGGCTCGGATTATAAAAATTGATATTGATCAAAATCCAGCAGCTGCAAGTGCATTTAATGTAAGAGGTGTGCCCACCTTCATACTTTTTAAGAAAGGAAAACAACTTTGGAGACAATCAGGAGCATTACCTAAGCATGTGCTTTCCAATGCAATTAATCAGGCCTAATGATCTAGAGATTTATTTTGAACGTCATTACCGGAATTTCTGATTCGTTGGCTACATCCTCGGCTCTACTACCTCCAAAAATGTGAGCAAGACCTGTTTTTCCATGTGTTCCCATAAGGATCATACCCGCTCCAATGCCTTCAGCAAAATCTACGATGCCCTCATCTGAGAACTCTGCTTCGATGGTATTCTTCGTGACTCTTTCTAAATAATTACGCTTAACAAATTCCTCTAACTGTTCCTGAGCTTTCTTCTCAGACAGGAAGTTGTGTGGGGTTTTTACTTTGAGTAAATGCATATTCAAGTCAAGAAGTTCTTGGATATCTTTGGCTTGAAGGGCAATGAAATCTTGCTCTTCAGAAAGGTCCGATGCAAAAACGAAGTTTTTCATTTTGTTGATATCAGTAGGTCCTTTTACCGTTATCACGGGACAATCAGCATTTCTAATCACTTTTTCTGCCACTGAACCAATAAATATTTCTTTTAGTCCAGATGCTCCATTAGAACCCATAATGATAAAATCAACCTTTTCTTCAGCTATCTCTTTACTTATGCTGCTATAAGCATGTCCATACTTCACCTTGGTCTTAAACTCAATTCCATCGGGTATTGATTTAGCTACCTTTTCTAGTCGACTGTGGACTTTGTCTATGAAATCATCATGAAAAACCCCGTGAACAACAGGCACATCAATATCAGCGATAATGTCATAGGATTCATAGGGAAATTCTAATACATGCATTAAAATGATCTTTCCCTTTAGCTTTTCATTGAACTGAATGGCAAAATCGAGTGCCTCTCTTGCTCGTTGGGAAAAATCGGTGGGGACAAGAATTTTTTTCATTGATCTCGTGCTTTTATATAAATCTAATCAGATTTCAATTTTTACAAATTGACGAAAATCAATGAAATCTATGATTTCACATTGAATTTTATATCTCTAGGGATTGTCTCATCGCTATCATTTGATCTGGCGAACAAAGACCTGTGCTTTCTAAGAAATAAAATATGTATTGGCTGTAGTCTGGATCAAGGTTTATCTCAGAAATAGAAGGTAAATTTTTTAGTATTAGGTCTAAATCTTCTTCTACATGCTCACTCATTCCAAGGAATGAAGGTAAATTGTATTCTATGGCCAGACGAAGAAACCTGATCTCAAGATTATCTGGATTATGGGAAACTGCCTTTTCCATTCCTACTTGATATTTCTTAACCTGAGAGTACTTCGCAAATGGGCTCCATAAGACTTGAGCAAGCATAGCTTCAGAAACTGCTCTATAAGCATCAATGGTGGTAGATGTTTGATTTAGTTCCTTCATATACGAATGGAAATCTCTCGACTCTTCAGGCTTCAATACTGCTTTATGAAACACCATCCTCACCTTGTCGATCGATTGACTCATGCACAAAATATTAAAGAAGAAAAAAAAGATGTAGTGCAGACTTCTCATATTTGATTAAACCAAGTAAACGAGCCAACTGTTTTGCAATAACCTGTAATAGTCTCGAGGAAGACTAGTCTATAGTGAATTGATCAGCATCTTCCTGAAAAGGGAACCGATCTCTGAATTTTTGTAAATCTGTTGGAATTAACCTGGATGTTATAATTTCAGGTTTATTGTCTGAAAAACCTAGTTCTGTTCCATCATATGAATATATGGCTGAATGTCCAGAATACTCCTTTGGATAGCCGTCAGTGCCAATTCGATTGACTCCCGCACAAAAAGAAATGTTTTCTATTGCTCTTGCTCTGAGCAAAGTATCCCATGCATTGACTCTTGCATCCGGCCAGTTAGCCACGTATATCAGCAAATCATATTCATATATTGATTCTGTACGCTTTAGAGATCGTGCCCACACCGGAAACCTTAAATCATAGCAAATCAAAGGACAAATCTTCCACCCCTTATACTCAACGATTAATTTTTTGTCACCTGCAGTGTATTCTTCATGCTCTCCTGCAAGGGTAAAAAGATGCTTTTTGTCATACTGCTGCGATGATCCATCCGGATAAACAAAGTAAAGCCTATTGAAATAGCTACCGCCTTGCTTTACAATCAAGCTTCCAAGAATGGCTGCTTTCTTTTGCATTGCCATTTGCCGCGTCCATTTGAATGATTTACCACCTGGTGGTTCAGCAAGACTTGTAGGATTCATGCTGAAACCTGTTGTAAACATCTCCGGAAGTACAATGAGATCGGTTGATTCAATGCTCCAGATATATTCTTCAAACATTGCCAGATTAGCATCGATTTCTTCCCAATGAAGATCCGCTTGAATTAAGGAAATGGTAAGTTCTTGCATTTTATCTAGGAGCCCTTACCCTATATTCGGCATCCGTTTTACCCTTGCTAATATTAGCAAGTTTCCCTTTTAATAGTCTTTTCTTAAAAGGAGTTAAATGATCAGTAAATAATTTACCCTCGATATGATCATATTCATGCTGAATTACTCGTGCCTCAATATCCTCAAATGATTCCTCATACTCATTCCAATCTTCATCGTAATATTTTATACGTATTTTCGGCTTTCGATTAACATCTGCTCGGATCCCCGGAATACTTAAACATCCTTCTTCAAAAGCCCATTCTTCACCCATTTCTTCCAACATAGTTGGATTAATGAATGCCTTTTTAATCCCCATCTCTTCCTCTTCATGCATAGGGTGAGTATCAATAACGAACACTCGCAGAGATTCTCCGACTTGAGGGGACGCTAGCCCCACCCCTTGTGCCGCATACATGGTTTCATAGAGATTTTCAACGAACTCTTTTATTGAGCTATCGCCGTGTTCAACGTCTTCTGCTTGCTTCTTAAGAATAGGATCTCCGTATAAAACAATTGGAAAAATCATGAATTACTTTCTAAATAAGATTGTAAAATTATGGTTGCACTTATTTTGTCAATATTGCCCTTATTCTGTCTATCCTTTTTCTTCATACCTCCAATAAGCATGGCATCCTTTGCCATTTTAGAGGTAAATCTTTCGTCATGCAAAATTAATTCCTTATCCGGGAAGACCTTTCGGAATCGATTGATAAATGCTTGAACTAAAGGTGTTGCATTAGTATCTGAACCGTCTGTGTTTTTAGGCATACCAATCACAACCTTAGAAACCTCTTCTTTTAGAAAATAACTTTTTAGATAGTTTTCTAATTTGTGCGATGCAACAACATCTAATGCATTTGCTATTATTCCTAATGGATCGGTAACAGCCAAACCGGTTCGCTTAGCTCCATAATCTATTGCCAATGTCCTTGGCATTAATTAAGCGAACTAAGCTTTTTTAACTTGATTTTTACTTCGTTTTCGAGAGCCAATGCTTTTGGATAGAAAATGTTATTCTCAATCTCCGCATGATAGATCATTTCTCTGTCAAAGGCTTTTATCTCACTAACCAAAACCTTGCCATGTAAGGAACTATCATTAATTGACGGAATTAAGGAGCGAATGGCTTCAAATTCATCATCATCCTTATGATGTTGGTATTCCTCAGCCAGAGAATAGTTATTAAAAGATATCAACTTTGAGAATGGAGCCTTTTCTATTCCCTTGTTGATATTAACCAATAACTGAATATACTTAAAAGTAGAATCTTCTTCTTCGTAGATATGCCTGATGAAATCCTCCACAAATTCTGGCAAGAGCCCTTGAAGGCCAGGAGCTTCTCTCCATTCTTTTACCAAATGAACAATATATGGAAGCTTATCTTTTATGAACACATGATGGGAGTGCTTAAGGTATTCTGTGAGAAGCTCAATTGGGTAATTATCTAATTCCTTGAAACTGAAACGATGACAAGAATCAAATTCATAAAAACTCTTAATTACCTGTTTTCGATCAAGTCCTCTTTCAGCACAAATCTCCCTTAGCTTTCTATCAGGCGCCTCGAAGAACTCAATACCCAAGTAGTGCAATGCCCTACCATAAACATAGTTCTCTTCTACTACTTCTCTAATTGTTTTTTCGAAGACCATATGCAAAAATAAGTCTATAGAATTCCTAAGTCAACAGTTTGGCAAGCTAACCGTTTCATTAGCTTAATAAAATTCTATTTTTGAATTATGAGTGAACGAAAGAATTCATCCAGCGCCATAAGATTACCACTATATATCTCGATAGCAATTTGTGTTGGAGTAGTAATAGGCGCGAATATGGTTGGCACCAGTAATACACCTTCGGCTGGTACAATGAAAGCGGTAACCAAATTTAGACAAGTGCTTATGTACATCGAAAATGATTATGTTGATGAAGTAGAAAATGAGAAACTGGTGGAGGGAGCAATTCAAAGCATGCTGGAAGATCTGGACCCTCACACTACCTATATTCCTCCTAAAAAGCTTGAGCGTATTCAGTATAGGTTGGAAGACAACTATGAGGGTATTGGAATAGAATTTAATATTTTCAAAGACACAATCCATGTAGTTAGTCCCATAAGTGGCGGACCATCTGAAAAATTAGGCATAAGGGCTGGTGATAAAATCATTAAAGTGGATGGTGAAAATGTAGCTGGGGTTGGAATGACAAACCAAAAAGTGGTAGGAATGCTACGGGGGCCTAGGGGTTCAAAAGTAGCTGTTTCAATATGCAGAAATGGAGAAGAAGGTATTTTTGACTACACGATAGTCAGAGACAAAATACCTCAATATTCAATTGACGTAGCCTACATAGTAGACAATACAATAGGATATATCAAAATCGCAAGATTCGCCAACTCTACCTATCTCGAATTCAAAGAAGCCTTATACAAACTCAAAGAACAAGGCATGAAGAATCTGGTATTGGATCTGACGGGCAACACTGGAGGTTATCTTAATAGAGCTGTTCAAATAGCAGATGAATTCCTAGCTGGAAAACAAATGATCGTATATACCGATGGTAAAGAGAAACGCTACACAGAACAACATTATTCAGGAGAGGATGGTGACTTTGAAGAAGGATCCTTAGTAATTATGGTGGATGAAGGTTCAGCCTCAGCTTCTGAAATTGTTGCAGGTGCCATTCAGGATCATGATAGAGGACTTATTGTTGGTAGAAGAACTTTTGGAAAGGGTTTGGTTCAATTGCCAATTGACCTTAATGACGGATCAGAACTTCGTCTGACGATTTCAAGGTACTACACACCAAGTGGTCGCAGCATCCAAAAGCAATATGAAGGTGGAAATCTCAAAGAGTATTACATGGAAGCTTATCATCGGTACGAAAGCGGTGAGTTATATAGTTCAGACAGTATCAAAACAAACGATTCAATCGTTTTTAAAACTGATAAAGGAAGGATTGTATACGGTGGAGGTGGAATCACTCCTGATTTCTTTGTACCACTAGATACCTCACAAAATTCCAGATACCTTAATCAATTGTTTAGCTCTAATTCACTCTCTGAATATACGGTCAAATACGCCCAAGAAAACCATACCAAATTACAGGATATGGGGTATGATAAATTCCGATATTCTTTTAAGGTGACAGATGAAATGATTAATGACTTAATAAGTCTTGCTGAAGCAAACGAACTTTCATATAATGAGCAAGATTTCAAGAATTCAGAAAAGTTGTTAAAACAACTAATTAAGGCGTATATTGCAAGAGGAGTGTGGGATAATGATGGGTTTTACCCCATTTTCAATGAGCAAGATGAAATTTTCCAGCAGGCTATAAAGCTTATGGAAGAAGCCAAAAAACTAGCAATGAAATAACATGACCTATTATCACCGATTAGGAGAAATTCCTTCAAAAAGACACATTCAGTTTAGACAACCTGATGGTAGTCTTTACGCTGAAGAATTAGTTTCCTCGAGAGGCTTTTCTGGTATCTATTCTAATCTGTACCACATTCATGCCCCAACTAAGGTTCAAAAAGTAGGCAAATCATATGACTGGAAGTCAGAAATCGCTGAAGAGTATACTTTAAAGCAAACACATCTCAATACTTCAACGGTTGAAACTACAGGTGATGATTTTCTAGAAGCGAGGAAAACATTGCTCAAAAACAAGGACGTTTCAATGGCCATCTGTCATCCAACTTCAAAAAGCATGTCTTATTATTATAAAAATGGACAGGCTGATGAAATCATATTTATTCACGATGGCAATGGCTGGCTATTTTCACAATTTGGAAAACTTCGAATAAAGCAAGGCGACTATGTTGTTATTCCGCGAACAACGATCTATAAAATCGAATGGGATGACGAACCAATCAAGTTGCTTATTATTGAATCGGCCAACCCTGTTGAAACCGTTAAAAGATATCGAAATGAGTTAGGCCAATTATTAGAACATTCACCTTATTGTGAGCGCGACATAAGACCTCCATCTGAACTCATCACTGAAAAAGATAAAGGAGAATACCTGGTTAAGATTAAACATGACAATAAAATTCATGAGTATCATTATTCACATTCACCATTTGATCTGGTAGGTTGGGATGGGTATTTATTTCCTTATGCGCTTTCTATTCATGATTTCGAACCAATAACAGGAAGAATTCATCAACCACCTCCTGTGCACCAGACATTTCAGGCATATGGTTATGTCATTTGTTCATTCGTTCCCAGGCTATTCGATTATCATCCACAAGCAATTCCTGCTCCCTACAACCATTCTAACATTGATTCAGATGAAGTACTGTATTATGTGGAGGGAAACTTCATGAGTCGTAAGGGCATTGATAGAGGTTCATTCACACTCCATCCTGGCGGCTTACCCCATGGCCCACATCCAGGTACTGTTGAAAAAAGTATTGGAGCAAAAGAGACACATGAATTAGCTGTAATGCTTGACACATTTGGTCCAATCTATGTAACAAAAGAAGCGCTGAAATACATAGATCCTAACTATCCCATGAGTTGGAAAGCATAGCGATCATTTTCCACCATTCCCAAAATTTCTGGAAATAATCAAGAGAATTGTTGTAACCATTTTATACCCCTTAGGTATTCCTATTGTGGCTAGAGATTGACTAGCCTTGCAAAAAGAAAAAAAGCACCGAAAAATAAAAATCTTAAAGAAGGTGCAACTTTTAGGTGCAGGTAGTCATCTTTTAAACAAAGGTTAGGTTTTCAAAATAGAAGTGACAGACGCTCATTTAGAAAAAGGACTAATAAAACGATGAAACCCAGGCTCAACAAACTCATAACACTACTGCTGCTACTAGGGACTTTTGCTTTCTTAATGGAGGCTGAATAAAGAGTAACAACATTAGCAAAACAAGAGCTTTCTAAGTGGGCGTCTTTACTTCCATCTGATGATAACGAACCTCAAGTCCAAACACTTAATCCCTACGCACAATCTGTATCCATCAGAAGTGTGATACTTTCGTCATTAGAAAGTGAAGAACAATCAACTAGCAATTAGGGAATCAGACCAAACAAATGTTCTACTTATTGGATTTCTAGTTATTGTACATAATACCCAACAGAACAATTTCGTTTTATTTTTGTAGGCTAAAATTAATAGGTCGTATGAATTATGCTGCTTTTGTGGAGGGATCGGGACAGGTATCCTTCATACTCATCTTCGTTTGTTTAGGTCTTGCTATTCTAAACTTTATCTTCTACAATATAACTTTCGCAACAAAAAAAACTGATAAGGAAAAATTCGATCTTGCGAGT
This sequence comes from uncultured Roseivirgaceae bacterium, assembly GCA_964459925.1. Classification (GTDB taxonomy): domain Bacteria; phylum Bacteroidota; class Bacteroidia; order Cytophagales; family Cyclobacteriaceae; genus Ekhidna. The sequence goes on from CAYWOQ010000048.1 coordinate 17,889, forward strand.
GAGAAGGAGAAAAAAATACTTTTTAAAAGCCATCTGCTTTTAGCAAGTGCTCTGTTCTTTTTTCTTAATACGCTAGAACAAGAAACTGTTTTACTCACTCCTGTCTGGTTTTTGATAAGAATTTTTGTTACCGCAAGTATTTCAGTTCTTTATGGTTACGTAGCTTATCTCATTCTTAAGTTTTACTATCCAGGAAAACTCGAGAAGAAACTAAAGAAACTTAGGTATACGCCTAGGATAAATCCTGAGAATGGTAATAGGATGAAGCTTCTAAGCGAAGAAGAAGAGGATGCTTACCTGGATGAGGGTATGCAAGCTGAAGAAAATGTTTTCTCCATAGATTATGATGTTTGGATTGATGAGTCTACAGGATTTACAAAAATCGAGAAGTATAAAGGTCACTTGACGGCACTTGAGTGTGATCGATGTGGATTCCAAACGTTACGATTAAAGAAGGAAGAAATATTAAAAGAGCCTTCAGAAACCGATGATGGAGAGTTACTGAAAGAATTCAAATGTTCTTATTGCAATAGAATCAAAAGAAAAAATGTCATCCTTTCTAAAAAGATTAAAGCAAGAAAAGAAAACGCAGTGCTAATTGACAATCCCCTTGATAGGGATGCCAGAATTTCTGTTATCAAAATTGAAATTCATGGAAGAAACGGTGAAATAAAAGAATTTGATTTCCAGAATCTCAACCAAGCTAAAAATTTCATCAATGAATTTGATTTTGAAAAGCTTGAGGAAGAAGTTTATTAACTGTAACCTATGCTGAGAAAAAGAATAGGGCTCATTTTTGGGCCCTTTTTGTTTTCGATTGTTTTTCTTTCAGAACCATTTCCTGGTTTAGCCGCTGAGGCAAATGCAGTTTTAGCCGTAACTCTCTGGATGGCCGCCTGGTGGTTGACAGAAGCTTTACCTATTGCAGCTACAGCTTTGATGCCGATCATCTTGCTTCCCCTGACAGGCGGAGCAGATATCAGTCAAACCACCGCTGCATACGGCGATAAAATGCTATTTCTCTTCGTTGGAGGTTTTATCATTGCCATGGCGATGCAGCGATGGAATTTGCATAAACGCATTGCTCTTTTCATTATTAGTAAGATTGGAACAAAAGCTAATAATATCCTTTTAGGATTCATTCTTGCCACAGGCCTTCTCTCAATGTGGATTTCTAACACGGCTACTACACTTATGATGATAACTATAGCAACTGCTTTAATCAGTCAAATGAAAGAAAAAGGAAGCGGTAGTAGTAGGCAATTTTATAAACCATTGCTGCTAGGCATTGCTTTTTCTGCTTCCATAGGTGGTGTTGCTACATTGGTTGGGACACCTACTAACCCCATTTTTGTTTCCATTGCCTCAAGATTAAGTGAGCAAGAAATCTCATTCGTAAAATGGATGATTTTTGCTTTACCATTTTCATTGATCATGCTTTTCATGTGCTGGTTTGTATTAGGAAGGATCATTTTTAAAACTCATACTGTCGAAATCCCTTTAGGAGCCAAAATGATTCAAGAGGAATATGATGGGTTGGGAAGAATGACTCAGGAAGAAAGAGCTGTAGGCATCGTATTTATGCTTACAGCAACACTTTGGATCATTCGCTCATTCGTCCTTAATCAACTAATTCCAGGAATAAATGATACGGTCATTGCAATAGCTGCTGCTATCACCATGTTTATCTTACCCTCTAAGCAAAAAAAGGGAGAAGCATTACTTACCTGGGAAGAAGCAGAACGACTTCCATGGGGAGTAATTATCCTATTTGGTGGTGGACTTTCACTTGCTGCCGCGTTTCAGAGCTCTGGCCTGGCAGTATGGCTTGGAGACCAGTTAATATTAGTTGCTGGATTACCACTCCTGATTACTATTCTAATCATAGCCTTGTCCGTCAATTTCCTCACGGAGGTGACGTCTAATGTGGCTACAGCTTCTATTATGCTTCCAGTGCTTGCTTCACTTGCTAATGCAATTGGGATTCATCCCTTTTTGTTAATGGTGCCTGCGACCATGGCGGCTTCATGTGCCTTTATGCTTCCTATTGCCACAGCACCAAATGCCATTGCTTTCAGTGCGGGAGAATTAGAGATGAAGGACATGGTGAGATCCGGTATCTGGCTCAATTTAACTTCCAGTATATTGATTGGCCTACTGGTCTATTTTTTACTTCCTGCTTTTCTTTAGGCCTGCCCGATTACTATTGGCAATGTAAACCCCAACTCCTACAGCCGCCATTCCGATGTATTGAATAAAATTAATTCTTTCTCCATCAATAAGTCCCCAGATGACGGCAACCGCAGGAATGATATAGGTTACTGAGGAGGCAAAAAGCGCATCAGTCATCTGTAATATCTTATTAAAGATAATTAGGGCGAATGCCGTTCCAAGGATTCCTAATAATGCGATATAAAACGACGCTTCTAGGGTTCCCTCAACTGTAAAAAGTTTATTCCAAAAATCAGTGAAGCCAAATAGATAAATTATCGCTAAAGGACCAACTAATATCAATGATACGCTGGTGACTGTTACAGGATGAATGTCATTTAGTTTTTGCTTGATCAAATTCAGATTGGATGCATAGCAAAGGGTTGCTAAGACAACTAACAGAGCATATGCATTAATTCCTGAGAATGAGCTGCCATTTGCCGTAATCAATATCACCGTGCCAATGAACCCAATGGCTACTCCCAGGTAGACTTTTGCATCTTGTTTCTGCTTAAAAAGCAGCAATGCGATCAAGATGGTAAATATTGGAACGAGCCCGTTCAATACACCCGTTATTGCACTTTCCAATTGAGTCTGCGCCACCGCGAAAAGAAAAGCCGGGATGAGACTGCCTAAAAAACCAGCTCCTAACAAATAAACCATCTTACCTTTAGGAACAGATCTCAGTCGAACGACAGCAAATGGTAAAAGTACAAGGGAGGCTGCAACAATTCGGAAAGAGCCTACTTCCTGAGGAGTTAATCCCAATAAACCCTTTTTAATAAGAATAAATGAACTCCCCCAAATAACGGCTAGAAATGTAAGAAGTGCCCAGGCAATTAGACGGGATTTTTGCATCGCCGCAAGTTAGAAGAAAAGAATTTTATGATGCTAGATTAGGCTACCACCTCACCAAAAAGTTCAGGAATCTGGATCAGCGTTTCTTTTACTTCCTGGTAAGATTCAGACTCGACAAGTGTCGTTCTTACAGGTTTGAAATTGGGAATCCCTCTAAAATAATTCGTGTAATGTCTTCTCATTTCAAATAGCCCTTTTTTCTCCCCTTTCCATTCAATAGAAAAGTCTAAATGCTGAATGGCAACCTGAACACGCTCTTCCAATAAGGGCTCCTCAAGTAATTTTCCCTCTGATAGGTAATGTTTGATTTCATTAAAAATCCATGGGTAACCAATTGCCGCTCTACCGATCATGATCCCATCAACACCATACCTGTTCTTATATTCCAATGCTTTTTCGGGCGAATCAATATCACCGTTTCCGAAAATGGGAATATGAATGCCTTGATCATTCTTTACCTCGGCAATGTGAGTCCAGTCCGCCTCTCCCTTATACATCTGCTGTCGAGTACGTCCATGTATACTCAAGGCCTTTATCCCAACATCCTGTAGTCGATGTGCTACCTCTTGAATTTTAATCGTATGGTGGTCCCAACCCAACCTGGTCTTAACTGTGACTGGCTTATTAACTCGCTTCACAATTTCAGCAGTCATTTCCTGCATTTTGGGCAGATCCAGGAGTATCCCGGCTCCAGCTCCTTTACAGGCTACTTTCTTGACAGGACAACCGTAATTAATATCAATGATCTCTGGGTCTGCCTCTTCTGCGATGGCTGCTGCTTCACGCATCGATTCAATTTTATCCCCAAAAATTTGAATACCGATCGGTCGCTCATAATCATAGATATCTAGCTTCTGAACACTTTTTTCAGCATTTCGAATGAGCCCCTCTGACGAAATAAACTCCGTAAACATTAAATCTGCCCCATTCTGTTTGCAAACTGCCCGAAATGGAGGATCACTCACATCCTCCATAGGAGCTAAAAGCAATGGAAACTCGCCTAATTCTATGTTATCAATCGTAACCACTTTCTCCACTTATATTTGCCCGCAAAATTAGTCTATGCAAGACATTCTCAAGAATCTACCTGAAAATAAGCGCACATCAAGAGCTTGGATGGGGATATCTATACTAATCATCTACCTCCTTTCCTTTACACTAATCAATGTAGCCGCCTCCTCTTTAGTTGAAATCGATGATCAATTTCTGCTCTCTCAAGATCCTATCAGTCTGCTCGTTACGCAAGCAGTCTCACAGTTTCTGATGTTCATTGTTGTTGGTATTCTCATTTCATTTTTGCTTCTCAGGTTTGATATTAAGGATTTTTTTAATCGAACTTCCTGGCTTACAGTAGGTTTATCCATAGGCATTGCCATTGGTTCCATGGTCATTATTAGTGCAATCGGTGAATGGAATATGAATCTTGATTTTGGAGATTCCGATTTTGGAAAATGGGCAAGAAAATCAGAAGATCAGCTAAAAATAGCCACGGAACATATTACCAATTTTCAATCCATCCAACATTTTCTTTTGGCCATTTTAGCTGTAGCAATTATTCCAGCTGTTGGTGAAGAATTAATTTTCAGAGGATTGCTTCAAAGTCTATTTGTAAGAATTGTAAAGAATCATCATGTAGCCATCTGGCTGACTGGTTTCATTTTTGCAGCTATTCACCTCCAGTTTTTTGGATTGGCTCCCCGAATGCTCCTCGGCGTGGTATTTGGATACATGTATCATTGGAGCGGGAAATTATCAACGGCCATGATAGGTCATTTAATTAATAATGGATTGGCCTTACTTTTCTTGTACATAGCCCAAAGTGATATTGTTGATATTGCACCCGAGCAACTCGATGAAGCAGCTCCATGGCCTGCGATTTTATTCTTCAGTTTCGTTACTGCATATTTACTATTTAAGTTCCACAAACAGTTTCAGCCAAATGAATGACTGGCAGTCCGTTTATAAAGACAGTAAAGAACATCGTGTAGATATAGTAAAAGCTGTGCTAGAAGGAGAAGGATTATCTCCTGTTAAGATTAATAAAACAGTTTCCGCTCACGGTTTTGGAAATTTTGAAATATTTGTAGATCCTGATTCTGTGCTACGAGCAATAAGGATCATTAAAGAAGAAATAAAGTTTGACTAAATACCCCGACCTTCTTCCAAGAATCATTTCTGCCGTTATTGGTGGGTTGATTATTGTTTTATCTCTGATTTATGGCCAATGGGGATTCTTTGTTGTGTTCTTATCCATCTCCTGTCTAACGATGCTAGAGTTCTATCGGTTAATGAGACTGCAGAGTTACCTTCCGATACGATTCTTGGGTGTAACAATTGGTGCTGTTCTTTTCACAATTACTTTTCTGATTGAAATCGAATTTTTACCAAATCGATATTACATACTACTGTTCCCGCTTGCTTCTTTTGTTTTTCTGATCAAACTATACAAAAAGAGCGACGTTCACCCTTTCATCAATATTGCCCTATTTTATCTAGGCATTATGTATGTTGCTCTCCCATTTGCCTTAACCAATATCCTGGTTTTTTACAATGGTGATTATTCCTACGAGATTATGCTTGGACTTCTTTTCTTAACCTGGGCAAACGATATAGGTGCTTATTTCACCGGGATATTATTTGGTAAGACCAAATTATTTGAACGTATTTCTCCAAAAAAGTCATGGGAAGGAAGCATCGGTGGAGCAGCTCTTTCAGTGCTCACCTCGCTGGTTATCGGACGACATTTTGAAGGTTTAAATCAGCTAGAGTGGATCAGTGTTTCAATCATTGTTGTGATAGCAGGAACCTATGGTGATCTGGTAGAATCGCATTTTAAACGCTCCATAAAAATCAAAGATTCCGGAGTAGCTATACCGGGTCATGGCGGTTTTCTAGACCGTTTTGATAGTCTTTTGATTGCGGTTCCCTTTGTGGTTGTTTTCCTTAAATTGTTCTAAATAAAATCGCTAAATCAGGTAGCTTTGCGTGTAATAATTAAACAACATACCCCAATTATTATACCATGGCATACATAGAACCCGCCCCAATAAAGGATAAGGATAATCCTTTTGAATCCATGATGTCTCGATTTCAGATTGCAGCTGAAAACCTGGGATTAGATAAAGAAATATACGACGTACTAAAAACACCAGCCCGACAGGTGATTGTGTCCTTACCAATAACAATGGATGATGGGTCCATTAAAGTATTTGAAGGTTTTCGTGTCATTCACTCTACCATTCTCGGTCCTTCTAAAGGAGGAGTCAGGTATGATTTGGAGGTAAACATTGATGAAGTAAAGGCATTAGCTGCATGGATGACCTGGAAGTGTGCAGTTGTGGATATTCCATACGGTGGTGCAAAAGGTGGAATTAAATGCAACCCAAGAGAGATGTCTGCAGGTGAAGTGGAGCGACTGACACGTGCTTATACGCTAGCAATGCATGATGTCTTTGGGAAAGATCGTGACATCCCTGCGCCGGATATGGGTACAGGTCCCAGAGAGATGGCCTGGATGATGGACCAATATTCAAGAGATTTTGGAATGACAGTAAATGCAGTGGTAACAGGCAAACCACTTGTTTTGGGAGGTTCTCTGGGTCGTGAAGAAGCCACAGGTCGAGGTGTAATGATTTCTGCATTGGCAGCAATGGAGAAACAAAAAATCAACCCTTTTAAAGCCACGTGTGCAATTCAGGGTTTCGGTAATGTGGGTTCATGGGCTGCTCAATTAATGGAAGAGCGTGGGGTTAATGTCATTGCAATAAGTGACTTATCCGGTGCATATCATAACGAAGAAGGTATAGACATTAAGAAAGCGATGGAATATCGCAACGCTAACAATGGTAGCCTGGAGGGATATAAGGGAGCCGAGAAAATTTCTCCGGATGAGCTTCTTTTATTAGATGTGGATGTGCTGGTACCCGCTGCCATTGAGGATGTGATTACTAAACACAATGCCGATAAAATCAAAGCAAAAATGATTGTTGAAGGAGCTAATGGCCCTACTTCTGCAAAAGCAGACGCAATCTTAAATGAAAAAGGGATATTAGCAGTCCCTGATATTCTTGCTAACGCAGGTGGAGTAACTGTTTCCTATTTCGAATGGGTCCAGAATAGGCTGGGATATGGCTGGACGCGTGAGCGAGTGAGTAGACGCTCAGATCGGATTATGAAAAGTGCATTTGATCGGGTCTACGAAACTGCGGTAAAATATCAGGTTAGTATGCGTATTGCCGCTTACATTGTTGCAATCGATAAAGTAGCTAAAACTTATAAGCTTAGAGGAGGTTTCTAGTCTGCTTATGAAGATTCACAAGGAAGGATATAAAATGATACCTATTATGGCGCTCTTAATTGGAGCGCTGTATGCCTTACTTTATTGGCTTATTCCTATCCTTTTGGTTCAAATTATTCTTGCAGCGGCCGGAATCATCTTTTTTATTTTAGTCGTTCGTTTCTTCAGAGATCCAGTGGTAATAACTCCTGAAAAAGAAGGGATTGTTTACGCTCCTGCTGAAGGTAAAGTAGTCGTGATTGAAAAAACACACGAAGGAGAGCACCTAAATGAAGATCGTATGCAAATTTCGATTTTCATGTCACCGCTAAATGTCCATGTAAACAGAAGTCCGGTTAAAGGCATCATCGATTATTTCAAATACCATCCGGGTAAGTTTCTGGTAGCATGGCATCCAAAATCCAGCACAGATAATGAGCGGACCACCATAAGCTACACCACAGATTATGGCGTAAGAATCCTTATGCGACAAATTGCAGGTGCTGTAGCGCGAAGAATAGCTTTCTACCCAAAAGTGGGTGATGCAGTGGATCAAGGAACTTCAGTCGGCTTCATTCGTTTCGGCAGCCGAGTAGATCTTTTCCTTCCCATGGATGCAGAAATCAAAGTAAAGATTGGGGATCTGACCAAAGGAGGAGAGACGGAAGTGGCGGTCTTGAAGTAACAAATAATCGGATAATCTACTACTGCTTCACCACCTTCCTTTGCACAGTTTCACCATAATCGTTCACGATTTGAATAAAATATAATCCCTTTTCACCTTTGATTTCCAGGCTACCGTATTGATCCAATATACCCTTTTGGATCACCTTGCCTGAAGCATCCATCAGCTGGTAATTGGTATTTTGTGATACACCATCGATATACAAAAATCCATCCCGAGTTGGATTAGGATAAAATTGCAAGGAACTAATGGATGAAACGACTGATAACGGAACTTCTGCTAGTGCGCAACTTGAATTCGTGGTGCACAGACCGGCATTCGTCACTTCAACATGGTATTCTCCTGATTCCACTACGGTAAAAGTATTGGATGTCTGGCTGCTGATAGGCTCTTGTGTCTCGCAACTAAACCACTGATACGTAAAATCCTCATCAAAATATGTGGAAATTGTAGCCCCTGAAACTTCCACCCTTGCCACTGGACTATCGATAATTTCCAAAACCAGGATCGCTAGCGAGTCACATCCGGCTTGATTTATCAACGTCTCCCGGTAGGTCCCGGAATCCGTATAGGTATTACCCTCCCATTCATAAACGTCACAGGATGCAATTTCCAGTTCACCAGAGGTTTCTTCCAGTATGGTGAGTAGTAGCGTAACTGTACTGTCACAGCCCACTTGATTCACTAAGATTTTCTCGTATTCCCCAGATTCCATATAGGTATCTCCCTCCCATTGATAACTTTCACATGAGGTAACTTCTACTTCTCCAGAGGTCTCTTTCAGTATGGTAAGTATCAGCGTAGCTGTACTATCACACCCATCCTTACTCATCAAAGTTTTTTCATAATCCCCTGAGACCAGATAAGTATCTCCTTCCCACTCATAACTTTCATAAGAGGCTACTTCTGCTTCACCGGAGATCGGCTCCAAGATTGTTAAAGTCAATGTAGCAACACTATCACACCCATTCATGCCCGTTAGTGTTTTCCTATATTCCCCAGAAGCAGTATACGTATCTCCTTCCCAATCGTAACTTTTGCATACTTCTACAACATCCTCTCCCGAAGAGGTTTCTAAAACGGATAAAACTAAAGTTACAGTGCTATCACATCCTGCCTGGGTAGCAAATATCTCCTGGTATATTCCTGACTCAGTGTAGGTTTCAGTACCTCCCAACAACTGATAACTTTCCCCATCGCAAATTGATGCTTCAATAGAGGACTTAAATCTATTATCAAGATCTGTAACAACTATGGGCAGCTCAAAGTCATCAGAGATCATCTCACCACAAGTTCTCTCCGCAGTTAATATTACGTTATATGTTCCAGGACAACTATATGTATGAGAAGGATTTTTATCAGTGCTTGAGCTTCCATCTCCGAAATCCCATGAATAACTATCTGCATTGACACTAATATTTATAAAAGGAACTACAGCAGATCCTGTTTCTACATCGTAGTTCGTTGGAACATAAGCAAATAGGGCAGATGGATCAAAGCATCTTTCGGTGTCAATGTACTCAATGGTAGTAATGATTGGTGTTTCATTCACAATAGTACCACTTGCCGTCAATAGTGGAATATCAAACTCTTTAGCAAACCAGGAGTAGGTAATGAATTTTACACTAGGGATAGTGATAGGTTCTCCATTAATTACATACTGAAAAGATGTTTCAAGAATTGATGTGTGCTTTATTACGTTAAATGACCCGATAGGCAGATTGAGTGTACCCCATCCATCAACGACATTAGATCTCATAGAAGTGGCTGAGTACTCAATAGTAAAGTCTTGGTTTTCAACCCTAAAACCGTAACCTGATTCAGTGTTAAAAACAGTTTGCGGATCATAGGACATTGGAAATTGGTAGATAGTATCTGGCTGATCATAATCCAAAACTATAGGAATCTCAAGGCCTTCAAATTTTAATATTCCACCTAGCATTTTTAGTGCAAGAGCATCAGCATCTTGTTGATAATGATTAGTAGCACCGCTTATCGAATATTCTTCGCCCAAAGAGATATCTTTCAACGCGCTATTCGCCAGGTTAAACTCATCTGTATACGCGTCAGTACATTTAGTAGATATTGGAGGCACATCCACTAAAACAGGCTCCTGAAATAAACACCAAGTGTTCTTATAGCCACTCTCCAGGGGCTCGATGAAGTTAAATGTGCTTTGTGTATTAACAGGAAAATCACCTCCGTATTCCCATGTAAAATTTTCGCCTGTCTCACTAAAGCTATATGCTGTTAACCCTGTAGAGGATCTACTAAGGGTGTAGTTTTCTTCAGTGCTTCTATAATCATCTGATGTATAGGTTATAGGTGTTTGAGCGAATTAATATAAAAACAATGAATAAAGAGGTAAAAGCTGGTTTTAAATTCATGCGTTAAAGTTGTTGTCTAATGCTAAACTTAGTCGAAATAATTCGACAAATAACTCAGCATTATCGGTTAGTTTAATGGATATGGAGTCGTTTGACGGTTTATAGATGTATTAAACTTAGACACCAATACCATTGAATGGTTTAATTAACCTTAAGCACTCCCTCTTCTGAAAAATAGTAGGTGTACATGCTGTTATTCAAACTCCCATCCCACTACTTTCTGCTGTAATTCGGTGCCTCCCTCGTAATATGAACATCATGCGGATGGCTCTCAGCAACACCTGCACCCGATATTTTAACAAACCTGGCTTTCTGTAAATCTTCAATACTTCCTGCTCCACAATACCCCATACCTGCCCTTAGACCTCCAACCATCTGATAAAGAACTTCTTGAACCAATCCTTTGAAAGGAACTCGGCCTACGATTCCTTCTGGCACTAACTTTTTAATGTCATCTTCC
>CAYWOQ010000049.1:0-26594 GCA_964459925.1 uncultured Roseivirgaceae bacterium
ATCCAAAACTCTAGCCCACCTTTTGATTATTCTATTGAATAATCCGGGTTAAACCCTCCATCAGGCATGTATTCCTTCAGCAACATGTCTACGATTGACTGAAGAAGTGCTTCGTCTGTTTGAAAATAGGAAGCATAGTTGAGAAACATGCCATTGATGCATACGTCGCTGTATCGTATTTCGCCACTTAAGGCAATGCCTCCATCGTCGCTCTTTTCATGCTGAGCTACATCATCAATGACCTTTTTGATTTCAACGGTGCCAGGGTTGGGACACAGGTTACGAATATCCAGAAGGTGTAATGTGTAGATATCCATTTCGGAAAGTAAAATTTATCATCCCAATGGCCGCTTTCATTTCGATGATTCATGAATGCTTTACCCCAACCTTCAGTTAAAATACGTTTTTGTACATCGGGTCGCTCTTCATCCAGCAAATCCCGATACGTTTGGTACTGGATGGAAACATCTCCGGCAAGAAGCCAATCGATGAGTTCGGGTTGGGTCATTTTCCTCTTCAGTCTAGATTATCTTTCTAAAAGAGCACTTGATTGATTGAGTGTCCTCTTATGATCTTCAGGAATGAGGCTAATCAGTTCTCTGATCTTTTGCTCATGCGGCTTAAGTAATTCAATAGGGAAGTTTCTAAGTACAACTATCGAATTAAAGACCCCATTATCACAGTCCACAAATTCATTACCCTGACTCAGACAACTTTCTGTTTTATTGAGTAAATCACGAACCATTCATGGGTCGGCATTCCAGTTTTGCATGATCTCGTTGGCTGCAACCAGCCTATTGTGTTTTTTGAATGAAAACAGGTTATTCACCAGATCCTGGCGTTTTACTTTCAATGCATCATTGGCCACCTTACTGGAAGCTACATCATCAGACTGAGCAATTTTATCCACAATTTCCTTTCCTGGAGCGGGTGCAGCATATAAAATCGCAATCAAAGCAATGTTTCGCTCTGTAGAATCAGAACTATTGAGGTGCGGAAGAAAATCTTTGATTAAACTAGATTGCCCAACAGTGGAATTGATGAGTGCTATCTCCTGTTGATTTTCACTATTTCTTTTTTGTAACTCCAGCTGGTTTTTGTTGTGTTGGTTGGTGAAATACCACCCTACAAAAGCAATAGCAACCGGGATTAAAATGGGATTCAGAATTTTGACGACTTCCCAGAAGTCCTTTTTATTATTCGCAACCTTTTCTTCTACTTTTTCTAAACGGTTAAGAATTTCTTTATCCATGGCGCAGTTGCATTGTTGATGTCAATTTAGTGAATCTCCAGGATGCATACTAAAAACCTGCGGCATAACTATTACCCCGGGTATTATCGGCTCCACCTTCCAGTTTGCCATCTGCTCTTACCAGGATGCAGTTCATACGGCCCATGCTGTTACGGTATTCGATGGAGTGCCCGATTTTCTCCAGTTTATCGATGGAACGTTTTGGTATCCATCGTTTCTCAACCAGGATTCTGTCAGGAAGCCATTGGCTGTGCGCACGTGTGGCATTGACCGCATCCTGCATGCTCATATCGTGATCAATCACGTTCATGATCACCTGGAATATGGAGGTGATAATCGTAGCACCCCCTGGTGTACCGACAACCATTTTCAGTTCTCCATCTTTTTCCACGAGGGTGGGAGTCATACTGGAGAGCATGCGTTTTTCCGGGAAAATGGCATTCGCCTCACCACCGACTAAACCAAACTGATTTGGTTGACCGGGTTTTGAGCTAAAGTCATCCATTTCATTGTTCAGGAAGAAACCTGCACCCTTCACATAAACTTTGCATCCGAAGAACGAATTGAGCGTAGTGGTCAAAGACACCGCATTACCTTCCGGATCGATGATGGAAAAGTGTGTTGTTTCCACACTTTCGATGACCTCTACTTCGCCCTCTTTAATCGCTTGTGAATCGGTCTTTTTATTTCGTTCTATGCTGGAAAATCGTTCATTATTATAGGTTGGATCCAGCAGCATCTCTACTGGTACATCGTAGTAATCCGGATCACCCAAATGGGTTGCTCGGTCAGCGTAGACACGGCGTTCAAGCTCAGTCAGTACATGGAGAGTTTCAGCAGCATTATGTCCCATGTTTCTAATGTCGTATTCCTCAGCACCCTGAAGCAACTGAAGAATGGCTACTCCACCGCTGGATGGTGGAGGCATGGAAATGATGCGATAACCTCTGTAAGTGCCTGTAATAGGCTCTCGCCACGTGGCATCATAGTTCGCAAGGTCTTCCTTGGTGATAAGCCCTCTTCCACGCTGCATTTCTTTTACTATCTGATCAGCAACAATTCCACCATAAAACCCCTCACGTCCATTATCACGTATTTGAGTTAGTGTGCTAGCCAGTTCTCTGAGTTGTATAGTGTCTCCTTCCTGCCAGGGTCGGTCTTTGACCAGGAAAAAGTCAGCTCCGTTTACCTTAATAAAGTCTTCTCTTTTCTCGTTGAACTCTTCTGCCTGATCTGCTGTGATGGTGAATCCGTAGTAGGCCAATTCAATTGCAGGTTGAATAAGCACATTCATGGGTCTTCTTCCAAACCTCTTATGAAGTTTTAAGATCCCATCGACAGTTCCGGGAACTCCGGCTGCTTTATGCCCAATGGTACTTCTGCCTTCAATTACATTTCCTTCCTTATCCAGGAACATATCCCTAGATGAGGCCATTGGTGCCTTCTCCCGGAAATCCAGTGAGCCGATGGAACCATCATTCAGTCGGAACAGGGCAAACCCTCCACCTCCAATGTTGCCAGCTCGTGGGTAAACGACCGCTAAGGCAAACTTCACAGCGAGTGCTGCATCGAATGCATTTCCTCCATTTTCCAGTACCTGGATACCTATTTTGGTAGCGAGCTCGTGGGCAGTGGAGACCATGGCTTGTTCACCTAATGGACCTATTTGCGAGGGAATGGGAACATATGGGGATGAGTTGTCATCACATGCAGTAATTAACCAGAGTAAGAGAACAAGGAAAAGATTTTTTTTCATGTTTGCCATTTTGTCTTCAAAGCGAATCTACAAAAGACCTGACTCTGACTTTTTCATTGCAATTGAAAAAAAGATGAAATACAGGGTTCATCTAGGTGATAACACTATCAGTATCAGTGGGAAATACCCGTATTTTTAAATGGTAGCTTGTGGAAATTTTGTTGTTACGGGTCGAATGCTTAAATTCATCGCAAGAATTCGATTTTAAAGCGAAAATCAACCAGCGAGCGAACATTAGATGAAAGAAAGTGCAAGAACCCCCATTTCCCTGGAAATACCTAAAGGATACAGAAAGTATAAGATCAAGGGAGTAGAAAAAGAAATCATAGCTAAGAAGGGAGGTCCGACTGCTGCTCAAATCAAGAGCAAAGAATCCTACAAGGAGTTAAGAAAAAATCAAAAGGAATTTGGAGTAGCTTCCATGATGGCTAAAACCTTGAGGCAATCGCTTTCTACAGGTATGTCGGAAATTTGTGAAACGTATGTTTCTGGTAAACTGACTGCTCAGTTTCGAAATCTCGCGAAGATGGAGGATGGCGAAACAGGTACGCGACCTTTGTTTTTGAGTAAACATGGACACTTGCTGAATGGATTTGATTTCAACTCTAACGCCCCTTATGAAGAAATTTTTGGTGCTAAGTATTTTGTGAAACCAGGATCGCAGCGTGGACAAGTCATCTTACACTTCCCTGCCTTTATTCCGCAGAAAACATTCAGAAGCCCTAAGAAAGCAACCAACTTTAAAATTACAGCAAGGCTTATAGCCTTATCAGATTATCAGTTTGATCATCAGACACAGGGGTACATGCCACTGAATAAAGACTTGCATGGAAAATTTGGTACATATGAAAGTGCGATGCTTCCATTGTTGAAGATCCCAACCGAACCTATGACAGGAATGGTCTCCATTGATAATCGAATCGTTCCAGAAGGAACTGGTTTGTTTCTGGTCATGGCCTTGAGCTTTTATGAGTATCAAAACGGTAAGTTCGAGCACTTGAGCAAATCTAGCAGCATGCAAATTCAGCGTGTGCTCTAAAACCGATTTATGGGTGGACGTTTAATTCTCTAACCTATGCGAGTTCTTTCAATCATCTTTATAGTGTTTTCTTATCAGCTTGTTGCCGGTCAGTACTATGATAAGGCAAGAGACTGCTTTGAGCGTAATCAACTCGATTCCGCTCGCTACTTTATTAATAAAAACCTCGCCAGGAAACCAAATGCTGAGGACTATTTTCTCAGTGCCTTGATTCATGAAATGGAGGGCGCCGATTTACGTGCCCTGGCAGACTATGAAGCAGCTATTCAATCCGACTTTGGAAACATAGAAGCGTATTTCCAGAAAGGACTGATTTACTTTGAAAATGGTAATCATTCGAAAGCCATTGAAGACTTCACACATGTCATAGAAAACTTTGATCAATCTGAAACCAATGCTATTTATTTTGGAAATGACCTACATGGAGCGAATCGAACCTTTATGACTACACTTCAATCGATGAAAGGAAGGGTCTATCAATACCGGGCCATGGCCTATAAGGAAACTGAAAAGTGGCGTTTGGCAATGGAGGACTTTGAGCAATCACTGATGTATGATTCGTCCATTGAGCTATTCATCAATCGGTCTCAGCTACACAGCGTAATGGGAAATGATGCCAGTGCGATTAGCGATTTAAGAAAAGCGGTGAAAATGGAACCTGATAGCTACCTGGCTTGGTATAATCTGGCTTTGTTGGACGAATCTGCCAGACTTCCTGATGATTTATTGGATGATGAATCCTTTTCTCCGATGCTTAATTTGATGGGAGCTAATGCGTATGAAACCCAAGATTACACAGGCTCAATCAACTATTATTCAAAATCAATTGAGACCAATCCGGAAGATGATTTAGCATTAATCGGTCGGGGCAAGGCACTTTTGAGAATTCGATCTTACCAACAAGCAAGAGCTGATTTTATCAAAGCACTCCAATTAAATCCCAGAAGAACCGAATCCTTTTACCTCATCGGTAATTCGTTTTTTTACGAAGAAGCTTATAAAGATGCCATAGGATTTTATGAACAGTACCTTTCAATAGACCCTACGTACGCTAACGCGTGGTATAATGCAGCCATGTCGTATTTGAGCTTGAATGATTCCGAAAAGGCATGCAGTTACCTTAAAAAAGCTTCAAATCTTTACATGTCACAAGCGGAAGTTATGATTACAAAATATTGTGAAGGTCAATAACACCTTGGTCTTACCTTCATTCAATTTTACAAGTCCTGATTAAAAAGTTAATTTTGTTGTTATGGCAAGCAAATCGTCTTTGAAAATCGATATGCATACGCATATTTTACCTCACAGCATCCCAAACTTTGCTGAAAAGTTTGGTTATGGCGATTTCATTAGTCTACTTCATCATAAACCGGATGCAGCACGCATGATGAAGGGAGATAAATTCTTCCGAGAAATCCAATCCAATTGCTGGGATGCGGAGTTAAGAATTGGTGAGTATGAGCAATTTGATACGCAAATTCAGGTAATCTGTACCATACCGGTTATGTTCAGTTACTGGGCAGATGCCCATGATTGTTTGGATCTATCAATGTTTCTGAACGATCATATCGCACAGATCGTGGAAGAGCACCCTAAACATTACATTGGGTTGGGTACGGTTCCAATGCAAGATCCCGATCTAGCCATCAAGGAGCTTGAGCGGATAAAAGAACTGGGTATACCCGGCGTTCAAATCGGCTCGAACATCAATAATCATAACTTAAGCAAGCCACGTTTCTTTGAGTTCTTTGAAGCTTGTGAGGCACTTGGAATGGCAGTTCTTGTCCATCCCTGGGATATGATGGGCAAAGAGTATATGGAGAAATACTGGCTGCCCTGGCTGGTTGGAATGCCTGCTGAAACCGCCAGAGCTGCAGCCTCCATGATTTTTGGGGGTGTTTTTGAGCGATACCCTAAACTCAGAGTATGTTTTGCACATGCAGGTGGATCATTGCTTGCGACTATTGGTAGGCTAGAGCATGGATATAATTGCAGACCCGACCTGGTGGCCGTTCACAACGATGTGAATCCAAGAGATTATTTAGGTAAGTTCTGGGTCGACAGCATTACCCACGACCCGACCTATTTGAAATATGTGATTGATTTGATTGGATCTGAAAAGGTTTGCTTAGGTTCAGATTATCCATTCCCACTTGGGGATCTTGAAATAGGTAAATTCATTACAGAGATGAATTTGCCACAAAAAGACCTTGATAATATCTTTTATCAGTCTACATTGGACTGGTTGGGACTGAATGAGACGCGTGAGTCATCCATCCTGGATCAGATAACCACTGCCAATTAATTCTTTGCTAAGTAGGCTTTTAGCGAATGATTAGCCATCTTCTTCACTTTGCTCTTAAGGAAAGGTGACCAACCTAAGAGTACACCCGGAGTACCTAAAGCCATTTTGCTCCATCTCCAGAAGTTGAATACATCCGTATGTTTGTGTATTAAGCCATCCTTGAATTCCATCGTTGCATGTATCACGTTGTGCACCTCTCGCTTGGTTTTTGAAAACTGGTAGTTTGCCTCCCACGTGCATTGGGCTATTTCATCATCTCCAAGGAGTGAGTGATATTCCACTTTTAATGCTCCATCGGCTCGTTCGATGAGCATGCTCCACATCCCTTGTACTTCTTGCTGATTCAAATCTTGAAAAACCGGATCGCTGAAAGTAACATCGGGATGATACAAGCTATTCATTGTGGATACATCATGTTTACTAAATGCATCATAAAAGGATTGCATGATTTCTTTACTCATAGGTATTCATTCAGGAGGAGTTCTTTCACTTTTACCAGTCCAGTGCTAGCAGGCTCCTCATAAAAAAACATATTCTGGGTGTTATTAACAGCAGGTATTTTCGGATCAATGATAAACTTAGCGACTTCAGATGATACAAAGTCCAACAAACCGGCTGCAGGATATACCACCAACGAAGTACCTGCCACAATGAAGATATCAGCTTGTGCAGCAATGGCTATTGCTGGTTCTATCATCGGCACGGCCTCACCAAACCAAACGATGTGTGGGCGTAGTTGGGATCCTTTTTCACATGTATCTCCCTCTTTAAGTTCCCATCCCACCACATCATAAATCAATGAAGGATCCATTGTACTTCGAACTTTGGAAATTTCTCCATGCAGATGCAGCACATTGGAACTTCCTGCTCTTTCATGTAAGGCATCAATATTTTGGGTAATGACTTGTACCTCAAAGTATTCCTCTAATTCAGCAAGTGCGATATGGCCAGGATTAGGTTCAGCTGTCAATGCTTGTTTTCTACGTTGATTGTAAAACTCCAAGACCAGTTTCCGATTAGCTGACCAGGCTTGAGGAGTAGCTACTTCTGTCACATCGTATCCTTCCCAAAGTCCTCCTGAATCCCTAAAGGTTTTCAGGCCACTTTCTGCACTAATTCCTGCACCGGTAAGAACGACTATTTTCATTAAAATAAATCTTCGGTTGAAAGGTAATTTATATTCTTCTATGATGCTTCTGAATCATTATGCAAATTTCTTTCATGCTAAGATTTGTGGGTGCTCAGCATCTCTCGGCAACTAAGTAAAAGTGATTCTATTAATAGTGTAACAAACTTTGTTAGGTTGCTTTTCTAGAAATTGAATAAATCTTAAATTGTTACTAATTACACAACCTTAAACAAACTACAAATGAAAAAATTATTGTTTACTACCACGCTAATTGTATTTGTTGGATTCGCTGCAATTGCACAAGAACAAGGAACTATCAGAGCTACAGGTGCACTAGGTTATGGTACTGAAATTGAAGAAGTTGGTATCAATGTTGGAGGTGAGTACCTAATTACCGATAATATCAGTGCAGGTGCAAGTTTCACATACTTCTTTGCGCCTGAGAATGTGACATTCAATTCTTTCAACATTGACGGAAGATACTATTTTCTGACCGATGGACCTTATGTATATGGTCTTGCTGGTATTGGGATTGTAAGCACTAAAGTAGAGATACCTGGATTTTTTGGAGTTCCTGCAACGGAAGTTTCTGATTCAGAAACAGGTCTAAATATTGGTGCTGGTGCGATTTTTCCATTCTCAGATCTTCTTGGAGGTGTGGTTCAAGCCAAGTACAATACAGCCGGAGATGGTCAATTGGTTATTCAAGGTGGAGTAACCTTTGATTTCTAGAAAATATTTTAAGTTATGCCATAAACCCTCCAATCGGAGGGTTTTTTTGTTGCTTCAGATCCTTCCTAAAGCCCTCCTGAATTTCAGAATTTTTTTAGACCACTTCTGCACGGATTCCTGCACCGGTAAGAACGACTATTTTTTTGTGGCATAAAAAAAGCCCCTTGCAATAAGGAGCTTATGAAGTTATAAAAATATTTCTAGTCTTAATTAAAAGGGGAAGCGTACTCCACCAAAAATCACTAGTTGATCAAAATCACTTACAGTATACTTCGCTTGTATAAAAGGAATGACACTGCTTCCTATATCTAAGTCAACACCTGCTCCGATATTTAGACCAAGTTCAGTCTCACTGGTACCATCTACTGTCCCTAAAAAACCTAGGTCAAGGTCATCAATTCCAACTCTCGCAATGTTCAGTCCCAAAATACCATACACAGAGGCAGAACTTCTACTGAAATAATAATTCACATCAGCATTCAGTTCCCAAAAATTCAATGGGTCATCCGGAAAGAACAGGACGAAACTTGGTGCAATAATGAGGTCTCCATTAGCAGTAGGAAATTGGGCATTGACCCCAATACCTAAACTTTCTGTTTCCGTTCCATAAGCAAGACCACCACCCACATTCTGGGCGTTTATTTGTGTGCTAACCGATAAACTTAATGTTAGAATAAATACGGGTAGGATTAATTTTTTCATAAGAAAATGAAATTTGTTTTGTTTCATTAAAGATATAGAATACCGTTTCGTTTTACGCTATATCGATAGGAAGTATTTAGTGAACGGGGATATAAATAATCTTTTTTGTTTCAAAGAATTCTTCTTGAAAATAGTCGACTAAATTTTGCTCCCGATACAGCCTTCCAAACTCTTTCAGTTCCTCATTCAGATTGCCTCCTTTTAAAAGAATTATTCCGTTATCCAGGTCATTAATACTTTGTTTTTTAATCTTTTGATGAGTCCAATGGTACAGTTGTTTTGTTCTGGCTACTGCTCTTGATACAATGAAATCGAACGAATCGTGTACCTTTTCTACGCGCTGATGTTCTGTCGTTACATTATCAAGATTAAGTGCGTTTGCCACTTCTTGTATGACTTTGAGCTTTTTGTTAATAGAGTCAACCAAATGGAACTGAACTTTTGGGAATAAGATGGCTAAAGGAATGCCCGGGAAACCACCACCAGTTCCCAGATCCATGATTTTGGAACCTTCTTGAAAGTGAATAAACTTAGCAATCCCCAAACTGTGCAAGACGTGGCGCTCAAAGAGTTCGTCAATGTCTTTACGACTGATGACATTAATCTTATCATTCCATTCTTTGTAGAGCGGAAATAGTTGATTGAACTGTTCTTTTTGACTTTCAGCTAGTTCCGGAAAATACTTGAAGACGATGGAAGCCTCCAATTAAATGTGAGGTTTTTTGTCTTTTACTAACTCATACATGAGTTCTCTTGCCCTATGCAACTGAGCTTTTACCGTGCCAAGTGGTGCTTCCAGTTCTTTTGCAATTTCTTCATATGAGAGTTCGTCGAAATAACGAAGCTTGACCAAGCGCTGATATTTAGCAGGTAGCTTATCTACAAACATTCTCACTAGCTCTATTTTCTGATCTTTAATTGCTTCCTGATCTGGTGTTAAGTTTTTGTCCTGCACATCAATGTTTACCGAGTCGCCACTATCATCTGTAAATGAACTATTTAAACTGAACGTATCCAGTTTTTTCTTACGGATGAAGTCAATGGCGTTATTCGTAGCGATTCGAAAGAGCCAGGTACTAAATGTGTAATCTTTCTTGAATCTTGACAGGTTCCGAAAGGCTTTGGCAAAGGCTTCAATGGTTAAATCCTCTGCATCATCAACATTTCGTACCATTTTGAGAATCATGTGGTAGACCGGTTTTTTGTAGCGCTGCATCAGTTCTGCATATGCCGCCTGATCTTTACCTGCAACAGCTAAATCTATTAACTTAAAATCACGAAGTGCCTTATCCGAAAACTGCCGGTTTAGTTCTTCCATTTAATGTCCTTTACGAGTTTTGACCATACGCCTAAGACTGGTATCAGAAAAGCGTATAACACATCAACGACGGGAAACAAAATATAGTTGAATCCGGCGCCAATTTTGCCAGCAACAAATCTATAACCCACGAATTTAATAAATAGGTAAAAAAGGATCAGTGGTAATAAAAAATTACCTTTCCAGCTTAAGGGGATTAGAAGGTATAGACCTAATTGGGAGATATAATAGATCGAAAGAAAAAAATTATCTGATCTTTTGTAATGGCTACTTACTGAAAAATGTCTGATTTTCTGATGCTTGTAAGATTGCCAGCTTTTGGATGGGTAGGTATGCACTAGGGAGTCACTACCTAATGTTACTGTTATTTTTGACTTATCTGCTTTTTGGATAAAGAGATCATCATCACCGCCCTTAACGGACTTTATTGAATCATATCCACCGAGAGATTGAAAATAGGATTTTTTAATTGCCATATTTCTCCCTACAGCCATGTAAGGTCTTCGGAGTAAGGCCATTCCGATATATAGAAAATAGGTCATGAACGCTTCAAATTGAATGAAAGATGACAAAAGACCTCTCTTATTTGAGTTGGTATATGGTGACACTCCAATCACTACTTCAGTTTTTTCATTGATCTCCTTTGCGATTGATTGCAACCATAAATCTGAATTTGGTTGGCAGTCGGCATCAGTAAAGACCAGCCAATTTCCTCGTGCAAATTTTATAGCCTCATTAAGTACATATTTTTTACTATTCCAGTTTGTTGGTATGGATTGAATATCTCTCCATCGAATGCTTGGCGAATTCACTATTTCTAGAAATTCTATACTTCCATCATTGCATTGATCCAGGCTAATGATGATTTCAAAATCAGGGTATTGCTGTCTTATCAATGCAGGGATTAATTTTTTTAAGTTTTCTTCTTCATTTTTAGCTGCAATTATGATAGAGACAGGAGGTCGTCCTTTTGAATCCTTTGATCTCCACCTCAGTATCTTCACAGAAACCACAATGGTTACAAGTAGTTGGAACGATATGATGGTAAGAAGTAGTGCTAGCATCTAACCGAGAAAAAGTCTAATGTAAGATCGTGGTTAAACCTATTTTTGCGCTCCATGCAATTTCAATTACATCACAAGGATAGCAAATCCAATGCACGTGCGGGGCAATTACAAACAGATCACGGGGAAATACAGACTCCCATATTCATGCCGGTGGGTACTGCAGGAACAGTTAAAGCTGTTCATCAGCGTGAATTGGAGAATGATATTGCAGCACAAATTATTCTAGGGAATACTTATCATCTCTTCATGAGGCCGGGACTGGATATCATTGAAAAAGCGGGTGGTCTGCATAAGTTCAATGGATGGGAGAAGCCGATCCTGACAGATAGTGGTGGATATCAGGTGTATTCATTGGCTGATAATAGAAAAATCGTAGAAGAGGGTGTTCACTTTCAATCGCATAAGGATGGATCCAGGCACTTTTTCACCCCAGAGACTATTATGGATATTCAGCGAACGATAGGTGCAGATATTATTATGGCTTTTGATGAATGCACACCGTATCCCTGTGAATATGATTATGCCGAGCGTTCCATGCACCTCACACATCGATGGTTGGATCGATGTATTGAGCAGTTTGACAAAACAGATGGAAAGTATGGATACACGCAAACCTTATTCCCAATTGTGCAAGGCAGCGTTTACAAGGATTTGAGGAGTCAATCGGCTGAGTTCATTGCCTCAAAGAATAGGGAGGGAAATGCAATAGGAGGATTATCTGTAGGTGAACCCGCTGAAGATATGTATGAAATGACGGACCATGTTTGTCAAATACTACCTACAGATAAGCCGAGGTATCTGATGGGAGTAGGGACACCAGCTAATATTTTAGAGTGTATCGGGCTAGGTATCGATATGTTTGATTGTGTGATGCCGACAAGGAATGCACGGAATGGTATGCTATTTACAACACAAGGCATTGTTAATATCCGAAATGAGAAATGGAAGGAGGATTTTTCACAGTTAGATCCAGGACTAGAAGGCTATGTCAGTTCGTTTTATACAAAAGCTTATCTACGACATTTAATCACCAGCAATGAGATTCTTGGCGCGCAAATTGCGAGCATTCAAAATCTTAGTTTTTACTTATGGTTGGTAAGGGAGGCCCGAGAGCAAATCTTAAATGATAACTTCGCTAGTTGGAAATCCGAAATGGTCAAAAAGGTATCTCAACGTCTTTAATGAAGAAACTCGATTGGTACATTCTTAAAAAACTGCTCATCACTTATGTGTTTGTGGTGGGGATGCTGGAGTTGATTATCTGTGTAATTGATTTTACAGAGAAAAACGACGATTTTATAAAAAACGAGGTAGGTGCTGCTTTGATACGAGACTACTACCTGAGCTTCATCCCGTATATCGCGAGTCTACTAACACCGATTACTGTATTTATTACAACCGTTTTGGTAACCGCTCGAATGGCTGCTAAAAGCGAAATCATAGCCATTCTGGCATCAGGGATAAGCTTCCGAAGACTTATGTTTCCATACCTGATTGGCGCAGTTATTATTGGTGCCTCCAGTTTTTACCTAAACAGCTATGTCATACCAAATGCGAACAAGTATCGGATTGATTTTGAGCTGAAGTATCTGGAAGATCCCTTTTTTAACACAGATAAACACATACATTTTAAAATCGGTACAGAAGGCTATGTGTACTTATACCGCTATGACAACCGCAGAGATGTGGGAACAACCGTGACGTTAGAGAAAATTCAAGGAACCAAATTGGTAGATAAGATCACTGCAAGACAGCTCAATTGGGTGGATTCAACTGAAAGGTGGCAATTGAAACGATGGCAGAAGCGTAGTTTGCTGGATGATCGAGAGATCTTAGAAGAAGGTAGCGTGCTGGATACCTTGCTGAATATGAGACCCGCAGATTTTGGGAATAAAGACAGGCATTGGGAAACAATGACCCTAAGTGAACTCAATGATTACATTAGGCTACAGCAATCCAGGGGAGCTGATGACGTCCCACTCTATCAGATAGAAAAGTATGTGAGGTATATGCAGCCGTTTACCGTATTGATCCTGATGGCCATTGGTCTTATTGTATCAGCTCGAAAATCTCGAAGAGGAACAGGTTTTCAAATAGCTCTTGGATTTCTGATCGCATTTATGTTCATCATTGCTTTCATATTGGCTAAATCCATTGCAGAAGCTGGAAGTATGAATACTATTCTGGCGATATGGATTCCTAACATCATATTTTCTGTGGTGTCTTTATTGCTTTATAAAACGGTACCTAGATGAGTCAGGAGAGGAAGGATTATTTGTTACTTCATTTTATTGTCCTGATCTGGGGTTTTACCGCCATTCTGGGATTATTGATTGAGATTCCCCCCGTTGAAGTTGTTTTCTTCCGAACGCTCATCTCAGCCGTGGGGTTATTTATTCTGCTAAAATTCAGAAAAAGGAACCTAAAAATTCACTCAACGAAAAATTTACGCATCATTGTAGGTACCGGAGCGATGATTGCGGCCCATTGGATTCTTTTTTTCCTTTCTGCCAGAATTTCAAATGCATCTGTTTGTCTGGCCGGAATGGCTACCTGTTCCCTGTGGACGAGTTTGATAGAACCACTATCTCAAGGCCGTAGAATTAGAGCTTTCGAAGTAGCACTCAGTGTGATCGCTTTTATTGGAATAGGCATCATTTTTAATGTGGAATTTGATTATCTGTCTGGTTTACTTACCGCTGTATTATCAGCATTTATCGCCTCCGTTTTCACTGTTATCAATGGAAGGCTTTCCAATCAGTACAATCCTTACGTTATCACTTATTATGAGATGATTGGTGCTTGTTTTTCTATTTTACTTTTCTATCCCATTTACCAGGCTTTTTTTACAGATCAAATCATTTGGCTTCCATCTGCCATGGACTGGCTTTATTTAGTTGCACTGGCCATGTTTTGCACCGTTTATGCTTATTCTGTCTCTGTTGAATTAATGAAACGACTATCGGCCTTTTCCATTAATTTGGTTGTCAATTTGGAACCGGTTTATGGTATCATGCTTGCACTCATTATTTTTGGGAAAAGCGAAGAAATGAGTGGTGGGTTTTATTTAGGTACGGGGTTGATATTAACCTCTGTGTTACTTTATCCGTTATTGAATCGCAGATACAAGAAAAAGGCGTTAGCCACAGATTTTATAAGATAATATGCTACTAACTACTACTAACACCGTGGAGGGTAAAACAATCTCCAACTATTATGGAATGGTTTCAGGTGAAGCCATCATAGGTGCTAATATTTTTAAGGACTTTTTTGCTTCCATAACAGATATCGTCGGTGGAAGATCAGGTGCCTATGAGAAATCGTTGAAAGATGCGAAAAATATAGCCATTCAAGAGATGGTAGATGTTGCCAAGGGGATGGGGGCTAATGCGGTAATTGCTATTGATCTCGATTATGAAACGGTAGGGAAAGACTCTGGGATGTTAATGGTAACAGCGAGTGGGACGGCGGTTACCATCGATTAAGTAACATCAGAACTACAGGGTGATCCAACGCCATTTTTCGTTGATTTTTTCAGTAAAAATCCCGTAGACCGTGCTGCCTGATCCGGTCATGGAAGCATAAATAGCACCGACTTTTAACATGTCCTTTTTGAGGGATTTGATCGATGGATAATCCATTAGAATGGGTTTTTCAAAGTCATTTATTAGCTGGTTCTGCCATTCGCTAATGGGTGAATTTAAAATCGTCGCAATACTCTCGATAGGTTTAGCAGGTTGGATTTTGCTATATGCTGCTTTAGTGCTTATGTGAATTTCCGGATTGTGAATGGCTAGCAAATAGCCCGAAAGGTCGAGAGTAAATGGCTCAAGCAATTCTCCTCTACCTTTTGCTATTGCGGGTTCATTTTTGATAAAGAAAGGACAATCACTGCCTAGCGATAGAGCATAATTTTCAAGCTGTTTATCGGAGAGGTCCAACTTAAAAAAATCATTGAGGAGCTTAAGGATAAATGCACCATCCGCCGAACCGCCCCCTAATCCAGCCCCCATAGGAATGTTTTTGAGTAAATGAATGGCTATCGGAGGTAACTCAAAATCAGCTTTTAATAGATTATAGGCTTTAACGCATAAATTGTTACTTGTGTCACCCGGAATCTTAAGTCCATAGGAATAGAATGAAAAAGAAGATGCTTCTACAATTTCTAGACTGTCATGCCATTTTATGGGGTAGAAGCAACTTTCAATGTCGTGGTATCCGTCCTCTCGCTTGCTGACGATATTTAATCCCAGGTTGATTTTAGCATTCGGGAATGAGATCATAAATCGCTAATGCTGAGAGGGTAATTAATACCTGTTTTGATTCAAATTATTTTTGTAATTCTTCTATTAGTGCATCTGTAATACCGGAGTTGCTGAATCCTCCATCGTGCATTAGGTTCTGCATGGTCACCATTCTACTTAAATCTGAGAACATGATGATGCAATAGTCAGCACAGCTTTCTGCATCTGCATTTCCTAGCGGAGACATTTTATCCGCATAATTGAAAAATACATCAAACCCTGGAACACCTGAACCTGCAGTTGTCATCGTAGGAGACTGAGAAATGGTGTTGACCCTTACCTTTTTATCCACTCCCAATCGATATCCATAGCTTCTGGCAATCGATTCTAAAAGGGACTTGGCCTGTGCCATGTCCGCATAGTCCGGAAATGTTCGCTGAGCAGCGATGTAAGACAATCCTACAATAGAACCCCATTCATTCATCACATCTAATTTTTCGGCTGTTTGCATCATCTTGTGAAAGGATAAAGCAGAAACATCCAGTGTCTTTTGGAACCAATCATAATTCAGGTTTCCATAGTCTCTGCCTTTTCTCACGTTAGGGCTCATTCCGATAGAGTGAAGAATGAAATCAATTTTTCCACCAAGGACTTCCATTGATTTGGTGTATAGATTTTCAAGATCTTCTAAAGAGGTAGCATCTGCAGGAATGATTTCTGCATTTACTTTTTCTCCCAACTTTGGAAGTTCGCCCATTCTCATGGCAATAGGTGCATTGGTTAGTGTGAAAGATGCACCTTGCTCATGCGCTTTTTCAGCAACCTTCCAGGCGATGGAATTTTGATCTAATGCACCTGAAATAATTCCTCTTTTTCCTTTAAGTAGATTATATGACATGCTATTTGTGTTTAGGTCTTAGTTGATTTTGCAATTTATGATAATTGGAGTAACTCTTTTGCACTCTCATATGCAGAATTACCGGGCTTTTCTCCTCCAATCATTTTAGCGATTTCGTTTACCCGATCCTCACCCTCCAACTTTTTAATTTTGCTATTGGATTTTTCGGTTGTATGATCCTTGTAAACAAAATAGTGGGCATCACCGCCTGCGGCAAACTGTGGGAGGTGTGAAATGCTGATTACCTGGTGATTCTTCGCCATCTTTTTCATCATTTGGATCATTTGAAGTGCAACTTCACCCGAAACCCCAGTATCTATTTCATCAAAAATGATGGTTGGTAAGGCCGTTTTATCGGCAATAAGATACTTAATCGCAAAAATGAGTCGCGAAAACTCGCCCCCTGAAGCAACCTCTTTTAATTCTTGTGGTTTGATTCCTTTATTGGCGCTAAAAAGCATGGATACATTGTCAAGGCCATTTTTTGCTGGTTCTTGAGGCTGGATATCAATCTCGATGGTGCCATTCTCAATGCCTATTCGGTGAATGATTTTTTCAATTTCATCCGCGAGGTTAAGTGCTGCCAGTTTTCTTGACTCAGTGAGTTTGGCCCCAATTGATGCTAGTGATTCTTCTTGGGTGGCAAGTTCTTCTTTTGCCTTAGCAATTTCATTATCCAAATTAAACGCGATTTGTAGTTCTTCATCCAACTCATCTCTTATTTGAATAAGTTGTGATAATTCTAATACATTATGCTTCTTCTCAAGCTGATTTAAGAGATCAAGTTGTTCTTTTAGCTTAAGTGCTTTTTCTGGATCATGTTCTATTCTTTCTTGAATCCTTTGCAACTCATTGCTGAGGTCAATCAATTCAATCGTCACGCTTTCAATTCGCTCTCCTGATTGTTCTAGATCCTTTGAGAAATTACTCACGGATTGGATTAAAGATTTTACTTCGCTCAGTTGCTGTAGAATGGCAATTTCTGACTCATCTAGCATGCCGATTGATTGTGCCAGTTTCACCTTGATTTCTTCGACATTTTCTAGTACTTCTAACTCTTGTTCTAGCTCCTCCTTGTTTAAGTCATCAAGATTGGCCTTGATCAGCTCTTCCAGCAAAAACTGTTTATAATCGGATTCCTCAGCACTCTTTGATGCTTGAGTCTCTAACTGCAATAGTCTTTTTCTGGCCTGCTCAAACAATCGGAAGGTGTCTTGATATTGATACAGAAGTTCGTGATGACCGGCAAATGCATCAAGGACCTCTAGTTGATAGGATTGATCACCTAAAGACAAGGATTCATGCTGTGAATGAATATCCATTAGTTTTTCACCAACAGCCTTAAGAACAGGTAGCGTGGTTGGCGTATCGTTAATGAAAGCTCGGGATTTTCCTGCTGGACTTATTTCTCTTCTAATGATGCATTCATCCGAAAAGTCCAGATCAAAGGTTTCAAATACTTTTTGAAGTTTGTAATTCGAAATATCGAATATCCCCTCAATAACGCATTTTTCATTGTCATCAAGAAGAACTTTGGTATCTGCTCTATTGCCAAGCAATAGACCAATAGCACCTAGCATGATGGATTTTCCCGCACCCGTTTCACCTGTAATAATGTTTAGTTGTGGATCAGGGCTCATCTGGAGTTCCTTGATCAGGGCATAGTTTTTTATGGAAAGGGAAGCGATCATTATCTAACAGCCGACAAAGATAGAATAGGAGTTACTCTATCAAAGCTTTATATTCATCTGTTCGGGATGGATCGAGGTTATTTAGCAAGTTATAAGCCTGTCTTCTGGTTGGTAGGTCACTTTCACTAAACAACTGAATAAGTTCTCCGGATTTAGCATCCATAAAGCTGATCATTAAGATTGATCTTGGCCTGGCTCTGTTCGCCTTTTGTATTTCTCCTAATGCGCTAAGAATGGTTTGCTCAGCCGTTTCCCGATCCTCATGAAGAACATCCAGGGCTTTACGATGATAATTGTAGATTGCCTTTCTGATAGGTTCGAGTTGAGGGTTTCTTAGGTTTTCCACTAACCAATAGCGATTTCGGATGCTATTGAATTGATCCCATCCTGGGAAGCTGGTGTTTTGTGCATTATTTACAATTTCGAAAGCCTTTTCAAAATATGGTTCACCCCCAAGTTCAGAGAAGGTGTCATAGTCAAATCCAATAATGATGTAAGCATAATAGGCCAGGAGTGAGGTAATGTTGCTTGTGAATGTGTTTTCATTAAATTGTAGTGGCTGTGATTGAACAAACTCAAAGGACCAATCTCGATCTGCGAAATTCAAGACCACTGATTCATAAGATGAATTATAGGCAGGGCGGCTCGATAGGATTTGTACCGAAGCACCGAATAACCCGACACTTGGCATATCTGTAACCGTGATTAGAATATTACAATTAATTACCTCTTCCGGCTCAAATTCATCATTTGTCCATTTAGTTGTATTTAAAAATTGGGCAAAATCAGTTTCCATTTCAGTGAAAATGGCACGTTCTGTGGTCTGAACCTGCTGCGCATTTACAATGACTCGGCAGTTTAGCTCCTGACCCTTGGATAGAAATCCTGAAAATAGAAATAGAAAGAAAAGTTTTTTCATTGATGTTGAATCACGTAAGCTACAATATCCGAAGCTACTTCTTGTTTACTTTTCAACTCGAATTTTTGTTCGTTATTATGTTTATCAAAGAAAGTAACTAGATTGGTTTCGCCTTTAAAACCTGCCCCTTTATCATTCAAAGAGTTTAGTACAATAAGATCAAAATTTTTCTTTGCAAGCTTCTTTTGAGCATGGGTCTTTTCGTCTTCAGTTTCCAGCGCAAATCCGATATGAAATTGGTGTTCTTTCTTTTTTCCCATAGTCTCTGCAATATCTGGATTCTTGATAAGCTTAATTTCCAATCTTTCTTCACCTTCTTTTTTCTTGATTTTTTGATCGGAGGGATTTGAGGGTTTAAAATCAGAAACCGCTGCAGCAAAGACGACTATGTCACTTGATGAATACTTCTTCTCCACTTCAAAAAGCATTTCATCTGCGGAGGTGACTTTGATGACTTCCGTGTTTTGTGGGTATTCTTCGACAGGCCCAGTAACCATTGTTACCTCCGCGCCTGCATTTCTGAATTGATCGGCCAGTGCATTTCCCATTTTCCCCGAAGAGTGATTTCCTATAAACCTGACAGGATCTATGGCCTCAAGCGTAGGGCCAGAAGTAATCAAGACCTTTTTTCCCTTCAGTTTTCCTGCATTAATGAACTTTTTTTTTACTATTTCTAAAAGCTCTTCCGGTTCAGCCATGCGCCCCTGACCAGAAAGTCCACTTGCAAGTTCTCCATCCCGAG
This sequence comes from uncultured Roseivirgaceae bacterium, assembly GCA_964459925.1. Lineage (GTDB taxonomy): Bacteria > Bacteroidota > Bacteroidia > Cytophagales > Cyclobacteriaceae > Ekhidna. The sequence continues at coordinate 19,795 of CAYWOQ010000049.1, forward strand.
CATCAATTATTTCATTGCCGAAAGATTGAAGTTTTGACAAGTTTTCCTGAGTAGTCGGGTGGTTGTACATATCCAGGTCCATAGCAGGTGCCACAAGGACGGGACACTTTGCTGATAGATAGGTAGCCATCAGTAAATTGTCACACATTCCGCTGGCCATTTTTGCCAGCGTTTTAGCGCTAAGTGGAGCCACGATCATCAAATCAGCCCACATCCCAAGCTCCACATGATTGTGCCAGTCTCCGTTTTTCTTGTTGAAATAGCTTGAATAAACCGGATTTTTGGAAAGTGTAGCAAGTGTTAGTGGAGTAATAAAATCTTTAGCACTCTCGGTCATGATGACCTTTACTTCCGCCTCCTCTTTCTTTAGTAAACGCACAAAAAAAGCGGTTTTGTAGGCTGCAATAGAGCCACAAACCGCTAATAATATTTTTTTGCCCGCCAACATGGCGACTAATTTATGTTAAAGTAATTAGGAGTTACCTTCTTCTTCCGGTAATCTGAAATTTAACTCTCTGTTAAGGAACTCCTCAATAGCTGTTGTAGAGGGTTTAGGCATACGCTCATAAAATCTGGAAATCTCAATTTGCTCTCTATTTTCGAAGATTTCTTCCAGGTTGTCTACAGAAGAAGCAAACTCAGCAAGTTTGGCATTTAATTCTTCTTTTTGGTTGCTGCTAACCTGTCTCGCTCTTTTTGCAATGATTGCAATAGACTCGTAGATGTTTCCGGTAAGCTCTAAAATTTCTTGATTATCTCTTGTTACTATTGAACTGTTCGTCTGCTGCATTTCGCTCGTTTTATTTTGAATCTGCAAAATTAGTAATTTCTTCTATGCTATCTGCATAAATTTTCTCTGCATCCTTTAAAAATTTGCTATTCGGATATTTATCCAAAAGTTCAAGGTATGCATCAATAGTGGTCTGAAAACGTTCTTCCTGCTTTGATAGAATACTTTCTTTGGCGTAATCATAAGAGGTTTGAATTTTAAGAAAGGCCACTTCTTCCTGATATTTAGAATCAGGATAGTCTACTTTAAAATTATCATATACTGTCAGGGCAGATTTGTATCTTCTTAATTTGAAATACAATCTGCATTGCTCGTATGCTTTTCTTTCGAGCGTTACCTGCATTTTGTCGATGATTTTATCACCTTCTTTAGCGTACTCAGATGTGGGGTTTCTGTTTATGAAATTTTGCATGGCTGCAATTGCCTCATAAGTGACCGTTTGATCCAACTGATAATCAGGAGATTGTAGATAAAGTGAATAAGCATGCATATAGGCCGCTTCTGTTACGTATTCAGACCTCCCGTAAATTCTGACAAATTCCTCAAAGTGATGAGCACTTAGGATGTATTGCTTTTGATAGTAGTAGGTATAGGCCAGGTAGAACTCACCTAATTCAGCCTCGGCTGTTCCTCGCATAATAGGACGTATTTCATCCAGAAGAATTTCTGCTTTGTGGTAGTCTTCGTTTTCGTAGTATTCGATTGCAGCCTCATATTTAAGCTTCCAGTCTCCACTTTTCTGGATTTTTCTGAATTTGCTACAACTGATCGTTCCAACTGCTATAATTACTAAAAACAATAATCGAATTCCCCTCATGATTTTTAATTGGTCGGCAAAACTAAGGACTTACATGCTAATAGCGAACTTGTGCTCTGGCTTACTCTCCAGACTTAATATTTTTTAACAGGTCATTTTTAGATTTCCCATCGATACCCTCCATATTAAGGTTTTCATTAGGGGGCGGTGGAACTGCCTCTTTCTCTTGTACAGGAAGACTTCTGGAGGTTCCTTGCAATACTTCGTCAAGTGTTGGTCGCTCATCAGAGCGCCAGACAAATCCTCTTAAAACCTGAATGTCAGCTGTTAACTCATCCGGAGGAATGAATTTGCCCTCCGGTTTAATGTAAAATGAAATATTAGACAACTCTTCATCTTTGAATCGGATGGTAATGTTGCTACAAAGGATGCGATTCATCCCCATCAAGAACATATCGTTGGGATCACTTTCGTCCACCTCATAGTAGACACTTTCACCATTTCCATTCACGAAAATCTTATCAATGATCGATTCTTTAAAAATGGCCTTCATCTTCCTGCCTTTTACCTGGTTATGATTTCCAAGTGTATCCTCGTCTGCGAGAAAAGCATTTTGTTGCAGAAACATGGTTTTGATTTCTTTTTCGGTGATCTCAGCGATAACCGTGTCTCCCCAGATCTGGTTTTTTTTGTTCCAGAAAATAGGATCTTCATAAAAATGGAGTAGTGAATCCTGAAGGAAATATGCAGCAGAATCTGCCAGACCCTGAAGATTGAATCGCCATACTTTTACATTAGGATAGGCTAGAATTCGCTTAGCAGAATCATAATCGCTTTCAATAGATACCAATGTATCGGCGGATAAGTATAATGTATCTGTCTCAAGGATTCTGCGCATAACTGCATTTCCGTAAACTTTACTAATTCCATTCAGGTCATCGTTATATCCCTCATCTCCTGTTATGATTACATCATCGTTTTTCGCAGTTAGCTTCACATTACCTGTGGCATCATAATATTTTTTAAGATCATCGAAAAAGAGCTCATCTGCCTCCATGTAATAATCTTCTGTCTCGATGGTGCCATTTATAAAATCAGATTGATCAATTTCCGTCCGAAACTCGCCGCCATTGGCATGTAGAATGGTCTCATCTTCTGTTGTAATTACCGTATTTCCTGTGGTGTTGGCTACTTTCGTTACGGTATTGTATCGTAGAGTATCTGATTCAAGGGTGTAATCTGGTGCCGTAAGTTTAACCTCAGTCCAGAAGAGCGCATAATCAGCTAATCCATAGAAATAACCTACCTTACTTTTTAAGACATTGGTAGAGTCACTTAAAGTACCGCCTTCAAAATAATTACCCACTTCGGTGTCCATATTATAATCCAGAAAATCAGTTACTAATTTTTGTTCACCCTTGGTATAAATAACATTCTCCCGCAACTTAGAGTCTCTTGTATTTCCGTCATAGATGAGCTTATTCGAAAGGATGGTGACAGAGTCATCAATGATTTTAACTCTACCATAGGCCTCCATAATATTTTCTTGTACATAGTAAAGTGAGCTGTCACAATACATCGTGGAGCTTTCTTGTGCAAATACGACATTGCCAATTAATCGTCTTATTTTCTGACCATTTTTCCTAAATTCATATAATTGATCAGCTTTGTATTTTATGCGGTCAGTATCCTGCGCCACTAACTGATAGTTATTGATCAGGAAATAAGAAAAGAGTATGAATTGGAGAATTTTCCGCATAGCCTGCAAAATTAACGATTAAGCCATTGCTCGAATTACAAAAACAGTTCCAGAATTTTATTGAAAGACATCAACTTGTCAAATCAGGTGAACGTATACTGTTGGCTGTAAGTGGAGGACTAGATTCAATGGTGATGCTTGAGCTCTTTCATCATTCAAACTACGAAATAGCTGTGGCCCACTGCAACTTCGGCCTAAGGGGAGAAGCATCCGATAAAGATGAAGCCTTTGTGGAACAATGGACACAGGAACGAGGAATTGATTGCTATGTAAAACAGATTGTATTGAACGGAAAATCCATCCAGGTTGAAGCGAGAGAGGAACGATACAAGTGGTTTAGGGAGCTATGCACCGAAAAGGGTTTTCTGAAAATAGCAACAGCACATCACCTAAATGATAGCTTAGAAACGACACTTTTGAATTTGGTGAGGGGCACCGGTATCAAAGGGCTCTCTGGAATTCCCGTTATTAATGAGCAAATAATTCGACCACTTTTATTCGCTTCTAGAGACGAAATTCATAGTTATGCTATGAATAAAGGACTCAAGTGGCGGGAGGATGCATCGAATATGAAAACGGATTACGATCGGAACAAAATTCGACTTGAGGTAATCCCAAAATTAAAAGAGGTTAATGCTTCACTTGAGTATACCTTCAAAAATTCAGATGAACGACTAAACCTCTTGTCTGATCTCTTACAAAAGCAGGTTGCGGAGGTAATTCAGGAGTATTTTGACGAATTGGAAGGTCAATTAGGTTTGAAGTGGATCCAAGAGGAGACTGATCTGCTGATCCTCTATGAGATACTGTCAGTGTATGGATTTAATTATGTGACCGTCAAAGAAATTTGGGGAGCTAGAGGTTCTTCGGGTAAAGTATTTGAGGCCAAGGATTGGAAGGTCCTAATGGATAGGGACTCCTTATTCATTCAGCGAAATGAGCAGGAAGAATTTAAAGAAGTTCTAATACAGGATGAAGCAGTATATCAAGTCGCAGAAAAGGAATTAGGTGTGACCATTCTGGATAATGTGGTTTTCGAAGAGTTCATTTCTGATGATGCGCATGAGGCAATTCTTGACTATGATAAGCTCGAATTTCCTTTAAAAGTAAGGAAGTGGAGGCAAGGAGATACTTTTCAGCCAATGGGTATGAAAGGTACCAAAAAAGTGAGTGATTTGCTCATTGATGAAAAGGTACCAATTGCTAAAAAGGAGAAGGTCTGGATACTTGAATCCAATGATGAGATAGCCTGGGTTGTAGGCTATCGAATTTCTGAGAAGTTTAAAGTCAGCGGTAGTAGTAAAAAGGTCGTCTGCTTAAAATTAAGTTGATCTTTCACTCACTCAATCCTATTGTATTTCTTTAAAACCTCTACCAATAGGTCGTGAGGCAATGCATGTGCTTTATTTCCATTGATTCCTTCCATGGTTTCGGCAGCTACCATCGCATTAATAATTGCTTCCTCTACAGCCTGTGTGGTGGCCTCAAAAAATGGAGTGATTAAATCATTGGAAAACGTTTGAACATGCGTTATCTGATCCCTGCTAAATGCTTTTTCATTAGCGGTAGAAAAAGCCAGGAAAATATCTCCAGATCCATTGCTGCCTCTACCACCAACTATACCAATTCCAAGCGGTACTCTTTGGGCGATTCTTTTCAGTTGGTGAGGTAAAAAGGGGGCATCCGTGGCAACGATTACGATTATGGAACCATCTCCCTCTTGCCTTCTTGATTTTGGAGATGCTTCATATTCATAATTCAACGTATCCATTAGCTCTCTTCCAACAGGAACCCCCGCTACTCGAAAGTTTCGTTTTCCGCCAAAGTTGGATTGAACAAGAACGCCTATTGTATAATTAGAATCTCTGATTTTGACAACCCTGGAGGAAGTGCCGGTTCCTCCTTTAAAGCCTAAACACTTCATCCCAGTTCCTCCACCTACATTCCCCTCTTGAATGCTGCCTCCTTTTGCGTTATTAATAGCTTCTAGTACATGCGATTCTTTTACATGAAATCCGTAGATATCGTTAAGAAAGCCATCATACGTTTCACCTACAACAGGATAGGTGTACCACCAATCCTCTCCTTTGTACCAGTCAGTATCAACGTACCATTTTAAGACAGCATCTCTCACAACCCCAACACTATTGGTGTTAGTGATCATTATCGGTGTCTCTAAAAAGCCAGATTCAGTAACCCAGCTAGTTCCAGCCATTTCTCCATTCCCGTTCAAACTGTACCAATTTGCGTATACCGGACTAAATTTTTTTGCTTTACCTCTTGGAAAAATTGCAGTTACGCCTGTTCGAATGGGTCCTTCACCTAATTTGTTTTCTCCTGTTCCAGAGATTATGGTGCTATAACCTACCTCGACACCAATTACATCGGTTATTGCGTTAAAACTACCAGGTGTTCCATCAAATGGAATCCCAAGATCTCTAGCTCTTGGTTTTTGTCCTTGAGAAATTAGAAAAGTCAAGGATAATATGAAGTAAATACAAGATTTTTTCATTGGGTATTTCTTTTACTCATACTCGATAACCTACTTTACCAAAAGAATCTCTAAGGCGGATAAGAGTCTGCTCTCAGACTTCATAATGGTATTTAGAGGATCGATTAAATGCTTGTTAAATGTTTCAATGATTGCTCCTTGAGCGAACACCTCAAGGTATGATCCTTAAACAACTAATTAAAATAATGGTACATCTTTTCTTCATTTTCTAATAGTCAAACTTTTCATCATTCCAATATCATCAATAATTACCACTCCCTTATCCGTTCGATCAAAAACAAAAGTAATTTTATTAACTGATGAAAGGTCAAAAGTTGGGTTCATCACCTGAAGATCAGCTAATGGGAAATAAAACGTCTGGAAAACTTGCTCTGATTGTTTGTCATCTTTGATGAAATCCGTTTTCATGATCACTACCTCTATCTCTCGTTGTAACCCTGAAAATGTACTTAATGGAAAGTTGAGTGATGTACCAGCTGAGTCGGTTAATTGAATGGAAAAATCAATGGGATCTTCTGTTTCATCTTCTTGATCATCATCTTCTTTTTCTTCATCCCTCTCTTCTTCATCTGATTCCTCCTCTTCTTCCTCTTCACTATCGTCATTGTTTTTAACCCATTTGCCTTTGGTTTTAGGATTGGAAGATTCTGTAGACTCTGCCATGGAAAAGACCAATGCAGTGCTTGAGTCCAATGTAGCAGTTGATATGTCTATCGTGTAACTAGCAATAAGCGAGTCGGGGACCGATGCTATAGAATCCTTTTCATCTTACAGTTCATAGTCCCATCCCAAAACCAGGGCCCGACTTCCTTTCTGCTGCCATTTAAGATTAATTTCTTGCTCCCTCCAAACTTTCAGGTTATTTGCATCAATAGATCCACCTTGGGTAACAGACGAAAGATTAAAATCTTCATCAAAGCCTGCGATGAGTTAAACCCGGATTATTCAATAGAATAATCAAAAGGTGGGCTAGAGTTTTGGA
>CAYWOQ010000050.1:0-26241 GCA_964459925.1 uncultured Roseivirgaceae bacterium
GGAGGATTGAAAAAGTGAGTTCCACAAAAATGCTTTTGAAAGTCTTCGCTCCTTCCATCTAACATCAGATGAATAGGTATTCCTGAAGTGTTAGAAGTGATCAATGTTCCAGGTTTTCTATGTTGCTCTACCTTATCAAAAAGTGATTTTTTGATTTCAAGATTTTCAACAACAACTTCAATTATCCAATCAACATCCTTGATCTTGGACAAATCATCATCAAAGTTACCTGTTTCAATGAGCTTTGCTTTTTCTTTGTCATAAAGAGGGGAAGGGTTTGATTTAACTGCGGTTTGAAGCGCATCATTCACTAGTTTATTTCTAGCGACTGAATTGTCTTTATCCTTATCAGAAAGATCCCTTGGAACAATGTCTAAAAGAACTACCTCAACACCAATATTGGCAAAGTGACAGGCAATTCTGGAACCCATGATTCCTGATCCTAAAACAGCTGCTTTCTTAATGGTTCGTTTCATTTTCTAAATTCTAGCTAAGTGGTTTTATATGGATTAATATTTAATGGTTTTGTAAATGACCGTTACTTTCAAACTCTATTGCAATCTCTTTGACGATGTTTTCAAATAATGATGTGTCGTTAACTATTTGGTTGACTTCATTCAGTACGGTAAAGAAATCAGTAAGCTTTTCTTTATCGACCAATGTTTTTACTTTCTTGTTGAATTCTTTAACCGCTCTTCTACTAAGTTCACGCTTCTCTTTTCCTAATTCACTTAGAAATATCCTTATCGACCGACCATCAACAAGGTCTTTCTCTCGATAAACCCATCCCTTTTCTTCCATCGCTTTAAGCATTCTAGTCAGGCTTCTGGATTCCATTCCGAGCATCGGAGCAATTTTAGTAGCGGGTGTCCCTTCTTCTACATCAATGTTCAATAAGACAAAACCAGTAGATGCAGTAATATCGTAAGCAGATCCAAATTGGTTATACATTCTGGATATGCCATGCCAAAGGCTTTTAATATTATAATCTACGGTTTCTTCTCTTTTCATAGGTCACGCATATTCATCAAAGATAGTAAAATTTGTTATGCATGCATACTATTTTTTTGGATGTATAGATAAGGGCATAATTTTGAAATCATGAGAGAAGAAATCCCAAAGGAGTTCTATTCATTTGAAAGCAATTCTCTTTTTGAGTATTGTATAGAATGTGAAAAATACCTTCTTGATGAAGGAACGGAATACCTAATAGAAAAGGCTGTGAAGAATTATCAAGGCTATGACGCTAACGATGTAGTTTTTGATTATGCCATATGTTTGGACTGTGCAGAGAATCTTCGGAAAGAAATATCAAAAGAGTCGTGGGGAAGAATGATGGAATATTTTCAAGCAAATATTGATATTAATGAGCGGATGAATATGTCTTCAAAATCAGCAAAGGAAAACCTACAACACTGCATGATTAAGAAAATCAACATGAGTGATTGTAATGAATATCAGGTTTTTGCTCAGTGTAATGGAAGAGAGCTCAATATGCAAAACCCACCTTATATGATTTCAGGTGAGGTAATGGAAGAACTACTTCCTTTACTTTCCAATAAAACTATTGATGAAATGAATGGATTTTTCAAAAAGCATTTTTCTCCGGATCCATCATTGTTTGAACCTACTCCAAGTCTTCTTTTAGTTTAGGATACTCTTCTAAAAGTTCACGAAATAACATATCAAACCTAGGATCTTCATGAGTTTCTATTGCTAAAAGGAAAAGATGATTAGCCAATTCAAAGTCCTCTTTTTGTATTGCTATTAAACCATCAATAAATGATTGGTAGGTTGTTTGGCTGTAGTGTCTTGGACCGACTAGATCCTTATGGTGCTCTTGTTCAAATGCTACTACAATATCATCTGAAACTTCATCCAATTCCGGTAAGCTTATGTGGCATACTATCAAATTTTCCGGAAGTTTTAAACTATCAAGAATTACTTCATAGTAGTTCTCCTTTATTTTTTCTGATAAAAGAATCCTATCATGAATGTCTTTAACTGTTACTTCGTAATAAAATTTTCTTGGTAATTCTGACTGTCTTATATACTCCCAATGAATGGGTAATCTGTCATGCTTAGAGAGTTGAATGGCATGTTTCCATGGATAGTGCAACTTAATCTTATGATACGATTTTTTTGGTTTGTCTTCAGTTCCTTGTTTTATATCGTTTTGCTTGGGACTGATTTGAGGACGAATAAAGGATCCTTCCTGATTCAATTGCTCAGAAATTTCTCTGATATCTATTAATCCAGGACCAGCTTCATAAAGATATCCTGTGTAATGAATCAATACTAGTTTGCCTTTATTTCGTATTAACCCGTATCGTCTTGTAAAATCAAAGGGTTTCAATTTTTCGTCTCGTGCAATATAAGATGCATCGTCAGCGAAAAGAACTTGAAATGGATGACTCAAATTATCAATATCCGATTGGCAATATCCAGCTACAGACATGATAACGAAAATTAGAGTGGTGAAAACTTTCATCATTACTAATGAAACAGGCGATTATTTCAATGCTAATTTGATCGGCAAATATAATCGTTTAGCATACTCTTCAAACCCATATATATTATTGGAACGTAGTAAATTAAAACGAAGCTTTAATTAATTAAGTCACCACGTAACTGTCTGTACCTTTTTCTCGCTTCTGCGACGTATAAACTGCCAGGATAGTCAACCATAAATGATTGATAAAGGGCTTTGGCTTTTTCCGTTTCTTTCAGATGCAAATCATATATTTCAGCTTTTTTGAATGCTGCATCATCGGCAAGAATATCGTATGAATATGAATTTAATATTTCATCCAAATAGTTTACAGCATTAAGATATTGACCAGATTCAAGTTCCAGTTTTGCCAGTAGCCAAAGAACCTCGTCAATGATTGAATGGAATTCATATTTTAACAGCATGGTATCAAGATTTTTTTTGGCTAGCTCTTTTTTATTTTGAAAAATAAATAATTCAATATCTGCAAATTCTTGCATAACCTGATCTGTCGTATCAAGTGCTGTGTTGTCTGTAATCAGCATGCCTAAAGAAATGGCATCATTTGAAATATTTCTGGTGGTATTCTTTTTGAGAATATCTAAATGACCTTTGGCCAATGCAAAATTTCCAATGAAATAATTTAATCTTGCATTTCTCAGTTTTGCATCATATGCCAGGGTGGAACTTTTATTAGATTTTTCTACCTGAGAATATAAAAGCGTGGATTCCCATGGCTCTCCTTTCAGTAGATATATATCTGCCAAGTCGAGTTTACTTTTTGCTATTAAAATTTTTCCGGCTCTGGGATTAGAAGTTAATTGATTGAGCAAATCGGTAGCAATGTCTATTTCATCTAAATAAAAAGCATGTAATAGTGCCTTATTGCGTAATGCCTCAAAAGCAGTTTGAGATGGTTGTAGTTCTTGATAGAGTAATGCATATTGATCCGTTAAAGCCTTAATTTCAATGGAATTAACAGGAAAAGTATTTTTAATTTTTTCTTCACGTGCCTGCATCCAGAATTTACGTGCATGAGAATAGTTTCGACCATATGGGTATTCTTTTGCTACATATGAAAATATGTCTTCTGCATCCTCATAAGATTTATTATCAAGTGCAATACGTCCAATCTGCATGGTGCGGTCTCCTGCATTCCCATTACTTTTATCAATGGCTCTTGCTTGTATAAAAGCCCCGTAAAAATTTTTTCTTTGTAATTCAACCCATATTAGGAGCTCAGAAAATTTGGTTTCCTCTGGATTTTCTTGCATTTTCTTAATCAAGGTTGATTCTAGCTCATTCAGTTCTTCTTCTTCCTTGATATAGTTTTGTAAAATATTTTTGACATAACTCAAGCGATTCGGACTATCTGAAGCATAGTTCAGGTACTCTTCTATCATAGAAGGTTTATTATCAATCACTCGATAAATAGCAGCTAGCTCCAAAGCATGCATGGAAGGAATACCTCGTAAGTCTCGAGACAATGTAAAGAACTCGATTGATTGCTTATAAAGTTCTTCATTCACAAAATACTGGGCGAGTAAACTCAACTGATATTGATTGGATTGAGAAGATTTTCTCAATTCTTTTATATAACTATTGAGTTTTTCTGTCTGCTCCAAATCTTTATATAATCCCGCCATATTAGCCGCATACTGTAAATTATTTGGATATGATTTAATCGCACTCTTCAGGAATAATTCGGCCTCCTTATATTCTTGCATAGCTTTAAGAAGTTCCAAATAGTTTGTTGAGATGAGTTGTATGTTAACAGGATTCTTTGAAAGATTCTCAAAAATTGTTTTTGCCTTTTCAAAATCACCTTGCTGATAATACTCCGTTGCAATTTTAATATTATCCTGATCCTGTCCTTTTATGAACGTTAATAATGCTACAATTAATAAAAATGCACCTACGATTCTATTCATATATAATTATCTACCAACTTAATATTAAATATAGGTTTTATTAAAATTGAATTATTTCTATTACTATCTCTGTGGATACGTGCAAAACTTTTGAAAAGTTAATTTGGTTATTGAGAATGTTCATATTTACTACTTAGATCGTCTTTATTTCACAATAAATGAACATCTAACCTATTGAATATGAGTGTTTTATACTTTTAGTGTATAACTCATAATTTACACTGTGGATTTTGGTATTGGGTAGTGCTCGGGTATTTCTTGTTGATAAACTTACCTTAATACTATTTTAATATAGAGGGTTAATAGCTTTAGATATCAGTTACTTAATGATAAATATTTATTCAACGTTAGTCATTTGTTATCAACATATTATTAAAAGGATATATCTATTTCTAACAACCAATTCTCACGCACAGCTGTTTCTTCCGGATGGATATAGATATCCTCTGGACTAATGTCTTTTAGTAGATTTCCTGGTGACCAAATACCGTCTAGATTGTTGTCAACTAAGATCCTTATAGTGTATTTACCAGGTTTAATTTTGTTGAACGCATGGTCATAAACGTTCCATTTACTATAGCTCACAATTCCTTTGTTGTTTATTATTTCTACTTTAAAACTTGTTTTGTCTGTTGATAATGAAAGATTAATAGAACCAAACGAAGTACCCTCTTCTATTGGAAGTTGTATTGACTTATTAATTGAAGAATCATTTTCGACTGAAATAAAGGCAGAGTTATCAATATTTAATTCTATAGTTTTAGGATTAATTCTCGGTTTAACAACATTGATTGTATCAAACGTGTCAATCTTAGAATTGAATAGACTAATACTTGAGTACAGAGAGTCTAAAAATTGGGTTTTATTGATATTGGTATGAACTGAAAGTTTAGTTTTATCTGAATTCCAGATAAAGGTAGGGCGAAAGTAGAAGGTAAAAATACTATCCTTTACGAATGAAATTTTCGTAGTGTCATAGGTTGTAATTGGTTTACTGAATGTAAAATGAAACATCTGATTTTCAGATAAAACATTACCATTAGCCTTTACATTATATGAAAAACCCGACGATTCCCTATTAGAATCTATAAATGTGGTTTTAATTGTGTCCCTTGTTATGTTGCCTAAACTATCACTGACGCTCGAGATAAATTGAATAGAATCACCACTATTGGATATTTTATTTCTGTATATTCTAATTGTTTCTTTATTTTCTCCAATGAGGCTGGTAGGATAAGATTTGGGTTGAACAGAATATTTGGATATTGTTTTCGTATATTTTAATTCGACGTATGGCCCGGTTGATCTTGAGTTTATGAATTCAATCGGTTTAACGTTTTGTAATAAGGTCTGGATAGGCTTTGTTAGTTTGAATGCAGAGTCCAAAAAAATGGTTCCTGTTATAAAACCATGTGCTTCAGTTTCCGGATCTAATAATATGTTTCTGTTTTCATCATTAAATACTAAAAGTTTATAATTACCCGTTTTAACGTAGTTGATTTGAAAACTCCCGCTGTCACTGGTCGTTGTGAAATAAAGTGGGTTATCTGCAAAATAATCAAGAGTATCTGAATAAGGATATAAGCCTACCAAATAGCTTTCTACCGGTTCTTGTGAAAAAAGATCAAATACTGTTCCGGATATACTTAATGAATCTATATAGGAGCCTGTACTAAATGCAATGGACAAGTTAACAGTTGGATTTCCTTCTGTAATATCTGTAACAGCATCTGCAAAATTTAAATTGTAGGTAGTGGAGTCATTAAATAGTTCATCAAATTTCAGGAGAAGTATATTTCTTTTAGCTATTGCCTTGAATTTGTTTTCAGACTTTGGCGTGATGATAAGCTGTTGCTGAATTTTATCTGCTTTAATAAATTCAGAAAATTCAAGTCTTAGTTTTTTATCATTAAAATCGACTGTTCCATTTACTGGATTGGATAGTAGTAATACTGGAGGGATGGTGTCTCTAGGGCCGCCATTAGGTGTTCCTATGTTTGCGCATCCATTAAATATCAGCTCAATAATTAGTAATAAAAAGATGGCCTTAGATATGTCTTTCATTTTTTTAAGACATAAATAAGACTTGAGTATTCCCCATTCTTGCTAGCTTGTCTATTAGATTTGAATCCAATCTTTAATGCGTTAATAAGATTAATTTTTCCTAATGAATATTTTTCACTAAGTAACGAGACATAGTACGCATCGAATTTCATGGGAATAGTATCGATTAGTGACATTTTACTTTTAACAACTAGTCTGCCAAAAGATACTTTTGTAAAATGGTAAAGGTGCCTTGGGACATCATATGCAGCCCAGTATCCTTTGTAGTGATGCGCATCAAAAGAGTTCATGTTTGGTACTGCAATCAAAAGAATACCATCTTTTTTAAGATTCTTTTTTAAGGATTTGATGGTCTTTTTTAGGTCAGAAACATGTTCTAGAACATGCCATAGTGTTATAATATCAACCTTTTCTTTATGCTTTTTTAAGTTCTCAATCACATTCAAACCTTTCGTTTTAGCTTGCGCTCTTGCGATATCATTAGGCTCTAACCCAGTTGTATCATATCCAGCCTTTTTACATGCTTCTAAAAACTTTCCAGTACCGCAACCATAATCTAAAACAGACTTACCCTTGCTATACTCTTTTATTATTTTTATTTTCTTCCTAGTTGTATAGATTCTTACCAACTTATAGACAAAATTGATGATGTTATTTGATTTGTTGGTATGAGAGATGTATTGATCACTATCGTAGTATTTACTAAGCGATTGTACGTCCGGTCTCGGATTAGTAAAAACTAATTCACATTTAGTGCATTTGTTAAGAGCAAAGCTTTCTCCACTTATCATATGATCTTTGCAAATAATGAAATTTTTGAAGTTTGTACTTTTACACAACGGGCAAACTTCTAATTTTTCGTACATTATCTCCTTAGGTATACCATTAATACTGAAACATCAGAAGGTGAAACTCCGCTAATTCTGGAGGCTTGACCAAGTGTATGAGGCTTGATTTTTGATAGTTTCTCTTTGGCCTCTGCAGAAAGTGAATTGAGATTATGATAATCGAAAGAGTCCTTGATAATTAATGATTCAAGATTATTCACCTTTTCTGAATTCATTTTTTCCCTGTCTATATATGTTTTGTATTTAACCTGAACCTCTGCTTGTTCGATTACCTCCTCCGAATACTTATCTATGTTTTGTTCTATAGCATGAGAAAAGCTTTTGAAATCTTTTAGTTGAACTTCTGGTCTTCTTAAAATGGTTTGAAGGCTTGATTTATCTTTGATAGGTGCAGAGGCTAGTTTTTTGAGTGGTTCGGCTGCTTCATATGGCTTTAGTTTTATGCTCTCTAACTCTTTGATTAATTCTTCAGTAGATTTCTTTTTGGCCATCATTTGTTTGAGTCTGTCTTCTGATGCTAACCCTAATTCATAACTTTTCTCTGTTAGCCTTAAGTCTGCATTATCTTGACGTAGGAGAAGTCTGAACTCTGCTCTCGACGTAAACATGCGATAGGGCTCTTCTGTACCTTTATTAATTAGATCATCAATTAATACACCAATGTATGCTTCATCTCGACGCAAGACGAATGGTTCTTGATGGTTAAGTTTTTGGTGTGCATTGACTGCAGCTATTAAACCTTGACAAGCAGCCTCTTCATAACCAGTAGTCCCATTTATTTGACCTGCAAAATATAAATTCGCAATAATCTTTGTTTCAAGCGTATTATTTAGTTGTGTTGGCGGAAAGAAATCATATTCTATTGCATACCCAGGACGAAACATTTTGGCTTTTTCAAAGCCTGGAATTTTCCTCAATGCGGTGTTTTGGACATCTTCAGGCAAAGAAGTAGAAAAACCATTTACATAAATCTCTACCGTATTCCACCCTTCAGGCTCAACGAATATCTGATGGCGATTCCTGTCTGCAAAGCGATTGATTTTATCCTCTATGGATGGACAATACCTAGGTCCTAAGCCTTTTATTCTTCCTTGGAACATAGGCGACTTTTCAAACCCAGTCCGAAGTATTTTGTGAACTTCTGGATTAGTATAAGTGATGAAACAACTTCTTTGATGAGATAATGGTTGAGTTTCATTAAGGTAGGAAAACTTTCCTGGTGACTCATCACCTTTCTGTTCCTCCATCTTTGTATAGTCTAAGCTTCTTCCATCAACCCTTGGAGGCGTTCCGGTTTTCATTCTGCCAGATGTAAACCCTATGCTTTCAAGTTGTTCCGTTATCCCAGTCGATGCTCTTTCACCTGATCTTCCGCCACCAAACTGCTTTTCTCCAATATGAATTAATCCGTTTAGAAAGGTACCATTAGTTAGTATAACAGCCTTTCCCTTAATTTCTAAACCAATGCTTGTTTTGATTCCCGAAAGTTTTCCGTTCTTTAGAAGTAGACCAGTAACCATTTCCTGCCAAAAGTCGAGATTATCGATACCTTCAAGGGTTAGCCTCCATTCTTCGGCAAAACGCATTCTATCTGATTGAGCACGTGGGCTCCACATCGCCGGACCCTTTGAGCGATTAAGCATTCTAAATTGTATAGCAGTTTTATCTGTTACTATACCAGAGTAACCACCTAACGCATCGATCTCTCTTATAATTTGCCCTTTGGCAATACCACCCATTGCAGGGTTACATGACATCTGTGCGATGGTATTCATATTCATGGTGACCAATAATGTTTTGGATCCCATGTTTGCAGCTGCAGCTGCAGCTTCGCACCCTGCGTGTCCTCCTCCTACTACTATAATATCGTATTTATCTAACATTTTTATAGATGTTTCACGTGGAACTCTATTTGATTTTATAGTCTATGTTTCACGTGGAACTTTATTTGACAGCAAAGATAAACAGGCATTTTCTTTTTCGGACATTACCTTTTTCTCGTCTGCGCTTTTGTCATTATATCCCATTAAATGTAAAAGTCCATGGATAATAATTCTATTCAATTCATCAGTAATCTGAACATTGTTAGACTTAGCGTTCTCCCGTACTCTATCAATACTAATGAATATGTCTCCTTCGATTTCCAATTCTCTATCTGAGTTATCAAATGTGATGATGTCAGTATAATAATCATGATCTAGGTACTTATTATTTATATCAAGCATATACTGATCAGAACAGATGATATAATTGAGAACGATGATAGAAAATTTGTGAGCTCTTGCTACGCTCTCCAGCCACAAGAATATTTTTTGTTGGTCATCTATTGTGAAATCGACACTTTCTTGAAAAAAATGGATGGCCATCTTATGAAAGATAGAAACAAAGCTCTGCCCTTCTACCTTCGTTTTTGAAGGCAACCTCATCGCACAGGTTTTTCATTAAGAATATTCCTCGTCCTCCAGGCTTACTAAGATTTTCAGGTAATGTTGGATCTGGGAGGTTTTCAAAATCAAACCCTGCTCCTTCGTCTTCGATTATAAAACGTATTTGATAATCTTCTAAGGAGAGTTGTAGGCTTACATTTTTGGTATTATTTGATTTATTCCCATGCAGAATGGCATTATTAACAGACTCTGTTACAGCTATCATAATGTTACCATAGATGTCATCATTTAGCTGGTATTTATCTTTCGCATTATCGATGAAGCTTTCTACGATCCTGATGTTTTCAGGCATTGATGGTATTTCTATTTGAATGTTGTCGATCATTCTTGTTCTATACTTATACGCCTAAAATAGTCGTTTACTTCTTTTTTATAAAATGGATTGAGTTCGATTGGAATAGTTTTTAATAATTCAATTTCTTTTTTCCTAAGCTTTAAATATTCTTCAAACTCGGGTGGTATTTCAAGAGAGATAATCGATGGGCTATCTGCTTCTCTTTCTTCTTCTGTTTCCTGTTCTCTTTTGGCTTTATCTGCTTCTAATAGTCGAGTTTGAATTTCTTTTTGCCTGAATAGTAACTGTTCAGTTAACCGTTTGTTTACAAGGTCTATTTCGTTTTGTTCCATCATATCAATTGCTTTCTGTAGCTCATCACCTGCTTGACTTCCACCTGGTATCCCTTCTTCTGCTTCTTTGAGCATTTCTAATTGTTGACGTATGATTTCTTGTTCAGCAGCTAATCTTGCTAACTCTTCAGAAAGCTCTCGTCCACTTTTCCCAGAACCCTTTAGCTCATTGATTTTTTGTCCTAATTGATTTTGGAGTTCTTGCATATCAGGAATGCCTTGTTGCTCCTGTTTCTGTTCCGAACCATTTCCCATTGCTTCTGACATGGCCATTTGCATTTGTTGCATGGTATCATCTAAAAGAAGTGCCAGGTTATTTATGGAAGTCATGGCAAATTGCTGGTTGGAAAGTGCTCTACTTCTGTTTCTGTCCTTTAGATTACTCAAAGCCTCATCAATACTTACATTAATTTGATCAACCTCACGTGTTACAAACGAAGAAAGTTGAACCACTTTCGATGCTAAGGACAGCAAACTATCCTGAATCACTTTTGCATCGTCTTTTAGTTTGAGTTGATTTTGAGACAAATCAAGAAAACGAGGATCAGATTGATTTACCTGTTTCATTTCATTCATGATATCTTCTTGATTAAATGACAACTTTATCAGATTATCTAGAATATCTCTGAGTTGATCCAAATTAGCCTGCATCATTTCCATCTGCATACCACCTTGCATCTTAGATAGTTTTTGACTCAAGTTCTTCATTTTTTTAGCAGCATTTCTCTGCTTTTGCTGACGGCTCTTCTGTTTTTGGCTTTTATCTTTTTGAGCATCTTCTTTGTTATCACTTGAATTCGGTTCTTGTTTTTCATTTTGATCATCAGAGCTAGACTCTTGTTGCTCTATTTGCTCCCGGATTTCTCGAAGCTCTTTGGCGATTTGGCTCTCTTCGTACTCGAAATCCTCTAATGCTTCAGGCTTCTTAAGGTTTTGATTCATTTCCATGACCTCATCCATCTTTTCTCTGAAATCATTAAACTCCTGATTGATTTTATCTTGCTGTTTCTTTGATTCATTTGAATCTTCTTCCTTCGATACATTTTCCTGCTGTGAGCTTAAGGAATCAAGATTTTGTAGGTTTTGCTCCAGGGCGCTTTCCATTTTTAATCGTTTAAAAAGTTCAAGTGCCCGCTCCATATCTCTTTCAAGGTTCTTCTCGCTTCTTTGAAGTTGTTGAAGTTGCTCACTGATTTCGTCCTGCGGTGCATTTTTCTTCATGAGTTCCTTTAGCTTTTCATAAAGCTTTTTGGTCTCTTCATCCATGAGTTGGTCAATGAGCTCTTGTAACTTATCGTTTTTCTCTTGGATCTGACTGCTTTGCCTTTTAAACTGATTGGTCGTTTTTTGCAATTGTTGATGTTTAACCTGAAGATCAGATAGTTCTTTATTTAATTTTTCTCTGTCTTTAATGACTTCTTCTAGCATTTTCTGTTCTTGCCAATCAAATTTCTGTTCTGTTTTCAATCGATCTTCCAGTTCTGATAATCTTTCCGAAATCTCTTCCACATTCTTTTTAGAAGATTCAAGTTGCTCTGCTACATCATCTGATTTATCAGATATTAATGATTCAATTTCATCAGTACTTGGTATTTGGAAGATAAATGTCTTGGATCGACTCGTTTTGAATCCATTTACTCTATCATTGTCGGTAATGGCAACATAGACTTCTAAGCGATTGCCAGCTTCAAGGTTTAAAGTGTCAATGTCCCAATTCGTATAAAAGCTCTGACTTGAAGAGTTGCTTCCAAGTGTTACTGGAATTTTTCGGAATCTATTCTCATTTGCTTTTTTATAATTGATTGAAAGCGTAGTAAAGCCGTAATCATCACTAATTGATCCAGCAACAGTTAAGAATTGGTAGGTTGATGAATCAGGAAAAAACTCAGCTGTTATTAAAGGAAATAAATCTTTAATAGCATTGATAGTATAACCTAACTGTGATTTGTTTTGGCTGTATTGATTGGAAAGTGCGATTTGGTAGTTCTGTGAATTTTTAATTCTTAACTCCGCTAGAAACTGATTATCTGTGTGTCTTTGAAAATCGATAGAATCATTTTTAAGTATGAGCTGTGCATTTTCCGTTGAGAGGGCATTTATTGACCACTTTACCATACTTCCTTCCAATACTGTAATATCACCAGTATTTGATATCGTTTCTCTCTCTTTTCCAGTATAGCTAGGACTTTCAATGTCGATAATCATACCAAGTAAGTCCGGTCTGGAATGAATGACTAGTTCATACTCCTTAGACAGAAAACCACTGGCCTCAATTTGAATCGTTTTATTCTTTTGAATTCTTTCAAAGGTGTAGGTATAGATTCCCTCTGAATCAATGTTTAACTCTTTGCTGTTCTTATTATCTATTAAAAGATTCACCTTTTCAGGCAAATAGTCTCCCGTAACTCTGAAAGAGAGTGTATAATCTTCTCCCTTAAAAGCTTTTAAGCTCTGGTCTAAAAGAACGAATCCAAATGGAGAATCTCTTTCATATTTGACTGAATAATTAGCGATTCGTTTTGAACTTTCTGTTATAACTTCAGGTGAGATGAATGAGACCATGAAGAAACAAAATAAAATAAGCGCAAGGCCAATCAAATATTTTTTGGCGTTAGAAAAGTCTATTGCGCTTGTAAAAGAAATATGTTTGAGGTCTTGTGCTTTTCGTTCTATAGCTGCTGCAATTAGATCATTTTCTGCTGAGCTTTGTTTTCCTAGTTGAAGAAGATTCAAAAGTTTATCTTCAACTTCAGGAATGAATTGGGCAATATCACTTGCTGCATCCTCATTGTTTATACCCTTTTGAATATCAAGGAAGCGTAACGATGGAAGCAAGAAAAAGCCAACAAAAGAGCTAAGTACAATAAAAAGAAAAAGAAAGAACAGAAAACCACGAATGCCGGAATCCATCCACAATTGGTATTCAAGAAATGCGAAAAAGAGGAAAACGACTATTGATAAAATTGCAAAAAGACAAAAGCCGATTATGCTCTTCCTTTTGTAATATTTTTTTTTATACTCGTTTAGCTTTCTTTTTATTTGATCAAGATTGCTCATTTCGACAAGTGTAACGAATATCCCTACTCAAAGGTGCACTTTACCATTTTATTTCTTCTCGGAAATACTCTAAGATTTGTAATTTCAGTAATTTTTCTTGCTCCAATAAATCAAATTTTGGGAGTTTCTTCACCAGCTTCCAATGTGGCCATCCATCCTTATCATGGCCTTCAAGTTCATAGTATCCAGCCAAAGAGAGAACTTTACATATTGCGATATGTAAAATATCCTGTTTTTCTTCTTTGGAAAATGATCTGGGACCCGCACCTAATTCTTGAATACCTATCAGATAGAGCACGGCATTAAGATCTGCAGGTCTTTTACCTGTACTTTCTTTGATTTTGTACAGCAACTTAACCCATTCTTTTTGTATCGAGAGATCTTTTTTATAGACCATTAATTACAATAATTTTCCTGTATGATTTCGGATTTAATATCTCTGATATTTCCTAGGACTTGTGTTAACTGTAATCGATCATTAAATACGGTTGAACAGTTTCTATGCACAAGGTGCAAGATAGACATGCCATATACAAATGACCATATTAACCCACAAAATCAACTTATTAAGAAATTTGTATTTGAGCCAAAAATTATAAGTGCCAGATCATTTATTTTTTTCCATCAAGGGGGTATTACTCAGAGTCTTTTACACCATCTTAAATACAAAGGATCAAAAGAGATTGGTTATCAACTTGGAGAGTGGTTTTCAAATGATTTGAAGGATTTAAGTCTTGATGTGATAATCCCGGTTCCACTGCATAAGAGTAAGCTAAGAAAAAGAGGATACAACCAGAGTGAATATTTTGCTAAGGGTATGGGTGATAATCTAGGTGTTAGAATTATTTCAGATGGAATAACAAGGGAGGTATCTACTTCGACCCAAACAAAAAAGTCAAAAGTTAAGAGATGGATCGACTTGGAAAATGTCTATTCTAAAGCACCGGAGCACCTGAGTGGCAAATCCGTTTTAGTTGTTGATGATGTAATAACTACAGGAGCAACGGTAGGGATGTTGTGTAGCAGATTAGTAGAAGTAAATGTCAAAGAAATACATATTGCATCTATTGCAAGGGGGAAATAAAAAAGGACTACCAACTGATAGTCCTTTTTTTGATGTTTTTGTTGAATTAAAAGTTGGACCCTGCTCTAATCATAGCACATCTAAATCCAATTGTTGATGTGGCAGAATCTTCAAAAAGGTATCTTCTGGTCCCAGGTGACATCCAGTACGCAACATCGTTCCATGATCCACCTTTGTAAACGCGCATTCTTTTAGTCGGAGGGTTGTCTGCGTTGTATGATTTTTGAAGGCCAGATACTTCTACCCATTCTTCTTCCGTATATGCTCCTTCATTTCCAATGAAAGTATAATCTCCATCGTAACCCTCTTCTGAATCACCAACAGCGTCTCTCCTTGCAGGATTTAGATCATCCATATCTTGAAATGAAAGCGGTCGATAAACATCCTGTACCCATTCGTTCACATTTCCGGCCATGTTATAAAGACCAAAATCATTAGGAGGATAGTCGTAAATATATGTGGTTATCATCGCACCGTCATTCAATTTACCCGCAATACCGGCATAATCACCGTTGCCTCTTTTGAAGTTTGCAAGGAAATATCCCATACTTTTCCCGTAAGGATTTCTTAACGCATGTCCGTCCCATGGATAGAGTCTTCTGTGTGTTTGATTTTCATCAAGCCATTGTGTACCGATCAATGCTTGAGCTGCATATTCCCACTCAGCTTCAGTTGGTAGTCTATAACCAGGTAATGTCACCCCAGAGGTTAAGCCAGGTACAGTACCCACAGATGAACCTAAGTCTCCACCTTCTGCACCTGCAAAAGCATCATCACCTGATGCAACAGGATCAAGAAGGTCAGCGTCTTCAGCTAATTTAAGGTTTACAACTGTCGTTCGCCATTTACAGTAATTAACCGCTTGTCTCCAATTTATTCCTACTACAGGAAAGTAGCGAAAACCAGGATATCTATAATAACTTGTTACATAAGGATCGTTGTAGGCAAGATCTTTTGCCCAGACGGTTGTATCAGGTAAGTTATTTTTCCAATAATACTCGTCTGAATCTTGCTTAATGTAGAATTCATACTCTAACCAATGAATATTAGCAACCTCAGTTTCGTCCATATAAAAAGAAGCGACAGTTACGGCTCGTTCCAGATTATCGTGTGCATTTAACACGTCTTCTTCAAACGAACCTAAAACAGTTCTACCTCCTTCAATAAATATCAGGTTAGGACCATCTGGCTGTCCGGCAAAATCATTTACCTGGAATCCTCCTTCTTCATTAAATTCTAAACCAGTTGCTGAACTAGCATACCCTGGATTTTCAGACGAGGGGGTACCTCCTCTATTACAGGCACTCAATAAGAGTACAAATAAAGTCAGAAAGCTGGCGCCTCTAACTAGTCTCACATAATTTTTCATAACACCGTTTGAGTTTTATTGAAACGTTTCAACACACTAATAAACACAAATATTGAGAAAAACCCATTCAACCGGAAAGGATTTTAGATTAAACCTATATTTCTAATGGATTATCATAAGTTTTATTGCGTTCTAATGCATTTATTATACTTCTACTAACGGTTCGTGCATCTCATTTATTACTGATCCTGCAGCTTCAATAGAAGTAACTTCGCCAACACTAATAAGTAGTTTATTTTTTACTTCTTTCATATTGCTTCGTTTAGGAGATCCTTTGATGAATGAAAGGACATTTCCAAATCTGTTGGATTGAAAGTATTCATCTGGTTTTTTATCAGAGACATAGCACCTCATCTTACCTCCTTTGATGGATACTTTTTCAAAACCAATAGCAATTGCTTTCCATCTAAGTCTGACAGTTTCAATTAAGTTATTGACACCAGTTGGAATCGGCCCAAACCGATCTTTTATCATTTTGATGAAATCAATCAATTCATCTTCTGATTTTAAGTCATCAAGTTTGGTATATAAGGAGAGTCTTTCAGAAATATTACTAACATAGTCCTCTGGAATCAATGCTTCCAGGTCGGTTTCGATATTACAATCTTCCACCATATTATCTAATGCCTCCTTATTCTTCAGAAGGTCGTTTTCGAACAACTCTTTGTATTCACCGTCTTTAAGTTCCTGAATCGCTTCATCAAGTATTTTGTGATACATATCAAATCCCATGTCTTTAATAAAACCACTTTGCTCGGCTCCTAATAAATTTCCAGCACCACGGATATCCAAATCACGCATTGCAACTTTAAATCCATCACCTAACTCTGAAAACTCTTCAAGAGTAGTTAATCGCTTTCTTGCGTCACTGGTAAGTGCCGATACAGGAGGAGTCAACATAAAGCAATATGCTTTAGTGTTTGACCTACCTACACGGCCTCTCATTTGATGAAGATCGGATAATCCAAACATGTGTGCATTGTTGATAATGATGGTGTTTGCGTTGGGAATATCTAGTCCGCTTTCAATGATATTGGTTGAAACAAGAACATCATATTCTCCTTCTATAAATTTCAGCATGGCTTTCTCAAGCTGTGGTCCCTCCATTTGTCCATGTGCGATGCCTATTCTGGCATCAGGAACGAGCTTGAAAATAAGATTACCTACCTGCTCAATGTCACTAACTCGATTGTGAACCATAAATACCTGACCTCCTCTTCTTAATTCATGGCTCACAGCATCACGAATTACCTCTTCATTGAAAGCATGTAATTCGGTAGTAACTGGTCGTCTATTTGGTGGTGGTGTCGATATGATGGACAAATCTCTGGCACCCATTAGTGAAAAGTGAAGAGTTCTCGGAATTGGCGTTGCTGTCAAGGTTAGTGCATCGACATTTACACGCATATCTTTAAGTCTTTCTTTGACTTTAACACCAAACTTCTGTTCTTCATCGATAATCATTAAACCAAGATCTTTAAACGTTATGTCTTTGTTTACAATTCGATGAGTACCAATAAGAATGTCAATTTTCCCTTCTTTTATTTTTTTCTTTATTTCAGAGATCTGTTTGGTTGACTTAAAACGATTGATATAATCAATGTTCACGGGAAGATCTTCCAATCTCGACGAAAATGTTCGGTGATGCTGCATGGCCAAGATGGTGGTAGGAACAAGAACTGCGACTTGTTTTCCTGAATTTACTGCCTTAAATGCTGCTCTAATGGCGATTTCAGTCTTGCCAAACCCTACATCTCCACAAACTAGCCTATCCATTGGATGTGCTTGCTCCATATCAGTTTTCACATCCGATGTTGCCATAGATTGGTCTGGTGTGTCCTGGTAGATAAACGATGATTCTAATTCTGCCTGCAAATAATCATCTGGTGGGAATGCATAACCATTGGCTGCTTTTCTTTTTGCGTACAGATCTATGAGGTCTTTCGCAATATCTTTTACTTTTTTCTTGACCTTTCTTTTCTTGTTTTCCCATTCTGAAGATCCAAGTTTGTTGATAGACGGGGGTTCACCCTCTTTTCCAGAATACTTTGAAATTTTATGCAAGGAATGTAGACTGACATATAGGAGATCATCGTCACGGTAGACTAAACGAAGTGCTTCCTGTTTGTTGCCATTTACATCAACTGAGTCAAGACCAGCAAAGCGGCCCACTCCGTAATCAATATGAACTACAAAATCTCCTGGCTGCAGTGTTTTTAGTTCCTTAAGTGTTAAAGCTTTGGACTTAGTAAATTTCTCTTTGCCTTTATAGCGATGGAACCGATCGAAAATCTGATGGTCTGTATAGCAGCAGATTCGCTGATCATCATCGATGAAACCTGCTCTTAATGAAGCGGTTATCCCATCGAAACGGATTTCAGAATCGATTTCATCAAAAATTGTATTTAGCCTTTCAATTTGCTTAAAAGACTCAGCAGCAATTAACTTTTCGTATCCATCACGTTGAAGTTCTTTAAGGTTATCAGTTAGTATAGAGAAATTTTTATGAAAAGAGGGTTGTGGACGAATTGCCAATGTAAATTCTTCATCCGGCGGTAAGTAAAACCGTTGACCAAACTCAACTTTTTTGAACTTATTAAAAGAGACAGTAAAAGATTCCTGCGTTTCAAAAAGCTGTTCAGGAGATGTGATTAGACTCGAATCTCCACTCATCTCTCGAATCACCTGGAATTGCTCTTTTACTTTTTGAAATGATTTATCAATGATATCCTGTGACTGCTGATAGTCTTTTATCCATATGATGCATTTTTCAGGAATGTAATCCAGAAATGATTGTCTTTCTTCACTTACGAGTCGAGTTTGAACATTCGGTATGATGGAAATTTTTTCCAAGTCTTTATTGGAAAGCTGAGTTTCTGAATCAAACTCTCTTATGGTTTCTATCTCATCCCCAAATAGTTCTAATCTATAGGGGTTATCATTAGAATAGGAGAATATGTCTATGATACCTCCTCTTACGGAAAACTGACCCGGTTCGTTGACAAAATCAGTTTTCTCAAAATCGTAGGTGACTAAAAGGTCCGATAAAAATTCGATATCAAGCGATTCACCAACTTTTACAGAAAACGTATTAGAAACAAGTGACCGCTTGTTAATTACTTTTTCTGATAGAGCTTCAGGATATGTTACTATGACTAATCTATCTAACTGATTTACACAATTAAGCACTTCTGCTCGTTGAAGAATATTGGCATTTTCTATTTCCTCGTATTGATATGGTTTTTTGTATGAAGATGGAAACAAAACATGTGAGTCTTCCAGGAAATTGGAAAGATCGTTTTGGAAATAGGAAGCCTCCTCCTTATCGTGGAGAACTACCAAATGAATTCCATCATTTTTGGTGACCACAGAAGACAATAGCAGTGAATCAAAACTTCCGGCAATACCCTTAAGCCTAATAGTATTCTTTTTATTGAGTGTTTCCGCTATGGCTTGTGTAAAGCTGCTTGATTGGTATGTGGATAGTAATTTTTTTGAGTTCACACCGAAACGATTTTTGAGTTGGCAAAAGTAAACTTTTATGAACCGCTATTAGTTCGACCGAAATGTAACAAAGACCTTGGCATTTAAGATTTTCATATTTGATAGAGAAATACTGTTATTTCGTCTAAAGACAGAACTATTTCAAGAATGGATTGCAACTATCTAGGCTAATCACGGGTATAATGCTCAAAGGCATTACAATAAATGCACAATCAAGCGTTTATTAAGAGCTTTCTTTTAGGTTAGGTTGGTGATTAGGCGTGTTCCATTTAATGGTCACGCCTTCTCTTTTTTTAGCATAATCATAATACACTGTTTTCATAAGATTCTTCCAGTCACCCTAGTTTAGATTTATGAAAAAACTATTATGCCTACTATTTTGTCTGATCTTATCCAATGAGTCATTTGCATGGGGACCCATCGGACACCGGGTCGTCGGACATATCGCTGAAAGGTATCTTTCCAAAAAAGCTAAAAAGAATATTGAATCTGTTTTGAGGAATGAAACCCTTGCCGAGGTGAGTACTTATATGGATTTCATTAAATCAGATGCCACCTATATACATATGTCACCATGGCATTATGCCACTATTCCAGATGGTAGAACATACGAAGAGATAGGTACACCAGAAGAAGGAGACATCATTGACACATTGGAACGTCTAATTGGTGAGTTAAAATCAAAAATATTTACCGATGAGGATGAAGCCTTTACCCTAAAGTGCTTAGTCCATCTAGTGGGGGATATACATCAACCTTTGCATATAGGGAATGGAGAAGATCGGGGAGGTAATGACATAAAAGTAAGTTATTTCCGAAGAGATTCTAATCTTCACAGCGTCTGGGATAGTGGAATCATTGATCGTCAATCATATAGCTACACTGAATACGCTAACTGGATTGATCATCCAACCAATGAACAAATAGCGGAATGGAAAAATGCCAGTGTTTTAGATTGGGTATATGAATCCATGCAACACCGTAATCAGTGTTATAATACACTACCTGAAAATAGTAAGTTGAGTTATAGATATAATCACGATAATATTGATCTAGTCAATCAAAGATTACTCCAGGCAGGAATTCGATTGGGTTACCTTCTCAATGAGATTTATGGTTAAAGGATAGAAAACCGTAGTTTTTCAGCTGCGGTTTCAAGCTCAACTAGGGCCTCAATGGCGGTTACAGCCTCTGATGGTACCTTTAAGATTTTTGCAGCATTATAAACCTGGTCTTTTTCATCCTCAGAATAATCATAGTCTGCGCTACACATTCTTATGGCATCATAGATCAAGAGTTTATTGAAATTGGCGAAAGATGCAGCGTTTAGATTAACAAAAAGTTCTTCTAATTCATCTTCATCATATTCAAAGTTTTCCCAATTGGAGATGGTTTCTTCATCAATACCCAATGCCTCCGCACAATCTACAGTCAACCACTCTAACTCAGCATCAGATACTTCACCGTCATATCCGGCTATATTCAAGAGTACATATCCATAGTCTTTCCAGAGGGTTTTTGGAATTAAAGACATACCATAGAATTTTGGAGAGAGTTTTTTAAGATCTTGGTCCATAGGGAAGATTTACGATTTAAAATCAAAGGATAATTTAATTTTTTTCCTAGTAAAATGAGCATCTTAGTAGCCTAAATTATTTAACCATGCTAAACCCAGAAGATTTAAAACTTTTAGAAAGTAAGGAAATCACTGAAGAAACCGTAAACGCCCAAGTGGAACGATTCCGACAAGGGTTTGATCCTTTAGTACTTGCGGCACCCGCCACTGCTGGAGAGGGAATTATAAAACTGAGTCATACGGATATTGATCAATTGGTAAAATCCTACAGCGATGCTGACCTAAATGTCATCAAATTTGTTCCTGCTTCTGGAGCAGCCTCTCGAATGTTTAAAAGTTTGTTCGCTTTGATGGATTTAGAAGAAGAATCGTATTTGGAAGATAAAATGACTAATCAGTTCTTTGATCAAATCAAGGACTTTGCTTTTTATGATGATCTAAAGGAAGTATACGAAAAAAGGTATAACGAGGACTTCAATACAGCAGTAACGTCAAAAGATAAAATGATCATTTCCTCCTTATTACAAGATGATGGTCTTGCTTATGGCAGTCTACCTAAAGGTTTGCTAAGGTTTCACAGGTATGAAAACGAAGTGAGGACTCCTGTATTTGAGCACATAAGTGAGGGCTTAGCTTATGCTGAAAAAAAAGGTGTCGTGAATATACATTTTACCGTATCTCCTGATCACCAAGAAAAATTCGAAAGTCATGTGAAGGATCTACTTTCAGTAATCGATGCTGAGATTCACATTACATACAGTACTCAAAAATCATCAACGGATACCATCGCTGTAGATTTAGAAAATGAGCCATTTAGAGATAATGACAATAACCTTTTGTTTCGTCCTGCAGGTCATGGTGCTTTACTTGAAAACCTCAATCAGCTAACTGCTGATATTGTTTTTATAAAAAACATAGATAATGTAGTACCAGATCGCATTAAAGAGGAGACTATACGCTTCAAAATGGCACTGGCAGGTGTATTACTTGATTATCAATCGCGTTCTTTTAAGCTTTTGGAAGCATCAGAAAGAGGTGAGAGTGTCAAAGAGGAAGGTTCTAAGCTTCTAAAAGAAATGGGTTTGGTTGGTGATTACTCTGAAAATGAGGTTATTAATAAACTAAACAGACCTATTAGGGTCTGTGGAATGGTTAAAAATGAAGGAGAACCTGGCGGTGGTCCATTCTGGGTCAATAATAACAGGTATCAAACCCTTCAGATTGTAGAATCCGCTCAGGTGGACATCAGCCACCCCGATCAAGAGTCTATTTTCCGAAATGCTACGCATTTTAATCCGGTAGATCTTGTCTGTGGGCTTAAAAACTACAAAGGAGAGACTTTCGATCTGCTAAATTATCGCGATGATGATACAGGTTTTATTACTGAAAAGTCCTTTCAAGGAAGGAAGCTAAAAGCGATGGAACTCCCAGGTCTTTGGAATGGAGCGATGGCTGATTGGAACACGATTTTTGTTGAGGTTCCATTAATCACTTTTAATCCTGTCAAAACCGTAATGGATCTACTTAAAGAAAACCATCAATAAAGGTGTTCTTTGAGTGTATTTCGAATTTCATTGTAATTGAAAGGTTTTTTAAAGGTTTTAAGAACCTTTTTTGTTTCTAGCGCTTTTTCTATTTCTTCATGTTGATCGTAGCCTGTTAGTAAAAAGCAAAGAACACCTTTGAGATTGTCTTTTGCTTTATCAATCATTTCCAACCCAGTCATTTCAGGCATTTTTACATCGGTAATTAATGCATGAATATTGCCAACGTTTTTTTCCAATAAATCAATTGCTTCTATCGAAGAATTTGACGTCAGCACGTTAAAGTCGTCATCAAACCTTCTTGACAGAACAAAAAGGTTGATATCTTCATCGTCTACAAATAAGACTGTCTTTTTCATGAAGTTAACAGGAGATCGTTTTGATAATTAAGTAAAGTTATGATGTCATACGGTATAAACCTTAACATAAAACAAAGGTTGAAAAAAGAATAAATGAAAACACATCTACTTAAGTTTACGGAAAGCGGAATTTACTGTGAAAAAGGGGATTTTTATATCGACCCATGGAAACCGGTAAAAAAAGCGATTATCACACATGCCCATTCTGATCATGCAAGGTTCGGTCATCGGCATTATTTAGCCCACCAGGATTCTATTCCAATTTTAAATCAGCGGCTGGGTAAAATTACAATCGAGGGAATTGGCTATAATGAACAAACAACTATCAATGGTGTAAAAGTAAGTTTTCACCCTGCAGGGCATATCATTGGTTCATCACAGATTAGGGTTGAGTTTAACGGAGAGGTATGGTGTGTTTCGGGTGATTATAAGACAGATTCAGACCCGGTTGCAGAAGACTATCAACCAGTCAGATGTAACACGTTTATCACTGAATGTACATTTGGTTTACCGATTTATAATTGGCCTAATGAAAAAGCAGTTGTTTCTGAAATAGAAGAATGGTGGAAAGACAATCAATCAAATGGGAAGATAAGTCTACTAAGTGCTTATGCATTGGGAAAAGCACAGCGGGTATTATCCATACTAGATCATTCGATCGGGAATATTTACTGTCACGGGGCAGTAGCCACAGTCAATGAAATTCACAAGGAGATGGACTTATTGAAGGGTAATTTTCCCTATTTAGATCCAAAAGTGTCAAAGAAAGCACTCGAAGGATCTTTGATCGTTGCTCCACCTTCTGCCATCGGGTCTAGCTGGGCAAATAAATTAAAGCCGTACTCCGTAGGTATTGCATCAGGATGGATGATGCTGAGAGGATCAAAAAGAAGACAAAACGTGGATCGAGGGTTTATTTTATCAGATCACGCAGATTGGGATGGGCTGAATAAGGCAATTAAAGCAACTGAAGCTGAGCGAGTCATTTGCACGCATGGTTATACAGATAGTTTTGCTAATTGGCTTCAGCATAATGGTTATGATGCCTATTCTGAGAGTACCTTTTTTGAAGGAGAATCCCTGGATACTAAATCCGGTGATTTATGAAAGCTTTCGCAGCTCTATTTGAGGATTTAGATCAAACGACCAAAACAAATGAACGCATAAGTGCACTGGTAAACTATTTGTCAATAGCAAATGATGAAGACAAACTTTGGTCGATTGCCTTGCTGGCGGGGAAGCGGCCGAAAAGAAAGGTGAATTCAACGCGAATGAGAGAATGGGCAGCCGATGAAGCAGGCCTCCCCATGTGGCTTTTTGAAGAATCCTACCAAGTGGTCGGTGATATGGCAGAAACCATTTCTTTGATTTTACCCTACGAAGATGGTGATAACGATATGGATTTAACTGAATGGATGAGGTCTATTCGGGACATAGCTGATACAAGCGAAGAGGTAAAGCAGCAATTTGTTATCGATTCATGGAAAAAACAATCCAAAAAAGAACGGCTCATTTTCAATAAGCTAATTGGGGGAAGTTTTAGAATAGGAGTCTCTCAAAAAACGATGGTAAAAGCTCTTTCTAAGTTCACAGGCAAGGACGAAAATGAACTGGCCCACCGCCTGATGGGTAGCTGGTCTCCGGAAACACATACCTATGAGTCCTTAATTCTGAAGGAAACTGGAGATGAAGATCTATCAAAACCCTATCCGTTTTACTTGGCATATCAACTAGATGAGAAATCAGGTTTTGATGCAAACCCTGAAGAGTGGTATGCTGAGAGAAAGTGGGATGGAATTAGAGGCCAGTTAATCAAGCGATCTGGAGAAGTTTTCGTTTGGACCAGGGGTGAAGAGTTGGTTACAGACAAGTATCCGGAGCTTCAGTTACTTGCAGATCACTTGCCTGATGGGGTTGCAATTGATGGAGAAATTCTTCCTTATAAGGATGGAAAACCACTTTCATTCAATGATTTACAGAAACGAATTGGTAGAAAAACGGTAGGCAAAAAGCTCCTCTCAGAAGTACCTATCGTCTTAATCTCTTATGATTTATTGGAGTATGAAGGAAAAGATATCCGATCAGAGCCGTTGTCATCAAGGAGAGAAAAATTAGAGAAACTGGTAGAGGAGGTAAAGCATCCCAACTTAAGGATTTCTAAACTGGTGGCCTTTAACAGTGAAGACGATTTAGCAAAAGAGCGAGAAAGCAGTCGAAAGTTTTCTTCAGAGGGCATAATGCTGAAAAGGAAAACGTCAAATTATAAGGTCGGCCGAAAAAGAGGAGATTGGTGGAAGTGGAAAGTAGACCCGTTGGTGATAGATGCAGTCCTAATTTATGGGATGAGAGGACATGGTAGAAGAGCCAACCTCTACACGGACTACACCTTTGCTGTTTGGAACGATAAGGAACTTGTGCCATTTACTAAAGCTTACAGTGGGCTAACTGATGAGGAGTTCAGACAAGTCGATCGATTCGTAAAGTCGAATATTTTGGAAAAGTTTGGTCCGGTCAGAAGCGTCAAGCCTGAATTGGTTTTTGAAATTGCCTTTGAGGGGATCGCTAAATCGACCAGGCACAAATCCGGAATATCATTAAGGTTTCCAAGAATGAATCGATGGAGAAAAGATAAAAAGCCAGAAGAAGCGAATACCCTCCAGGATCTTCAGGAAATGTTGGAAAACTATAGCTAGGCTGCTTTGGAGTCCTTCACCGTATTTTCGAGGAATTGGTAGATTTCGTTGATCGCATCAGAAGGCTCTGAATTTTCTGATTTTAATTTCAGCAAAGTAATGTCTTCTTTAGTCATCAGCTGAATTCTAATGGAAATCAGGTGTTCTTCCACTGAATTCCTCGCTGCTGTTACATATTGGTCAATAAATTGCGAGTGGAGAACGATCGTTGAAATCATAGATAAAGGCTGATCCTCTTCATAGTATGTGCCAATTTTGGCACTAAATGTTCTTTTATCCTGATTGATGAGAAATTTTGAGGTATCTGAAAAATACATTCTTCTTACTACGATAATTGCCAAGACAGCCAAAAGAAATCCTACACCATATATCGCACCTAAAGAAAAGACAGGTATAGAGGCAAAAATCGCTATGATCATCACGATGATCGCTCCCATTATTCCAGGAGCCCTTTTTATGTCAATAACATTCCCCTTTGATTTGAAATGATATCCATTTTCCTCCAACACATCCAGTGCTTCTTGACTTAGGAGTTGTTGCTGATTCATGTTTTGTGTGATTTGAAACCGTTCAGTAGTTAAATCTTTTCTACTTTAACCCGTTGTGCTAGTTAGTTTTCTTGTGAATTTGTGATTGAAATGAAATGC
>CAYWOQ010000051.1:0-25800 GCA_964459925.1 uncultured Roseivirgaceae bacterium
GAATGCAGCGCGGACAGCCGGTTCGTGTACAGTACAGTCTGCCAATTGTATTTCAGCTACAGAATTAATCATCACATAAAGTCTAAAGATATAAACAGAGGCCTTCAGTCCAGATCCGAAGGCCTCTTTTTTTAGTTCATTCTCTTCTAATCAAATTACCGCAGCACTTCTGATACCTTAGTTTTCCAACGTAAACCCGGCTTCAAGAGCCCGGTTAATTCTCTCGAGTGATTCCGAGAGATGTGCACGGGTATAATCATCAAAATTGGCAGTTGGCGGTGTAAGCCTTCTGCTGAGCCGCTCCTGAAGATCATGAACCTGCATTCTGGCAACGGACCTTGCATCAGCAGGCATATCATCTGATGAATTGGTTATGATTGAGATCATCTCATCAAGATGTGCACGCTGCAGATCCCGGCGGTTCCCAGATATATTGGTACCGGGTGAAGTCCATGCTTCACTCCAGACAGATTCTGACAAATGACTCATCAGCTCCGGAATCGTAACGGTAGATTCAACTCCGAACTTCACCTCAGTATCTCTGATTCTCGAGAGCCGTGTCTCATTAAGCAACTGCGAGAGTATACTTGTCTGTACACCCAGCATCATCTCATGCAGCGGGTAATCGATGCGACCGCCGTAGGTATTGTTTTGTCCCCAGTGGCTCCACCTGTTAGCGCCGAATTTCCGGTAGACATCCTGTGGTAATTCGATCATATCCTCCGAGTAGAGGTAATCGATAATCGTATTCAATGCCTCCATCTGTTTTTCCCTGGATACCGGTTCAAACGGCATCCGTCCATCTGGATCACCGACCCGGTCGCGGTACTGATACTGGCCGCCGATATATTTTACAGTCGGCGAAAGTGCCCGTGCGTACTGGAAGAACATATTCTGAAAGAGGTCAGTAAGTTCGTGGAAAGGCATGTTATCTTCAAGGGCAATCTCCGGAAGCTGTGGGATCATCTCACGAATCAGGTCCGCGCGCTGCCTCCCCCATTCGAGCGGATCGTCTCCAAGATCGAAAACATTAATTGTCGGGTCTACGGCAGCAGCTCCCCTTGCATCCTCATCTGTTCCGTAGGCATGGCCTGGTTGCGCTGCAAGCCTTGCAATCTCCTCCGCATCCTCATCATCCGGAGTATAGCCATAACTGATTGCCCAACGATCGTACGATCCGATACCCGGGTTGTAGAAATGACCGGTCTCTTCCGTATCCGGCGCAATATTTGGCGACGGGTACTCCATAGCGGAGCTGAATACCCCGTTCTTTTGAGCCCACTCCTTATCGTAAAGCTTATCCATCGGGGTGTCTGTTGACGAACGGAAATTATGGCGGAGCCCGAGTGTATGGCCAACCTCATGCATGGTTACCCACCGAACAGCTTCATCCAGGTACTTATCCGGAACGGGATCATTCGCAGAAATTTCACCACGTGACATCAGGTAGCCGCGGATCAGATTTCCCTGGGCACCCAGTTCATTGTAAAAGCTTGCTGTTTTCAGTCCCTGCTGCATCTGTTCCATTTCAGCTTCAGAAACATTGTATATCTCATCAATGGCTGTCCGGGGATCCACCATATTGTGGTATGTGGATTTAAAACCCATGATCATATTGGCTTCAAAAAGAATATCAGCATCGAGGATTTCTCCGGTTCGGGGATCCACAATTGACGGGCCGATTGCGCCATAACCGGGTTGGTCAGATACATTCCATCTGAGTGTTGCAAACCGTATATCGGCCGGATCAGCATCTTCAGGTAGCATTTTCACCTGGATGCCATTTCTGAAACCGGCCGCCTCATAGGCATCAGTCCACGCTTCCACCCCTTCCATCATTGGTTTGCGATATCGCTCGGGAACAGTGTGGTCGATATAGTAGATAATCGGTTCTTTCGGAGTACAGAGTCCGTCAATCCCCGCGGGGCCGTCACATTCAAGGCGCCATTTGTTCACATGCCGTTTGAAAAACGTTTTTTCTTCCTCAGTAAAATCCTTATGAACAGTCATAAAATACCCCACTCTGTCATCCGCAAACCGCGGTTTCATGGGCTCCTCCGGAAGCCTGGCGAGTGTATAATGAAGAGAAAGCGGGATGAATCGTCCGTCTGCAACCGTTCGGGGGGCACGCGGCTCATTATTCTTGAATGTAAGACGCGCCTGAACGTTTGTATTATCCGGGAAGGAACTTACTGATTCGAGATGGCTCCGGCTTTTGTCGAATGAAACTCGTCCGGGCTGACCAGGTTTACTTGAAACAGCAAACGAGACTCGCTGGCTGATATGGGACAGATCTCCCACAAACCAGTCATAGACATTTACAAGCATCACGCTGTCCTCGCTGGTAGCCTCCACTTTGGCGGTTTCAAGAACTGAGTCGCCATAAGTAAGAGTCAGTGCTTTTTGCCGGGCCACATCCTTGTCGGTTTTATAGCGATGAGGTTTTTGAACCAGGAAAATTTTACCCTCATGTTTTTGAACCGCCACAATATTGGGTTCAAAAATACTGAGCATGGTGCCTCCGTAAAGTCCCGAAGAACCCACACCGCGCGCAATCTGATAACTCATCAGAAAATCTTTATTCAGGTCATTCTGATCAATCGCCATGTAGAGTTTATCCTCAGTCTGGTAGAGATCAAAGAATCCTTCGATACGGGTGGCATCTTTAATCAGTTTACTGAATTCGTCTCCGTCATTTTGCTCTGCCTGTGCATTTTTATCTGCTGATTTTTTCTTTTTCTGCGCATCTGCCTGGACAGGTATTGAAAGAAGCAGGCAGAAAAGAAGAATGGTTAATTTTTCAATCATAGGTATATATTGGTTTTTGTTTATTTGCTGAATATAAAAAAGGAATAGATAGTACCTACGCAAAACCGGTGTAAAAAGTTTTAATACAGCCCGGATTTATGAATGGGGATTTTAAGATGGTTGCAATTTCCGACAAACAAACCGTTGAGATAGGAGATGAAATCCCGTATCTTTTATGCTCTTTAATAATTTCGCTGCGCAGCTGTACGTTTTGAAATTCTAAAAGATTGTTCTTTGATCAACTTATTTTATGTGTATATTTGCACCCGTAGCTCAACTGGATAGAGTACCTGACTACGAATCAGGCGGTTACAAGTTCGAATCTTGTCGGGTGTACCATCAAAAACCCCGTTTAATTAGCCTTAAACGGGGTTTTTTTGTGTTTTGGAGTGATTTTTCACGGGTAAAAATTTTCCCTAGTAGTACATAAGTGTTGTTTCGGGGGTACATATGGTGGTACATTACAGGTGTAAAATGAAACCATGTACCCCTAAATGTACCACCGATGGCAAGTCTAAAAAAACGAAATGGTTACTACTCCTTATCATTCAAAACTACTGTTGACGGAAAGACGGTTAAAAAGACCTTTGCTCTGGGTACGAGACGAAAGCAGATTGCAGAGCAGAAGAAGAATCATTACGAGAAATTATACGAGAGTGGAGAACTGAATCCCTTTGAGCCCGGTTGGAATCTCAAAGAGTTTGAACAGCGGCAAATGGATATCGAAGGAGCCGGAGACCGTTCCCTCTATCTGTCCGACCTGAAGGAAGAATTCCTGGAAAGCAAAACCAACATCACCCAAAAGTCGAAGGATGCCTACGATGATGTGATTGGCCGCTTTGTTGAGAGCGTAGGAGAGTCATTGCCAATCCATCGGGTGACGGTTAAAGATCTGAAAGAGTACTGCCTGAACCCAAAACTTGCGAATGCTTCAAAGAAAAATTATTTGCGCCACCTGAAAGCTTTTTTTAACTGGGCGGTGAAAGAGGAGCTGATTCAGAAAAATCCATGTAATGAGGTGATGGTGCCGAGGGTGAAGGAGAATGTTGTCGATAAAATTATTGATGAGTCACAGCTGAAAAATATGTTGCTCACTTTCCAAAAGGTACAGCGGAAGAAAAGAGGCGAGGGAGAGCTTATGAATGCAATGGCAAAGAAGCTGTGGTTCCGGCCCCTTATGACGATGGCCTTCTACACAGGGATGAGACGAAAGGAGATCATCAACCTGGATTGGTCACATGTAAAACTTGAAGAGCGGTTTCTCCGGGTAACCGACACCAAAAATGGACAGGAGAGAACCGTACCGATTTTCGATCCACTCTATAAGATTTTGACGATCTGGTACCGGCATCAGGGGAGTCCGGATCATGGTCTGGTATTTCCGCATCCAAGATCGAACAAAAAGTTAAAATTTCCATTGCTTGGGAATCATATTTCAAAGACCTTTAATGTTTTTGCGAAAAAGGCGGGAATTAAGAAAACGGCAAACTTCCACGGGCTGCGTCACTCATGCGCTACATTCCTTTTAAGAAAGGGATTCAATGTAATTGAGGTGAAAAATATGCTGGGGCATAGAAGTCTGGAGGTAACCAATCGATACGTCCATCTCGTCGCAAATGACCTAATTACCACAGCAAACAGAACCGGACTGATTAAGTGATGATTAAACTGGGTGACTCTACCACTATTTCAAAAATCGACCACAGCTTTTATAACACTCACTGGCTAAAAGTCGTGGCAAACATATTAGCTGAAGATCCACGCCCCAATCTTTTGGATGAATGGGAAAACGAGCGGATTTGGCGAATCTTTAAACAATCGGAACACTACTTTAAAGCAGTAGATCGGTATGAGTCTCTTTTCGAAAAGTCATTACGTGACCTGGATGGTTTTAAGCGTGGGGAGTTTGATGATTCCCGCGTGAATGCGATTTTGAAGATCTACCGGCAGCAGATTGCGGCGATAGCAGCGGATACGATCGATTTCTGTAAGGCATCAATTAATAGGCTCACCATTGAAACACTGAACTTTGAAAGTGCTAATTTATCAGACCCAATGATCATTAGCCATCTGCGAAGGGATTTTGTAAACAAAGCTGCAGCATTTGAAGAAACCGGAGAGTGGAGAAACAATCAGCATGAGGTAACACTCTTTGGAGTTTCCAGGACGAACCTGAATCGACTGGAAGGAAAGCTGGGGAAATTTCTTCGTTATGCCACAATCGATGAGGCTATTGATCATGCAAGACGAATCGCTGAAATAAAGGGAGTTTATCGTTTTAAAAAGAGAGTAATGAATCTGGATGCTTTGATTGATGAGATGCTAATCGTAAAAGAGCAGAATATTGTCAATCCCATAAAAGCGAAGCAGTCAACGGATGAACTGGTGGATGAGGCTGTGAGCGGTTATGAAATTCTATCGAACCCTGTCTATCTGTTGGATGAAAACAGTTTCAGAAATGCGGTGCGAAATAAAATTAAGAGAAAACTGCATCGATAGATAGGATATCTCATTTTTTTATTGAGTCCATATTTACCATATCTTAATCATACGATATCCACTGGTACTTTTGAACGGTCAAAAGTACCCAAAACCCGCCGGGCGGTGGCATTGCTCAAGGCCGGTTAACTATTCACTTTTGTCACACCAAAAAAAACTACTGATAAAAGTGACAGATTTTCGTAAAACAAATGACATTTGTAGTGCCTTTTTAAGAGTTATAGAAGGTAAAAAATAAGCTGAATAAATTTGTTTTATTCTGGTACTGAAAATAGACCTCTTTTCTAAAACAATAACGTGTATTTCGGTTTCAAATCTGTGAATACTGTTCACAAGTGTCTTTTCTTTGGTCTGTTCACAAACAACAATTAAACCAAAAAGAAAACAGACATGAACACAAAAAGTGATATCGTTACCATTCTAACCGACCTGGACATCATCCGGGAGCAAGTAAAAAGAGTACAGCATATTGAAGAGAAGCTGGACCTGGCACTGAGTGCAATCAAAGACAAACCAAATAACACCAAATATTTGACGGCTCAGCAGATTGAATCGGAGTTCGGAATTGATCAGCGTACCATCCTGAACCGAAGTAATCTGAGTCAAAGAGACAACAGATTCATTCCAAGTCTTCGGCTTCAGGGGAGGCGTAAATATTTTGAGCGTAAAGTGATCGAGAGAATTCTGACGCCATCCGGCAGACGATAAACAAATGTAGCTCTGGCAGCTCGTGGAGGGGTACTGGTAATACTTTAACAAAATCCACAATCAGACATCTATAGAAATTAATGAAACCATCAGATAGTAAACCCATACACCATGAAGCAGATCTTACTCATCACCAACCGGATCTGAATGAGGCGATCTACTATTTACCGCCAACAATAGATCAAAAACTGATCTGCACAGCACTGAAAACCATTTATCCTGAAAAAGGAAAAGAGCTCGCACTTGACTGGTATCACAAATCAAAAAACACAATCCCGTCAGATTTTGAAGCCTACTGGGACGACCTGAGCCTAACAAGTTATCAGCTATATACGCTGGATGATTATTTGAAAAAAGAGATCTACCGCTGGGCAAAAAAAGCCGGATGGATACCGAAAGCATTGAGAAAAGGGAAACAGAAAAAACGCTCACCACTGAAGGGGATTATGAAGGAGGTTGCCGAGGAGCTGACCACAAAAACACGGTTCTCCAGCTTTCTGGTATCAAAGGGCTTCATCAAGTTTATTGGTGAAAATCACCATTTCGATATGTTCCACGAGTTTTTGATTAATGAACAGGACTATCCAACGATTCGAAACATGAACTCTTGGGGAGAATTTCAGCCGGGAGAGTTTCTGTTCGAAAATGGAATCTATAGTGTTAAGGAAAAGCGCTTTATTGAGGCAGACGATCAGCTTCGGATTCGTGTAAAAAATAAGCTCTTTACCTGTCCAAGCGGTAGTGAGCAGGTAACTCCTCCGGTTCTTTCAATCGTTAAGGAAAATAGCGCAGATCTATTGATTGAAAAGTTCTTGCTGTGGGAAAAGTTCAACGGTTCCCTGAATGTGCGAACTACCCTGGGCTATGCTGTTGCGTGTATTTTCAGTCGGGAGATTATTCATAAACTGGACGGATTTCCGATTCTATTCAATTTTGGCGAACGCGGAACCGGTAAGAGTTCCAGTATGGATTGGTTTATGTCTCTGTTTGGCTATCTGAATGGGAATCGACAGTCGGTATCCAAGCAGAATACGGTGAAGAGCGTGATCCGACGAATGACCCTGCCGCGATCTTTCCCATTCTTCCTGGATGATTACCGGAATCATGAGACGAACACGCAGGCACCGGATATGACCAGCAGTATTTTGAACTGGTACCACCGCATCGGTACCGCGATGGCGAAGAAGAGTACCGACCATCAGACCATTGAAACTCCGATGAAGGCGTGTGTGGTGATGACCGGTAACGATAAGCCAACCGATCCTGCTGTTCTGAGTCGATTGGTAATTCTCAACTACAACAAATTTCTAAAGAAAGAGGAGCTGCAACAGATTAGTGATGTGTCAGACAATACCCCTCGATTCTCAGAATTTCTGTCGCTGATTCTTGAGGACTATGAAATAATAAGAGATTACTTTTTCATTTTTCTTAAAACCAATCAGACGTTTTTGAGCAATCAGGGTTTTGAAGGGAGAACCGTAAACAACTGGGCGATTATTCTGGCCGGACTACAGTCGATAAAGACCATTTTTCCCGGACTAAACCCCTGGTTTGAAAATTTTGAGGGCTTTAGAAACGAAATTTGCAACGCCATCCGGAAAGAGCAGTCCCTGCATCAGGAACACAACCCGGTTCACGACTTTCTTCAAAGCCTGGAGCATCATTCCACTCAGACTTTTGACCCGGCATCCGACTTCAATACAAAACACATGTTGCTGGATCACCGCCACTTTCGGTTAAAGGGATATGAGGAAGTTCGCGACCACAACGGAGAGGTCATCCACAGAGGGCCGGTACTCGCCATCCATATCAAGCGGATTTGGAACACCCTGCAAGACCATCGGGCACCGATCACGAAAGAGATCTCCCTCTCCCTGCTGGAATCACACCTGCAGAACAGCAGTTATTTTATTGATAAAAGCGCCGAGGTTTTATTAACAAAATCGATGGCCAACAAAAAAGAATCCAACGTTCGGTGTTACCAGCTAAACGTAAACGAGCTTTTATCGAAAGGAATGCTGGAAGAGCTGATCGGAAAAGCCAGGGAGTATGAACAATCCAGGCCCGAGCGGTTACTGATGTGATCGAAAAAATCAGATTAACCATTTTTATTAAAAAAAACGGGGAATAAAATTCAAAAAATACTGCTAAGTGCTAAAAACATTTAAAAATCCCTTATCAGATACTCAAAAAAATCTATTCTTTAAATAATACCTACTGCTAAACACTGCTAAGAGATGCTAAACGTTGCTAAAAATCTTAGCAGACCTCAGCACTCTTCAGCATTTTATTAATTCTTTTGCTAAGGCGAAAAGCTTCTTTTACAGCCTGATAACGCACTTTTTATAACTTTTTAGCAGTGTTTAGCAGCTTAGCAGTCAAAACAGATCATTTTTTTTAATGAAATGGGAAAAAGGATGATTCTTTAAAAAAGAGAATTCCAGAGAACTCATTTAATTCCGGGAGATTATTTAGAATTCCGTAGAAGTTTGCAGAGGACATATTGGTTTTTTGGAAGTAAAAATCACTGTGATTGCAGGTTCTTGTTCTTTTATTCTCCTTTTTATTCAATTTTTATGGAAATGAAGCAATTAAATGAAATAGCGATATTGCAGATTTCAATGGTTTTGTTATACTGTAGCAGATTTATAAGATTATTTTGAAAAAGTAGAATTATACGTTAATTGGTTGTCACATTAATCAAAACTTCAAATGAGAAAAGTAGATTCTTTTTATGCTTTTATTGAGTTCCTTACTGAGTTAGAAAAGGATCGTCGAACATCTGTTGAGCTGGAGAAAAACAATCCTTCCTCTCCATATGGGCCACAAGCATGGAGGATGGGAAAATACTACAATTGAGGATTTTCTTGAGTCCATGAGAGCTTGGTTGGATGATCAGAATAGTTTTCCTGAAGAACCTTCCTGGGAGTTATTTGCTGCAACACTTGAAGCAGGCAAAACCTACGAGTAAACCATAAAAAAATTGAGCCAAATAGGGATACATTAGCGTTTATGATAATATCAATTGCTTTTTATCATGTTTTTCTCTTTTATTGAATTCAGAGTCCGTGCACCCGTTATGTCACTTTTTCCCAGAATCAGGGTATTGAGTAGGTATTGCGAGAGTTGCACGTGTATCAATACTAAAAACAGATATGGTAAAAACCAGACTATTCATACTAATCGCTTTTATGTTTTGTCTCCCGGGCTGTGGTATCCTTGGCAGTTCAGACGACGAGGTTGAAAGAACATATCCGGAAGCTTTTAGCTTTGAGACTGTAACGGTACAGCAAATCCTTTATGAAGTTAAGCCCCCGGACTCTTTAAATATCAACGCATATGTCATAAATATTCGTGAATGCCCTGAGGGTGCAACGTGTTTTTCTCCAGACGGTATAGATGTATCAGAAAGCTTGTCGCCTGCCGACACCCTCATTTTTATTCCCGCTGCAGAACCCGGTCAATTTCAAATAGAAAAGCAATATCAAATTTCATTGGAAGTATCCGAAAAAGAATCCGTAGAACGAAATATTCTTCGGCTTCTTGGTTACAGCCTTATTGAGTAGAAATACATATCCTCCTGAAAAGAAACCTATCGAAAAATTTAATGAATTAAGAAAAGAAAAATCTTAATTCAGAATTACTCATATAATTCCGGGGGATTTTTAGCAATTACGTATTACTCCCCTGAACTCATACTTCTGGTTTTTTAAATGAATTAGTAATAAAGGATTGCATTGGGTGAATTTTAAGAAATACAATCATCGATTAATCAAATTCATAATTTATCAAGACATATAGAAAACCCATTAACCGAAACCTCAAAACCCCTCTATCTGCCAAACAACAGTGCCTTCAGCCATTGCCAAAAACTTTGTTTCTTTTCTTTATTTGATGTAACAGAATCCGGACTTTTCTCATATGCCTGTTTCTCTTCTGCAGCTTTCAAAGGCTCTTGAGGTTGTTTTACTATTCTTGGGATAATCGGTGAAATGCCAAACAACTCTTCAGGTGTTTCGACATTCATTCTGTTGAGCGCCATATCCACTTCGTGATCTGAAAAATACCTTTGACCGATCAGCCAGTGTTTGTTATCAGTTTGATCAAACGCTTTAGCATAATATACTTTCCTCCCGTTCTGGGGCTTTAACGGCTTTCTCAAAAAAAAGACATATCGGTAATACCTTTTATCTCCGACCGGTTTTTCACTGTCCCAGCTGATGTACTCCTGTAATCTTGTATCTGGAGTATGATAATAGAAACAATACTCAAAGACATTCATGGCTTTCCTGTTTTTCATATCCACCACGTATTCGCCTGCATCCACTTTACTGAGTGCCCGGTGTCGGTTTTTTGTGGCTCCCCAGACATAAACAGGTTCATTCTGATCAAAAAAGAATCTT
This sequence comes from uncultured Roseivirgaceae bacterium, assembly GCA_964459925.1. GTDB lineage: Bacteria > Bacteroidota > Bacteroidia > Cytophagales > Cyclobacteriaceae > Ekhidna. Next base: position 10,419 of record CAYWOQ010000051.1, read on the forward strand.
AGTTTCTTGAACTCGTCCTCTGGCATAAAAGGTTTCAGTTCTTTGACAGTAAACCCTTTATCAAGACTTTTTTCTCTGTTTTTGGATGTTGAACCTGCGGCAATGAAATAGATTCCCATAAGGTGGAGAATTGAAATATAATTTTAAACTAAATGTGATTTCTTCATACACTATATCTTTTATATTAAGAAAAAAATTGCAGATATATGTTCGGATATAAATGGAATCTGTGCAAACGTTGAACGATATTTACAAGAAATGGTACTACCTGCCAAGCCAAAAGTTTAATTTTCGGAAACAAAATTGGAAAGTAGATGTGACACTTGAAAATGGCCCGATATGATGGCGTCCAATCACCGAACCAGAAAAATATTCACATTTATCTCAATTTAATGCCTCATTATTTGTGATAAATCAGTAGGTGATAATGGTTCATTTTTTTACGATTATCAAACTTGTATTAATGAATAGCTTGAATGACAGACAGATTGGCTAAATGAGCACACACTTTTTCACAAATAAAGCTGATAATACTCTCCTCAAAAAGTTTGAAGGAATTTTCGAACATGTTGATATCAAAAAGTTTGATGCCTTAGTTGGCTATCTGAGAGCCTCAGGCTACTTTCAAGTCCGGAAATTTATTGATGAGGTTGATGAAGTTCGGATTTTAGTGGGGATTGATGTGGATCATCTGATCAGTGAGGCCGCGAGAAAAGGATTGGAGTTTAACTTCAATACCAATGTAACCCGCTCTGAATTTTTGGCGGAAGTTCGGCGGGATATCGAAAATGCGGATTACAGCAAGAAGGTGGAAGATGGAATTATCCAGTTTGTCAAAGATGTGGTAGATAAGAAAGTTCAGATTAAAGCCCATCCCAGTAAAACCCTGCATTCCAAGATCTATATTTTCAGGCCGGGCAATTATAATGAGCACAATTCGGGTTTTGTGATTACCGGTTCAAGTAACATGACCTCCGCCGGACTGGAAAAGAATTTTGAGTTTAACGTACAGTTAGACCGGTTCAGTGATGTTGAATTTGCCCGACTGACTTTCCAGGAATTGTGGGATGAAGGGATTGATATACTTCCCAAGTCGATAGAGAAACTGACTGAAAAAACCTACTTGAGTGATTCTTACACTCCATTTGAAATCTACATTAAGTTTTTGATGGAGTATTTTGGCCAGAGTATTGAATACGATCCGGAATCAATCACGGACTTGCCACGGGGATATAAAAAGCTTCACTACCAGGTAGATGCTGTGAATGATGGCTACAATAAACTCATGCATCACAACGGCTTTATACTGGCCGATGTGGTGGGACTTGGAAAAACCATTGTCGCAAGTATCATTGCCAAGAAATTCTATTTCAGTAACGGCTATCGCACCAAGATTTTGGTGATTTATCCCCCGGCATTGGAAAGAAACTGGAGGGATACCATTCGGGATTTTGAAGTGCCCAATGTCGATTTCATTACGAATGGTAGTCTTCATAAAATCCGGTATCCTGAGGACTACGATCTGATCATCGTGGATGAGGCGCATAAGTTTCGCAGTGATGAAGCGCAGATGTTTACGCAGTTACAGAAATTATGCAAAACGCCCCGAAAGCGTCCGGGAACTGATGCAAGTCGTGAAAAGAAAGTGATCCTGGTGACCGCCACTCCACTCAATAACAAACCACAGGACATCCGAAATCTGCTGTACCTGTTCCAGGATGCCAAGAATTCAACCCTGGAGGTAAAAAACCTGCAAAGCTTTTTTCGTCCGCTAATTGATGAGTATAAAAAACTGAAAAAAGAGCAAAATAACGATAAGATCAAACGGGAGGTCAAAAAGATTTACGAAATCATCCGGAATAAAATTCTGGAGCCGATCATCGTGCGGCGTACACGAACCGATATTTTGAAAACGGAGGAGTATCGCAAGGACATGGCCGAACAAGGAATGACCTTCCCTGATATCAAACCTCCCAAACCGATTTTGTATGAGCTCGATCCAAAGTTGAACAAGCTGTATGACGAAACCTTGCAGTTGCTCAAGTTTACAGACACAGGGTTGAAGTATTATCGATACCAGGCCATCCGGTTTTTGCCCAGGGAAGCCCAGGAAAAATTCTTTAATAACCAGGCGGAAGTGATTTCGGATCAACTGGCTATTTTGATGAAAAATCTGCTGGTGAAACGGTTGGACAGCAGTTTTTATGCCTTTCATAAGTCATTGGAGCGATATCAGCGGAATAATTCAGCAATGCTGAAAATGCTGGAGAATGGGAAAGTGTATATTGCTCCCAAACTGGATATTGCCGATTACATCCTCAACCAAAACGATAAAACAGAAGATGAACTGGAAGAGATGTTGAACGATCCGGAAGACGAGACCGAGATTTTGATATTTGAGATCGATGACTTTGATGAACGATACAAACCGGGTGTACAAAATGATCAGAATATTTTGGATGATCTGGTGAAACGCTGGAGTCAATTCAATTATGATCCCAAACTGGATACTTTTCTCGATGAACTGAAAATAACCTTCCTGAATAAAGAACGTAATGACCAGCAAAAGCTGGTAGTGTTTTCGGAATCAAAGGAGACCATAGACTATCTTTCTGATAAACTTGAAGAGCATGGCATTCAAAAAGTGCTGACGGTGAATGGCGATAATCAAAAAGATCGTGCACCGCTGATCCGTGAAAATTTTGATGCCAATATTACCATTTCAGAACAAAAGGATGACTACAATATCGTTATCACCACCGAAGTACTGGCTGAGGGTGTCAACCTGCACCGCTCGAATGTAATTGTGAATTACGATATACCCTGGAATGCCACCAAGCTGATGCAGCGGATTGGCCGGGTGAATCGGGTGGGAACACAAGCGGATTACATCCATATTTTTAATTTCTATCCCACTCAGGAAGCCGACAGCGAGATCGATCTGAATCAAAAGGCATTTATAAAACTGCAAGCGTTTCATACGGCATTGGGAGAGGATAGTCAGATCTATTCCAGCGAAGAGGAATTCGATTCTTTTGGGTTGTTTGAGAGAGTACCGGAAGAGGAAAGGGATGAACGCCTGATCTATTTGAACCGGCTCAGGCGTTTCCGCGATGAAGACCCGGATATGTATAACCGGGTTCGTTCATCGGTTCCGCTGCGTGCACGAACCGGACGAAAAGACAAGACCCGAAAGCTTAGTACGCTTACTTATCTCAAAAATGAAAAACGGGATGCGTTCTACTATATTGACGGCCAAGGCGAACAGGAAGAACTTACGTTTATAGAAGCAGCACGATTGTTTGAAGCCAAAGTAACAGAAAAAGGAACAAAACTGCACGACCGGCACCATGAGCAGGTACATGGTGCCGTGCAATCATTTAAAACAGGGTTACAGAAACAGGCTCTGGAAACAACCTCCGGAAATAAGCTCGGTCCCAATGAAAAGAAGGCCATTGGAATTTTGAAGCTGCAGTCCAACACCGAATTTGCCTCTGCGGAAGACAAAGTTTTGCTCAAAAAAGGAAGGGAAGCCGTGGCAGTTGGCAAATTCCAGAAACTGCCGCGGGAAGTGAATAAACTGTTTAAAAAAGTAAAGGACCTGAAAGCGTCAGAATTCCATCATCATCTGATTAAAATTCTTGAATCCTATCCGCTGGTAGAAAGCGGAGATACTTCGGTATTGGAACCGGATCAGGAACAAAGGTCGAAATCTCCGCTGGAGCCAAAAATCATCATCTCAGAATCATTTACGGGTTAAAAACATCTACACTATGAACAAACAAGAGCTGCAACAGAAACTGAGAGCTACTTACAGCCGGGATACGTGGAAAGAGTTATTGCTGGAGATGTTCCCGGAAGCGGACTTTTTTGCGCAAGATAGCCAAACGCCGTTTACAAGAGAAACACAGCGAAACCTGGCTAATCATATTGTGCAATTCGGAAAAGTAGATCTGGATGGAGATACCCTCATTTTTATGGAAGTGGAACTGAAACCGGGTTCGGTTCACCTGGCCCGCAACCGGGTTGGACTTCGAAAACTGGTGGATAATGAAGTGGTGGCCGGCCTGACCGATGGTGCCCTGATCACTTACTACCAGCCTGAAACGGATGAATGGCGTATTACCTTTTATTCGGAACGGTACGGATGGGATGAAGATGGCAATACCATAAAGGAAGAAACACACCCCAAACGATATACGTATGTTGTGGGGTCATCAGAGCCATGCAAAACGGCGGCCGGACAACTTGTAAAAGTAATCGATGCCGGGCGATCTAACACTATGGAAAATGTGTTGAAGGCTTTTTCAGTTCAGAAAGTCTCCAAAGAATTTTTTAAGGAATACAAAGAACAGTACGACAAATTTGTAGGGCACCTCACCGGTAAGATCTGGACCAAAAACGGGGTAAAAGAAGTTGGAGGTCGGATTTCCCAGTTTCATTTCTTTTTTAAAGCAACCAATGACCACGAAAAGGAAGCTCGTGACTTTGTAAAGAAGCTCTTAGGCCGTATTGTGTTTCTCTATTTCGTACAAAAGAAACAGTGGCTGGGTTCAACAACAGTTGATTTTAAAGATGGCCAACCTGATTTTATTCGTAGTCTCTTCAATCAGGTTCCCGCCGGGCAAAAAGACAACTTCTACAGCCAATGGCTTACCAAGCTCTTTTTTGATACGCTGAACCGGGATGATGATCACGCCTTCACTTTGCCGGATGGGAGTACCGTTTATATCCCGTTTTTGAATGGGGGGTTGTTTGAAAAAGATGATACCGATAAAAATACCGAGGCACTTTCTCTGCCGGGTGAATTATTCTCCAATCCAAAGGATACCGAAACTCCCAATGTACGCGGCTTTCTTGATTTTCTCAGCGCCTACAACTTTACCATTCATGAAGACAGTCCCGGCGACCACACCATTGCAGTTGATCCGGAAATGCTGGGGCATATTTTTGAGAACTTGCTGGAGGATAACAAAGACAAGGGTGCCTATTACACACCCAAGCCCATTGTGCAATATATGTGTCAGGAGAGTTTGATTGAGTATTTGCTGACAGAATTAACCGCTGAAGACGCAACGAACGCTGATAAGGAGGAATTGCGTGAGCACCTGGAGGATTTGATTAAGAAGCAGGAAGCCGGGGAATTGGTGGGTTTTACCGAGGATATTTTGAAATCTTTGAAAGAGGTGAAAGTGTGCGATCCGGCCATTGGTTCGGGAGCCTTTCCGATGGGTATTTTGCAGGAAATTTACCAGGCGGTGGAAACGCTGCACCATCTCTCACCCGATAATGTGAAGGCCATTTGGGAACTGCCTGATGATGACTGGCACCCGGCCGATGTGAAAAAGCAGATTATCCAAAACTCTATTTACGGGGTGGATATTGAAAAGGGAGCCGTGGACATTGCCCGGCTGCGCTTCTGGCTTTCGCTGATTGTGGATGAGGAAGAACCTACAGCCCTGCCCAACCTGGATTATAAAATTGTGGTGGGGGATTCATTGGTAAGTAAGCTGGTGCTGAACGGACAAGAAAAAGTGGTGGAGATAAACTGGGAGGTAAAAGAAAGTGTAGGCAAAGCTAAAGAACATGTAGAAAACCTCCGCCAAACGCTGGATGCCATTGTAGCCAAACAGAAAGACTTTTTTGAAGCGGATAACGAAAAGAAAAAGGAACTCCGCGAAGAGATTAAACAGCTTAAAATTGACGCACTCATTTACCAGCTCAAATACGACCGGGAATACTATAGCCAAAAGACCGAAGTAAAGGGTGGAATGATGCCCACCACAAAGGACAAGGAACATAATCTAACCCGGGAAATGCAGCTCAAAGAATACACCAATTTAATTGGCGATCTTGAGAAGGTGAAGGAAAATCCAGAAGCGGAATTTCAGCATTTTGAGTGGAAGCTGGATTTTCCTGAGATTTTAAATGAGCAGTTTACAGATGATGCAGGTTTTGACATCGTAATAGCAAACCCGCCATACGTAGATATTAAAGGCTTGAGGAAAGAACAAGTTAATTTACTGTTTGAAAAATTTTCAACTACTAAGAACAGAATTAATTTGTATTCAATTTTTATTGAAAAGGGATGGGCACTAGGTAATAGTAAATGTGTCCTTACATTTATAAATCCGAATTCAATTCTTTTGAACAGTTCTTACACAAAAATTCGAAAACATACTGTTAAGCATATTAAAAAGATTTTGAAGTTACCTGACAATATATTTCAAAACGCTATTGTGGAAACAATTGTGTTGATTCTTTCAGGCAAAAATAACGATAAGAATATTTTTGGTGCTTTTTATAAGAATGATCAAGAGATAGATTTTGGTTCTTTGGAATATCAGATTTTTGATAGGGAAAAATGGAAAGAAGATGAAAATAAAAAGTTTAATATTTTTGTTTCCCCTGAAGCAACCCAAGTGATTAATAAAATAGAATCCCTTAATACCGATACTTTCGAGGACTATTGTGAGTTTTCACTTGGCATAACACCTTATGATTCCTATAAAGGTCACTCACAAAAACAAATAAAGATAAAAGCATTTCATAGTGAAACTAAGAAGGGTAAAGATTATGTGCCTCTCATCTCTGGCAGAAATGTTCAAAAATACATTGTGAGTGTCGAAATTAGAGAATATTTGAAATATGGGGATTGGCTAGGGGCTCCTAGAAAAAGGAAATTTTTTACCAAACCAAGAGTAATTGTTCGTCAGATTATATCTGGTGATCCTCCAAGTATTTATGCTGGCTATACAGAGAAGGATTTATATCATACTCAGATTGGATTTGCAATACTTTCCAAAGATGATTCGGTTCATCCAAAGTATATTTGTGGTTTATTAAACTCAAAATTGATAAACTTTTACCATTCAGCAAAATTTTTAGATCCTGAAAAAAATACTTTTCAAAAAATTCTTATTCAGAATTGCAAACAATTCCCGTTAGTAGTTAAATTAGGTTTTATTTCTAAAATAATTGATAGTGCCGATCAGATCCTCGCCAGAAAAGAAAATAATCCCGAAGCTGACACAACCGCATTAGAACAACAAATTGACCTGCTGGTGTACAAGCTCTACAACCTCACCTGGGAAGAAGTACAAGTAGTAGACCCGAAGTTTGGGCTGAGTGAGGAGGAGTATGAGAATTTCACCATTTAGGGGTGACAGGAGGGTGTCATTCCAATTAGATATTTTTTTTATAAAACGAATAAAACAAAAAATTTGCCGACAGTAAAGTATCAACATAACGAAACCAATTTTCGAGGCTATGAAGGCATTCAAGTTGCTGAGGATGAGGGTGAAGCACTCTTAACAACGAGTGTAAAAGAAAACCTGGCAGATCGTGAAGAGCAACAACGTTTTCAAGCAGACCTTGAAGAAGTTAAAGGATCTATTGAGCAAACTGGTTTTAAGGCTCCAGAAGAATTGTTGATAGATATTCAGGCTTTTAATAATCCGGTTCCTGAAGACACACGGTCATGGAGAATTGGAGAATCGATTGCAGAGGTTGTTCTTGAAGGTGAATATGGTGCCCGGTTTTACTGGAATGAGTTGCGCGATGCACGAAATCCACACGGAAATAAAACCGGTGCCGATTTGGTTGGGTTTATTGAAACAGATGGTTGTGTGCTATTTTTGTTTGGTGAGACTAAAACTTCCTCAGAATTGAGAAGACCACCACAGGTTATGACAAAAAAGGATGAGGGGATGGAAGATCAACTACGCGAACTTTATACAAACAGGAAAAAACAGCAGATTTTAATTAAATATTTGGCAAGTAAAACCCGTAGTCTTGCACCTGGAAATCCGTTTAAAGCAGATTATATAGAGGCATTGAAAAATTATTACTATCCCGTTGATTGTAATTATCAACTATTTGGCGTTCTGGTAAGAGATATTGATTCGGACGAGGAAGATTTGTCTCATAGTTATGCAAGATTAAAAACAGATATTTTAGAACCTACAGGTTTACGTTTGTTAGCTGTGTATATGTCTATAAAAAAAGAGAATTGGGAAGCGATCATTAATCAAAGTAACCAGAATTAGTGAGTGTTCAGGATAAATATCGTGTGTTAGAAAATGCATTCCCTGAAATGTTGGGTGGGATTGGCACGCTCATTCAAAAAGCCAAAATATGTAACCGGTTTGAATCCATTCAGCTAAGTGATGAAGAGATACAAACTCTCGAGAAAGCAAAAGAACTTTCGGAAGTAGCCATCCTGGAACGCTGGGATGATCAGGATGATGATTTTAAAGCTCTCTGCTCTACACACTTTGATATTGCTTCTCAACTCCCGATTGATGTTGACGATGAATATCTGTTTTATGAATATATAAAACTTATCAGCTGCGCTTACCTGGGGGAAAACTGGCATATGGCACGTCAGTTTATAAAACAAAAAATGGATGAATTGGCCGGCATAAAACCAAATGGAAGCTGGAACATCCGGTTACTGCAAAAATCCTTTTTGGCTTTGGTATATCTGATTAAAAAAGATAATTGGGAAGATGTTGATCGGGCTGTAAAAACCATCGAGGAATTGAGAAGAGAGCAAGATGAATTTGAAGCCTCTTTTCTATCCAATCAACATGAGAGTACGAAGCCATTAGTATCTGGTGAATTGGTTGCTCTCTACCATTTTGCTAAATGCGTAGAGTTAGCAGGAAAATATGTACTAAACGGCAGGCCCCCTGAGGTTGAGACACAACTCAATTATCACCTGAACTATTCCAAAGAATATGCTGCCCTCTCTCAGAATATCAGTCTTGAATTGCTAATACAGTATTTTGGTGCTCTGGCAAAGAAGATGATTAGAAATACCATTTGGTACAGTACGAGAGGGATTAACACCAGAGTTTCAGCTTTTAATAAGCACATATCCGAAAAAACCGATCAGGGAATATTTGAACTACTCTACCCACAGCGTGAAGCTATTCTGGAAGGTGAATTACTAAACCCTGCGCACAATGCAGTTGTTGTTAATTTGCCGACCTCCAGCGGAAAAACCATGATTGCGGAGTACCGGATTCTTATGGCACTCAATCAATTTGCCGCTGAAGGAGGATGGGTAGCCTATGTAGTTCCAACCAGAGCCTTGGTAAATCAAATTTATATTGATCTCAAAAGAGATCTGGGTCCGATTGGAGTAAAAGTTGAGAAAATCAGCGGTGCCCTCGATTTAGATGGATTCGAAGAAGCACTTTTGGATAAAGATTTAGAAAATCCACAACAACCACAGTTTGATGTACTGGTAACTACCTATGAGAAACTGCACTTGATGGTCAGGCAGGGATACGGAGTTCATGAGCAGCGTCCTTTGGTATTGGCGGTAGTCGATGAAGCCCATAACATAGAAGATGAGCATCGTGGCTTAAATCTTGAACTGCTTCTTACTACCATCAAAAACGATTGTGAAAGAGGAAACTTTTTATTGATGACTCCTGATGTGATCAATTCGGGTGAAATTGCAAACTGGTTGGGCGGTGACAGAGGCAAACCCATTCATTTGAGTTTACACTGGTGGCAGCCAAATGAAAGAGTGATTGGCGCACTTATAGCTGAAGGCAGCAGAAGGAAATATGATCTAAAATTAAAAACACTGCTCTCTAATAAAGGTACGTTTCGGGTTGATGAGGATATCACTTTGGCTGAGATTGAAGGCGGCCCAATGCCTATTTCTAAATTCTATGGCTCTGCTGGTGTCAAAAAGAATTTCAGTAAAATACTCGCTTCTGAAATTGTAAATATTAATGAGCCCACTGTAATTCTTGCAGGAAATCCGGGCGATACTTTTGATATAGCGCGATTTATTCATGATCACACAACAAATGAATTTGGACTGGATGATGAAGTTGAATTAGTTCGGAAATTTGTCCAGGATGAACTGGGGGAGGATTTTCCCTTAGTCGAATTTCTTGAAAAAAGAATAGCCGTTCATAGTTCAGTATTACCCGATGAAATAAAACTGTTAATTGAAGATTTAATGGGCAAGGGTAAGCTGCAAGCTATGGTTGCTACTACCACTATAGCCCAGGGAATAAACTTTCCTATTTCATCAGTTATCATGGCAACCCATCATTATCCATTCAAAGAAATGCCAGTCAGAGATTTTTGGAATCTTGCCGGCAGAGTAGGCAGAGCCGGTCAAAGTAGCCTGGGATGGGTTGGTTTTGCATTAAAAAATGATGACGAGCTTTCCAGAATTGCTGAATATGTGCAAAATGCTGCTGATGACTTAAGGTCTCAGTTGGTTAATATGATAAATGCAGCGTTGGCAAATCCTCAAATTCCATTTGAGAGATGGTTGTTTTATGATTCTAAATGGTCTGGGTTACTACAATACATTTCCCACCTTTATAAGCAAAGTGAAGACCTAAGTGTCTTAATTTCTCAGCTTGAACAAAAATTACAAAGCACATTTGGTTATAAAGAATTAAACGACGTTCAGAAAAATTATCTGAGAGAAAATGTAAGAGCTTATGCACGGAATATTAATCCCCGAGATGCTGCATTAGCTGATGAAACGGGATTCTCTACGGTTTCATTACGACGCTTGATGGGACAACTCAGAGATGCCAATTTAAATGTGGATGATTGGAGAAGTGATCAACTATTCTCCGAACAAAATCAAAACATGAAGAAGTTGGTTGATATGATGTTGGACACCCCGGAAGTGCAAAGAGCAATGAAAGATGCAGCCCCGGGAGGAGATCCAACTGATATGACTTCATTATCAAGGTTGATTATTGATTGGGTAAATGGTCAGGGTATCTCCTATTTGGCAAATAAATACTTTTCAAATATGGATCATGCTAAAGCGATAGAAAAATGCACTAAAGCTTTATATAGAAACATCGCACATGCAGCCACCTGGGGTGTTGCTGCCATGCAAAAAATGTCTGAAAGCGGAATAAAATGGGATGACTTAAGTGAATTAGATAAGAGAAGACTACAAAATCTTCCGGCAATGATTCATTATGGGGTTAATACGGATGAAGCCGTTTTGATGAGGAAAAATAGTATCCCTCGAAGTATAGCAACCCGTTTGGGTGAATTGTACAAAGCCGAATATGGTGGTGAAATATTCAATCAGAATTCTGAAGAAATTACTAACTGGATTACAGAACTGAGAAATGAAACGTGGGAAGAAGTTAGGCCGTCGGACTCAGTGCTTTCCGGAAGTGACTATAAAAAAGTGTGGCAGAAGTTAACCGGAGTTGAATGAAACCACTTAAAAACCTCCACCTGAGATTTAAAAGAGTTGGTGGAAAAAAATATATTGAAATCCTCAGATGTAAAAGGAGCCGGGGCTTATTATGAATTTTGTATTGCACTAAAATGGGGGCAATTGGGACTCAATGAGGCCAATGCATCAATATTTAATCCAAGTAAAACGAGTGGAATAAAAGATGAAGAACAAATTGTTAGTTAATATCACCTGGAATAGTAAAGATTGGAAAGGGTTAAGTGATGATGCAAGTAATCACAGGTATGTAAAAGAAGGCGGAACTCCCAATGAAAGCTGGAATTTTGATTTTGATAACGAGAGGAATACAGAGCAAAAAGTTTACGGTTATGCCCAGTTTACCCATCCACCCAAAGTAACAGGAAATAACAACCTTATAATCTTTTATTCTCAAAACCAAATAGTTGGAATGTACGGTAGAGCAGAAATATTAGAAGACCATGAAAAGTCCAACGAAATAAATTTGGCGGGTGACAGATCTATCTCATTGCTTTTACCAAATAAAATTAATGATGTCAAAGAGAAAGGATATTTAGAAACAAAGGAGCGGATAGGCCAGGTTGGTTATATTTATTTAGAGAAACTGGACACAGTGGTGCAAATTATAGATGAAGCAATACAGTTGAATCCAAATGAGCGGGATAAGCTACTCGCAATAAAAGAATGGATTGTTACAGTTGAAAAAGAAAATAATGCAAATAAAGACAGTACAGCATCAACCATGCGTAAAGAGACCGTGAAATCAGATAATACAGATAACTTTGGCAATGCAGGGCTCCTTAATCAAATCCTGTTTGGCCCTCCCGGAACTGGTAAAACATATCACACAGTAAACAAAGCACTTCAAATTGTTGATCCTGAGTTTTATGAGAAACATAAAAGCAATCGGGAAAAATTAACGGATCGTTATCGGCAGCTTTTAATAACAGACTGGGCAGAGTCTAAGAAAAAAAGGATTGCCTTTACCACGTTTCATCAAAGTTTTACCTACGAAGATTTTGTTGAAGGTATCAAACCGGATGTAAAAGAAGGTGAACTAAATTATAAGATTGAAGATGGTATTTTTAAACGAATCTGCAGAAAAGCTAAGTACTATTCTGAAGGTGAAGCTGAAGAGGCCAGAGAACGAGTCCACCTGAGTGATCAGGATTATAGTAAAGCTCAGTTTTTTAAAGTCTCATTAGGTGACACCAGTAAAGAAGAAGATGACGAAATTTACCAGTATTGCATGGATCACAATAAGATTGCCATAGGGTACCTTGGAAATAAGGATCTCTCGGACAAATCTGAATCTCAAATCAAAGAAATTGTTAGAGAAGAAGAGAGTTTGAGTGAGTTTTCATCCCGAGCGATGAACTATTTTATTCACTATTTAAAAAAAGGTCACTATGTCCTGGTTTCAAGAGGTAATACAGTTGTTCGGGCTATTGGAAAGGTAACTGGTGATTATGAATATAGTCCTGATGCCCCTATCAGATATCCACATTTTCGTGGTGTGGAATGGCTTGTAAAAGATGTAGAAATTCCTGTTGAAGAAATTTATGAAAAGAATCTTCAGCAACAGCCCATTTACATGCTTAAAAAAGACTGGATCAGCCGGGAGTTTTTTGAAAAACAACAGGTTGAAAGAATAAATGATGGCGGTAAAGAAAATTTCGTATTGATAATTGATGAAATTAACCGGGGCAATATTGCTCAAATATTCGGTGAGTTAATAACTCTTATTGAAAAAGATAAAAGAGAAGGTGGAGATGAAGAACTGAAAGCTATATTACCGTATTCAAAAAAACCGTTCAGCGTGCCTTCAAATCTACACATCATCGGTACCATGAATACCGCTGACCGCAGCATTGAAGCTTTGGATACGGCATTGCGACGCAGATTTACATTTGAAGAAATACCGCCTAAACCTAAAGTAATTGAAGAGGAAGGAGCCCTGAATGATGAAGGGAGCGATATCCGAATTGGACAAAGCTATTCCAGGCTTTCAACGATTTTGGAAACGATTAATAAACGAATAGAAAAGCTGCTCGATAAAGATCACTTAATCGGCCACTCCTATTTCATGGATGTGAAATCGGCAAGTGATCTGCAGCGTGTATTTTATCGAAATATCATTCCATTACTTGAAGAATACTTTTACGGAGATAAAGGCAAAATTCAGCTCGTTTTAGGACAGGGTTTTATTAAACAGGCCGATCATTCAGGTACATCAGATTTGTTTGCTTCGTCTGATTACGATGACACTATATTTGAAGATCGGGAGATTTGGGAATTGACAACTGTTTGGAGGAGTAATGAAAAAGCTTTTGAAGACGCCTTAAACTCACTTTTAAATAAAAAAGGCTAAGATTTATGCCCGTGAATAAAACTATAACGGTTTTCGAGCATGAAAAGCTGACAAAAAAATCAGATCCATTATTTACAGCTCAACTCTTTGATCAGCTTGAAAAATATTATGGTACAACTGGTACTCCCTATTATTCCCTCATTCATAAAGGCGTAAAGTTTAACCAATTTGTTGGCGTTATTCAGGTTGGTGATACATCTATTGAAGTGTTGCCCAAAACAGATAGATCAACAGCTCACAAAAAAACCTGGAGAGATGTATTAATACAGATGCTCCGAATTACTTCCGGTATTGAAGCTTCAGCAACATCCAAGTCCGATTTAAGGCTTCACTCTAATTCTATTTTTGATCTTTATATCGAACTTTTCATTACAGAATGTGAAAAGCTGACGCATCAGGGCTTAGCAAAGAAATACAGAAAGATTAAAGAAAATCAGACGGCATTAAAGGGCCGTTTGCATATGCCGGGTCAGATTCGTGATAACATTATTCACAAAGAACGGTTCCATGTTGAATACAGTAACTATGATTTTAATCATCTGATTAACCAGATTTTAAAGAAAACACTTTCAGTACTTACTCAGATTCCTATTCGGTACGACCTTCGAAGCCGTGTAAAACGGCAACTGCTCTATTTTGAGGATATCGGAAATTGTGTGGTCAATCAGGCCATGTTTAATCAAATTTTCTTAAACAGAAAAACAGAAAGATACAGTGAAGCACTGGAAATAGCCCGGCTGATACTCTTGAATTACCATCCGGATATATCAAAAGGCAGTAATCATGTCTTAGCCCTGATGTTCGATATGAATCAGCTTTGGGAACGGTTCATTACAAAGATGATGAAACGTCATCTTTCAAGCAGATACATAGTGAGAGCTCAGAATAGTAAAATATTTTGGCAACCTGAAGGAACTCCAAAGAGCCTTAAGCCGGACATACTACTTATACCCAAAGATCAAACTGATGAAAAGATAGTAGTAGATACGAAATGGAAGACTCCTTCTAAATACTACCCATCTGACAATGATCTACGGCAAATATTTGCTTACAATCAGTTGTTTGATTGTAGAAAAGGGATACTTCTTTATCCGGGTGCTGAAAAAGAAATTATTGGAAGATATGAGGCTAAAAATGGCGGGAATTGCAGTATGTTGTCAATACATGTTTTAAGTAATTCAGGAAATTTATATACAGATAAAAGACTTTTGAGAAACTTTCTTCAAACTTGATTCCATGAAATTCTACATCGGCGTCACAGATAACGACTGGTTTCACTTCCTGGCCCGTTGGCCGGATGAGATACAGTAAGTCTCTAAAGAGTTGATTACTTTAGTAGAAATATTTCTCTTATAGTAAGTATGAAGTTACCTATCAACATAGAAAAACTGATCAAGGACGAAGTCGTTGAGACCGAGCGTATTGAATATAAATCTGGCTGGAACCCGGAGGATGTAATTCATACCATGTGTGCCTTTGCGAATGATATCCATAATTTGGGTGGCGGGTACATTGTCTTAGGCGTTGAGGAAAAAGACGGAGTTCCGCAATTACCTCCGGTTGGGCTTCAGAAAAATCAGCTGGATGCCATTCAACATAAATTGGTGGAATTGAGCAATCTCATTCAGCCTGCTTATTTTGGAATAACAGAAGTTGCCAATATTCAGGGGAAATATGTCTTCGTGCTTCAGTGTCCGGGTGGAGATCACCGGCCTTACGATGCCCCAATCTCGTTATCTAAGAAAAACAAAGGCCGTGCACACTGGGTGAGGCGTTACAATTCA
>CAYWOQ010000052.1:0-25700 GCA_964459925.1 uncultured Roseivirgaceae bacterium
TATCCAAAACTCTAGCCCACCTTTTGATTATTCTATTGAATAATCCGGGTTTATCCGAGACGGAGGAGGAAATGGACTACAAGGAAGCTTACCAAATTTTCTCGTTGATTAATACGCTATCAGGACATTGGGGATTAATCATTTCTACTGCTTTTCTCTTAGCTGCTGTTGGCTTGATTGAATCGTTGATGACATTGAATTTAATAGATGATCTTACAAATACCCGTGGAAGTGGAAATCGAGAATGTGTAGCACAAGGAGGTGCCAACATGTTAAATGGACTATTTGGTGGCATGGGTGGTTGTGCCATGATTGGTCAATCCATCATCAATGTAAACTCAGGTGGTAGAGGTAGACTGTCCGGACTTGTTGCTGCTATTGCCTTACTTAGTTTCATTCTTTTTGGTGCTCCACTTATTGAACAAATACCAATAGCTGCATTAGTAGGTGTCATGTTTATGGTAGTGATTGGAACATTTGCATGGAGTAGCTTCCGTATCATGAATAAAATTCCGTTAGCAGATGCCATCGTGCTAATCATTGTTTCTGCAGTTACCGTCTGGCAGGATCTGGCCATTGCTGTCATTGTAGGTGTTATCATGTCTGCATTGGTCTTTGCGTGGCAAAGCGCTACTATGATCAGAGCAAGAAAACACCTCAAGGAAAATGGCACGAAAGTCTATGAAATCTGGGGTCCCTTATTTTTTGGATCGGTTCAAAGTTTCAATTCTAAGTTTAACATTGCTGAAGATCCGGATCGTGTGGAGCTAGACTTTATAGAATCAAGAGTAAGTGACCATTCCGGAATTGAGGCCATTTTTGCCCTAGCAAATAAGTACAAAGAAGCTGGAAAAGAGATCCGTCTCACGCATCTAAGTCCGGAGTGTAAAACAATCCTCTATAAAGCAAGTCCAATATTTGATGAAATCATCGAAACATCGGTAGATGATCCTAGATACCATGTGGTGACCGACTTGATGGATAAAGAAGTCTAGCGATTTTATTAAATAGAGAAATAGCATTTCTCCCGTAACAACCTATCTTTGCAGTCATGGAATTTCTCCCTGAAGATCTTCAGCAATATATCGAAGATCACTCCGAGCCCGAATCCGATTTATTGCAAAAAATCAATAGGGAAACCCACCTCCATGTTTTAAAACCCCGAATGCTTTCAGGCCATCTTCAGGGTAGGATTTTGTCCATGCTCTCACATATGGTTAATCCAACCACTATTCTGGAAATTGGGACGTACACAGGTTATGCGGCATTGTGCCTTGCTGAAGGACTTCAACCTAATGGAAAACTAATTACGATTGACAATAATGAGGAATTAGCCATCCGGACAAAATCGTATTTCGATGCTTCCGGGCATAGCCATCAAATTGAAATGAAGGTGGGAAATGCAATCGATATTATCCCCACCTTAAATACAAAATGGGATTTGGTATTTATTGATGCAGACAAAGAAAACTATGCCAACTATTTTGATTTGATCATCGAGAACGTACATACTGGTGGAATCATCATTGCTGACAATGTACTCTGGAGTGGAAAAGTATCAGACTATTCCAAAAAAGATGGAGCTACTGAATCTATTCGTTCATTTAATGATAAAGTCCATCAAGATTCAAGGGTTCAGAACGTTTTATTCCCAATTAGGGATGGATTAATGATTTTAAGAAAGCTATGAGGTTAAAGGTTGGAAATTGGAGAAGGTTAGTTAGTGTATATGGTTTACTGATTTCAGTAATCTGCCAAGCTCAAACGGTACCGAGTCAACTGATGATTGGAGATGTAAAACTTTCCATCAACGAAAGTGCCAGGCGCCAGATCCAGAAAGACGTGGATCGTTTAACACAAAGTGAAACCTACTACAATATACTGGTTGATCGAATGAACCTCTATTCCCCCTTGATAGAGCAGGAGCATAGAAAAGGAGGCATTCCGGATGAAATTAAATTCCTGGCCATCCAGGAAAGCGCTTTGATTTCAGATGCTGTTTCTTCGGCGAATGCAGTAGGTTTCTGGCAATTCAAAGATTTTACGGGAAGGGAAGTGGGTCTTCGGGTCGATCGTCAGATAGATGAACGCCTCAACATCGTTTCCTCCTCACGAGGCTCCTCCAAATACTTCAAAACCAACAATTTTTTCTTTGACAATTGGGCCTATGCGGTAATCGCCTATCAGGCTGGAGCAGCAGGAGCAAAAGCACATACAGATACTCGAAACTATGGCAGTAAAAGATTAAATGTGACAACCAATACCTATTGGTATTTAAAAAAATTCATTGCTCATGTGGTTGCATTTTCACCAGCCGTTGGCAGACCACATTCTGAGGGAGTTTGGCTGGATGTGATCACAAATGCAGGAGGAAAATCATTGGAACAAATTGCCAGAGATGAAAAAGTAGATGTAGAGGAATTGAAGAAATACAATAAATGGTTGAAACGCGGACGAGTCCCTGAAGATAAAACCTATCATGTGTTGATTCCAAAAACAGGCCCTAAGCCTAAGCATATGGTTGCTTCCAACCAAAGGGAAAAACCTCAAAAAATCGCTAAGCCAAAAGAAAAAAAATACACCACAGAATTGACCCCAGGAACCAAACTTGCAGATGGATCTACAACTATCCCAATCAATGAAATACCTGCGATGCTATCAAAAAAATCGGATGATATATCGACGATTTCAGCAAGAGCAGGATTGAGTGAAAAAGCCTTCGCCAAGTATAATGACCTCTCTGATGGTCAGAAAATCGTTCCGAATAAATTTTACTTTATAAGGAAGAAGAGAGGATGGTCACAAGTTGAATACCATACAGTTCAAGATGGAGAGTCTATCTGGTCCATCTCTCAGCAGTATGGTATTCGGAAGTCTAGTCTACTCAAAAAGAACCGCATGGCTGCTGCGTCAGATTTAAAACCGGGACGCGTGTTATGGCTGAAGAAAAAAAGACCTAAGAAGGAGCCAATCAAATACGTAGATAAAAAATCCCTGATCGCAAATTCTTCTGATAAGACCCGTTCCACTAAACCTGCAGCACCTCCTACTTCAGAGAAAACTGCTGTTATGCAACCAAGTGAGCTAATCGATGATTCCACATTAGAAGAAGAGGAAGAAGTAGAACCGATTGTGGTTCCAGTAGTCGATAGCTCAGAAGAACGAAGAAAAGTGAAGATCCACACGGTTGCAAAAGGCGAAACCCTCTTTGCGATCTCAAGATTGTATGAAGTGAAAGTAGATGATTTATTGCGGTGGAATGAACTACCAAATCCGGATGCCATCAGTATTGGTCAAAACATTCAGGTAAAGGCACCTATAGAAGAGGCATCCGAAGATAAAAATATCATTACTCATACTGTACAACCGGGAGAGACATTATACGCAATATCACGAAAGTACAACATGACGGTAGATGAAGTGATGGACCTAAATGGCATGAAAAATTTCAACCTCGATTCAGGTCAGGAACTGAAAGTATTTGAAGGGGAGAATCAATAATTCCTAACCAAAGGAATGTCTAAATCTTTTGAAATCTGTTCCAATTTTTTCCAGTCACGTTCTTCCTTTTTGTTAGATGAAAGAAGAATTTTATCATCTCCATCCTCTAAGTACGCTTTATAAAAATGCAAGTGAACATTCATGGTGTTTACCCTTGAGTTAACATTCTGAGAAAAGCGCTGCTTGTTCATGAAAATCCTATCAGGCTGCTTCATTTGATGCAATAGCTTACCTGATTTTATGGTCTTTGCTTGGGTATCAACAATAATTCTTCCTCCTCTAAGCTGCCACCAAACCAACAAGACCCCAATTAGTAAAAAGAGAAGAAAGCCAAACATTCCTTTCGTAACAATAAAGATCAGGGACACAAAAATGAGTATCCAGCCTAGTGAACTGACGATCTGAAAATTATTCTCAAAGTTTCGTAAATGGTATTTCATGCTTTAATAATCAAAATCCAAGCCCAGCCGATCTTTCAATTCTTTTAGTTGTGGATTCTCTTTCACCATATGCTCATAGATGTCTTTGCTCGTATATAGTTTTTTCGATTCTTGTTCTTGTTTGATTTCCCTTGTCAGGGTAATGTGGTCATTCTTTAAAGCTGCTCGAAGGAATTGAATCAGTTCCACTTCCAATTTTTCAAGAAAGCTTACTTCCAATTGACTGGCCAAGTGAATAACCACAGAATGTTCTTTCCCTTTCTCCAACTCCCGATTCAATATCAACCGATCGGTATCCCCCACATTACTTTTCTCCGTACCAAAGCGGTGCCATGCAGCTTGTAATTCTTCCGCTGTGAAGGGTTCCGCAGCCTTGTCCAATATGGTTTGTTTCTCCTGTTCACTCTCCACTTTCTCCTTTTTTCTACCGAAAATACTTGGCGTTTCACGTGGCTTATTTACATCAACTGGAGTTCTTAGCGTAGCAACTTTTGGTGTCTCCGGTTCTGAGACAGTCATATTTTCTTTTTGACTTTGGGTGTCAACTAATTCTTTCTCACTTGGAGCGTCAACTTCTGACTCGTGGGTCGCTGAGTCATTGGTTAACCTTTTTTTTTTGCTCCATTTTCTAAGGAGCTGAGCGAAAGTGCATCCGAAAGATGGGAAAGCTTCATTAAGCAAAGTTCGACATGAAGGCGTTGATTCTTACTTTGCTTATAATTCAATTCGTATTGATTGGAGATATTTAATGCAGAAAGCAAAAACGATGGACTGCAATGAGATGCTTGTGAAAGGTATCGCTCTTTCAACGCATCAACCGCCTCTAATAATCCTACAGTTTTCTCATCCTTAGCTATTAACAGGTTTCGTAGATGTTGCTGGAATCCATTCAAAAAGTTATTTCCATCAAACCCATTTCTTAGGATTTCGTCAAACAGCAGTAAAGTTCCTGCCATATTTTTTGCTAAAAGATCATCTACTAAACGAAAGTAGTAGTCATAGTCAAGAATATGTAGGTTCTTAATTGTGTCCTGATAGGTGATCTTGCCATCCGAAGAAAAGGTGGTGATCAAGTCAAAAATGGAAAGGGCATCCCTCAGTGCTCCATCTGCTTTTTGAGCGATCAGGTGCAGGGCCTCCTGCTCTGCTTCGATGCCTTCGCTTGACGCGATTTTTTCTAACTGCTTGACGATATCAATAACCTCGATTCGATTGAAATCATAAATCTGACACCTGGAAAGAATCGTAGGAATCACCTTATGCTTCTCTGTAGTGGCAAGAATGAAAATCGCATAATCGGGTGGTTCCTCCAATGTCTTCAGAAAAGCGTTAAAGGCCTGAGTGGAGAGCATGTGTACCTCATCAATGATGTACACTTTGTATTTCCCAACCTGTGGTGGATAGCGTACCTGATCAATCAGGTTACGGATATCGTCCACGGAATTATTGGAAGCAGCATCCAGCTCAAAGACATTGAAATTGGCCGTTCCTTCGGCACCCTGATTCTCAAACCCATTGATGGTCTTGGCTAAGATTCGAGCACAAGTAGTTTTACCTACACCTCTTGGTCCACAAAATAGTAACGCTTGACCCAGGTGGTTGGATTTGATGGCATTCTCTAGGGTTGTAGTGATATGTTCCTGCCCTACCACCTCCTCGAAACCGAGAGGTCTGTACTTCCGCGCCGATACCACAAAATTTTCCATTGAGTCAGCAAGATAATGAGGAGCCTATTCTTCTGAAAATTAAATCCAAAAACGCCTGAACGATTCTAGCATATTTGATGTCTTATGATTCGTTTAAGTAATGCTTAACTTTGTAACAAATCTGAAATAAAGTTTCGGATTAAAAATTTTTGGGGTCGACTGGAATCGACAGGAAGTGCAAAGCATACGCTAGCATGCAGGGTGTTGAATGAGCACACTTGATCAATTCATTCACAATTATAATTGGCGAGTCTAACTACGCTATGGCAGCCTAATTTTGACGTAAAGTCGAAATTTACAGGCATAATCGGTTGAGCCCCAAAGGGTTCCCGGGCCACATCCCACCACTCTTTGTCCTTGAGAGCGGAAGTTGGGGTGTCATAATAAGGAATAGTCTAAGGTAGTGTCGTGGATCATAGATGAAATTTAGCGACTGGTATTTGTAGTAGGTTGTTGTTCACCAGCTGCAGATATGAGATAAAACAAGAATGACTAAGCATGTAGAAGGTTTATGGTTTCCTTAGCTGGACGAGGGTTCGAATCCCTCCGACTCCACACTAAAAGCTGCCTAGTGCAGCTTTTTTATTTATAATTTGGACAGAACCCGAGTTGAGGGTTGAAATGAAGCGTGTTGAGGCAGGCTTGTCCGTATGAGTAATCTCTCCACCCCGGCCGAGCGCTCCGAACACTAATTAATTCGATCACCGTCTCACCTTTCAATAAACTTCCAACTTGTTGACTGGTTACATAGTAAAGGATTGCTGATGAAACTATTAAAGTCGTATTTTGCTGATGCTCAAATCGTAGAAAAAGAATTCAGCGACTATCCGTTGCAGGTTACTGAGGGAGCGATTCCTTCCCAGCTCTCCGGGACGCTTTTCCGCAACGGAAACGGTCGTTTTCAGCATTATGGCATTAAATACAATCATCTCTTTGATGGGGACGGGATGGTCTGTGCCTTTAGGTTCGGAAACGGTGCGGTATCTTATTCCAACAAGTATGTGGAAACCAGAGAGTGGAAGCAGGAAAAAGCCAGCGGCAAATTTATGTTTCGCGGATTCGGGACGAATAAGCCCGGTGGCCTACGGACCAACTTCCTGGACATGAACTTCAAAAATGTAGCGAATACCAGCTTGGTGCATCATAACGGCAAACTTCTAGCTCTTTGGGAAGGCGGTCTTCCTCACGAAATAGATCCGGATACCCTGGAAACCCTGGGTCGGTTTGACTATGAAGGCACGCTGATCAATACTTTTTCGACCCTCGACAAGCGGATTGCTCCGGAGTTGCCTTTCAGTGCACACCCCAAGATCGCTCGTGATGGCACACTCCACAATTTTGGAACTGCATCGGGCATCAAAAACCGCCTCGTACATTACGAAGTATCGACTGAGGGCTCGGCCCGAATCGCTCACGTCACTCCACTGCAGCAGCTGCACTTTACTCACGATTTTGTGTTGACCGCTGAAGGTGACAAGATCTTTTTTCTAACCCCAGTTAAATTCGATCTTCTCCGATCGTTTATGGGGCTAGCGACGCCAGCAGACTCCATGCGAGCAATAAAAAACGAGCGCGTAAAAATCCTTGTGCTCGACAAAAACTATCAATCCCGGGTGTTTGAGACCGACTTTGCCTTCCTCTTTCACTTCATCAACGGCTACAGATCGGGTGAACAGCTCATTGTGGATGGCCTGATGCTTTCCGACTGGCCAAGCTCCGAATCGATGCAGGCATTTCTCAATGGCGAGGTAGAAGAGCTGACCCCTTTCACCCCTACCCGATACATGCTGAATCTCAAGAGCGGCGAAGTTCGGAAGGAGAAAATCGCCCATTATGGCATGGAATTTCCGATGCACCATCCCCACGTGCAAGGAAGCAATTATCGATATGCGTGGGGCATTGCCGCTCCACTCATCAATGACGAGGCCTCGCCCCTTTTGGATGGCTTGCTGAAGCTGGACCTGAAGCATCCTGCGGACACCCACTTTTTATCCTTACAGGGATGCCTCCCCGGGGAACCGATGTTTATCCCAACGGGTGATGCAGAAGATGAGGGACTATTGATACTTCCTGTATACAATGGAGCTACGCGGCAAACTGAGTTGCGGGGTTATCAGGCAGTCGACCTCTCACACACATTCACTGCTGTGCTCCCGCATCGGATTCCCTTGGGGTTTCATGGAACCTGGGTGGGGTCTGAGTAACAGCGGTGAAGTAATGGGATAGACGAATTGACCGCTCCAGTTGGATTTGAGAGCCCCAAATAGAGGATCAAAAGCGAAACTTGGATGGTCAAGCATATGCATAATCCCTCAGTTGGTACAAATAAAGAAGGCCCTGATTTTTTTGCTAAGATCGAGATAAAAGAGGTGATGATTTATAGTTAAACATAGACAGTTTATTTAGCGATCAAGGGTCCACCTAAAATCCCAATGGGGTCCGGACAATTCGCCAAATAACGTTCCTGTTCACTTGCTTTGCAGACACCCGGATAATCTCCTGCGTATCCCTCCATATCCCACATGAGCTGAAAGTGCAGGTGTGGCGGCCAGTGAAAGTTTTCCTCGTACTTACCTAGCCAGGCAAACTGCGCTCCTTTTTCAATGGGTTTCCCGACCGCTTTTCCTACCAAAGATGCTTTCGATAGATGACCGTATAGGCTGTATATGATTCGCTCACCAAGCAAGTGCTCCAGTATGATCACAGGGCCATAATCGCCATGAAAAGCCCGGTTGTCAAACGAATGGATGCGACCAGCTAATGGAGCAAATACAGGTGTCCCAGCTGGCGCCCACAGGTCGACTCCCAGATGAATGGTTCTGGGCTCTTCTCCTTCGAAAAGGCTACTTCTGCTGTACATGGTCCTCACTTCTCCATACCCACCAATGCCTACCGTCCCTTTAGAGATTTGATCAAAAACGAATCGATGGAATACTTCCTCATCATTTAAGTCTATACAGGCTAACGCCTCATTGTCTTGACTAAAATCGAGCGGGATAGCTTCAGTAAGATCAAATGGCACCACAGGTGAGGGTTTGATTCGATGTGCATGCAATAATGCATCTAGCATACGCGATAAAGTATTTAAAACGAGGAGCAAACTTTAAACTAATTGTTGATATGACCATTAGATGGAAAGAAATAATCAGGGATGTCGGCATTAAAGCAACTACCAGAATGGAACACATTCCATCATCTTAGCACTTTCGGTACCAAGTATTTCAGCGGCATCCGATTCATTCCTTCATGGCTTATCGGCCAAATTCCATTTAAAAGTCCCAATTTGTTTCTTTCAGAGGACTTTAATTTACCTGATTCAATGGTGGCCTTCCAGCCAAAACTTCTGTAATATTCCTAGCCGCAATCAATGCCATATTGTTACGGGTCTCATACGTCGCGCTCGCAATGTGAGGACAGCCCACCACATTCTTCAACGCCAATAACCCTTCTACAGCTTTTGGCTCAAACTCAAAAACATCCAGTCCCGCCCCTCCAATTTCATTGCTTTGTAAGGCTTTTACAAGCGCATGTTCATCTACAATTGGCCCCCTGGCTGAGTTAATCAGAATCGCTGATTTTTTCATCAGCTTTAACTCTTCTTCCCCAATCAAATGCGTCGTTTCTGGCGATAGAAAAACGTGCAGCGATACAAAATCAGATTTCTGAAGCAATTCTTCCATCGACACCCTTCTAGCCCCTAGCTTATCCTCTAACTCCTTATTTTGGTTTACGTCGTTGTATAGTACCTGCATATTAAAGCCCATGGATTTCATGGCAAAGTTGGTACCGATGCGCCCTGCCCCAATTATACCAAGGGTTCTACCGGTGATGTCCTGGCCTATAAACTGAAGAGGGCCCCAGCCTTCCCATTTCCCACTACGCATGTAGGCATCACTTTCTACAATCTTACGAGCCGTGGAGAATAGCAAGGCCCACGCCATATCTGCTGTAGCATCATCCAGAACACCAGGTGTATTTGTAACAATAATGTTTCGCTTTTTACCCGCTTCCAAATCCAGGTTATTAAATCCTACAGCCATGTTGGCAAAAATCTTACACTGCGATCCAGCCGCTTGATAGACCTCATCTGTAATGTTATCTGTGAGTAAGCATAGAACTGCATCTCTTCCTGCCACTTTTTCTTTTAACTCATGAGGTGCTAATACTCGGTCGTCAGGATTGATCTCAACCGTATCACAGTATTTCTTCAGATGCTCTATTCCGGCCTCCGGGATGTTACGCGTTATATAGACATTGCTCATCAGGATAACACTTCTTTCTGTTCAAGATAGGATTTAAGTTGTCCAAATCCCTTTTCTATTTGCTGTAAATCAATTCCCGAATAGGCGAAACGAACATACTTCTCCAGTTCATTCGCTTGAGCTCTACCAAAGTGTTGCCTTGTGCAGAAAGAAACTCCGGTATGATGCAATACCTCTTTTCTGAAGGTCTCGTAATCGGCAATTCCTAAATTAGCCATCGCTTCTGTAACATCAGGGAACAAGTAGAAAGTAGCGTTAGGTTTAAAACACTTAATTCCCTCAATATCGTTTAGCAAATCAGCGGCTAAATCTCTTCGTACTTTAAGAGTTTCCATAATCGCCTGAGATCCGGATTGGTCACCTGTAAGTGCCTCCAAACCACCATATTGAACGAAGTGATTGGTACACGACTCATCATTCACATTGATTTTAGCAATGATGGAAATAATTTCTGCCGTTCCAATCGCAGCTCCTAATCGCCATCCTGTCATGGCATACTTTTTCGAAAAGGTGTAGAGAATAACTGTACGTTCTTCCATTCCCGGAAAAGAAACAATGGAACCTGATGTTCCAGCATAACGAATGTCGAAATATGCTTCATCTGCAAGTACCAAGAGGTCATGTTTTACCACAATTTCAGCCAGTTTTTTCATCTCTTCCGCTGAAGATTCTGCCCCGCTTGGATTTTGGAGATTGTTAAAGATCAGGATCCGGGTCTTTGGTGTAATTAGTTTTTCAATGGCTTCAATGTCCAGAATGAAATTGTCTTTCCCAGGCTCAAAGGCATAAGGTATAGCCACTCCTCCATGGAACTCAATCTGGCTCTCATAAATCGGATATCCTGGATTTGGATACAATACCTCGTCACCCGGGTTCATCATGGCCATAATAAACTTTCCGATAACCGGTTTACCTCCAGGCTGTACCGCTACGTTTTCGGCTCGGTAGTTTGTAAAATGACTTTGATTAATATTTTCTGCCAGGGCCTCTCTTAATGGTTCAATACCTGCAGCCGGGCAATAACCTGTTTTACCATCTTTAATCGCTCTAAATATTGCATCAGAAATGTTTTGGGGTGTTGGCATATTCATATCTCCCAAATGGAATGGATAAACGGTATTTCCCTGGGCTGCAAAAGCAGCTGCCTCAGCTGAAACTTTAAAGGCTGTTTCAGTCCCCAGGTTTTGGATTCGATTAGAAAATTTCATGGAGGTTAATGTTGTTTTCTTAAAAATACAGAGGTGTATTTTCTCAAATAATGAGTTTAGTCATCGGAATTGATGCGATTATTCATGTTGAGTATGCTTCAGTGATATCACAAAAAAACAGGGAGGTAAACCACTACATACTATCTTAATTATGATGAAAATCATTGATCAGGATAACCTATCTCTTCGTTTATCTACACTGGTTTTCCTTTATTGGTAGTTAATAACCCAATCTCATCATCATGCCACTAAAAAATCTCTTATCCCTGCTATTTTTAGCTATTACAATTTGTGTTTTTTCTCAAGGGTATAAAAAGGAAAAGATCAACATGAATATGCGTTACTTTCCCTTGGATCCGTTACCTGAAGAGCTAACGACCTATTCCTCCACCATTGATGCGGAAGGAATAGATTTTAAGTACATCAAACTGAATAAACCTGCTGTTTGGATTGAAAGTGGAAGCAATACGAACTATGGAAGTGTGGAAGAATCCGAGCGAGATTTTCTCATCCTTCATGGATACGATAGAGTCTCTGAAGATGCGGATATCCGCTTGAATGTAACTTTTACAAAGCCCCAAACACTGAACAAAGAACTGTATAAGAAAGAATGTACCTTCTTTGAAAATAAACAGAAAATTCAAACTACTTGCTACTATTATGATATCAAATACACATTCGGTGCAAGGTTTACAGTCACTTCAAAAGCAGGTGAAATCATTTACGATTCCCTCTATTTTGATCCTGAAAAGGAATACAATATCTGGCTGGGTGATATCGAATACGCCAATAATCTGGGTGCCGGAAGCTTCACTTCCCAATCTGAACTAGAAGCCAACTACAAGGCAAAGTTTGAAATTGATTTTTTTGAAACACAAATCACCAAGTTCCTGAAATTTTGCAGGTCTCACTTAATGAATCAATACGGTTACCCACTGTACATCAAAGAGTGGATCATTGCTAATGACAAGACTAACAACAAGTTAAATTATGATGACCTAAATAAGGCTACTCAATTGTTTACAGAAGCTTGTCAAGAGATGACTACTGAGCAAGCCAACTCCTTCAGGAACGTCTTTGACAATAAAGAAGCAGTGGAAAGCTACATGTCAAAATTGTCCGAAGCAATAATAATTTGGGAAACCGCCTTACAGGAAGCAGACTTTGAAGACAAAAAGGCAAGAATACATCGTAAGCTGGCCCCTAACTTGTACGTCAACCTGGCCTTGGCCTATTACCTCAAACAAGAATGGGACAAAGCCATAGAAAACGCTGAAATGGCGATGAAATATAAAGAAAGCAGCAAAGAAGCTGCATTCGTCAGAAGTCAGATACTTGACATGAAGAATCGGTATGAAATCAACAACGTAGCTCTCTAGAAGACCTAAACGCGGTAACATGCTGAGAGGTCAACCAGAATTGGTTGACCTTTTTATTTTTTCCCTATCTTCATCCAATATTTATTAAATCATCATTTTAGCCTTTATCAGATGAAAAAACTTGCCTACTCTCTCATCGGAATTGGAGGTGTTCTTACTCTACTTATCCTTGCTAAGAGCATATTAATTCCATTTGTGTATGGGGTAGTGCTGTGGTTTTTAAGCAGATACTTTAAAAACTTATTACATAGAATTCCCTTACTTAAACAGAAGGTACCCAACTGGCTAATCAATACTTTTGTATTTGCGCTGGTGTTTCTTGGATTGAGTTTAATCTCCGGGCTAATTACCAGGAACATTACATCTATTCTAGAGAACAGTGATGCCTACACCCAAAATCTTGAGAAGGTACTTGCATTACTAAACCAAACGTTACAGGTTGATCTGACTCAGCAGATATCTGAGTCCATAGAGACATTCGATTATACTTCTATTCTTGGAAATATAGCAGATGCCTTGTCTGGTGCACTTGGTGATTTTATCATGATTATTCTGTATGCAGCCTTCATTTTCACGGAAGAAGCCAGCCTATCGACCAAGATCAGAAAGCTATTTGGCAGTGATGAAAAGTACGAAAAAGCATCTACCATTCTGTCCCGCATTAATGACGCCTCCAGTGACTATATCAGGTTAAAGACCTATGTAAGCCTTCTCACAGGATTTGTTGGTTACATCTTTTTACTAATCATGGGTGTAGATGCTGCCTTCTTTTGGGCCTTCCTAATGTTTGCACTCAATTATATTCCAACCATTGGATCCTTAATTGCTACACTTTTTCCCGCCTTCTTTAGTTTAGTACAGTTCGGAGAGATTAGGCCTTTTGTTATTATACTGGCTGGTCTGGGGGTAGTCGAATGGTTCATCGGGAACGTATTAGAACCAAGACTGATGGGTAAATCATTAAATCTAAGTCCATTGGTGACCATTCTAGCACTCATCATCTGGGGACAGATCTGGGGAATAACCGGTATGCTACTGAGTACCCCCATTACGGTTGTGATGGTGATCATCTTCTCCCAATTCGAAAGCACGCGTGGAGCTGCTATTTTATTGTCTGAAAATGGTGAGATCGATGATATCCATGATGGAGAACCTTAGCTAAAAGCCAATGATTAATTCATAAAACGAAAGTTTATTGGCTCTGCTACTTTTGCAACCATGAACAACAAAGAAGAAATCGTTAATGATTGGTTGCCAAGGTATACAGGGACAGAGTTGGATGAATTTGGACAATACATCCTGTTGACCAACTTTCATAATTATGTAGATATTTTCGCTGAAAAATTTGGTGTAGCGGTGAAAGGAAGAAAGCGAGCTATGCAAACTGCCACGCATGGAGACATCACGATCATCAATTTTGGAATGGGAAGTGCGATGGCAGCAACATGTATGGATTTGCTATCAGCCATCATGCCAAAAGCGGTTCTTTTTCTGGGAAAATGTGGCGGTCTAAAAAAGCAAAATAACTTAGGCGATTTAATCCTTCCAATAGCTGCAATTCGAGGAGAAGGTACCTCCGATGATTACTTACCACCTGAAGTCCCTGCTCTACCCTCTTTTCGTCTCCAACGAGCTGTCTCTCATGTGATCAAAGCAAAAGGGTTAGACTACTGGACAGGAACGGTGTACACCACTAACCGAAGAGTCTGGGAGCATGATACTTCCTTTAAGGAATACCTTCGGGAAATTAGAGCCTCTGCTATTGATATGGAAACCGCCACAATATTTACTGTCGGGTTTAGTAATAAAATCCCTCATGGCGCCTTATTGTTAGTATCTGACAACCCAATGCAACCAGATGGTGTTAAGACAGAAAAAAGTGATAAAAAGGTTACTGCTCAATATGTGGAATCACATATAGATATTGGAATAGATTCCTTGTCTGAGCTTATAAACTCCGGAGAATCAGTGAAACATCTTCGCTTTGAATAAGCAGGAATGAAGTCATGCCTTCAAACGGATAACTAACCAAATATTTCAATTCAATGAGCCTTCATAAGCTGTTGGTCGAAATATTGTAACTGATTAATTAGCAAAAGATAAATTCGAACAATATTATCTTTTGATAAAATGAAAAAAACACTTTCTTATTTCTCACTGGTTGTTTTTCTATTTTGTGCAAACACAACGATTGCGCAGGTTCCAAAATTTCAAGCCCTCTACTTACTCAATTTTGCCAATAAAATGGAATGGAGCCAAAACAACATAAAAATTGGAGTCATCGGTAATTCTAAGGTTATTGATGAACTAACTATATTGGCGGAAAAGTATCCGAATACTTCAATTAAACAGATGACCGCCAGTGATCCGGTAAGTGATTGTCAACTAATTTTCTTACCTGAATCTCAAACCAAAAATTTCAATTCAATTCAATCAAAAATTGGAAATGCACCAATTGTGCTTGTAACTGAAAATAGCAAGATGGTGACTGAGGGATCTGAAATTTCATTTTACATGGAAGGTAATAAACTAAAATTCACGATCAATAAAACAGCGCTAGATGCCTCTGGAGTAAAAGCACCAGAAAGACTTCTATCAGTTGCTAATGTTATTAATTAAATTCGTAAGAGTTTAACCAATAGCATTAAAGCTTGACGTAAGCTTTTGCTCAGACTATTCAAATCATGCGCAAAGTATTATCCTTTTTTAGCAGCTTTAGTGTCGCACGTAAAATTGCTCTATCTAATCTCCTCGTAATCATTCTGGCAACCATTAGCGCAACAGCTAGTCTGGTTGGTTTTAGGTCAAGTAGAAAGGTTGATAATTTAATTACTACTAGGTATTATCCGTTAACCACTAATTTGAAAGATTTCAGAGATATGGTGAGTAGCACCAATGACTTAGCAGTTAATTGGATGTATCTACCAAATCCTGATGATAAAAAAGCCTTAATAGATATATTGGAAGTTGATTATCCTGAGCTAAAAAATGAGGTCATTTCATTAATCGAAAATTGGCCAGATACAAGCACCAATGAAGTACTATCAAATTTTGAAGCTTATGATAGAATTATCCCGGCTATCAATCAGCTAAAAAATGCTCTTAACACCGATGCTGCATACGAAGATGATTTTTTACTTTTTGAGTTAATCCCTCTGTTAGACGATGAAATCACTGAACCACTAAGTTCCATTGAAAAAGAACTCATTAGTAATATCAGCAAAGTAGAAGCAGAGTCTCAAAACCTGATTAAAGAGAAATTCAACTCATTCGATCGTGTCGAAAGACTCATTCTTTTAATGGGAATCCTGGCCATTGGGTTGGGAATAGGTACGACAATTCTAACTACTCGTTCAATTGTAAAGCCCATACATAAATTAAACAATATCATCCAAGCGTTAAGTAAAGGACAATTTCCTGATGTTGAATTAAGAGAAACTGGTGACGAGATTGGTTACATGACCCGATCAGTAAATAAGCTTAAAGCAGGACTAATAAGTACTGCTTCTTTTGCGGAGGAAATAGGGAAAGGGAACTTAAACGTGGAGCATCAATTACTCAGCGAAGATGATGTATTGGGTAAGTCGCTACTTTCTATGAAAGACAATCTGAAATCTGCCATTGACGAAACGAACGAAATTGTTACCACCGTGGCGGAGGAAGGTAAATTCAATAGTCGGCTTTCTCTTGAAAACAAGGAAGGTGCTTGGATGGAATTAGCCTCCTCGATTAACATGCTTTTTGAATCTGTTACTATTCCTTTCAAGACTATAGAATCCATCTTAGCTAACATGGCAGACGGTGACCTTACCAAACGATATGATTTAGAGGCAAAAGGTGAAGTGCTCAAATTAGCCAACAGTATGAACTTTGCGCTAAATAACCTAAATGATCTACTTGGTAATATTGCTAAGACTGTACTCGTTATAGACGAATCATCTTCTGAAATGTTGACATCCGGAGAAGAGATGAGCACAAATACGGGGGAAATAGCAAGTGCAATAGCTCAGATGAGCAGCGGAGCACAGAATCAAGTAGCCAAAGTTGATGAATCTTCTCACCTGGTTGAAGATATTCTTACAAGTGCCAACGAGATGGCATCTAATTCTAATTCAATTTATAGTGCGGCCAAAAAGGGCGTAATAGACAGTGAGCGAGGATCTCAAATGGTAGGTAATGTAACACAGAGCATTAACGAGATCAGAAGTGTTTCCGATTCTACTAACCAAGCCATGAAGAAACTCTCAGCCAGCTCAAACGAAATAGAAAGAGTTTTAGGTGTGATTGCTGAAATCGCATCCCAGACAAATCTTTTAGCGCTAAATGCAGCGATTGAAGCAGCTCAAGCTGGTGATGCAGGAAGAGGGTTTGCTGTTGTGGCAGAAGAAATCAGGAAACTGGCAGAGGACTCAAGAAATTCAGCAAAAGAAATCGAGAAGATAATCACGGAAGTAAGTCAGGATACAGAGAAGACCATGAATATGATGTCTTCCATGACACAGGGTGTAGAAAAAGGAGTAGAAGCCGCTTCAAAAGCTTCCGAAGTATTTGTGGACATTGCGAAATCTTCCAATGAAACTCTTGAGTTTTCTGAACAGATTCAAAAATTGAGTAATGACCAGGCGGAGAAGATCAAAAATGTTGTTTCTATCACTGAATCCATCGTAGTAATTGCAGAGCAAACAGCATCAGGAACAGAGGAAGTTGCAGCTTCTGCTTCAGAAATGTCTTCTGGCATGACCAATTTTGCTAATAAGTCCAAAATACTTAATAAGATATCTTCAAATCTTAAATCCAGCTTAGACAAGTTTCGATTGGTCAGTAAAGCGGATTAATAACGCAGGATAGATTTTTATTCCTGACCTACCGGAACGGTTAAATCCAGCCCTAATTCTTGATTAAGCTTTTTGATTAAGTGTGCAGTAAGTAGAGGAGATTCCTTCTCCAAATTTTGATGAACAAAGAAATAAAGCCTTTCCATCCCAAGGGCACTCCACTGTTTAATCCTGTTAATCCAGGTATCTAATCTAGCGTAATCACTTTCATGATTTGCTCCTACATATCTCACAAAGACGGAGGGATTGGTTAATCGCATATGCAATAAATCTCTCCTTCCCGCAGTATCTGTTACAATGTTTGAAATACCATTTTGCTCAAACAAGGAATATACCTCATTTGCGATCGTTGCATCATTAAACCATTCTGTATTTCTTAGCTCAATGGCTAAAGGAATATCCTTAGGCCAGTACTCTACAGCGGTTATCAATCGCTCCATATTTACCGGCTTGAAGTTATCGTGAAGCTGGAGAAAACACATCCCTAGTTTTTCTCCAAATGCACGAATATTGGTCACATAGCGCTCAATCGATTCCTCCACATTATTCAGCCGTTTAATATGGCTAATCATTCGATGAACCTTAGGGAAAAATTTAAAATTATCAGGCGTAGCATGGACCCATTTTTCTATTTGTTCGGTTCTAAAATGATTATAGAAAGTCGCATTCAATTCAATGGAGTTGAATTGAGTTGAATAATAGGCCAGTTCATCCTTGGTACCTCTTGGATAAAACTTCTTTAAGTCTTGTCTGTTCCATTTTGCACAACCTATAAAAACTTCTTTAAGGTTTCCGCCCTTCTTAAGCACTGCTTCTGTATCGTGATGATCATCAGGAAGTGAAAAATCGATATCTTCTGGGTTGTCAACACTACCAAATTTCATTTTTATCGAGTTTACTTTTTAACTAAACCTAGTGCTTTCCCTAGAACTTTATCTAGCAATCTGGTAGGTAAAATCTTTGGGAGGGTCCAGTTTTTGAATTTTTGTGAAACAATAACCAGTCTTGCTCTGGATTTTGGTTTTTGAAACTCTTTAAATATCAACTTACTAGCTTTTGATGAAGGGTATGCCTTTTCAATGGAGGGAGCCATGAACTTTTCCTGAGAGCGTTTCATGATTCGATAGTAAGCTGAGTCTTTATATTTATCAAGTAGTGGTTCCATGGACTTATCCCAAATGGGAGTTTTAATGGGACCGGGTTCTATAAGCACCACATCAATTCCATAAAGCAACAACTCTTTGCGCAGAGATTCTGTAATTCCTTCCAACGCATATTTTGACCCTACATATGGAGAAACAAACGGCATCCCCATCCGTCCGGAAACTGAGGAAATCTGGATGATCTTACCAGGTGATACTGGATGATTCTCTCTTGCCCCCAGTAGTGGGAGAAATGATTGTGTAACCTTGACCATACCTAATACATTTACTTCAAATTGATATTTGAAGTCCTCAATACTGACATCTATAAAAGGGCCTGCTATAGCAATTCCCGCATTGTTGATCAAACCACCCAAACCCTCCTTACCAATTTCCTCCTCTAGATTTTTCGCTGCTTTCTCAATTGCCATAAAATCAGTTACATCAAATAAGATCGGCTTAAAGCCTTGACTAAACTCACCTAACAATCGATCTGCATCTTCTCCTTTCCTCACACTACCATAAACAGTGTATCCATTTTCATTAAATACCTTTAATAGATCATATCCTATACCAGTTGACACTCCGGTAATGAGAATGTTTTTAGATTTATTTTTCATAATCAACGATTAATAAATGAGTACAATTAATGAGGTCATAAGGACAAGAAGGTCTGTTTATCCTTTGCAATATATCGATAAGCCAATCCCTAAGGAAATCCTGAATGAACTGCTGATAAATGCGAATCATGCACCGACTCACAGGCTTACTGAACCCTGGCGTTTTAAAGTATTCACTGGCGAAGGAAAGGTAAAATTGGGCGAGTTCTTGTCTACAAAATATCGTGAAACTGTGGTAGATTTCAATTCATCCAAATATGAAAAAATCAAAACCAACACCAAAAGGGCTGGAGCGGTAATAGCAGTTATTCTGCATAGGGACTTACAAGAAAGAGTCCCGGAATGGGAAGAAATTGCATCCGTTGCATGTGCAGTTCAAAATATTTGGGTTACGCTGGCTCAGTATGAGCTAGGAGGTTATTGGAGTACACCAAAACTTGCACAATATTTACCTGAGTTGGTAAAACTTAAAGAAAACGAAAGATGTATCGGTTTTTTCTATATGGGTTACTGTGAACCTTCTAATAAAATCGTAAGTAAAAAGCCCATCGAAGAGAAAATAGAATGGATTGAACATTAAAGAAGTCTCCATGCAGTTTGAAAAGGATTCTATCCAATTATTACTAAAAGCCCTAGGGAGGCTTGAATCAGGTTTTGACCTACCCAGTATCAAGCACGCTTTCGATTTACAAAAAATGGAAGAAGTGATCCTAAAAACTGCAGAGAAAATGCAGGACAACTACCCCTATTTTCATCCACTTTTTGCAGGACAGATGCTTAAACCACCACATCCTATTGCTAAGGCCGCTTACATGATGACATTGTGGATTAATCCAAATAACCATGCAATGGATGGGTCCAAAGCAAGCTCACCTATGGAAAAAGAGGTGGTAGCTGATTTAGCTCAAATGTTTGGATGGGAAACTCATCTGGGTCATCTCACAGGAGGTGGGACCATGGCCAACCTGGAGGCTCTTTGGGTTTCAGATCAAATTCATCCTGGTAAAAAAATCATCGCATCAGATCAGGCACACTATACGCATGAACGGATTACTGATGTACTAAAAATACAATTTGAGAGTATTGAAACAGATCATAAAGGAATCATTGACCTAACCGTACTTGAGAAAAAACTAAATACCGAAGATATCGGAACTGTCGTATGCACTATGGGCACTACTGGATTAGGTTCAGTAGATCCGCTACCTGAAATTCTAGCTCTGCAAGAAACGTACAAGTTTAGAATTCATGTGGATGCAGCGTATGGTGGTTATTTCAAACTGCTCGAAAACCTTGAAAGTGATACCATAGGAAAGTTTAATGTTTTAGAACAGGTTGATAGCATCGTCATAGACCCTCATAAACATGGGCTTCAACCGTATGGCTGTGGGTGTGTTCTTTTTAAGGACCCGCAAGTGGCTAAATATTATATTCATGACTCACCATATACTTACTTTACATCAGATGAATTACATCTTGGAGAAATAAGCCTGGAATGCTCAAGGGCTGGAGCTTCTGCAGTTGGACTTTGGGCTACTCATCAATTGTTACCACCAATCAAAGGAGGCGATTTTGCTAAAGATCTTTCAAAATCAAGGAGTGCGGCCATTAACCTTTATCAAAGGTTATATGAAAGTGATCAATTCATTCCTATTGTGAAGCCAGAAACCGACATTGTGGTGTGGGCAATCAATGGGAAGAAGATCAGCGAAATGAGCGAACGAGCCCATAAACTCTTTAAGCAAGCAGAAAATAATCAGCTGTATCTCTCTCTTTATAAATATCCAACCGAAAAACTAAGTGATTCAGATTTTAAAATCGATAATGAGTATTTGATATGCCTTAGATCCGCTCTAATGAAGCCAGAACATGAAAACTGGATCGATGAGATCTGGAATCGCCTTACACAAAGTTTGAAAGAGATAACTAGATAGTTTCAACTAGTCTTTTGTTTTGCTTCTTTATGACTTTATAAAATTGATCAAGGGTGATGGCGTGTGGGAGCGTAATAATTGAAGTGAGAATAAAGAAATAAGAAACGAGTTGGCTGGTATTTTCTACTCCAATGACCCATAAAAGAAATACCAATCCAAAAATGGCCAGCAAACTGAAACCTAGTAAATCTTTCATGAACGATTGAAAAGTGTAGCCTTTTTTATTATTTGCCAACCAGCTGTATTGATGCTTAAAAGCATTTAATGAGTGAAATAATATGAAATAGATAGTAAAAGCGACAAGGAAATTAAAGAGCAAATTAATGGTGATAAGAATTCCAAAAAATTTCATCAAATTCCTAAACTGAGATTTATTAAGCCTTTTCGTGATTACCATAAAAGTGACACATCCCAATGATATGGCAGTAATAACTACTGCAGTTAGCATGGATACATTAGCACTTAATTCCGGAAAAAAACCTGGGGTAATAATGTCCAAAAAAGATTTTGATTCTGAATAGTGGAATAAAAGCGGTCCAAAAACAATAAAGGTTCCCATAAGGATGCTCAACCAAAACCCCATACGAATTTTCTGATTTTCCAGCGTCTCCTGACCGAAATGGTAAGCAGAGGTAATTAAGAATAGAATTAGGGCAACTCGCGGACTAAATAACCATAGTAGCGTATACCCAATTGCTACAAGTAAGTATTTAGTGATAAAGACCCTTAAGTTGGAAGATTTATTTGTACTTAAATGGATCTTATGGTCCACTGCACCATGAGGTATCCCAAATATTAGGATAAGGATCAGGCAAACAATGTTTACCGTGCTTTCTGAAATGTCGCTAAATACTGGTTGAAGTGAGACCACAAGGAGAATGAATTAATTTAGAAGTAAAAATAAAAGGGGCTATTGCCCCTTTTATTTTTTTTATAGAATTTTTGCTTAGGCTGCTGCAGCATTGCTTGCTTTATCAGAAATAGCAATATTGTACACTACTAATCCGAAACCTATTTTATTAATTGCATCCGCAATGTTGTAGAACAAGTCAACATTTGAGCTTTCCCATCCTAAACCAACGTTAAGCCATCCACCTGGCATACACATATAACCGATTGGATAAACTGCCCATCCAACCAATACAAACCACGCTAGTGTTCTTACACCTCTTACTACTGTAGGATTACCTGATTCGTCAGCCAATTGCTTAACCTCTCCAAACCACGCCGTGTAAAGAATGTAGATGTAACCAATGGTTGAGATTACACCCCAAGTAACTGAATGCCCAGTAGACCCGTCTGTGAAAGCTTCACCGATGTATCCTGCAACTAACATTAATGCTGAGAAGAATATAAGCTTCCAAAGAAGACTTACTTTAGCTCCGGCCGGCTTAGTTAATAAGTAAAACTCTACACACATAAGTGGTACAGTTAAAGTCCAGTCGATGTAACGCAATGCTGTTGGATTTTCACCAGTCATCGCGTAGTAATCTCTCATATAATAGTAGTGCACAGCGGCAATACCAGTAATAAGACCAGAAACCAATAAAGATGTTTTCCACTTTCCATCTACTCTGCTTCTTTCGAAGAAAAAGAAAATAGAAGCGGCAAACATTGCCATGTATCCTGTAAAAAACGTAAATGCAACAGGATCGTCCTTCGGAATAGCCACAATGTCAGCTAATAGTGTTGTGTTCATATTTACTTAAGTTTAGTTAACAGATGTAATAACATTGGCTTATTCTATTTGTTTAACTTTTTTTAAAAAAAATTCAACATATTGTGAAATATTAATTTTAAAAGCCATAAATCATAAAAATGATAAATGAATGATAATCAGGCAACGTGCTGTATCTCTTCACTTTAGACTTTTTAAACGCATACATTCTTTTACAGACATTATATTCACAAAAATGAAAATTATTTACACTTTCCTATTCCTTTTCCTATCGATAGTCGTACAGGCACAAAGTGATTATGTCCTTACGTTAAAGGGAGATACGGTCTATGGTACAATTACCATAGTGCCAGATAAACTT
This sequence comes from uncultured Roseivirgaceae bacterium, assembly GCA_964459925.1. Taxonomy (GTDB): domain Bacteria; phylum Bacteroidota; class Bacteroidia; order Cytophagales; family Cyclobacteriaceae; genus Ekhidna. The sequence goes on from CAYWOQ010000052.1 coordinate 23,067, forward strand.
TATGACAAGATCATCTCAAAAAATGAGGACGGAAAGCAGGAATTCAAAGCTTATCAAATCTCCACCGTTCGCATTAATGATGAATTCTATGATCCAATTACCTATTTAAATAGAAAAGTCATGGGCCTAAGAGTGATTAGGGGTCCACTAAGCCTTTACAAGATTAGACCCGAAAATGAATACGAATTTTATAAAGAACTACTCGTAAAAGAAAACCAGGAAACTTCAGAAGTCCCCATGATTGGTTTTAAAAGGGTCATGCTGAATTTCCTTCCAGCATGTGAGGAACTTCAGCAAAAAATAAACGACAAAGAGTTTGTTAAAAATGATATAGAAAAAATAGTGGCATTCTACAATAGCTCATGTCAAGGTTTAAAAAAACCAGTTAAAAAACTCGTGAAAGCTGCTAAACCTAATTCCTCTTTACCAGACTTGGCAACGCTGGTTCTGGATATACAAAATAAAAAACAAGCTGGAGAGGAAATTCCATCCTATATGGTAAAAGCACTTCAAGCGTACCAAAACGAAGATCTAAATAAGCTAATTAATCTCTTCCTGAGCGATAACGAATAACTTCAATAAGCCTTACTGTTAAGAATCAATAATATAGAACTGTTCCAAAAAAATCTTGGTTATTCTTATCCTTAATCAAAAGAAACTATGGGACAAAAAGTATTAATCACAGGATCCAATGGTGGATTCGGAAAACTCACTACAGAACTTCTGCTAAAAGAAGGACACCAGGTAGCGGCCTCAATGAGAGGTATTGATGGAAAAAACAAAGATGCTGCAGAGGCTTTGAAAGCTGCTGGAGCGATCGTCGTTGAAATTGATGTAACATCTGAGTCCAGTGTAGAAGCTGGGGTAAAAGATGCTATTGATCACTTAGGTGGGCTCGATGTAGTAATTAATAATGCGGGAGTTGGCGTATCAGGAATGCAGGAGCACTTTACCGTCGATGACTGGCAAAAAGTTTTTGATGTCAATGTTTTCGGAGTTCAGCGAGTCAACAGAGCAGTTCTTCCTTACCTTAGAAATCAAGGATCAGGACTAATCGTGTACATCTCAAGTCTATTAGGCAGAATGGCACTTCCGTTTTATGGCCCCTACAATGCAACAAAATGGGCATTAGAAGCCATGGCTGAGAATTATCGAGTGGAATTATCTGGATTTGGTATTGAAAATGCGATCATCGAACCGGGTGGCTTTGAAACAACCTTCTTTGGTAACCTTATTCAGCCAAGTGATGCTAGCAGAGTAGAAGCATATGGTGACTTCATGAATATGCCACAACAAATGGGCGAAGGATTTGGAGCAGCTCTTGCTAACAATACGGAACAGGATCCTCAAAAGGTAGCAGATGCTATATTGGAGTTAATAAATTTTCCAAGAGGTAAAAAGCCATTTAGAACACCAGTGGATTACATGGGTATGGGAGAACCAATTAAACCGTATAATGATCACCTAGAAAAACTCACAAGAGGTATCTACGGTAATTTTCAAATGGACGGAATGTTAGACGTCAAGTAGATAATATCGAACAAACGTAGAAAGGAGCTGGATCAATGATCTGGCTTTTTGTTTTTACGCATTTCTTGTTGCCGCATTGGCATACTATCAATTAGTTGAAATATTTCTCTGGTAGATACAATATCATCCCGTCTCATTTTTACACCCCCGTCTTTTCCAATTAGGGTGACGGAGAATGTTTGAGCATCGATATTGTATGCACGATAAATCTCCTTTGCCTGATCTTCTGAGATCTTGTGATTGTCAGAGTTTAGCCAATGATCTGAATAGAGTCGATAAATCACCAGATTGCGCTCTTTCATACCCTTCTTACCCTTCATTAATAGTTGATCTTGACGCTTATATCCAACGTTTGTAGGAGAAGAAGCAGCTACTATTAATACCCTCTCCTTCCATAAATGCTCCTTCACTGGGTTCATCTTCTGAGTGTTGTTAATTGTTAAAAGAATGATTAGAAACCACACATATCACATAACTCATTACACCGAGTTTTGATTTATGAATTTTCGGATAATGATTGATTTTTAAATATCTATTTGTGTAGAAATAAAAGCAAAAATGCTGAGGGCTAACAAAATGAAGTATCCTGCATTACTTAGAAAAAGACATAAAATAATTCTGATCAAAAAACCGATAGAACGTTTTCTGAATAAATCAAATAGCAGGAAAAAATAGTAGATGATCCCAATGGTAAAAGAAATAAGGAATGCTAATTTGTACCCAATGAAATAGCCAAATGGTAAAAAAACAATGGTCAGAATATTAGAAACAGACACAAAAAAAGATATGATTACGAGGTGCTCTGCATAGTTGAACTTTTCATATCTCTTAAATAGTAGGAAAGAGAAAAAAGCATATACGGGTATCGATAACCATAAAAAAAGGTTGTACCAATCTGTAAATAGCTTACCAAGCGCTTCTGATAATTTTTGTGTCTCAGCTTCTGAATCACCTGTTACCGTGTAGAAAAACTCCATTGAATTGGTCAGATTCAACATGATTAGACTAATAGTAGTGGATATGATTAATAGCCTAAAAGCATTGACCACCTTAAACCTCGATTATGCATTAGGATTTAATAATTAGTCCAAAAAGTTTGATTCT
>CAYWOQ010000053.1:0-2522 GCA_964459925.1 uncultured Roseivirgaceae bacterium
GACTCAATTTGACTTATCTTTCTTATAAATACCAAATGTTTAGGACACTATTGACCTCAAGGTTAATTGAGGCTTCATCCAATAACTAAAGCTGAATTATCTCTTGTTTATTTCTGTGTAATCTCTTTCGTTTTCACCCACGTAAACTTGTCTAGGTCTACCAATAGGTTCACCTTTTTCTCTCATTTCTTTCCATTGAGCGATCCATCCAGGAAGCCTTCCGAGTGCGAACATCACGGTAAACATATCAGTTGGAATGCCTAAAGCCCGGTAGATAATTCCTGAATAGAAATCAACATTTGGATAAAGTTTTCTTTCCACAAAGTAGTCATCACTTAGGGCTTCTTCTTCAAGACCTTTGGCAATATCCAAGATTGGATCAGAAACACCCAACTGATTCAATACATCATCCGCTGCTTTTTTGATGATTCGTGCTCTTGGGTCAAAGTTTTTATAAACCCTATGTCCAAATCCCATTAAACGGAAAGGATCATCTTTGTCTTTGGCTTTTGCCATCCATTTCTTGGTATCTCCACCATCTGCTTTGATGCCTTCAAGCATTTCAATAACTGCTTGGTTAGCTCCTCCATGAAGGGGACCCCATAGCGCATTGATACCTGCAGCAATTGAAGCCCAAAGGCTTGCTTGGCTGGATCCTACGACTCTTACTGTCGATGTAGAGCAATTTTGCTCATGGTCCGCATGTAAAATGAGTAATTTATCAAGCGCGCTCGCTACGACAGGGTCTATTTCATAATTAAGAGCCGGTAATCCAAACATCATATGCAAGAAATTACTGCAGTAATCAAGACTATTGTTAGGATACACAACAGGATGTCCAACCTTTTTCTTGTATGCCCAAGCTGCAAACGTTGGCATTTTAGCCAAAAGTCGAATAATGCTAAGATTCGTTTCTTCTTCTGGCCTGTTAGGTAGCAAGCTATGAGGATAATAAGCTGTTTGCGCAGTTACCAGGGAAGATAAAACGCCCATTGGGTGTGCAGCAGAAGGAAATCCATCTAAAATTTTCTTAATGTCCTCATTAACAAGGGTGTGATGCGTGATTTCACTGGTGAACTGTTCAAATTCTGATGTAGAAGGGAGCTCGCCATATATAAGCAAGTAGGCAACTTCCATGAAGGTGGAATCATCAGCTAGTTGCTCAATCGGATACCCTCGATATCTTAGAATTCCTTTTTCACCATCTAAAAACGTAATCGCACTTTCACACGATCCTGTATTCTTGAATCCCCTGTCAAGGGTGATAACACCAGATTGTGCTCTAAAAGAACTAATGTCGATTGCTTTTTCATTCTCAGATCCCTCTGTCATCGGGAGCTCATAGAATGTTTCATCGATGGTTATCTTGGCTGTTTTGGACATTTTATTTTATGAATTATTACTTACTAACTTATTCAGCTAAAAATAACTATTATTAATTACAATTTGTTGATTAATTACCGTTCAATATGAGTGGTAATCCGTCATCTCCACCACCTACAACAATTACTTTCGCATTTGGTGAATTGGCAATATCCTTAGTGGCTTCAATTCCTCTCATTCGAAGTAATTCAGGGGTTAAACTGCTATTGATGATTTTATTAGCCGTTGCCTCACCTTCCGCTGCAATTCGTTTTCTTTCGGCCTCACTCTTTTCTTTTTCCAATCTGAATTGGTAAGCAAGTGCTTCTTGTTCTTGCTTCAGCTTGTTTTCAATGGCCATTTTAATCTGATCTGGTAGTTTAATGGACCTAATCAACAGACTTTTCATTTCCACCTCGTTTCCTTCTGCACCCAAAACCTGTCTTGTTTCTTCTTTGATTGAAGCTTCTACCTCAGGTCTTTTTGTTGAGTAGATTTCCTCTGCGGTGTATCTTCCCATGACCTGCCGTACAGTAGATCTTGCTTCAGGAATAACGAGTCTTTGAATATAATCACCTCTAAAATTTTCCTGGATAGTTCCAATGGCATCATATTTCGGATGGAATCTCACCGTTACATCTACGCTTATATTTAAGCCATTCTTATCCAAAACATCCATCATCTCTTCAATCTTATTTTCAGATACTTCATATCTGTAGATTTCATTCCATGGAGCCTTCACATTCCATCCCGGACCGATAATTTTATCTTTTTCAAGTATCCCGCTTAGTGTTTTAAATAACACCGCTCTTTCGGAAGCCTCAATTCTAAAAAATATTCTTTGTGCAAAAGAAAATATAATGATGATTGCTAGCACAAGAATGATTATGAGAGGTAAGTATTTTCTGTTATCCATGATTAGTGATTAAATGATCTAGTAATGCAAAGGTAACATTTGTGATGTCCCTGAGGTTCATTGTGACCTAATTGATTTCCTTACCTATTTTTATCAGGTGATATCTAAAAAAACCAAATATGGATTGAAAGCTCTCGTTCATCTTGCTAAGAACGGAGATGATGGAAAAGTACAGATTTCTACGATTGCTAAAGAAGAAACGATTCCAAGAAAGTTTTTAGAGAGTATCATGCTCGAATTGAGA
>CAYWOQ010000053.1:2532-22858 GCA_964459925.1 uncultured Roseivirgaceae bacterium
TGAGAAAAGCGGGATACTTAGGTTCAAAAAAGGGAAAAGGAGGGGGGTACTATCTTTTAAAAAAGCCAGAAGAAATATCCATTTCAGAAGTTTATCGCATCCTAGAAGGACCTATTGCACCTGTTCCCTGCGTAAGTTTAAACTTTTATGAGAAGTGTGATGACTGTGAAGATGAATCAAGATGTGAGATTCATCATCTGATGAAAAAAGTCCGAGACAATTTGCTGGAGATCTATACTAAAACTTTTATCAGTGATTTAATCAAATAAATTTTCAATAACCCAATTGATTGTTTTACGTTTGCAAAGTCTATTAAATCTATAGGATTTAAAGAATAACTACATATGTTTAAATTGAATTTAGCTGAGCATAATGAAAAGCTCAGGCACAAGACGCCAGATGAGATCATTGACTGGGCTTTGGCTGTGACTGATAAACGAATAGTAACCACAAGCTTTGGTGTTTATTCATCAGTATTACTGTCTACTTTTTCTAAAAAAGATCCTGATATCAATGTCATCTGGTGTGACACTGGATACAATAATTACCAGACCTATGAGCACGCCAATAAGCTTATTTCAGACTTAGATCTCAATATGAGCATTTATGTACCACAGAAAACAAGAGCTTATACGGATATCACACTAGGATTGCCTACTGTGGATGATCCTAAACATGAGGAGTTTACAGAGCTGGTTAAATTGGAGCCCTTCAGACGAGCACTAACTGAACATCAACCAAAGGTTTGGTTTACGAACATTAGAGTGAGGCAAACAGCCTATCGAGATTCGCTTGATATCTTAAGCTATAGCAAAGAAGGAATCTTAAAGATCAGTCCATTTTATTATTGGTCTGACGAGGACCTGGATGATTACATCAAGGTGAATAACCTGCCCAAGAATACAGCATACTTTGATCCAGTGAAAGCCCTTCAATCTCGTGAATGCGGGATTCATACGCTTGGCTAAGTCAGAAGGAAATCTTTGAACTTTTCATTACTCAATGGACTTTACCACTTTGATGAAGTCCAATCTAGAGCTAAATGCAAATTACTGGGAGTCAAGATATCAAGACCATTTAACAGGTTGGGATATTGGATACGTCTCAACACCCATTAAAGAATACATTGATCAACTCAAGAACAAGGAAATCAATATTTTGATACCTGGTGCTGGAAATGCATACGAAGCTGGTTATCTATGGGAACAAAGGTTTACCAAAACTCATGTCCTGGATTTAGCTCCTTCACCTTTGGAACGTTTTCATGAAGAGCACCCTGAATTTCCTGAAACACAGCTCATTCAAGCCGATTTCTTTGATCATCAGGGAGCCTATGATCTAATCCTTGAACAAACTTTCTTTTGTGCAATCGATCCTGCTTTGAGGTCTGAATATGTGAAAAAAGTGAAACAACTATTGAAGCCGGAAGGGAAGCTTGTTGGTTTACTGTGGAATAAACCCATGAATATCGATAAACCTCCATTTGGGGGGAGTGAAGAAGAATATCATAGCCTGTTTCAGGATGACTTTGAACTTCAAATAATGGAAACAGCCTATAACTCAATCCCTCCCAGATTGGGTAATGAAGTATTTATCAAGTTTCGGATTAAGGGTGCAAATTAGTCATTAGAATACTCAGGTCTTGCGGGGCTGAATACGTCTGTAATTTCACAATCCGTAATGGCCTTACCTGAATGTACCGCATTTGATGGGATGGTAGCTACTTGTCCTGGTTCATAAATTTCAGTTTTCCCATCAATAGTCAGTTCAAATTGACCTTTGGTCACCTGGGAGCTTTGCTCGTTAACATGACTATGTTCGGGTAGGATGGATCCAGCCTTGACTTTCCATTAGGCTAGTGTGAAATTTTCCATGTGAACGAATCGTCCATGGAAACCGGGGATCTTTTCCGTTGGGTTAATTTGAATAAGATCGTTTTTCATAAGTCAAAAATAAAGGCCTGCAACTTTTGCAGGCCTTAGTATCTACTCTTTTATTTCTTCATAGTCTTTGAATGGAGAAGTATCCAGATTCTCTACAGCTTCTCTGAATTTCGGCCATTCTTCTTTGTAATATCCATTAACTAGATCCACGGCTTTTGCCAATTCATCCTTAAACTTCTTGATCAGTTTATTTTCAGTGTCTCCAGGTGCATGGAGTGCATTAGATGTGTATCTATAGGCTGAAGAATAGAAATTTCTCACACTATTCGGTTGACTTCTGGTGATACCTTGTCGGTCATCTTCTTCACCTAAAAAGACATCAAGCATGCTGTTTAGGGTATCGATCGTATTCTTGGCTAGTTCAATTTGTTCTTCATAGCCTTCTTTGTCTTTTTCTTTCAGCTCTTTCTGTATGTCCCTTGCAATTTTGACGCTTTCCTTCAAGCGATCAACCGCCTGAACACCTAAGCTGTAGTTCTTCTCCAGATCCTTTAAGGTATTGTATTGCACTTTAATATCGTTATCAGACATTTCCATGCGAGGATCGTATTGCACCTCAATGTTGGTACTATCCATTTGATCGCCGAAGGTAAATCGCAGTTTATAGGTTCCAGGTAAGACCGTGACCCCACTAGGCTCTCTATTTCCTCGTCGTTCGCTTCTGCTCATTCGATTCACCCCTTTTTCATTCATGTACCAATAGGTTCTATGCATTCCATTCTCTTTTGGCGCTTTAGACTTGATCGTTCGAATGAGTTCACTTCCTTTAAATACTTCCATGGTGATGGAATCATAGGACACTTTTTCCTCCTCTTTTTCCTCTTTCTCTACCATTATTTCCTCTTTTTTGCCTAACTTTTTATTTTTGCTGGTTTCCTCAGTCTTCTCTTCTTTCTCCTCATCAGGCTTATTGATCGAGTAGGTGATCATGGCGCCATAGGGCCTATTTTCACCATTATACAAGGCATCTCCTCCAAAACGACTTCCTTTCGGTTGCTGGTTTGATGCAGCATAAGCTGTAGGAGGGGCGTAAACTTTTAATGTCTTGTTGAGCTGAGAAGCACCAATGCTGGCTAACTCTCTAAGGGGTCGAATATCATCCAATACCCAAAATGCTCTTCCAAATGTTCCAATGACCAGGTCATGTTCACGTGGGTGAATAACCATGTCGTATGCATTGGTCGTAGGAAAGCTTTCTGCATCCCACTTGGTCCAGTTGGCTCCTGCATCGATACTCACATAAAGACCATCATCTGTTCCCAGGAACAAGAGTCTGGATTCTTCCGGGTCTTCAACGATGCTAAGTGTATAGCTGATTACGTCGTTGCTATCAACAATTCGCTCCCAGGTTTGACCAAAGTCTTTGGTTCGGTAAGCGTACGGTATATAGTTAAATCTTCTGTAGTCGTTGGCAACTAATAGCGCCTCTCTTTCATTCTTGTTGGATGCCTTGATCTGTGTGATCCATGCTCCACGTGGAAGTCCGGGTAACCTGTTCGTCAGGTTGACCCAGCTTTGGCCTCCATTTCTGGATAGTTGCACATTCCCATCATCTGTTCCTGCCCATAGAACGTCAGCATTTAATGGAGACGGTTCGATGACAATGACTGTGCAGTAGTTTTCAGCACCTGTGGCATCCATGGTCAACCCTCCACTTTCTCCTTGCTTTTGTTTTTCAGGATCATTGGTTGTGAGATCAGGGGAGATGATCTCCCAGTTTTGTCCATTGTCTGTGCTTTTGTGTACAAATTGGCTTCCGAAATAAATAGTGTTCGGACTTTGAGGGTCGCGAGCCATCGCTACATTCCAATTGAATCGAAGCTCAACCTCTCCTTCAGGATAGGTTGGACGAACGGTCTCATTATATCCTGTTACTCGATCATAAATGGCAGCATAACCCTGTTGCGAAGTGGATATTCCATATCGGCTATCTCTAGGATCAGGCAGAACATCAAAACCATCGCCAAAGGAGATTTCCTGCCAATAGTGATTACGAATGCCTTGTGCCTTCCAGACATAGGCTGGACCTGCCCAGGAACCATTATCCTGCATACCTCCATAAATATTATAGGGGAGTTCATTGTCAACTGCTACATGATAAAACTGACCAACGGGTAAGTTTTCTACGAATCGCCAGGTTTCACCTCGATCTCTTGTGATGTTCAATCCTCCATCGTTTCCATCAATCATGAAGTCTGGATCATCGGGGTGGATGTACCATGCATGATGATCCGGGTGTACGCCATTTTCAACTCCGTATGCTGGCATCAGCTGACTAAATGATTTACCTCCGTCTACACTCACATTTACATACGTGAAGATGCTGTATACCCGGTTTTCATTGACGGGATCTACATAGATCTCCGCATAGTAGAAAGGTCGATTGCCAATGTCATTGCCATCGTTTACTTTATTCCATTTAAATCCACCATCCTCTGACTTATACAGTGCATTCTTCTTTGATTCAATTAGTGCGTAGATGATGTTGGGTCGAGAGGGAGCGATAGCCAGTCCAATTCTTCCTAAATCACCTTTAGGTAGCCCATCCTCATCTGTTCGCTGATCCCAGGTTTTACCTCCATCATGCGTGACATAAATGCCAGATCCTGGTCCGCCAGATTTGAAAAACCAAGGGTCACGTTTATGTTCCCACATGGCAGCAATCAATTTATTAGGATTCGTTGGATCCATGACCAGCTCTGCTACCCCTGATCGGATATTCGTGAAAAGGATTCGATCCCAGGTATCTCCACCATCTGTTGTTTTATAAACGCCTCGTTCTTCATGTTCACCCCAAGGCGAGCCAATGGCTCCCACATATACCGTATTGGGATCAGTAGGGTCAATGATGATTCGGTGAATGTGACGGGTTTTCTCCAAGCCCATCTTTTTCCATTTTATCCCACCATCCAATGTTTTGTATACTCCATCGCCACCATTAAGTGAGTTTCTTGGGTTTCCTTCTCCTGTTCCAACCCAAACGACAGAGGGATTGGACTGCTGAATGGCTATGGCTCCAATGGATGCGGTGGTTTGGTCGTTGAAAATGGGTTCCCAATCAATGCCTCCGCTGGTTGATTTCCAAACACCACCTGAGGCTGCACCTGCGTACATTACGTCTGGTTCATCCGTCACCACGTCGATCGAGGTGATTCTTCCCGACATACCGGCCGGACCAATATTTCTGGGTTTTATGTTTGTTAAAGCTTCCATATCCAGCTTCTGACCGAATGTCTGTGAAGCTGTCGCAAGCATTAATAGTAGAAAAATCTTCTTCATATGTTACTTGTTGGTTTTAAGAAATCGTAATTTAAGCAGTAACTTTTATTGATAATTCGAATCCTTGATGAGTGGTAGATATGTTTTACTTATGCGTTTTGTAAAACAAGACATTGGCGAGGGCGTTATTTTTTCCATGAGGTTTTTGACTCTTTCTCTTTTACTATTCACCAGCTTTTCATTGAAAGCGCAAGACGAACCTCAGGCTTACATTCTTACGAGTATCTACTTCGGTGGTGGGAGCTACTACATTGATGAAGGCCAATTCCATGATTTAATGGTATTGGTAGATTCCATCCCGGATATCCGGGACTACACCATTACGGTTCATAGCCATACCGATAACATTGGTGGTGCGGCCTATAACGAATGGCTTTCGCAGCAACGAAGTGAGGCGGCCATTCAAAAGCTATTGATGCTCGATTTCAAATCCAGTCAAATAGAAATACGTGATTTCGGACAGTTTAACCCCGTCTACGACAACTCAACGTGGCGTGGAAGACTTGCTAACCGACGAGTTGACATCATCTTTTGGCCGGTGGTGATGTGAAATATTATTGTTCCGTCATTACGAGGAGGTATGACGAGGTAATCTCCATTGCTGTATTGTAATCAATTGAAGAGATTGTTTCGCTACGCTCGCAATGACGTGCAAGGATGGACCGTTTTTACTATGAAGTATGACGAAGTAATCTTACTATTAAGGTTGCCAGATTACTCAGGAGCTCTCTTTTAATTGAAGAGATTGCTTCACTAAAGTCGCAATGACGTGCAAGGATGGACCGTTATTACGAGGAGGAACGACGAAGTAATCTATATTTATAAATCCAAGGATAATCACAAAATGGAACACGGAGGTTGCGTGTACATCTTGAACAATAAAGGAAATACAACGCTCTATGTTGGAGTGACTTCCGATTTGTATTCTCGAGTTTTGGAACATAAAGAAAAGAAATATGCCAAGAGTTTCACTGCAAAGTATAATCTTAACAAGCTCGTGTATTTCGAATCCTTTCATTCGATTGAAGAGGCGATTTCAAGGGAAAAACAGATAAAAGGTGGTTCAAGGGCCAAAAAGGATCAACTGGTAAACCAAATGAATCCTGAATGGAAAAATCTTATTGATGAAGTATCCAAGTGGTAAATTTAGCGTTGAGATTAGATTGCCATTACGACGGACCGATTCACGACGTTCGCAATGACGTCCTTTCGTCATTACGAGGAGGCACGACGAAGTAATCTGACTGTTAAGATTACCGAATTACACAGGAGCCCTCTTTAATTAAAGAGATTGCCGCTTCGGCGGTCTGATTCGTTACGCTCTCAATGACGTGCAAGGATGGATCGTCATTACGAGTCGACACGACGAAGTAATATTGCTATTAAGATTGCTTCGCTTCGCTCGCAATGATACATACTCACTTCCTCGGTGGATTGATCATAATATGTGCCCGATGGGTACCGGGATCCATGATCCATGGAGCTCCGGGTGTTACCGGGCTTAATGGCAATCCAGTCGAAGCTTCGGTCGCATAGGGGATGTACACCACGAACCGAGTGTACAGATTTTCTGGTTCACCTGTGTCTGCATTAAAATCACCGGTTGTTACAAAGAGTGTAGCCTTATCCGGCATTTCAAGCGTTCCGGCCTTTACTTCTTCTTCTCGTTTATCAAAGACTTCCTGTCTATTCAATCCTTCTTTTTTTAAGACCCTTCCTCTAGCCATAAAGGGTTCCAGGGAATTATGATAGGCGGCTACACTGAATCCTTCTTTGTTCGGATCATCTGCTATACAGATGAAGTCATTGGCTCCTTCACGGATCACTACCAGTTCTCCATTTTGGTCAAAACCCATAATAGCCGCATCTTCACGCTGATGTTCGGGTGCAGCCAATACTGCTTGTGCGATTTGTTGTTCCACATTCGGCACTTCTTGTCCGGTGCAACAATTAAACAATAGAATCAATGGGAGGTAGGCTATTTTTTTCATAGTATTCGGTTATCTATTAAAATTAATTGAACCATCCTCATAAATCAATTATTTTGCATCTTATGACGGAAACACCCGGTGAACGATCCCTGAGACACATTAAATTGATACTCAGTATTTTATTGACGATGGCGGTCTTATACCTGATGCGGGAGCTTTCAAACTTAATTCTTCCACTCTCTTTTGCACTTTTTTTTGCAGTGTTGTTTCAGCCCTTAGTCAAACTTTTGAATCGACTGGTTCCAACCAATGTCAGTGTGATTCTGACTACCATACTGACCATCACCATCTTTTTCTTCATTGGTTTTGGTATTTACAATGTGGTCCAGGCACTCCTAAATAACAGTGATACCATTTTGGATAACATCTCAACAGATCTTCGTCCATTCATTAACAGCTATTCGGTCTATGTAGGCATTACTTTTAAAGAAGGAGAACTAAGAGATGCGATTGGGGAGTTGCTGCAAACGGCTTCCTTCTGGTCTGCTTCTGGTTCTTTTTTTACCTCTGTAAGTGGTTTTACAGCGGAGTTGCTGATGACGATCCTATACTTTGCCGGATTGTTAGGAGCGATTACCCGATATGACCTTACAATCAATTACATCGTTGGGAGTAGTCCGGAACAGGAACGAAAAGCGGCTTTAGATGCTTTTAAGAAAATCAAACGGTCGGTTAGCTCATACATAGTGGTAAAGACCTATGTGAGTTTGATTACTGGCCTTGCTGTTGGTCTGATCTGTTGGTTTTTTGGGATTGATTACTCGTTACTGTGGGGTTTTCTAGCCTTCTTACTTAACTACATCCCGTACGTGGGGTCATTGATTGCAGTGATTCCTCCTTTAATCCTAGGCATTATCGCCTTCGATAGTCTATCGCAAGTACTGTTGCTTTTTGTCTGCCTGGAGGGTGTACAGTTGGTTATGGGGAATGTGGTGGAACCCAAATGGATGGGGGATTCGTTCTCCATCAATACGGTATCCGTGCTTTTTGGGTTCGTATTCTGGGCATTCATGTGGGGTCCTGCAGGGATGCTCCTGGCGGTACCATTGACTTTTATGTTCAAAGTCATCCTGGAGAACATCTCCGGTGGAGAAGTTCTCGTCAGGCTGATGGATAAAAAGTCGCTCTAATCTATTTCGGCTACTTCTCTTATTTTAACCTTTTCCAGTGCTTGTTCCAGATCCCAGATCAAATCATCAGGATTTTCTACACCCACAGAAATGCGAACGAGGTTATCCTTGATCCCATAAGAGATCTTGTCTTCTGGATCTACACCGGCATGGGTCATCGTAGCAGGGTGTTGAGCCAGTGATTCTGTACTGCCAAGACTCACAGCTAATTGAATGATTTTGAGGTTATTTAAAAAAGTAAATGCCTCTTTTTCTCCCCCAGTAATCTCAAGAGAGATCATGGCTCCGGCAGAACTGTATTGCTTTTTGTAAATGGGGTATTGCGGATCATTTTCAGGAATGGCCCCCAGGTAGTGAATACTTTCGATTTTTGGATGGTTATTTACTGCTTCGAAGATGCGTTTTGCATTTTCTGCCTGCTTCTCCATACGTATCTTGAGTGTCTCTAAACTTCTAAGCAATAGCCAGCCGGTCCACGGACCAGCCATACTGCCCAAGTAGGTCCGCATTCCTTTGATCTGACCGATCAATTCTTTGCTACCGAGGCAAGCTCCGGCAATCACATCACTATGACCCCCTATGTATTTGGTAGCAGAATACAACACCAAGTCAGCACCAAGCTTTAATGGGTGTGACCATAGTGGTCCCATGTAGGTATTGTCCACTACCACAAGGGTCTCATTTTCTGGTGCGTATTTATCGGCGATGGATCTACACATCTCCAAATCCACCAAGTCATTGGTTGGATTGGCAGGTGTTTCCACATAGATCATTTTCAGGTTTTCTTTTTCGCCACTTTCTTCAATCAGTTGCTCTAGCTCACCTCTAGATAGCCCCGGATTAAACCCTAATGTTTTAACCTTAAACCGATCCAGTTCATGTTTGATGAAATGATCCGTTCCTCCATAGAGTGGATTGCTATAAACGAGTAAATCGCCTGGAGAAAGAAATTTAAGGAGGGTAGTGGTAATGGCGCTCATGCCGCTCTCAAAGACGGCTGCATCTTCCGCTTCATCCCAGAGTGTCAGACGATTTTCGAGGATCTCCAGGTCAGGGTTGTTGAGACGACTGTATATCAATCCCAGCTTTTCGCCTTCTTTCTGATCTCGTTTTCCTGTGGCGACTTCAAAAAATGCCTTGCCATCTTCTGCATTTTCAAATACAAAAGTTGAGGTCTGAAAAATGGGACTTTTAATGGCTCCTACAGAAAGGGAGGGGTCAAATCCGTAAGACATCATTTGACTTTCCGGACTTAACTTTCGATCTATTTTTCCTTTTGTCATTTTGCTATTTGGGTTGTGACCCAAACATAGCATTTTCGTATGACGTGCTAAATGATTTTGATCAGGAAGTAGTTCTTTTTACCACGTTGAGCAAGTAAATATTTACCCTGAAGTAATTCATTGTCAATCGCTTGTTCGGGGGCTGTTACCTTGGTTTTATTGATTGCTACCCCACCGCCCTGAATCATCTTACGCGCTTCTCCTTTTGATTTAAAAATGATCTTGTTGGTGGTTTCACTTAAGAAAGTAGTGGCATCTTGCGTACTTTCAAGTGCATCCTTCGAGATTTCGGTTTGCGGCACACCTTCGAAAACCTGAAGCAATGTTTTTTCATCCAGGCTTTTCAGGTCTTCCGTTGTGGACTTGCCAAATAGAATCGAGCTGGCTTTAATAGCGGTCGCTAGATCCTGTTTACTATGCACTCTTTCCGTCACTTCCTCTGCTAACGTTCGTTGTAATAATCGTTGATGGGGCGCCCGGTTGTGTTTCTCAATGAGTTGATCGATTTCTTCTTTACCTTTTAAACTGAATATCTTGATGTATTTGACCACATCTTCATCGGAAGCATTGATCCAGTACTGGTAAAATTTATAGGGAGACGTCTTTTCCTGATCTAACCAGATATTGCCACCTTCAGACTTACCAAATTTAGAGCCATCCGCCTTGGTAATGAGCGGAGTAGTCATGGCAAAAGCTTCGCCCTTGCCTTTTCTTCGTATTAATTCAGTCCCGGTAACAATGTTACCCCACTGATCAGACCCACCTAATTGTAGCTTAGCGTTTTTGTGTTTCCACAGGTAATAAAAGTCGTATCCCTGAACGAGTTGGTAAGAGAATTCGGTGAAAGACAGACCGGTTTCCAATCGCGATTTAACCGAATCTTTAGCCATCATGTAATTCACGGTAATGTGTTTTCCGACATCTCTGATGAATTCGAGGAAATTGAATGATTTGAACCAATCGTAATTATTCACTACCTCAGCAGCATTCTCACCTTCAAAATCCAAAAAGCTTTCCAGCTGCTTTTTAACACAGGTAAGGTTGTAGTTGAGCGTTTCCTCATCCAATAGATTCCGCTCTGCAGATTTCCCTGAAGGATCTCCTACCATACCCGTGGCCCCACCAACTAATGCAAGTGGCTTATGTCCACATTTCTGAAAGTGAACCAGCGTCATGATCTGGACCATATTGCCTATATGTAGTGAGTCTGCAGTTGGATCAAAACCAATGTAGGCAGTAGTGATGCCTTTATTCAGCTCTTCTTGTGTGCCTGGCATAATATCATGTACCATACCTCTCCATTTCAGCTCTTCTACAAAGTCTTTCATATTGCTCTTTAAAGGCGGCAAAAATAGAAGTCTAGATCAATTCGCTCAACTTTTATTGAGTAATCTCAGGATTTATTCATGAAAGAGGGTCTAAGATAGGTTTCTTAGGTTATCCCAAGGACCCGTGATTGCTAAGGTTAATCCTTCGCCCTGAATGTTGACAAAGAGTGTATTCCCGGAAGGAGAGAAGCACACGCCCGCCATTTCTCCTTTCGATCCAATGTTTCTTGCAATCGTGTAAATTTTACCCTCAGGGGTAATTCCTCTCATGTAGGAATCGCTTGCATCTTCTACCAGCACCACATCTCCCCACGGTGAGACCGTTAAGTTGTCACAATACTTTAGGATTTCTTCATCGTTAGGTTCTGCAAAGAGGATCAGTTTGCCAGGATCGGTTGCTTCTTTGGATGTTCCTTCAAACGCACTTGGAATGTATTTAAAAACCTGACCGGTTTTGTTTTCACCACCATTGGTACATGCGAAATAGACTTCATCATTTCCATACCACATGCCTTCTCCTCGAGCAAATACGGCTGCTCCAGATTGCGCTCCTCTGATTCGTAGGTCATCCTCGATGGAATCAATGTTTTCTAAATCTATCCATGTTACATTAAGCTCCTGGTTTACGTTGAGGTTTTGTGCTTCCCAGTTTCGTGTATCAAAGCTTGGGTTGCTTTTAATAGCTAGTGCTTGCAAAACACCTCCTTTGTGAAGGTTGCCCGAAACATTTGGAATGTATCGGTAAATCAGACCATCGCCACGATCCTCTGTTTGATACACAATACTTGTTTTCGGGTCTACACATACAGCTTCATGATTAAATCGTCCCATGGCTTTAATGGGACTAGGCGTGATGAGGCCTTTGCTATTTGCCGGTACTTCAAAATTATATCCATGCCGTGTTTCGTTTTTTTCACCGGCCGGAGTTACATCTTCTTCGCAGGTAATCCAGGAATTCCAGGGCGTAGGTCCACCTGCACAGTTTCTAATGGTGCCTACCAGGCTTAAGAATTCTTCCTCTAACTCCTGTGTGTTCTCATTAAAAACTATGTTGGTGGTACCGGCAACACAAGGCCTTTTTCCAAGTCCATAGTCAAAGAATTGTTCCTTTTTTAATCTATTTAAAAAAGCCATATCCTCTCCAAAGGGGCTATATTCCGGATAATCAGGACTGATTTCGTGATTTCGAACGAGGACTACTTTGCCATCTACATCAAAAGCAGCCATACCATCGGCCAACCCGGGAACCAGAAATCCATCACTCATTTGATTTCCCCATCTGGAGATGATTTTGTAGGAGAAGCCTTCCGGTAAATCAAGCCATTCTTTTGTTCTAACCAGGCTATCTGCTACTTCAGAGGATTGATTTCCGCTGGAGCAGCTCATGAGGTATTGTGATAATCCGGAGAATCCGATAGAAACGGCAATCGATTGCTTGATGAACTTTCTTCTGCTTTGCATGGCTTTTGATTTGAAAACAAAAATAAAGATTCTCTGCGCCAGCGAACAGAATGGAGCGTAAATAATGCATTGGTAATAATTAATTAACAAGCTGCATGTCTGAAAAGGAATATTCAAACCTTTTGGTATTCGAAAATAAAATATTTGTCTTTTTAAATTGTAGTTAACGCCTATGATTAAGGTTTTATACCTCAATGATTGTGATCATACCATTTGATTCAGTTTTTACCTTCCTTTTGACAAAAAAACGAAGGGTATGAAACAGATAAAAGATTTAAAGGATTTAATGCTTGAGCAAATGCGTGATCTTTATCATGGAGAGAAGAAGCTGGAAGACTTGCTTCCACTAATGATAGAGAATGCTACTGAGCCTCGGCTGAAGGCTATTTTCGAAAAATACTTACACGGTAACAAAGATCAGATCATGCATCTACGGCAAGCTTTTGAACCACTTTATGAGCTTAAGCGTGGTGAGACTTGCGAGGCAATGCTGGCCATGATAAAAGAGGCGCATGACTTGATTGAACGAAGTGTCATGCCTGAAGTCAAGGACGCCGGATTGGTTACTGCACTGCAACACATCATTCACTACCAAATCGCAGGATATGGAGCGGTGTGTACTTACGCCCAAATGTTGGACTATGAAGATGTTGCCAACTTAATGCACTTAAATCTCGAGGTAGAAAAATTAAGTGACCGAATGCTTGCCGTGCTAGCTGAGGAAGTGATTAATGAAAGAGCCATCATTAACCTCGAAGAAGTCTGATAGCATCTTACAGGTAATTGAAATAAGAAAAGACAGCTTCAGAGCTGTCTTTTTACATATAACTATATCAATTATACTTTCTGCCCATCTTCATTACTTTATAAAATCCCACAGGGAAAAATTAATTTTTCCGCTGGTTCTTTCATCTAAATCGACCAGGAACTATTTTTACTAAAAATATTAGTAAAATGAGAATATCCAGAAAAAGCGAAGGAATCCATGAGAAGGAATGGATCAAGAGAGTAGAGGAACTTTCAGTAGAAAGACAGACATTGTTCCCATTGGAATATAAACAGTTAAAGCAACTGTTTGATCAGAATTATAGCATTGAGGAGGCATTACTCAAAGACCTGACCAAAGGACATATGTATGCATTCATGGAGCTGCACGTAAAGCATGAGTTGGGACAGTATAGCACTACGTTCAGGTCAGAAAGCGACGCAAGGGAATTTTTTAAGAAGTTTCCTGAAATCAGGAAGGAGCTGATGCTTTAGCAGGCTATGATAGGTTAAATACTTAGTAGAAGATAATTAGTAGAAGATAAAGCGTTATAGGAGGGAAGTTATTGCTAGTTGATTCGATCAATTTCATCTGGATTACCTATTAGCTGAAACGCATTATAAAAAGAGGGGTGAGAACTTCTGAATCTAACCATTACTACTGATAGATTATTTACGATGTTCATTCCCTCCGCTAGCGTGGTGTCAATGCTTTTATAGGTACTTGATGAGGTATCCTGAGGAATAAACGGCCGAGCTCGACGTTCCTGGTACTCATGGAATGTATCTTTTGCGTGTTCAATGTCTTCCGTGGAAATACCATAAGGCTTCATTTCCTCTAAATGAGCTTCGAGTAGTTTTAACACGGAAGTTACCTTTCTTTCAAATCCATCATTCGTCAACCGTAAGTAATCACTTTTTGAGTTATCCGCCTCAGATAGCAGCTTTTCATTCTGAGTGTCTTCAGCATAAGACTCCAGGATGTCATCTAGAATATCCATTTTCTCTGCGATGGTAATCCTCAGTTGTTGTAGCGTGGCGCCTGATAAATTGGGTAATTCGTTCGTATTCTTGGTCAGCTCATTAAGCGAGTCGATTACTTCAACCAGGTGATCCACATATGTTACGATTATGGGTACATACTCCCACAGATTCTTATTTGTTTCCAAATAGGACTTTACTGTTTGGAGCGTTTCCATTTGGCTGATTCGTTCGTTGTTCATGCTCATGATCTAACCAGAGATTTATTATAACTATCTAAGATAAAATATTCTGTTATCTCGAGGTTAACCCAAAAGTCAAATAATATTATCAAATGATATAACTCGCATAGACAATTTGCTTTAATTTCACTCCATGACCCACCTAAAATGTATTTCAATTGATGACGATCCGCTTTTCATTCGAAAGTTGGAGGCTTTTACCGATGATCTGGATTGGATAACGATAGAAGAAGATTATAACAACCCGGTACAGGGTGCTACCGCAATTGTCTCCTCCAAACCAGATGTCGTTTTTATGGACATAGAAATGCCGTATATGGATGGAGAATACCTCGTTGATTGGTTACAACCTACCTTAAAGCAGATGGAAAATCCACCTCGGATTATTGTGATTTCTTCGTTGACGGATCCTCCTCAGGAGCTTTTACGAAATGCGGCAGGTTTTATCAATAAATCAGATGTCGACAGTAAGGAAAACCTGGAAAAACGACTGAAAGAAATACTACTTTGATTTTGTAGGAAGTAGCACATGGAAGGTAGTTCCCACGTTTACTTCACTTTCTACAGAGAGCTCTCCCAGATTGAGTTTAGTAAATTCATTCACCAATTGAAGTCCTAAACCAACCCCTTTTTCACCTTTCGTTCCATAGGTACTGAACTTATCCGAAAGCACAAAAAGGGAGTCCAATTTTTCCTGAGGGATTCCTACTCCTGAGTCAGCTACTGATAGTTTGACCTGATCTTCAATTTGTTCTCCATAGACACGGATACCTCCACCCTCATTGGTAAACTTAAGTGCATTGTGTACAAGGTTTCTGAATATGGTAACTGTACTATTGAGATCAGACCATATCTGCAGTGAATCATCCACCTCATTCTTTAGCTTGATGTTCTTCGCATTGGCCGTAGACTCCAATCCATCAAACAATTCATCAATCATGGATTTGACACCAATCACCTCCGGGTTGTATGGGATCTCACTCAGCTCTTGTGAAGCCCAATTCAGTAGGTTGTCCAGTAACCTGGAAAGTTGCGTTGAGGCTTTGTCCACCTCCTTTAATGTAGGTTTTAGTTCCTCGTATTTCCCTTTTTCCAGGTACATTTGAAACACTTGGGTAAGTCCATGAAATGAGCTCACGGGCCCGCGTAGATCATGTGAGATGATGGCGAAGAACCGATCTTTTAGCTTTTTTTGGGCCTGGATCTCACTCAGGTAGATTTTGAGCGTATCGTTTTCCCGAAGGGTTTCTGCTGTTTGCCTTAGTTGTAGGATATGCTTGATGGTTTTGATCATTGTGATTTCCAGGTCTTGAAAATCAATAGGCTTGGTGATGAAATCAAAAGCCCCCAGGTTCATAGCGGTACGGATGTTTTCCATGTCGCCATACGCCGAGACAATGACTGTCTTCAAGAAATAATCTGTTTCATTTAACCTGGCCAGGAGGGATAGTCCATCCATTTCAGGCATGTTAATGTCCGTGAGGACAAGGTCTACTTCATGATCATCCAGGACCTGTAAGGCCTGTCTGCCATTTTCAGCAAACACAAATTTGTATTCTTCCAGTTTGATTTTTTTCCTAAACTTTTGTTTGATGAGGGTCTCTAAATCCGGCTCATCATCCACAACTAGTATTTTGGTCATGATCCGATTTCGTTAAGCTTTTCCTTCAGTAATTTAAAGTCAATTGGCTTAGTAAGAAAGCCATCTGCACCAAGATTGTAAGCTGTATTTTTATTTTCTTCATCTCCGTACGCCGTGATCATCATGACTACCGGAGGTGGTTTCTCATAGTTCTTCTTGATTTGATCCAGTAGCTCCAGACCACTCATGCCTGGCATATTGATATCTGATAGTATCAACACCCCATCGTGTGCATGGGAATCCAGGTATTCCAGGGCCTGCTCTCCGGAAAAAGCAAACGCAAATGAGAAATCTCCTGATTTGATTTCTCTTCGAAAGCGCTGCTCAAATAACTGCTGTACATCCTGTTCGTCATCAACGACTAAAATATTCATAGGTACTATTCTATTAGGTTGGTGGTAACTCAATTTTAAAAATCGTTCCAGTCTCTTTTTTGCTTTCTACCGTCAACTGTCCATTATGGCCTTTGGTGATGATATCATAACTCATACTTAACCCCAGGCCGGTTCCCTGACCAGCTGCTTTTGTTGTAAAGAAGGGCTGAAATATTTTTTTCTGAATGGCTTCAGGAATACCTCCGCCATTGTCTTTCACACATATCTCAATGTGATCCTCTTTCTTTCGGGTGATGACGGTTACTTGAGGGTTTTCCACTTCTCTTACAGCCTGAAATGCATTGTTGACCAAATTAAGTAATACACGTCCAATATCCTGAGGTACGACATTTATTTTTGGAAGATTTGGATCCAGCTCTGCTTTAAAATCGGCATTAAAGGATTTGTCTTTGGCTCTTAGGCCATGATAAGCCAGTCGCAGGTATTCATCTGCCAAGGCATTGATATCTGTAGGTTCTTTTTCTCCATCTCCACCTCGAGAGTGCTGCAGCATGCTCTTCACGATTTCTTCTGCGCGTTTGCCATGGTGAGTGATCTTCCCTTCATTTTCTTCCAGATCTTTCAGAATGCTCTTTACTTCTTCCTGATCATTCTGTGATACAGCTTCTTTCAGATCTTCAATTAACTCTTTATTCAGATCCGAGAAATTATTTACAAAATTCAACGGGTTTTGGATTTCGTGGGCAATGCCTGCTGTAAGCTCGCCGAGTGAGGCCATTTTCTCTGATTGAATGAGTTGGGATTGTGTAGACTTTAAGTCAGTAAGTGTGGTTTCTAAAACTTTATTGGTCTTCTGTTTTTGCCGGTTATTTCTATATAGTATAAAGGCTATGATGAAGAATACGCCTAGGCCTACTAGTAATCCATACAATTTCAACTGATTCTGATAGGCTTCTTCTTTGGCCTTCTCTTCCGCCATGCGCATCTGCTCATTAAACGCTAGGGCTTGAATTCTATTGATGTTGGTTTGGCTAAAAATCTCTGAATTAATTGTTGCTTCTAACCGTGAATAATAATATGCACTGTCAATTTCATTTTTTATTTCGAAAGCTTTTCTCAAATAGCCAGCCGCAGCTAATTTTAAATTGTTGTTGTCATAGGACGCACCAATTTGGAGTAAGTCTTTTGCCTGATTGCTGGCTTCATCGATGCTATCAAGCGAAAATAGAAAAGGAATATAATGCGTGTAAAAAAAGAGATTGCTGGACGTGTTTGCAATAGAATTACTTTCAATCAATGCTGTATTAAAGTATTTTGCTGCAAGTTTTTCTTTCTTTTGAAGTGCATAGGCAGCACCCATAATAGTTGCCTCTAATTGTCTATACGAATTTTGATCTTCTAACTTTTTTGTTGTCTTTGTCACAGCGTTGGCATAATATAAGGCAGAGTCCACTTGTTTGGTGATCACATAGTATTGTGCCATGGACGCCTCATATTGAATAAGCATAAAATAATACAGTGGATGCGACTTTTCAGGTAAGTTTTTGGCACCCTGTTTAGTGCTCTCTAATGCAGCTTCAGCGTTTAGCAAATCATAGTGAACAAGGGCAATATCAAAGTATAAAGAACTTATTCTTCTTTTGTCATTTGCCTTTTTTGCCGCAGGGAGTGCCTTAAAGAAGTATTCCAGTGCTGTTGAATTGTCGCCTTTGTTTAGGTAAAAATAGGAACCGACCCAATTGTAACTAATGGCTAAAAGTGAGTCATTTTTTAGCTCTTGTGCAATTTGTAGCAATTGCATACAATACAGTGAATCTATATTGTCGCCTTTATAACCGGTCAGTTCTAAAATCAATTCATTTAGAATATCAAAACGCTCAATAGGTTTTGAGGTGCTAGCCAAGTCCAACTTCAAGCTATCGACTCTTGTGTTTTGCCCAAAACTGAATGTCGTTGATAGTGCAAACAAGAATATTAAAATAAGCTGAACTATTGATTTATGCTGATCGCGAGGGAGTCGGGATGCTTCGACTGATTTTATATTGTTGTTCATTTTACGTTTATTCATTTCTTTTTTTTAATCCGTGTAATCCTCCCAAATGATCGGGATAATCCGCGCCAGAGGTCGGGCTGGCGTGATTCAGACAATAGGCAACTGAATAATAAACTTACTCCCTTCCTCCTCTCTCAACTCCACCTTCAACTCACCGCCATGCGCTTTCACAATATCATAGCTAAGACTCAACCCAAGTCCCGTCCCCTGTCCGGTTGGCTTGGTGGTGAAAAAGGGTTGGAAGATTTTGTCTTTGATGTCGTCGGGGATGCCCGGGCCATTGTCGGAGACGGTGATTTGGATGGTATCAAAATCCCCCTGCCCCCCTTTAGAAGGGGGAATTGCTTTGGTTGAAACGATTACCAGCGGACTGTCACGCTGCGGCGCTCGAAGCGTGACATTTTTCGTACCCTCGCCTGACCGTTCGACATGCGTTGGATACTTATTCTCGAGCTCTGTGCTGACGTATTGGTCAGAACCAGTACGCTCACTGCGTTCGGTACTGGCCTGGAAGGCATTATTGATCAGGTTTAACAGCACTCGGCCAATGTCCTGTGGCACTACATTCACTTTTGGAAGGTTCTGGTCAGCCTCAAACTTAAAGTCCGCGTTGAAGGATTTGTCTTTTGCGCGCAGGCCGTGATAGGAGAGGCGCAGGTACTCAGCGGCAAGCTGATTGATATCGGTGGGTTCTTTTTCGCCCGTGCCGGTACGCGAATGCTGCAGCATGCTTTTGACGATTTCTGCGGCCCGCTTGCCGTGATGATTGATTTTTTCTTCGTTGGTTTCGATATCATTGGCGACTAGCTTTACTTCTTCCAGATCACCTTTTTCCACTTCCTCCTTTAACTCTGCAATAAGCTCTCGGTTGAGTTCTGAGAAATTATTCACAAAGTTCAACGGGTTTTGGATTTCGTGGGCAATGCCAGCGGTGAGTTCTCCAAGACTGGCCATCTTTTCTGACTGGATGAGTTGGGCTTGCGTGGATTTTAAATCTTCCAAAGATTGCTTCAACTCACCCGTTCTTTCTTCTACTTTCATCTGAAGAAGCTCTTTTTCTTGTCGCAATCTTCGTTCCCTCCAAAGGCTGAATATCCTTAATGCCCCCAGAAACAGCAAGGCATAGATCACATACGCCCACCAGGTCTGCCACCAAGGGGGAAGTATGGTAAAGTTGTATTCAAACGGCTCGCTCCACTGTTGGCTTTTGCCTATGGCTCTGATTTGAAAGGTGTAGGTGCCATGGGGCAAGTTGCGATAGTCTGCTTTGGCTTCCTGTGTGGGATTGCTCCAGGTATCACTGAGCCCCAGCATACGGTGACTATAGTGTATTTTATGCGGAGCTTCCCAGTCTATGGCCGAAAAGTGAAAGGTAAGGTGGTTTTTATCGTAGGCGAGTTCCAGATTTAAAGGATAATTTTCAAAAGCCCGGACACCTGAAAAAACAAGCTCCTTCGCTAAGCTATCCGCTATATTCCTGTAATCGATAAACTGTTCGTTGATATCCAGATACTTCAGGGAAACTGCCGGTGGGTTTAGGGCAGTGGTCTGTTGGTTCATATCCAGCATGCTTACACCTTTATCCGTGCCCCACCACAGGCGGTTTTTACTATCCAAATACACTGCGTTAGGCAAAAAAAGCATGCCCTTCAATCCATCACTCTTTCCGTAGCTAAGCGGTGTAAGATAGGTGTGACCTCCTGTATAAGCGGCAGGTAACTTATCATCCGCACTACCTTCGATAGGCGTAGGACGCAACCCAAGTTTGCTTAGCCCATAGTCTGTACCGAACCACAGGTTGCCCTGTTGGTCTTCCAGCATAGACAAGACGTCATTAGTGCTTAGCCCTTCTTTTTCGGTATAATGCGTAAAGGCATTTCCATCGTATTTCGA
>CAYWOQ010000053.1:22958-25246 GCA_964459925.1 uncultured Roseivirgaceae bacterium
AGTTCCAAACCAAAGGTTGCCCTGTTGGTCTTCCAGCATAGACCGGACTACATTATTGCTTAGCCCTTCTTTTTCGGTATAATGCGTAAAGGCATTTCCATCGTATTTCGAAACCCCTTGCCCAGTTCCAAACCACAGGTTGCCCTGTTGGTCTTCCAGCATAGAAAAGACTACATTATTGCTTAGCCCTTCTTTTTCGGTATAATGCGTGAAGGCATTTCCATCGTATTTCGAAACCCCACCGCCAAAAGTTCCAAACCAAAGGTTGCCCTGTTGGTCTTCCAGCATAGAAGAAACGAATGAGGAAATCATGCCCTGCTCCCTATCCAGGTATTGAATGCCGGCTATCGCGTCATCTCTAAACCTGGCCGCTAGCGCAGGCATAGATTGGGGTTGGGTAGTGGGAACGGTTTTGCCCCTCGCCTGTACTGGTATGCCGGTTCTTACTGTGTCACCCGTAGCGTTTACCAAGTAATGGGTGGTATCGTTTTGGGCTATTTCTTCTAGTAAAATAGTGGTTAAGGCATCCTGATTTACCGGAACAAGAGTAAGGTCATCCGGTATGGTGTACACGTTGGGGTGGGCATTAAAGCTGCTGTCCGGTGGTGTAAGCTGTATAACTCTGGGTTTGGCGACACTGTCAGGATGAATGACTTTGCCTTTCACTGGAATAGGGACTCCGGTTTTTAAGGTATCACCCAATGAATTTACAAGGGCTTGAAGGGTATCGCCCGATACCACATTGCTAATGTAGCCGCCACTGGTGTTGACTTCCACAGTTTGGGCTAGTGGGAAAAGAGGCGGTGGGAGCGATTTGTCCTTATCGCCTGACCCGCCGCTGCAGCCCGCCAGTATAATCAAGGGCAGGAATAGCTTCAACATCCCAAAAGTTCCTGTAGATGGCATAAGCGGTGATTGTTTACAGCCTTAATTTACTGGTAAATTTTGTTTTTTCATGTGTTAGTATTAGTTTCTAACGGTCACATGGAATTCGCTAGAAATATTCATCGGTCTGTTGGTATAAATTCGCCCTCGAATATTTATGCTCATTTCATGTGCTGTTGTTAGATCAATTTGGTCCACCATGCGCTTTTACAATATCGTAAATCGTCTGTATCACGGATTTTTAGGATTAACAGATTTCACGGATTTCATCATAGAACAACTCTTTTAAAGGTAAGGCTTTTGCCTCCAAAGTTGATTAATAAACCAACTTCAAGACGGTATGCTTTAAGATAGTTAAGAATTTGTGCCAGGTGTACATCTTCTAGCTCAACGACTGCCTTCAGTTCCACCAATACTTTTCCTTCTACAACAAAATCGGCTCTTCTGGTGCCAATAGGTTGAGGCAAATCCTTGTAAAAGATTTCTTGTTCAATTTCACGGACAAATTCCAATTGAGCCTGAGTCATTTCCCAAGCAAGAGCCCTCTGATAAATGACCTCTTGGAAGCCATTCCCTAAGAACTTATGTACTTCAAATGAGGCCCCGATTATTTTTTCCGTGATGTCCTTATATTTTAGGTCAGCCATTTTTCTAATCTGTGAAATCTTTTAATCTGTGCAAATCCGTGTTTCAGACAATAGGCAACTGAATAATAAACTCACTACCCACTCCTTCGCTAGTATCCACCTTCAACTCCCCACCATGCGCCTTCACAATATCATAGCTCAATGACAATCCCAACCCTGTCCCAGAACCCGTCGGCTTGGTGGTGAAGAAGGGCTGGAAGATTTTTTCTTTGATGGCTTCGGGGATGCCGGGGCCATTATCGGAGACGGTGATTTGGATGGTATCAAAATCCCCCTGCCCCCCTTTAGAAGGGGGAATTGCTTTGGTTGAAACGATTACCATAGGTGTGTCACGCTGAGCTTGTCGAAGCGTGTCTTTATTGCTTGCTGAATCTAATCCTTGTAACTGGCCGTCTCCTTCGACAGGCTCAGGATGACTCGGGTTAGTAGATAAGGCTTGGAAAGCATTATTGATCAGATTGAGCAGTACACGCCCGATATCCTGCGGAATGACGCTGACTTTAGGAAGATTTGGATCCAGCTCTGCTTTAAAATCGGCATTAAATGATTTGTCCTTCGCTCGTAAGCCGTGATACGCTAGCCGTAAGTATTCGTCAGCCAATGCATTAATATCCGTGAGTTCTTTCTCTCCCGATCCAGCGCGGGAATGCTGCAGCATGCCTTTTACGATGGCATCTGCGCGTTTTCCGTGGTGATTAATTTTGGCGAGATTATCTTTGATATCCGAGCTTATGGCTTTGGCTTCATCCGCATCGC
>CAYWOQ010000054.1:0-25090 GCA_964459925.1 uncultured Roseivirgaceae bacterium
AATTTTTGAAGGCCGTGATCATTTCATTGCAGGAGAAGATGGATGGGAAGAAGTGGCCAATTATGCGCTTGACTGGTTAAACAAGCTGCAGCAGACGCCATTAACCAACAACATGGCTAGCCTTGCGAACTGAGTTGGTAGCTGTTGGAAAGACGAGAGTTATTAGATATTTTACAGGATTTTAAAAAGTCCGGCCCATGTTGATGGCCGGACTTTTTGTGTATAAGGGAAAAGACAGAAGTCTGCTATTCTAAAAGAACTTGAAGATTAATAAATGAAGTTAAATCTTAAAACTTACTATTTCTGTCCCTTCACCCCGAACAACACCCATAACCACTGGACTCTCTGGATCAGGAACTCATAGATCAGAAAACTAAACCCAAAAGTGCCTATCAGCAGGAGCATGAACTTAGGAAGGAAACTCCAACTTTGATCGTAGATAAAATAGCCAAGAGCAATCGTGATGGTCTGGTGCAAAATGTAAAACGGATAAACGGCCCGATTGGCATAGGCGAGTTCTTTGCTGGGCTTATTGAGATAGGTAGCAGCAATCCCAAAGATCGTAAGTATCCAGGCCCAGATGTTGCCTACCATAAACCACGCTTCCAGAAAATGCATGAGCAAGGAATCTTCAATCAAATACCAGCGGATCAGTACGGCGGGAAAACAAATCAACCCGACGATCAACGTCTTCTTCCAAATCTTCTGTACTGCCTCCCAAAACTCCTCCTGTATGGATATGAGTACGAACCCGTAAAAGAATAAAGTCAGGCTCCTGGTAAAGTTGAACCAATCATTGACGAGGTTTTGCTGTACAGGAAAAAACGGCTCCAGTAATGCCTCGTAGAAATAAAGGGGCACGATGAACCAAAACAAGAAGAAGGGATTTCTTTTCACGTTTCTTCTAAGCCAGGATAAAAATCTTCCCTGCTTATTCTTCCGAAGATGAACAAACACCGGTGTAAGTATGACGGAGAAGGCCAGCAAGTACGGCAAAAACCACAGGTGGTTCCAACTGAAGTTCCCTTCCGGATAAATGCCATCAACGAACGCTCCACTCATGTACCAGCTTAGGTAAGAACCCACAAAGTCTCCATCCACGATCCGCTCGATGTATACCTGTGGAGAGACAATGAAAAGCATTCCAAATGCCAACGGAATGAATAAACGCACGAAGCGCTCTTTCATAAACTGGCCAGGTGTTCGGAAGGAAAGCGCATAGGCTGTTCCCATGCCTGAGATCACAAATAGAATCGGTAGTCTCCATTGGTTAAGAAACAGCATGGGCCAGGTTAACCAATCATAGATCTGGTTATTCTTGATGTGCCATCCCCAGGGAACAAAGAACATTCCCACATGATAAAATATCAGTAGTCCAAAGACAATAACTCTCAGCCAGTCCAGATCATACCTTCGTGTTTTTTCCATTGCTTTGTGTTTACTCAAACATACGCTTGATGCATGTTATTGATTTGACGTTGTGATCAACAGCAAGCATTTGGGATGAAATGCAAGCCTTAAGTTTTGAGCTACAACCACCGGTGTTGAATGTCAAACTAAGTCATGCGTTCATTGAACTGTTGGAGATGTTTCCTTGAAACCGGAACATCGAAACCTACCCCTTTAAGCTTAAGCTGATAGCCCTGGGCATTTCCACTAGCTTCTTCCAGGAAACGAACATTGACAAGGTAGGCACGGTGAGTTTTAATAATATCGAGTGATTGCTTGAGTTGCTGTGCCAGACTTTGCAAAGTAATTCTCTTGATCAGCGGGCTCACTTCATTCTCTAGGTATAACTCCAGGTAGTTTCCATCTGCACGGGCACAAATTAAGGTAGTAGGATCTAGCGTAAAATCATCTGAAATATTTTGAGTCTTGATCTTTACAGGACCTTTTTCTTTTTTAGCGTATTTATCTAAACGAAATTGTGTCAGTTGATTACCGTGCTGTTTAGTTAGCATATTTTTGTTGATGTAGACCACAAATAAATAGATGAGCCCGCCGGCCAGGTAAGCATGCCATACTTCGGTAATTAGGTATTCAATAGTGAGTGCTTTATTCGAATAAATAATCGGTCGGATGATCCACTCCCCTACACCAATGAACGTTAGCATACCAAATACAGAAAGTAATTCCTTGTATACCTTCCAATCCTCCTCCTCGACCCAAAAACTGAATATCAAGAAATAAACAATGTATACCACAACGGCTACTCCAATATGAAAAATGGTGATTATCAGGTAGGAATACAGATGCTCAGATTCATTTCGCTCAAATGGAACCCAGAAGTATTCGAAAATGAATCCAACGACAAGTAACAAACCAGCAATTTTCAGGAGGTCCTTTCCTTTATGATAATACGGATATGATGTAGTTAGAAAATCCACCGATCAAAATTGAAAAATTATGCTAAGAATCCAAGTGATTGGATAATACTTGCATTGTTTTTATTATTGAGAATTATTGGTGGCCCTAATTCAAAATTTTGTAAATTTCTGATCCTTTAACTACCTCCCAGCTCAAATGAGAAACTACCTCTTTGGTTTTCTTATCTTATTTTTTCTTGTTAGCAACGCTCAAAACGGTTGGCGGTTCAAGCAGATCACAACAGATGGCGGACTGTCTACCGGAACGGTTAATTGTGTTTTTAAAGACAGCAAAGGCTACATCTGGATTGGGACGGTTAATGGATTAAACCGATACGACGGGTACGATATTACGGTTTTTAAAAATGACAGAAGCAAACCTTCGAGTCTGTCCGGAAACATCGTTACCTCGATTACAGAAGACGCAGAAGGTGATATCTGGATTGGTACAAGAAATAATGGAATCAGCATTTTTGATTGGGAAACAGAAACCTTTACCCATTTCAATGAACTTATTGGAAAAGACATTGAATTGGGACAGGTGCGATCACTTCACTTTACAAATACCAAAGAAATACTTATTGGTGCCGAAGCTGCAGGAGTCGTCCTTTATAATTTTGAAACCAGGAAAATCAAACAATACTTAGCTGAAAACAGTGATCTCTCCAATAGCACGGTTCTAAACATTGTCAATGCATCACCAGGCCAATACTGGATTGGTTCACTCGCAACAAGTATTGATTTATTCACGGTAGCCTCAGGGTCTTTTGAATCGTTTCCATATGATCCATCATACGAGCCTGCTGAAAATAATCGAAAAGTACTTTTTCAAGGATCTAATGGTATCCTATGGATAGGTACTGATGGCAAGGGGCTTATTCGCTATGACCTACAAACCAATCAAACCCGGTTACTAAATACAGAGAACAGTGCACTCACAGCCAATATCATCACAGCAATTTTTGAAGCAGATGATGGCAAACTTTATATAGGTACAGATGGCTATGGTATCAATGTGTTAGACCCAGATACAGAAGCCTTCTCTTACATCAAGTCCAGCTTACTTGACCCAACTTCACTGTCCAGTGATGCTATTTATCAAATTTATGAAGATGATTCGGGTGTTGTCTGGATCAGTACTTTCAGAGGTGGAGTGAATACCTATAGTCCCAACCGACTGAAATTTGACCTATATCAGCAAATTCCCTTTGAACCCAACAGCTTAAGTTTTGCTTCAGTCATTGATGTTTTGGAGACAGCTGATGGCTATGTATGGATAGGTACAGATGGAGGAGGCTTAGATCGACTTGATCCCAAGACTGGACAATTTCAACACTTTAAACACGATCCCACTAACCCCTACTCTATGAGTACCAATGTGGCGATATCGATGTTGGAAGACAGTGATGGTTACCTATGGGTTGGAACGTATGCTGGGGGAGTCAATAGGCTGGACAGGAGATCAGGTCGTTTCAAACGTTTTTTGCCAGATCCTAATGATCCAACAAGCATCAACAGTAAAAACGTATGGCACATTATACAGGACTCAGAAGGGACCATCTGGTTTGGTCTACTGAATGGTGGATTAGATAGATACGATCCTACCACTGAAAGTTTCACCCATTTTCTGCCGAATAATCAACCAACGTCATTGAGCAGCAACCTGATCTTTACCATGCTTGAGGATTCTCAAAATAATTTTTGGATTGGTACGGAAAACGCAGGTGTAGATCTCTTTGATCGGGCTGCAGGTACATTTACCAACTTTGGACATGTAGATGGAGACTCAACCACGATCCTAAGTAATAATATCCGAACTCTATTTGAAGACTCAAAAAATCAACTTTGGATTGGGACCGCTGAAGGAGCGAATATCATGAATATTAGTTCCAAGCGTATCATCAAAGCGCCAGTCAATGAATTGTTACCGAATCCTGTAATTAATGGCATCCAGGAGGACGAAAAAGGCAACTTATGGATATCGACGAATAAAGGCCTTAGCAGATACAATCCGGATGATCATACAATTATCAATTTCTCAAAATCTGATGGACTTCAGGGAAACGAGTTTAATTACACCACTTCCACTAAGGCGCAAGATGGTACCATGTATTTCGGTGGTGTAAAGGGTCTAAATGCCTTCCATCCTGACAATGTACAAATGAGCACATTCGAACCCAATGTCGTGATTACTGACATCAAGCTGTTCGATGAATCCATTGCTAACGTCATCGATAAAAATGGAGAAAAACTTATAAATACCTCCCCTCAACTACTGGAGAAGCTAGTGCTTAACCATAAGCAAAATGTCTTGGAAATCAGTTTCGCTGCACTCGACTATACTTCATCTCAGTCGAACAAATACCGATATAGACTGGAAGGTTTCGATAAAGACTGGGTATACACCAATGCAAACAAAAGAATTGCCAGTTACACCAACCTTGATCCTGATACGTATACATTCATTTTAGAGGGAACCAATAGCGATGGTATCTGGTCCTCTAAAAATCGGCAGCTTATCATTGAAGTAATGCCTCCATGGTGGTCTACCTGGTGGTTTCGAACGTTGGTTTTCCTGATTATCGCATCCGGAGTTTTTCTTATTGTTAGATGGAAAACAATCAGTCATCGAAAACAGAGAGAAATACTCAATCAAAAAATAGCAGAAGCTACTGATAAGGCCTATGCCCAGAATGAAGTATTAATTAACGAACAAGAGAATCTCAACAAGACTGTTGAAGAGATCAATGAAGTCATCAGCAAGGCCGTCGAATCAGGTGATTTTTCCGGACGTATTGATCTGGAAGGTAAAACCGGTGAATGGAAGAAGTTAGGTGAATCCATCAATATTCTTTTTGAGACCATTGTCGTTCCATTTCATGAGATTACAGAAATTGTTGGTGCCTTGGCCTCAAGTAATTTATCTAAGAGGTATAGAAAAGAGGCCAAGGGGGATATACTCAAGCTGACGAGTAGTCTCAATTTCGCTTTAGATAGTATTTCAGACCTAATCGCTACGATTCAGCAAACCACCATGTTCATTGGCCATTTCACAACTGAAATGAACCAATCAAGTGCAGAAATGAATGTAGGAACCTCAGAGATTGCAGCTTCCACAGGCGAATTAAGCAATGGAGCACAAGAGCAGGTAAGCCGAATTGATGAGGCCTCCAATACACTTGAGAATATTTTGGAATTGTCTTCCACCATGGGGGATCAAGCACAATCCATCAATCAAGGAGCAGAAAGAGGTGTCCAGATCAGTGAAGACGGACAAGTGCAAATGAATAAGATGGGAAGTAGTATGGAGAAAATGCAGGAAGCCTCAACAAAAACCAGTAATTCGATTAAGATACTAAGCGATAAGTCTTCCGAAATATCCAGCATCCTTAATTCCATCAAAGCAATCTCAGTAGAAACGAATATGCTGGCACTAAATGCTGCTATAGAAGCCGCTAAGGCTGGTGATGCAGGTCGCGGTTTTGCTGTGGTTGCAGATCAGATAAGAAAACTGGCTGAAAACTCCAGTGATTTCGCCAAGGAAATAGAAAATATCATTTCTGATGTTCAGGAATCTATTGGATCTACCAGTACGCTGATGAATGAAATGAGTGGTGATATCCTTTCAAGTGTAGATGCCTCTAAAACTGCAACGGAATCCTTTACTGAGCTATCCACTTCCTATGCTGAAACCCTCAACCTCTCACAACAGATTGTCTCTTTTACTGATGAGCAATTCATGAAAGTAAAGGAAGTGGTCCAATTGATGGAGAGCGTAGTAGTTATCGCAGAAGAAGCTGCAGCCGGAACCGAAGAAATTGCAAGCTCCTCTAATGAACTAAGTGAAGGAATGACTGAATACCAGGAAAGAACGCAAAAAGTCTCTGAGATCGTCAAACTATTAAATGAAAAGGTGAATCAATTCAAATTACAGCAGGAAGAGTAATTGAACCTTTTCACCATTTGTTGTTTGATCGGTAATGATTGATAAACAGAAATCCTTGAAGTCTGTTTATCAATCATGCCGTACACAAAGCTAGCACTCATATTAGGTGATTGTCTCTATCCAGATCACTCTCCTCTTAATCCCGACGATCATACACTTTTCTTCATGGCCGAAGATGTGGGATTATGCACACACTTTAAATATCACAAACACAAACTCATCTTATTTCTTTCTGCCATGAGATCACACGCAGAGGAAATCGAGAAAAATCATCAACTGTTCTATCATAAGCTGACCGATGAAAATCAGCAACTAGATTACGAGGACAAGTTGAATGAGGTACTAATTAATCATTCATCCATTAATGAAATAATCACCTATGATATCGAAGACCACTTCTTTGAAAACAAGATAAAAGCCTACTGCGATAAAAGAAAATTGAAACTGACACTCATTGACTCTCCAGGATTTATTACAACCAAAGAACAATTCAAGAGCTACAACAACGGAACAAAAAAACCATTTATGCAGGTGTTTTATAAGCAGCAGCGCAAAGACCTGGGGATTTTACTTGAAGATGATGGTCAAACTCCTTTACATGGTAGTTGGTCATTTGACGAAGAAAATCGAAAGAAATTACCGAAGGGAATTGACATACCAGCTCAACCAACCATTGAGCCAACACAACATACTGAGGATGTTAAAGAACTTGTTGACAAGTTATTTCCAGGCCACCCTGGAAATACCGAAAACTTTAACTGGGCGACAACCCGCAGACAAGTCCTTCACTTGCTGGATGATTTTCTACATAAGCGATTTGAGGATTTCGGTCCCTATGAGGATGCCATTGATAGTAAAGAGGTTTTTGTTTTTCACTCCGTACTGTCACCTTATATCAACATCGGGTTAATCACACCCCATGAGGTGGTAGATAATGCCTTAAAATGCTACATGGAACATGATACTCACTATCCAAGTGTGGAAGGGTTCATCAGGCAAATTATTGGTTGGCGAGAGTTTATGAGAGGGATCTATCATGAATACGAAGAAAAACTAAACATCAACTATTTCAATCATACACGAAAAATGAAATCCTGCTGGTATGATGGCACCACAGGCATTCCTCCTTTGGATGATTCAATCAAAAAAGCTAGCAGGCATGCCTATTCTCATCACATAGAACGACTGATGGTGCTTGGAAACATCATGTTGCTATGCGAGATCAATCCGGAGGAGGTGTACAAATGGTTTATGGAAATGTACATTGATTCTGCAGATTGGGTAATGGCTCCAAACGTGTATGGTATGAGTCAATTTGCAGACGGAGGCATCTATGCCACCAAACCATATATAGGAGGTGCTAACTACATCAAAAAGATGAGTAACTACGGCAAAGGAGATTGGGAAGACATTGTCAATGGACTTTATTGGAGATTCAT
Source organism: uncultured Roseivirgaceae bacterium (assembly GCA_964459925.1). Classification (GTDB taxonomy): domain Bacteria; phylum Bacteroidota; class Bacteroidia; order Cytophagales; family Cyclobacteriaceae; genus Ekhidna. The sequence continues at coordinate 7,752 of CAYWOQ010000054.1, forward strand.
TTCCGTAAATGAAGAGACGTTCGCAAAAAATCAACGGATGTCCATGATGGTAGCCACACTGAGAAAAATGAATCCAGAGAAAAAAGAAAAGCTTTTTAAAGCGGCAAATAAATTCATTGAAAGCGTAACAGTCTAGTATCTAGTTGATTACCATTACAGTTCATCTTAACTTTAGAAGATGAACCCAAAAGTAGATGCTTATTTCTCAGAAGGATGTGGTAGTGCGAATGCTATCAAACACCCGAATGCAAAGTTCACCGCTTTGTAGAGCCCATGGAGCACCTAAGAGCTATACTTATTAAAACTGAATTGAGGGAAGATTATAAATGGAGTCAACCATGTTACACCCTTAATGGCAAAAACGTCATTATGCTTACCGCTTTGAAGGATTTCTGCTATCTTTCATTTTTTAAAGGTGCCTTATTAAAAGACCCACATGATTTATTAGTAGCACCAGGAAAACATTCACAAGCAGATCGTCAACTCAGATATACCCGTTCAGAGCAAATAAGGAATCAGGAGGAAATCATCGGTCAATATATTAAAGAAGCGATTGATCTGGAAAAGTCAGGCGCAACAATTGACTTCAAAGAAAAGAATGAGTTGAGCTATCCACCTGAATTAATTCAAAAAATGGACGAAGACCTTGCATTCAAAAACTCATTTGAGTCACTTACTCCAGGTCGTCAAAGAAGTTGGAATCTCCACTTTTCTTCTGCTAAACAAGCTAAGACCAGAATATCAAGGATTGAAAAGGCTAAGACTAAAATATTTGCGGGCAAAGGATGGAATGAACGCTAAATCTTCTGTACTACCACTTGTGTGGTATCACCAATTGCCTGCATATTTACCACAATGAACTCATTGACAATTGTATTAGTAATTGTCCTCTCGATTGGTTTTACACAAGGAATCATCTTTTCCATAATTCTTTGGAGAAAATCAACCAAAGAATTAGTCGCTAATAAGTTCAAAGCGATTCTTCTTTTTGTGCTTTCCTACGGTTTATTAAATGAGGTTCTTAGATTGTTTGGGATTGGATATTACGATACCTGGTATCACCTCACACTTGATTTAAATTGGTCTTATGGTCCATTACTGTTTTTGTATGTAAAGGCACAAGTCGTTTCGAATTATAGATTGTCTAAAAAAGATTATTGGGTACTCATCCCCATTCTGATTCAAATCATTTGCAGCATCTATGTTCGATCCCAAAACTTTTTCTGGGATGGAACCAGAGAAAGTTTGACATGGCTTGGTTATTATGGTTACGCTTACTGGCGTAATTATTCGACCGTCCCAATCATCGCCAGTCTCTTGATCATGTATTTCTCTTATCAGTCACTAAAACTTTTAAATGGGCTTGATAAAAAAGATGTGAATAAGGATAATTTCCATTGGGTAAAGAACCTGGTTCGATCATTTGGTGCATATTATCTGGTTGTATTGATAATTCTGATCAGTGATTTACTCATTTATGTTACCACCGTGGGTCCTGATTACTATTACTTCACACGTTTCTATTATTACCCTTTCTTTATTGGCATAGCCATACTTCTTTATTGGTTTGGGATTTCTAATATCATCCGAAGTGATCAACGAGTCTTAGTAAAAAGAAAGCAGCTTTCTGAATCAGAAAAGAACGCACTATCGGATATCGCGCATAAGTTAGAAGCGCTAATGACCCAGGAGGAGGTTTATAAAGATGCTGAATTGACCCTTCAGTCATTAGCAGATCGGTTATCCATCAAACCTTATTTATTAACCAAATCACTTAATGAGGTTATACATAGATCATTCAATGACTATGTAAATGAATACAGAGTAGCTAAACTAAAGGAGCTTGTAAATGATGCCAGTAATGACAAGTACACCCTACTTTCCCTGGCTTATGAAGCCGGGTTTAATTCAAAGTCATCATTTAATAGAGCAGTCAAAAAACACCTGGGTATCTCGCCAAGTGAATTGAAAGTCAAAGGATAACGTCTCAATTAGTTAAATGAGACATCATTTTCTATTTCAAGAGGTTTCAATTAGCCAAATGAAACAATAAGAAGTCACAGGCTTAGGATCATTGCCTAAAACAAAAACAAAACGAATGAAAACATTTATCTCAATTTTAATCGGACTACTACTGATAGTCACAGAAACGAATGGTCAAACTAACCCTGAAGTCTTAATTGGCAAATGGAAACTCGACATGAGCCCCCAGGACACCGCTGATGACAACTTCGCAATGATGGAAATCAAAAGTGTAAAAGACAATCAAATGAAAGGTACGTTTTACCGGGAGGGTGTCAAGCTAAAAAATGGTCAACTCAATATGCAAACCAAAACACTCTATGGCGCATTGGAATCAGGTGACAACAGTGGAACTTATAACACCTCCTTTTATTACATGGATGGGAAACTATATGGGACAACACATGCTGTCGAGCGAGGTTTTTTATCCGTATGGGTAGCAACTAAAGATGATTGAGCATTGGTATGATTGGTAAGAAGATAAAAAGCCATCAAGTAGATGGCTTTTTTCATGTATCTTAGGTAGTAGACGGATCAATTTTTTCGAATCATATGAAGCACCACTACCTGTCAATCATTATCTCTGCAATACTTCTTTTCTTTCTTTTTGGGTGCATAAAACAAGAGACTAATAGCGATGATTGGCAATTACTCGGTTTTGAAAAGGTAGATAAGCTCAATCCGATATTAGCATCGGATACCACTAACCTATTTTATGATCCCATCCGTCAAGATTCTGTAATGTGGGAAGGAAAGGATGTTTTCAATCCTTCTACTGTGGTTAAGAATGATACCCTCTTTATGCTCTATCGAGCAGAGGACTTTGTTGGAAAATATAACGGCACCTCCAGAATAGGCTTAGCATGGAGCCTGGATGGTTTGAATTTTACTAAACTTCCCTACCCTGTCTTTTATCCAGCCAATGATTCGATAAAATACCTGGAATGGGAAGGTGGAGCAGAGGATCCAAGGGTTGTAGAGGATGAAAAAGGAACCTATTACATGACCTATACAGCATATGATGGTGATAAAGCCCGCTTACTCCTTGCATCATCAAAAGATTTATTGACTTGGACCAAACATGGATCTGTATTCACCGAACTGGAAGACATCAATACCTGGACAAAGTCGGGTTCAATTGTATCCAAATTAAAAGGGTCCAAAATGGTAGCAACTATAGTGAATGGAAAATACTGGATGTATTACGGCGATACTCATTTATTCATTGCGACTTCTGATGACCTGATAAATTGGAATCCTGTATTAGATGAATCCGGAGAGTGGGTCAACGTATTATCTCCGCGAGAAGGGATGTATGACAGTGATTTAGTTGAACCAGGGCCTCCAGCCATGATTACCGATAAGGGAATTCTGCTCATTTACAACAGCAGGAATATGCAAGAAGATTTTGAGCTCCCTAAAGGTACTTATGCGGCTGGTCAGGCACTTTATTCGTTAGCTGATCCAAGTGAGTTGATCAATCGCTCCGAAAATTACTTTTTTTACCCTACCGAAGCGTATGAAATCACTGGACAGGTAAATAATGTATGTTTTGTGGAAGGATTAAGTTTCTACAAAGGAAAATGGTTTCTGTACTACGGCACAGCCGATAGCAAGATCGCAGTAGCAGTTGCTGATTAACGGAACATATCAAATGAAACAGAAAAAATACCTTTACATAACGAAAAATAAGGTCAAATGAGCAGCGGACTTTTCCGGCATATACCAATCAAGAACGTTTTTCTTATCGATAGTCTTGGTGCTTTGATAACAGCTAGCCTGCTGATTCAACTTTTAGCGAGATTCTACGAAATATTTGGTATTCCAGAACCAACCCTTTATCTCTTAGCATATATTGCAATCGGTTTCTCTTTGTACTCTTTTATTTGTCATATACTAAAGCCTAAGAAGTGGAAGATTTATCTTAAAATCATAGCTCTGGCCAATCTGCTGTATTGTGTATTAACCATGAGTTTAATAGGTTATCACCATACTTCAATTACCGTAATAGGTGTGCTTTATTTTCTGGGTGAGATTGTAATAGTAACCGGTCTCTCGTTTAGAGAATTTGAATTAGCAAAAAAACAACAAATGACTCAATATGAATAGAATTGCTGTATTCTGTGGTTCAAAAAAAGGAAATGATCCAGCTTATGTTGAAGCCGCTAAAGAGCTTGGTAAGGAACTTGCAAATCGAAAGATAGAAATTGTATACGGTGGCGGTGCGGTTGGACTGATGAGGGTTCTCGCAGATTCAGCACTTAACCATCACGGAAAAGTCATAGGTGTGATACCCGAAAAGCTATATGAGATGGAAGTTGCTCATATGGGAATAACAGAACTCTTCCGCGTAAAAACAATGCATGAGCGTAAAGCGCTGATGGCAGACCTCTCAGATGCTTTTATTGCCTTACCAGGTGGAATTGGAACCATGGAGGAGATTATGGAAGTAATGACCTGGGCTCAGATCGGTTATCATTCGAAACCAAGTGCCTTCCTAAATGTAAATGGTTTCTACAACCATTTATTTGATTTTTTTGATCAGATGAATAGAAGTGAATTTTTATACAACCCAATAAGCGAACAAGTAATAATCAGTGATAATATTAGCTCTTTAATAAACAGATTGGTACCGTAAATTTTCTGCTTCACCTGCCAAGTATCGCACTTCAAATTCATTTATGTTTTCTAATGAAGAGTAAAGCGAGACTTTTGACCTATGAATTTCTTATCTGAACTATCATCAAGAAGTCCTGCTCTGTTTTGGTACGGTTGGGTTTGTCTGTTGGGAGCTGCTGTAATGCTTGGATTAATACTTACTACATCCACACAAATACAAGGCATTAATTCCTATATCAAACCCTTTAAATTTTTTCTTTCGATAGCAATCTTTTCATGGACGATGGGATGGTTTATCTATTATCTCAAAATGCCTGCTATCCAGCAGTCTTACACCTGGACTGTAATATTCATCTTAAGTTTCGAACTGATATGGATCACCTATAAAGCAGCTATTGGAGAGCTTTCCCATTTCAATACTTCATCCTCCTTCAATGCAATGATGTTTAGTCTAATGGGAATCGCTATTTCCATAATGACACTTTACACATTGTATATTGGTATTTTATTTCGGATAAATTCTTTTGATGACTTATCACTGGGTTACCTATGGGGCATACGATTAGGCATCATTTGTTTCGTCATTTTTGCCTTTCAGGGAGGTATGATGGGAGCACAGATGAGTCATACAGTTGGAGCTCCAGACGGTGGTGAAGGACTACCACTGCTTAACTGGAGTACAAAATATGGTGATTATCGCATTGCTCATTTTGTGGGTATGCATGCTTTACAATTACTTCCGTTGGCGGGTTATTATATATTAAGATCTACAAAAGGCATCATAATATTTTCAATCATCTACTTTGCGATTTGTTTTGGCGTTCTGATTCAGGCAATGATGAAATTGCCTTTGATCAAATCATGATCAAACCTTCAACATGACAATCAGTTATGTTGACATGAGTAAAAATTATATAGTCGTAGGTGGTAGTTCCGGAATAGGTTTTGCACTAACAAAACAACTTTCAGAAGCCGGAAATCATGTTACAGTTCTTTCAAGAAGCAAAGGATCGTTAGATTCATTATCAAATATTAACCATATACCATTTGATGTTACTTCTGACGAGGTTCCAACAATCGAATTGGATCAAATCGATGGATTGGCCTATTGTCCGGGAACCATAAACCTTAAACCATTCCATGGATTAAAGCTGGATGACTTTCAGAACGATTTTGAAGTAAATGTTAAAGGTGCGATCCGAGTTGTTCAATCCATCGTGAGACAATTGAAAAAGCAAGATCATTCATCCATTGTCTTTTTTAGTACAGTTGCCGTACAACAGGGTATGCCCTTTCATTCATCGGTTGCCGCAAGTAAGGGTGCATTAGAGGGGCTAACACGTGCGCTTGCCGCAGAACTAGCACCAAAAGTTAGGGTCAATTGCATTGCGCCATCCATTACCGATACGCCATTAGCAAGCAGGATACTTTCATCAGAAGAAAAGAAAAAGAGCTCTGGGGAAAGACATGCACTTAACAGGGTTGGAACACCTGAAGAGATCGCTAACTTTGCTTATTACCTTCTATCTGATGAGGCTGGTTGGATGACTGGTCAAATCATTAGCCTTGATGGAGGTATGTCAGCAATTAGGCCACTTTAATGAAAATACTTCTCACAGGTTCTACCGGATACATCGGAAGAAGATTGCTACCGATATTGGTAGACAATGGACATCAAGTAGTCTGTCCTGTAAGAGACAAGAGAAGGTTTGATTTTGAAGATTTTAGTGAAGATTTTTTAAGAAACGTTGAAGTCATTGAATGCGATTTCTTAGAACAGAAGAGTCTCGCTTCACTTCCTAAAGACGTTGATGCAGCATATTATCTTATTCATTCATTAAACGCAGACAGTGACGCGTTCAGTGAACTAGAAGCAAGATCTGCCAACAATTTTGTTGACTACATCAAGACGTCTTCAACCAAGCAGATTATCTATTTAGGGGGTATCGCTAATGACGAAGTGCTCTCGGATCACCTGGCTTCAAGATTCAAAGTCGAAGAAATTTTGAAGCAATCAAGTGCATCTGTTACTTGTTTGAGATCCGCCATCATTATTGGATCAGGGGGAGCCTCTTTTGAAATCATACGTGATCTCGTGGAGAAGCTGCCAGTCATGATTGCCCCTAAATGGCTCAACAGCAAGTGCCAGCCAATAGGCATTGCAAATGTCATGGAATATCTGACAGGTGTATTGGGCAATGAAAAATGTTATGATCGTACATTCGATATCGGAGGTAATGATATTCTGACCTATAAAGAGATGTTACTTCAGTTTGCTGAAGTACGAGGATTAAAAAGAAAAATCTTCACTGTTCCAGTTTTAACCATACGCTTGTCATCTCTTTGGCTTTACCTGGTTACTTCTACGTCTTATCGACTGGCTAGAAACCTTGTGAATAGTATGAAAAATGAGGTAGTTGTTAAAGACGATTCGATTAAACAACTACTTGATATAAAACTTTTCAGTTATAAAGAATCATTACAACGAACTTTCCAAAAGATCGACCAAAAGCAAATCATCTCCTCCTGGAAAGACTCCTTTGCAAGTCCAACATTCAATAGGTCATTCCTGAATCAAATGGAAGCTCCTAAACATGGATGTTTTAAAGATGTAAGAGAATACTCCTTCAATAGAAAAGCAGATGAGGTCTTGGAAAACATCTGGAGAATTGGTGGCGAGAGGGGTTGGTATTATGGAAATTGGCTCTGGGAGATCAGAGGTTTTCTTGACAAGTTGTTTGGTGGTGTCGGTTTAAGAAGGGGACGAAGGAGTCCTGATGATTTAAAGGATGGTGATGCGCTCGATTTTTGGCGCGTATTGGAAGCAAATAAAGAAAACCGAAGATTACTCTTATTCGCAGAAATGAAACTCCCGGGAGATGCCTGGCTCGAGTTTAAAATCAAATCAAGTCATCAGCAACATAAATTAGTGCAAACCGCCACCTTTCGACCTTTAGGTGTTTGGGGCCGTTTCTATTGGTACCTGGTATTCCCCTTCCATGGTTTTATTTTTAAGAATATGGCCAAAAACTTAATTAATTATCAATCTTAAAATAGTATGTCAAGACCTCAAGTAACGATTTTTTGGTTCAGAAGAGATTTTCGCCTCAATGACAATCATGGTCTTTATTATGCGCTACAAGAAGATGCACCTGTTCAACCCCTTTTTATTTTTGATAAGGATATTCTTAATGATTTAAAGAATAGAAAAGATGCAAGAGTATCTTTTATTCATCAGGAAATTGAAAGATTACAAAGTGAATTAAATGAAAGAGGCACGTCTATCGATGTTAGAGTTGGAAAGCCCATTGAGATCTGGCACCAGTTACTAACAGATTACGATATCCAAGCAGTTTGGGCCAATAAGGATTATGAGCCATATGCCAGAGATCGTGATAAAGAAATCCATGAACTTCTCAAGAACAAGGGAATCACCTTCAAAGCCAAGAAAGATCACGTAATTTTTGAAAAAGATGAGGTAGTAAAAAAAGATGGGAAACCATACACCGTATACACACCATACAGTAAACTTTGGAAATCCACATTAACCGACGATGACCTCAAATCTTATCCCTCAGAGCAGATAGATCATTGGAATAAAAGAGCTCTTCTACCCATTCCATCGCTCGAACAAATTGGGTTTGAACCAACTGAAATTGAATTTCCATCAAGAGTGCCTGATAAGGGAATTATTTCTAAATACGATGAACAAAGAGATATCCCTTCATTAAAAGGAACCAGCCGACTAAGTGTTCATTTACGATTTGGTACCATTAGTATTAGGGAACTGGCTAAAAGTGCTAAATCATTAAATGAAAAGTATCTAAATGAACTAATCTGGAGAGACTTTTACCAAGCCATTTTATGGCATTTCCCGAATATCGTCGATCAAAATTTTAATAGTAAATACGACCGTGTTGAATGGAGAAACAATGAAACAGAATTTGATAAATGGAAAAAGGGCAAGACAGGCTACCCCATCGTGGATGCAGGGATGAGGGAACTCAATCGGACCGGGTTTATGCACAATAGGGTTCGTATGATCACAGCCAGTTTTCTAACCAAACACTTGTTGATAGACTGGAGATGGGGCGAAGCCTACTTTGCCGAAAAACTTCTTGATTACGAACTAGCCAGCAATAACGGAGGATGGCAATGGGCTGCAGGTACAGGAGTTGATGCACAACCTTACTTTCGGGTTTTTAACCCTTATTCGCAAACCGAGAAGTTTGATAAAGACTTGAAATACATCAATCAATGGGTTCCTGAACTTGAAACGCATTTATATCCGGATCCTTTGGTAGAGCACAAGTTTGCCAGAGAAAGAGCCCTGGAAACGTATAAGTCAGCCCTTCAATAAATAAAGAAAACTTGTTCACTCAAGGCATTTTATGTGAATAAGAAGCCACGATTAAACCTTTATTAAACAAGTAGCTTCCGTATTTTTTTCAAAGATTTTGTTACGATATTCAAGGTTCCACCAACCTTGAAAAATATGAAAACACTCAGAATGTTGTTATTACTAACATTCTTATTAGCCTGTCTTGCAGGATTTGGTTAGTAAATGAATCAGGCCTCAAATGAGGCTTTTTTTATTTATTTGACTCAAGTCATTTATCCACCTATCATTGGTCATGTCGAAAACTCAGAATTAACCCAATCTTTATTGTTTTAAAGCGAAAGAATTAATGGGGGATCGACTCGCAAATTCAAATAAGAATAAAGAAGAACGCAATCAATTCACAAAACATCTACTAAACGACGTAAAGTGTCTCCGACTTATGTTGGAGCGGAATCTGATTGAATCTGGGATACGGAGGATTGGTGCAGAGCAGGAATTTTGCCTTATTACCAAAAATTGGAGACCACAAAATAACGCAGATGAATTATTAACGGCTATCAATGACCCACATTTCACTAATGAGTTAGCAAAATTCAATCTCGAGGCTAATCTTGATCCAGTGGATTTAGACAAAAATTCTTTCAAGAAGATTGAGGGTCAACTAAGGCAGCTACTCGATCGGGCAAGGATATTTGCTGATGACCTAAATACTTATATCCTGCTTACAGGTATACTACCAACCATAAGTAAGACAGAGCTTTCTTTAGAGTACCTCACTCCGAAACCAAGATACTGGTCACTTAACGAAATGGTAAAAGAGATGCGAGGAGCTGATTTCAATCTTCACATCAAAGGAGTCGATGAATTATCGATAACCCATGATTCTGTCCTGATGGAGGCCTGTAATACCAGCTTCCAACTCCATTTACAAGTGGACCCATATGATTTTGTAGAAAGCTACAACTGGGCTCAGGCGATATCTGGACCAGTTCTCGGAATGTGTACAAATTCGCCACTGTTGTTGGGCAGGGAGCTTTGGAATGAAACCAGGATTGCCCTCTTCCAACAAAGTATCGATACACGTCAATCTACCTATGCACTAAAAGATCAAGTATCCAGGGTTAGTTTCGGTGAAGATTGGGAGCATGGCACCATCGCTGATATCTATCAAAATGAAATTGCCCATCATAAGATTCTCTTAACAAGAGAAATTAATTCGGATTCATTGGCAGATCTCGAAGCTGGAAAGATTCCAAAACTTAAAGCTTTACAAACGCACAATGGAACGATTTATCGATGGAACCGTCCATGCTATGGAACAGGAAATGGAAAAGCACATCTTAGGATTGAGAACAGATACATACCTGCCGGACCTAGCATTAAGGATCAAATGGCCAATTTTGCTTTTTGGATTGGTCTGATGCTGAGTAAATCCTCTACCTATATGGATTTATCAAATCAAATGGACTTCCGAGATGTAAAATGCAACTTTATTAAAGCTGCAAGAACAGGAAAGCAATCCGTCATGAAATGGAAGGATCGGTTTGTTTCTGTAAGAGATCTCACCGTAAGAGAACTATTACCCCTGGCTTACGAAGGTCTTTCCAAAATTGGAATGAAAAAGCAAGAAGCCAATGATTTATTAGAAATTATTGACCAAAGAGCCGTATCACAGACAGGTGCTCAATGGTGTATTAGTAATTTTCGAAACTTAAAAAAATCATTCAGGACTGATGACACACTCGTCGCTCTGACCAAATTCATGTACAAAAATCAACAAAAAGACATTCCGGTTCATGAATGGCCTGCTATCCCTGATCAACCGTTAAATTTTGAGAGCGCTACAAAAGTTGGTCACATTATGTCTACAAGATTATTTACCGTTCAGCCGGATGATTTAGCCGATTTGGCGACACAACTCATGTCATGGAAAGAAATACATCATCTTCCAGTAGAAGTCAATGGTGAAATATGCGGTCTACTTACTTCAAGGCACATGGAGAAATTTCAGGCATCCAAATCAAATGGTCATATTACCACTGTAGCTGATATCATGGAAAAGAATGTCATCCTGGCGCATACGGAAATGGCTATTTCAGAAGCTATTGATATCATGAAGAAAAATGAAATAGGATGCTTACCAGTAGTTCACAATGAGCATTTAATTGGAATTGTTACCATAAAAGACATTGAGAAGTATGACCAAAACTGAAGTGTATAGTCAAGCACTTGATAAATCAATTGAAGTTGAAAGAATGATTGGTCATATCAAAGGTGTATCACCTGGTCCCACACTAATTTTTATGGGAGGTATACATGGAAATGAATCTGCCGGCGTTTTTGCGCTCAAGCGAGTGATCTCCTATCTAAAAAATTACAAAATAAAGGGCAATCTGTATGCGATAGCAGGTAACCTGAGTGCCCTGAAAGAAGGTATTAGGTTCCATAAAGAGGACCTAAACCGAGTATGGACTCAAGAACGGATGAAAAATCTTCCAAAAACCATGGAAGAAGCTCCAAACAAGGATGTGGAGGAGCAAATCCAAATAAATAAGCTGATTAATACCATCTTAACATCTGAAAAGGGACCATTCTTCTTTTTTGATATGCATACTACTTCAAGTGAGACGCCTCCATTTCTCACAGTAAATGATAGTTTGTTGAATCGAAATTTCACTTCTCAATATCCTCTTCCTACCATCCTCGGTATTGAGGAATACCTGGATGGTCCAATCCTTAGCTACATGAATGAACTGGGGTACGTGGCCTTTGGATTTGAAGCAGGGCAACATGATGAAATGGGTTCCATTGAGAACTGCGTTTCTTTCATATTTCTTTCCATGATCTTTGCAGGAAGTCTAAGAAAAGATCAAGTTGATTACTACAAATACCGGGACTCTCTTGCTAAGTATACCAGAGAAAAGAAATACATTTTTGAGATCGTCTATAGGTACCTGATCCAGGAAAATGAAGAATTCAATATGGTTCCCGGGTTTTATAATTTCCAAAAGATTAAAGAAAACCAACACCTTGCCAATAGCAATGGCAGACCAATTAAAGCAACCAATAACGGTAGAATATTTATGCCACTATATCAACCACAAGGTATAGATGGATACTTTACCATTCGAGAGATATGGAAACCTGCGCTTAAACTCTCCGCCTTTATGCGTAAGCGGCGACTTGATAGAGTTTTGGTTTTTCTTCCGGGTGTTAAATGGCTGGATGAAAAGAAATCCGGATTAATTGTCAACAAGCAAATTGCTCGTTTCCTTGCAAAAGAAATCTTTCACTTATTCGGTTATAGAAGTGTATATATTGATCAAAAACATTTAAAAATGTTCAACCGAGAGGCTTCAGCGCGCATTAAAGAATACAACGGTGCCCATTGGTTGAATTAGTCTAACTTGGTAATCTTAGATCAATACTTTCTAACACTCCAAGCCCACAAAATGAGCAAAGGATGAATAACAACCAGTCTACTCCACCCTATCCATCCAGGCACACATAAACCACCATCAATACAGCTCCCAATCTGTATAAAATAAACATGAGAAGGAATAAAAGCGATGAGCATCAAGACAAGTCCAAGTGCTGCTCTTTTCCGAGAACCCGGGAATACGAGCAATATTCCGAATCCGATTTCTATTACTCCTAAAAACGAGTTAATGAATCCTGATAATTCCTGCAAATAATCTGGAATCAGAGGAAAATAGAACGCTGGGTTAATGAAATGATTTAGTCCGGCGAAAATGTAAAAAAAGGCTTGTAAATAAAGACTTATCTTTTTTATACCCATTGAATTTTTCTTTTTCGGTTCGCCTCCCTTAAAATTAAAAAGAAAGGGATCCACCAGACAAAGTCGTTGGTGATTAAGGTATAGAAAAAGCCAAAGGGAACTTTTCCAGTGAAATAGTTCATAGCAAACCCTAATGGGCCAAAGAGCTTACCTAAAAACCCAACGGCCACAATGGGCCAGTGAGTCAATGGATCCTGTGCAGCCCACCAGTATCCAAGTCCATAGACACCAATGACCATCCCCATCCCTTGCCATACTAACTCATGCCGAAGGGGATCCATACCAACCAGCTCAAAAAAATGTTGTGGAAACAATATTACCCATGCGCCCCAAAGAATGTTATAAATCGCCGCGAGCTTGAGGGTTAAAGACATTGCACTCGGTTTCATGATTCAAGAAACCAATCGTGTAACTTTTTGTTGTAGAATTTAGAGCACTTTCAAACAGTTACCTTGTAACAATGTTTTACTCGCTGCCTTGGAATTACTTAATTATCAAACACATTACCTGTCGGATGCACATGAATGGGTCGTTTTCCTTCACGGAGCTGGGGGAAGTATTGCTACCTGGAAAAAACAGGTAGAAGCCTTCAAACCGCATTTCAATTTATTATTGATTGATCTTCGAGATCATGGAGGATCGAAAAATATCCAACCAGAACTGGATAATTACTCCTTTCAAATGGTCTCAGGTGATATCAAGAAAGTTTTGGATCATGTTGGTGTACAAAGAGCTCATTTTCTCACACTTTCTTTTGGAAGCATCCTTATGCAAGATTTTGCACTTCGTTATCCGGAGGTAATAGCAAAAATCGTTGTGGTTGGCGGTGTTTTTTCAGGGACCTTCTGGATAAGAGCTTTTGTTTTCACCGCACGTTTTTTTAATATTTTCCTGACCTACCGGCAGATGTATAGCATGTTTTCTTATGTTCTGATGCCATATAAACGCAATCATGTGGCTAGAAGGGTCTATCAACGTCATGCGACACACCTATCTCAAAAAGAATACCTGAAGTGGGTCGGTCTTTACTACGAATTTTTCAACCTACTAAGAACGTATCATGAAAGATCATCCAATCACCCCATGTTGATCGTAATGGGAGGAGATGACTACATCTTTCTTGATGGTGCCAGAAAACTAGCTGATAATCAACAAAATACTGAATTTAGAATATTGCCGAAAGTTGGTCATATCGCTAACATTGAAGCACCTGAATCCTTCAATGAATTGGCACTTACGTTTTTATTAGACCTAAAAGAAAAACAAAAGTCCAAAGAACGGTTCGAAACCAGTTTACTTTGACCAGACTGGCAGCGGCCTCTAGTACGTTTCGTTCTGAGGCAATCTGGTTATGCAATGGCACAGCAAAAAAGAAGGTATTTACCCAGATCAATGCGATCATAATCGCAGCTACTAGTCCGGTCCAAGAAAAGTTATTGAAAAGATACCAGCCGTGAATACCTACTTGTAGTAACATCAGTGGCATTACGATGATAGATATTGCCGTTGTATATCGACTATGCCAATTGATCAAGTTATTTTCTGCATAATAAGTGAAACTAGGATATACCACTAATTGTGTCATCCAGATAAGAATCACCAAACCAAAATCTATAATCAATTTCCATTGCATGAAAGAAGAACTTTAAAAGTTAAAGAGTGTTAGCTAACCAATTCAATTCTTAAGCCCACCCCAAGCATTTTGTCACCATTCACCCATTTGGCAGTGACATGGATCTCTGTTTGATTCTCCAGGGCAGGCTTTATTTTTTCAGCCATTTCTTTATTGAGATATCCAATTTGATTTCCAAGTCTAGATAGTACCTTGACTGCATTGGGATCATATGGATTGGTTGGCTCAGCTTCCAAAATCAATGCATCTTCCTCCGCTACTTCTTGCTTGATAATCCTTTGCCTCGAGGTGCTATCTTCATTTTCCTTAGATACCCCAACTACTTTACTCTCGTAAACAAACACTGAAGGTATTTTAATAATCTTGGCCACTGATCAAAGATAGTTTTCTTGAAGCACCACACAAAGATGCTCGAATAGCATAAATAGCCGTCCTCATGACATTCATAAACGAGCAAGTTTCGTTGTAGATATAAAATATGTACATACATGAATTTTATTGATCAAATACAAGAAGTAGTGATTATTGGCTCTTTGGTCGTTGGTGTGCTGATTTCATTAAGGTCTTTTTATGCGTTTTTTAGTGGTAGTGTTTATACCAAAATAGATAAGAGTATTGCGAATGTTTTCATTGTCTCATTATACGTTCAAGTGGCGCTCATGGCATACATTTTTGTGAACTCAAGTTTCAATTACGAAGAAAGCCTGAAAGCAATCGAGCATGCCGCTTTGACGATTTTTGCAACCATTCTTACGCAAGGTGGGCGATTGATTACATTGCGTGCAGGTGATGATACCGTAAAGTTTCGGTTCAGGAGTATTTACTATGGATTAGCAACAGGTCTTTTGATTTATGCCTACATCATCACGCTAGAAATCGGGTTTAGCTGATATATTTGCCCAAATTTTAATTCATGTATAATTTTCTACTCCACGCACATTCGGGTCTTCGTTACCTTGTTTTACTAGCAGCCATTATTGTTGTGTTCAAATCGGTTATCGGATGGCTTGGTAATACGTCTTACACAAAATTTGATAAAATACTTTCCCCCGCATACGTTGGACTCATGCACGTGCAATTGTTAATTGGTCTCATCTTATATTTTATCTACAGTCCACTTGTGACCTACAACATGAAAGATACTGTCAGTAGGTATTGGTCAGTAGAGCACATTGCTTTAATGATTTTTGCTGTGATCGCAGCACAGGCAGGACGTTCAATCAGTAAAAAGTCCTCTGATGCTCAGGTGAAATTCAGGTTTCAAACCATCTTTTATGGTATTTCCATCCTTCTTGTTTTAGTAGCGCTTGCTACCATGCCCGGGAGAGGCATATTAAGGTAACTGACTCTTAAGAAAGTTGTAAATCTCCTTCCAGCCTTCCGGCTTCAACTCAGCTTTTGTTTCTTTGTCGGAGTAGGCTGAGCTAAGATATATGGCTTTGCAACCGATATTTCGTGCTAACTGGACATCTGTGGCTCTGTCTCCAATAACAAAGGAATTATTCAAATCATAGGATCCATCCAGATAAGCTCCCAACATGCCAGTACCTGGTTTTCGGTTTGAGTGATGGTCTTTTTCGTAATGCTCATCGATGTGGACTGCCTCAAAATGAATACCCTCTGAGGTTAACAATCGCATGATGAAATTATGTACCGGCCAAAATTCATGATCCGGGAAAGATTCAGTCCCTAACCCGTCCTGATTGGTCACCATGACAAGTAGGAAATTAAACTCTTCTTTAATTTTCTTAAGGTAGTACAGGGCTTCAGGTAAAAAGTCTAATTTTTCGATGGTTTCAATTTTCTCATCATCTGTCTCTTGGATGATGGTACCATCACGGTCAATGAATAAAATAGGCTGCATGTGGCGAAGTTAAGCAGAACGAAAAATGAATAATGCAGAATTGAGAATAGGAAATGATTTCTTTGGAAGGTAACTTGAAATCTAAATCCATTTAATGCTTCCCCTACCAATGAAAAAATCAGAAAAAACTACTCGTAGAAATTTCCTTCAAAAATCAGCGATTCTAACATCAGGATTAGCTACCCTGCCACTAATGGCTTCAGCTAAAGCGTTACCAGTTCAACAAGAGGGCCTCTACATCATCGGTCCCAGAAAAGGCTATGATACACATGTAGGCACACTTCTCTCCACCATGAACATGATGCGAGAATGGATCATCGATTCTGTAAAAGACCTGTCAGTCGAAGAACTGGATTATCAAATAGACGATGTATCAAACTCAATAGGCGCTATGTTGCTTCACCTTGCTGCTACTGAAAAATACTACCAGCTCAATACATTCGATGGCATGGAATGGGGAACCTGGGATAAGGAGATAAAAGATGAGTGGGATGTTCCTATGGGACTTGGAAAAGCAGGGCGTGAGCAAATCAAAGGGAATAAAGTGAGCTATTACCTTGAAATTATGGAAGAAGTGCGAGCCACCACAAAAAAAGAATTTGCCAGTCTTGGAGATATGTGGCTAATGGCTGTTGATGACGATTGGCCATGGGGACCGACTAACAATTACTGTAAATGGTTCCACGTCTGTGAACATGAATCCAATCATCGTGGACAAATGAAGTTTATAACCAAGCGGCTTCCTTCGTAAATAGCATATGAAAAATCCAGGTTAGCTTGTTACAACCAACCTGGATTTAAAACTAAATGCTTAAAAACCAAACATTCCATTCTCGTTGGTTAATCCTTCAGATGGAATCTCCTGGATCACATCCCAATGCTCTACCAGTTGTCCATTCGATACTCTAAACAGGTCATAAAACACTTGATTCTTTCCACTCCACTCTCCTTCGCTTACGGTCAATACGAAGTTTCCCTCACCTAGTATTTTATGTATTTTGGTGTATTTAAACCTCGATTATGCATTAGGATTTAATAATTAGTCCAAAAAGTTTGATTC
>CAYWOQ010000055.1:0-9998 GCA_964459925.1 uncultured Roseivirgaceae bacterium
ATCCAAAACTCTAGCCCACCTTTTGATTATTCTATTGAATAATCCGGGTTAAATGAAAAACTGAAGGAATTCGGCCATTTTCTGCTATTCTACCTGGTGGACACCATCCTCCATGATCAATTTTACAGGTAATAGCAGCTTTCAGAGCTGCTTGATCAACTCCAGTCTGGCCTCCCGAAATGATTTTACAGATAGGCATGGGTTGAATATTAAACCTTCTCCTTAAAAATACAGGCTTCCCATGGTCTAAGGTGTACCACTTTATGGTTGGTCTCAAAGTCAGGGTAGTTATTCAAAAGCAGATCATAATCTTTTTTGGAAGACTTTAAATTTTCTCTTTTCTCAGAAAAATTAGTGACAATAAGAAAACTTTCATTTTCATCCTGTCTTTCATACATGAAAAGCTCTGGATGGTCAATTTGGTGAACCTTAAAGTCACCATAAACCAGGGTGGGGTTATTTTTTCGAAGCTGAATTGCTTTTTTGTAAAAGTTCAAAACAGAACTATCATCATTTTCCTGAGCTTCCACATTGATCTTCGAGTGATTGGGATTGGTTAAAAGCCAAGGAACAGTTAAAGAAAATCCTCCATTTTGGTGACCGTTCCACTGCATAGGTGTTCTTGCATTGTCTCTTCCCTGAGCATAGACACCTTCCATGAATGTTTTTAAATCATCATCGTTCGCTTCTGCTTCTCTATAGGCATTTAAAGTTTCTACATCACGGTAATCTAAGATCGAGGGTAATTTCACATTGGTCATTCCAATTTCCTCTCCCTGATAAATATAGGTTGTACCTCTTAGTGTGAGGAGAAGCAATGCCAATGCTTTTGCACTTTCTACTCGATATTCCGAATCATCTCCAAAACGGGAAACAATTCGAGGAAAGTCATGATTGCCTAAGAATATTGCAGGCCATCCACCTTGAGTTACAATTTCATCCCATTTTTGAAACACTTTCTTAAACTCAACAAAATCATATCTTTTGGGATAGAATTTACCTTTAGGCCCATGGTCGATAAACATGTGATCGAAATGAAAAATCATGTTCAGGCGACTTTTTGTTTCATCGACATATTTAAGTGCATTATCAAAGTCAATACCCGGACCTTCACCAACGGTCATTACATCGTAATTAGCTACGGTTTTATCCACCATTTCCGTGAGGTATTCTTCAATCTTAGGGCCATTGGCATACTTATGGGAGATGGTCTCTTCAAAAATCTCATAGGGAGTATCATCAAAATCTCTTTTAGAAATGACGGAAATAACGTCCATCCTAAACCCATCAATTCCTTTTTCCAGCCACCAATTCATCAGGTCAACTACCTCTTTTCTGACAGTTGGGTTTTCCCAGTTAAGATCAGGTTGTTTCTGTGTGAAAAGGTGTAAGTACCACTGTTCCGTCTCAGCATCATACTTCCATGCATCACCACTAAAGAAAGAAGGCCAGTTATTCGGTGGATTATCGCCTTTTCCATCTCTCCAGATGTAATAATCCCTCTTTGCATTGTTTTTCGAGCTTCTGGATTCGACAAACCAGGCATGCTCATCTGACGAATGATTTACGACCAAATCCATTATTAACTTCATCCCTCGGCGGTGAACTTCCTGCAGTAATTGATCAAAATCTTCCATGGTTCCGAATTCTTCCATGATATTGTAATAATCACGGATATCATAGCCATTGTCATCGTTTGGTGAATCATAGACTGGGCCCAGCCAAATGACATCTATGCCCAGGTTTTGCAAATGATCCAATTTTTGAATGATACCTTGAATATCTCCTATTCCGTCACCATTAGAATCATAGAAACTTCTTGGGTATATCTGATAAACGATCGCTTCTTTCCACCAGGTCTTTTTCATAGTTACTGAAGTGTTAAAAATGTGGTGCGAATTAAATGAAATGACTTGACCTATACACTGCCTCCTCAAGAGATTTTAGTTCTGTGTCTAGTCTTTCATCGTCCCATGAAAAATAAGCTTTCATTTCCTGCGAAACAGGTTCTTTAAGCTGTTCAATGCTCTTAATGTTGAAGTAAAGTCTACCTGTTCTTCTTTCAAAGAAGTCCAGGAGTGTGAATGTGGATTCATTCTCCAGCGTAAAAAATAATTCTGCTAGACCTAATTTAACAAGTGGGTCGGCTTCCTCTCTTTCATGAAAAAACGCAAGAATTTGATCGGTCTGTTTTCCGTAGTTGCTCACTAAATAGTTGGCCATATCCCCAACATGATGTTTTGCTAAAATGCCTTCAACCTGTTGGGTATATGCATGTACTTCTGATTCGTTTGCAAATGGCCCCCCTGTAATAACAATCTTTTGTGTACTGCAAGGCTTAAGTTGATTGCCAATTTTCTCCTCTTTTTTGGCTACTTTATTGACAATCCTTTCGGCCATTTTACGATAACCGGTGAGTTTTCCTCCTGCAATGGAGAGTAACCCCGACGCTGACTCAAAGATTTCATCTTTTCTTGAAACCTCAGAGGCTGATTTACCTTCTTCCTCAATCAATGGTCTAAGACCAACCCAGGTTGATTCTACATCATCTATGTTGAGTGGTGATTTAGGAAATATGTGATTGGCACCATTTAGCAGATAGTTAACGTCTTCTTCTTTAACCATTAACTCGTCCAGGTTTCCATCATAATTTGTATCTGTCGTACCCACATAAGTAGACCGATCTCTGGGGATAGCGAAAAGCATTCTTCCCGTGGGCTCGTCAAAGTACACTGCATGTTTTATTGGAAGCTTTTCCCTTGGAACAACGATATGGATGCCCATGGTGGGTCGCAAGTGTTTGCCTTCCACCTCATGATCTTTAGATCTTACTTTATCAACCCATGGTCCGGTTGCATTTATGACATATCTTGTTTTTGTTTCGAATGTTTTGCTAGATAAATTGTCTCTCCATTTTACCCCTTGGATTTGATCGTCTTGATCATAGGTAAAGCCAGTGGCTTTTGCATAATTCAGGATATCGGCATTATGCTGAGTAGCGGTTTTTAATATTTCAATGGTCAAACGAGCATCATCTGTTCGGTATTCCGCATAGATTCCCCCACCATCCAAGACTTCATCTTTTAGTAAGGGTTCTATTTCAAGCGTCTCTTCCTTAGATAACATTTTACGTTGATCGGCCTTTTCTACACCAGCTAGTACATCATATACCATCAAGCCAAGTGAAGTGAGGATCTTACCATACGTGCCATCCTTAATAAGCGGAAGCAGCATTTTTTCAGCTTTCACCAGGTGTGGTGCAAGCGAGTGTACCACTGCACGCTCCATACCCACCTCTCGTACTAAAGCAATTTCAAATTGCTTCAGATATCTCAGTCCGCCATGGATGAGTTTTGTTGATTTACTTGAGGTGCCGGAAGCAAAATCTCTCTTTTCTAACAAAAGTGTTTTTAGTCCACGTGAAGCAGCATCGAGTGCTATACCAGCTCCAGTGATCCCCCCACCAATGATAATGAGGTCATATTCGGTCTTAGTAATATTGTTTATAAGGTTAGAACGATTTTTTGAGGGTATCATTTAAGCCAATTAAGTGTTCGTGAAACAGCGTCTTTCCATTTATTGTATAAGGAAGACCTTTTATCTAAAGATAGCGTTGGCTTAAAAAGTTTAGAAGTTTTTCGGATTTTCTTTAAGTCATCAATTGTCCAGATCTTGGAGTGTAGACCAGCTAAGTAAGCGGCACCTAGTGCAGTGGATTCAAATATTTCGGGCCTGTCAACTTTAATACCTAATATATCAGCTTGAAATTGCATCAGGTAGTCATTCATCGAGGCTCCACCATCTACATTGAGACTTTCCATTTTCACTTTTGTATCTTCCTGTATGGCTTCTACAATGTCTTTTGTTTGGAATGCAATGGATTGCAAAGCCGCTTTTACTAAATGTTTTGAAGAACTGTCACGTGTCAAACCAAAAATAGCTCCACGACTGCTAGCATCCCAGTATGGAACACCGAGCCCTGCAAAAGCAGGAACGATGATGAGTTCATCTTCTTCCACCTCTTTTGCAATGGCTTCTGTTTCTGAGGCTTTATCAATAATATTCAGCCCATCCCTCAACCATTGTACCACTGCACCGGCAACAAATACGCTTCCCTCAAAGGCATAGGTTGGAGATCCATCTATAGAACACGCGATTGTTGTTAATAGTCCATGATCTGATAAGACAGGTTTATTCCCAATGTTCATCAATAAAAAACATCCTGTACCATAGGTATTCTTAGCTTCACCTTGCCCAAAGCAAGCTTGACCGAATAGTGCTGATTGTTGGTCACCTGCAACACCATGGATCGGTATGCTTTTACCTTGATATTCAAAATCTCCAAAATGGGCGGAGGATGGTAATACCGTAGGTAATAAACTTTTAGGTATGGTTAATAAATCAAGGAGTTCTCGATCCCATTCCAAATCCTTGATATTGTACACCATGGTTCTTGAAGCATTGGTTTGATCCGTGCCATGTTGCTTGCCTTGAGTCAAGTTCCAAATCAACCACGAATCGATTGTTCCTGCCAATAGCTCACCATCAGCTGCTCGCTCCCTCACACCTTTTACATTATCTAAAATCCACTTGATTTTAGTTCCTGAGAAGTAGGAGTCTATCACCAAACCGGTTCGACTTTTAACCTCACCACTCAAACCCCGCTCTTTGAGTTCTTCGCAGTAATTCGATGTCCGTTTATCCTGCCAGACAATGGCGTTATAAACTGGTTCACCTGATTTTTTATCCCAGATTAGTGTGGTTTCCCGTTGATTGGTAATTCCGATGGAAATGATATCAGCAGGTTCGATCTGCTGCTCTTTCAGAAGCGTTTCAAATACCTCTAATTGGGAAGACCAGATCTCTTTTGGGTCGTGCTCTACCCATCCGGGTTTAGGGAAATATTGGGTATACTCTTTTTGACTTACTCCTACAATTTCAGCTTTTGTATTGAAGAGAATGGCTCTTGAACTGGTAGTTCCTTGATCAAGTGCAACAATGTATTTCATATTAGAAAATGATTAGAATGATGATGACTAAGATGACAAGTATTAATCCCTGAATTCGATAGTTTTTGTACCATGGAAGGCTTTTTAGTTCATTGGTCTCTTGACGATAAGCTTCTACAGAAAATACTGCACTGTTTACTTCAGTAGAAACTTCTTGTTTCGCCAGGGATCCGACAATCATTGCAAGTGCAGAAATGATAAAGTGAAATGTCGCCACATATAGAAAGTTTGGCTTCCATTCCGCATCCTTAAATACGATTGCAAGGACCGTGAATATTGATCCGACAATAATTCCCCAATATGCTCCGTTCGTATTGGCTTTTTTCCAGAAAAGACCTACAGCAAATAAGGCGACAATTGGTGGACAAAACCATGATAATGCTTGCTGAAGATAATCCCAAAGTTTGTCAAAGTGAACAATCTGGGGTGCCCATGCAGTGGCAATTACCATGACGATTACAGTCACTATCCGACCAGCTTTCATGAGCTGTGCTGTGTTCTTTTCAGGTCTGAACTTAGCGATGAAATCCATAGTGACCAATGTTGATACGGAGTTTAAACCGGAATCGATACTTGACATCAGCGCCGCAATAAATCCAGCTAATACGATACCAAGAATACCAACAGGTAGCAGATCAAATAACATGGTAGGGTATAATTGATCAACATTTTCAACCTCTGGATAAATTACCCTGGCAAAAACTCCAGGGAAAATCATGATAAAAAGTATAGAAAGCTTTAAAAGCCCGGCAAACATAGAACCCCATTGACCTTCAGTTGTACTTTTAGATGCCAACGTCCGTTGTGTGATGTACTGGTTGGTTCCCCAGAAATAAAAGCCAATAATAAATACACCAATTAATCCAGGCCAGGGTAATTCTGCATCGCTGGTTGACTTTACAATATTGAAATGAGAAGGCTCAGTGATCTTCATTACTTCTGACATGCCACCAGACTCCTGCCATGCGTAAAATGTAATGAGAATACTTCCAAATATTAGGATAATAGCCTGAATAGCATCGGTGTATACCACAGCTGTTAATCCTCCTGAGATGGTATACAGACCAGCCACAACGGCCAGTACTGATATAATCATCCAAAGTTCAAGTCCTGGAAAGATTAATTGCACTAATACACCTCCCGCATATAATGTTGCTGCAACATCCACAATGACATTCAGAATAATTGCGATGGTGGACGCATATGCTCTGACTGTATAATTGAACCGCCTTTCTAGAAATTCTGGAACTGTATATACATTATTTTTTAGATAAAAAGGGAGAAAAAATACAGCGAATATGATCAATACCAAGACAGCCATCCATTCATACGAAAAGACAGAAAAGCCGGTGATATATCCTGCTCCTGTGAGTCCAACTAATGAATTACTGGACATATTGGATGCGAAAAGGGAAAAACCGATAAATGGCCAGGTAAGATTTCTTCCAGCTAAGAAGTAATCTTCTGCACCCTTATGCTTTCGTCCGATATAGAATCCTAAAATGACAACTGCGAGGAGATATCCAATGACAATGGATAAATCTATACTAGTTAGGGTAAATGTGTTCATAAATTAAGATTAAGTGAACCCGAAATATACCAAAACATACGCTACCAATTCAAGTATTAGCGCTTAAAGCCTGAGTAAAGGGTTGGCAATATCTCAAGTTTTAAATTTGGTAATATATTCTGACGATTGGTTAACAGTTCGGTAATCGAGTACTTATCATTGCAGTTTAACTAAACTTGATATGATGAGAAAACTGATTTTGTTTACGTGTTTGATTGGAATTTTGATCATTTCTTATGCTCAGGGCGAAAGAGAATATACTGATGAAGAGCTGACCAAGTACGCTGCGGTGAAGGTCTGGGCAGAAATGAAAAAAGGTGAAATGACTACTGTTTATAATAACTGGATAAACAAAAACGAAGACCTGGATGCTCCTAAATTTCTTAAAATTAAACAAGCAAAAGGTGATACCGCAAAGCTTGAGGAAATAGGTGCTACCTCCATCGAATTAGCTGCTTATTCAAAAATCATTGCAGATTATGATTCAATGACTTCAGCGTTTAAGAAAGTCTATGTGGGAAAGATCAAAGAAGATATTGGTGCTGGCCTCTATAATGCTTTGAAGTCGGATTTCAAGAAAAGAGAAGAGCTTAAAAGCAGGTACGATGAAATAGTCGCCACGTTAAAAGAGGAGTATGCAAATAAAGATGATGAGTCTGACGAATAAATAGCAACTAATTAATTATTGCAGGTTTTAAGCCTGTCTGATACCACCACCTTCTATGGTGATTAATTTCTTTTTGTAGAGTATCCCCACTGAACGTTTGAAATTCTTTTTGCTCATCTGTAGTTGAGATTGAATTTCTTCAGGGCTACTCTTATCATGTAGAGATAGAAAACCTTCTTGCTTTTTGAGTTCATCCAGAATTTGTTGAGCTCCTGCTTCAAGGTTTTCTATCCCTTCTTTTCTAAGGCTGATATCTAGCTTTTGGTCTGGACGTATTTTTTTTACGTATCCAATAATACGATCACCCGCTAACACGTCGTGGAAAAGGTCGTTTTCATAGATCAATCCATGGTAAGCGTTTTCAACAACCACATTAACGCCAAGGTCAGTAGAATCTGTGATTAAGAGGTCTACTGTGTCACCTTCCTTGAGCATAACTTCCTCTTTGAAATGCTTTGCCACTTTTGCAGTTGCTGCGATCCGATCAGTTTTTGGATCCAAATACAAATAGACTAATATCCAATAGCCTTTCTGAAGCTTTGCTTTTTGCTCTTTGAATGGCACCAGCAGGTCCTTATCTATGCCCCAATCAAGAAATGCTCCAAAATTATTGGTGTCTTTGACTTTTAGATAGGCGAATTGATTGACAGTTGCATGGGGTTTTTGGGTAGTACAGATTATTCGATCCTCTGAATCTCTATAGACAAAAACCATGAGCTTATCGCCCTTTTTAGTATTGGCAGGGATGAATTTAGTGGGTAGTAATACGTCAGTTTCACCATCTGTTAAAAATGCACCTGGGGGTGTTAATCTATCCACTTTTAACGTATGGTATGTGCCAATATGCATCTTGCAAAAATAGCTATTAGTGGCACGAGAGTTTACAAATAAACTTACTTTGCTTGTTTAACGTTCTCAATCAGAATATTCAAAGAGCGTGTCTGAATCAACCTTATTTATCCCTGATATTACCGGATTTACCAAGTTTGTAAAATCCACCGAGATCAACCACGGAAAACATATAATTGAAGAACTTATCAATATTATCATAACACAAGGGAAAAGAGTTTTTGAGGTTGCAGAGGTGGAAGGAGATGCGGTTTTTCTGTATAAGGAAAAGCTAATCACACCGGAAAAGCTAATTAATCAGGCAAAACAGATATTTATCGCTTTTCATAAACACTTACTCGATTATGAACAAAACAGGATTTGTGAATGTGGAGCTTGTACTTCAGCTGTGGGGTTACGCTTGAAGTTCATTGCTCATTCTAGGAGATATGACCTTAGCTAATTATGGTACAGGTAAAGCCAAACCGTTCGGAGATGCAGTTATCACCGTACATCGTTTACTAAAAAATGATGTTCCATTAGATCAATATGTATTGCTTACAGATGATTACTTATCATCAACAGATCTTCAATTAGATGGGCAGGGAATTTTAAATGATGATTCACTGGGGGAGGTTCATTATAGGTTTTTGAACATTGATCATTGGAAATCAGATGTTTTAGTTAATAAAAAAGACTTAAAAAGGGAGAAGGTGGACTTGGAGGTAAGTGCCTCAGACCAAATAGCTATGAAATCCATTTCACTTCATCGTTTTATTTCAGAATTTAAATATCGTCACCTTTGGAACAAGGAAGCAGATGAAATCATCTTTGATGAAGATGAAATTAACAAGTCCGGAACTGAACATTTTTGTGTAATTAAGGGTAAAGATTTGCGATTTGATACCATCAAACCGGAATACGAGGCTGGTCTGGCTTATGGTGAAATCTTAAAAAATCCTTCTCCACTAAAATATTTTGAAGCTGACTATTTCATTTCTGATAGTGCTTCAGGTAAAGCGAGATTGAAGGTTGTTATACGTGCTTCATTAAAGTGGCGAATCCAAAAAATCATGTTACCGCTAATACGAAAAAGGATAAAGGAACAAGCAACAAAAATCATTAAGGAGATACAACAAGCGATACAGGATCTACCGGAAAGTGAATTAGCAGCTTAAATTTTCATTTCGGGAATTTCACCCTCAATAACTAATCTTCCAGCAGTTGCATCCTTAATCTCCTCAACTGTTACACCAGGTGCCCGTTCCAGTAATTTGAATCCATCTGGGGTTATGTCAAGTACTGCCAGGTTTGTTACAACCTTTTTCACACACCTGACTCCAGTGATTGGAAGAGTGCACTCTTTCAGTAGTTTAGATTCTCCAGCACGATTTGTATGCATCATCGCTACTATGATATTTTCCGCTGAGGCGACCAAATCCATTGCACCACCCATTCCTTTCACCATCTTCCCAGGGATTTTCCAGTTCGCAATATCACCATTATCGGCAACCTCCATTGCACCAAGAACGGTTAATTGCACATGCTGCCCCCGAATCATTGCAAAAGAATTTGCAGAATCAAAAATCGAAGCTCCTGGTAGTGTTGTGACCGTTTGTTTTCCGGCATTGATTAAGTCTGCATCTACTTCAACTTCGGTAGGGAAAGGCCCCATTCCAAGTAATCCATTTTCAGACTGAAACTCTACACTAATGCCCTCTGGTATATAGTTGGCAACCAATGTAGGTATCCCGATTCCAAGGTTTACATACCATCGATCTTGAAGTTCTTGAGCTATTCGCTTAGCGATACTATTTTTATCAAGCATATCTTATTTGGTTACCGTTCGTTGTTCAATTCTTTTTTCATATTGCTCTCCCTGAAAAATGCGCTGGACGAAGATGCCTGGTGTGTGAATGAAGTT
>CAYWOQ010000055.1:10008-24365 GCA_964459925.1 uncultured Roseivirgaceae bacterium
GGATCTAATTCGCCGGGCTCAACCAGTTCTTCTACTTCCGCAATGGTAATTTTGCCAGCCATTGCCATGGGTGGATTAAAATTCCTGGCAGTTCCTTTGAAGACTAAATTGCCTGCCCTGTCACCTTTCCAAGCTTTTACGATGGCAAAATCTGCAGTTAATGCCGATTCAAGAATGTGAGGTTTGCCATTAAATTCTCTGACTTCTTTTCCCTCTGCCACCTCAGTTCCATAACCAGCCGGTGTGAAAAATGCAGGAATCCCGGCACCTCCCGCTCTGCACCTCTCAGCAAGTGAACCTTGAGGAATCAGGTCAACTTCCAATTCACCACTGAGCATTTGCCGTTCGAATTCTGCATTCTCACCCACATAAGATGAAATCATTTTTTTGATTTGCTTTTTCTGCAGCAGTAGACCTAACCCAAAATCATCAACACCCGCATTATTTGAAATGCACGTCAATCCTTTCACATCAGAATCTACTAAAGCGGCAATACAATTTTCCGGAATACCACATAAGCCGAAACCACCGAGCATGAGTGTCATGTTATCAACAATACCTTCAATGGCCTCTTTTGCATTTCCTACTACTTTATCGATCATACTTTGAAGTTAGGTAGCAAGTCTAAATAAAAAAAGTCATCTGTCGTGGATGACTTTATAACGATTTAAATAACTGAATTACTCATCTTTTAGACATTCTACCGGGTTGATTCTAGTTGCTTTAATGGTCTGATAAGAAATAGCCAATAAAGTGATTATTATGGTTACAATGACAGGTAAGAAGATAGTGAGAATTGAGATATTGGTACGATAGACAAAGTCCTGAAGCCATCCATTCATTAGCCAATAGGAGAGTGGAAATGATACCAAGAAGGCAATCCCAATCAGGATCAGGAATCGATTACTAATAATCATCCAAATGCTTTTTGTGGAGGCACCTAATACCTTTCGAACACCAATTTCTTTTAATTTGGTTTCAATGATGAATCCTACCATTCCAATTAAGCCAAGGCAGCCAATCAGAATGGCAATAGTTGCAAACACCTTAATGGCCTGACCTGTTTTCTCTTCTCTTATGTACTGTTCATCAAAAAGCTCATCCAAAAATGAATATTCAGCTGAAGTTTCCGAGTCAAACTGAGCGTACGTTTCTTCGATGTGCTCAAGTGTTTGAGGAATGTCTTTATTTTTTATCTTAAGACTTATCCTTCGATAGGCATCTCGATACACGATAATCATTGGAACAATTTCCGAATGCATGGATTCAAAATGAAAATCTTTCATTACCCCAACTATTCGACCTTCTGAGGGGCCGTATTGTAATCTTTCCCCCACAATGTCGGCTGGGTTATTAAACCCGTAAGCCCTTGCGGCAGCCTCGTTGATGATATAATAGCCCGTTGCGATGGTGTCTTCCTCAAAGATTGTTTTCATATTTTCTGTAAAGTCCTCACCCGCAGCTAATTCGATACCAAATGTTTTGAGGAAGTCTCGATCAACAGAGACGATGGGCAAGCGAAAATCTGAATTTACTGCCGAGTCACCTTGGAAAAAACTGGAACCCCAATTGTCCATCAACCGGCCTGTTGGGATCCGAGTCGAATATGTACCACTTTCAATGTTTGGATGTCTTAGTAATTCTGTTTTGAAGGTTTCCAGGTTATCAATATTTCTGGACAATCCTAGCACCACAATTCGTTCACGATTGTATCCGGGATCTGTAGTCCGGATGAATTTCATTTGATTTTCAATGACTGCTATAGAGAATATCAGTCCAATGGTTACCGCATATTGAAAAGTGACTAACCAGGATCTGAAGTTCCATTTGCTTGAGTTGACTACTTGCTCCCCTTTAAGCGCCTGAACCAAGTTTATTTTAGAAAGGAAGACAGCAGGATATAGCCCAGCAGCCAGCCCAACAATAATCAAGATACTTAATAGGCCCAGTGATAAGTCAAGATTGGCAATGATATGGAAAGTCATTTCTTTTCCAATAAAAATATTCAGGTAGGGTAGTGCCCAAAACACAAGTAAGAGAATAAATGGTAACGAAATAAAGGTGATTAAAATGGACTCAGTTAAAAACTGCTTGACAAGCGAAGTTTTAAATGCTCCAATCACTTTTCTTACACCAACTTCTTTCATTCTTCTTGAATAATGAGAAGTTGCAAGGTTCATGTAATTCACACACACCACAAGCAAAAGAAGAATGCCAATTGCACTAAAAATATAAACCAGTTGCAAGGATCCGTTTGTTTCAAATTCTCCTTCCAGATTAGAGTTTAGGTGGATGCTAAGTAATTGTTGGAATTCAAAATCTCTGAAGTCTCTGGCGTATACACCCGCTTCAAATTCTCCCATGTACTTATCCCAAAATTCATCATTTGCCTTTTTAGTCAATGCAGGAATATCCGTATCAGGAGCAACCTTAAGATAGGTCAGCCAGTTGTAATTACCTCCCACATTTTCCAGTGTTTCCTTATCAAAAATATTGGCAAGAAAACGAACGGGAGCCAGGTAATCGAAGTGAAAATGTTGCTGATCGGGCATTTCTTCCATTACTCCGGTAACCTTAAATGGTGCCTCTTGACCTGATCTTGAGAGTTTTACCTGTTTGCCAATTACTTCTTGTTCCTTCCAATCATTTCCAAAGATTTTAATGGCGGTATGCTCCGTTAATACAATCGAGAAAATATCATCAAATGCATTATCAGGATTGCCTGCTAAAAATTTAAATGAAAAAATATCGAATACATCATCGCCAGCAAAGATGACCTGTTGACTAGGGAATTTCTTATCTTCATATTGAAGGTCTGGAAATGCCCAGGGATAGAAATGGGCTGCATATTCTATCTCAGGATAATCGGCTTTAAGTCTTTCAGCATGTCCTGCGGATGCAAAGGCCCAGTGCCGACTTAGCTCACCGGATCGAGTGTAATTTTTTACTGTTACTCGATAAAGCTGATCTGCATCATCAAAATGCTTATCATAACTTAATTCATCTTTTACAAAGAGTGCGATGAGTACAAATGCTGCAATCCCTGTGGATAGCCCAATTACATTGATGACGGTTCCGGACTTGTACTTCCACAAGTTTCGGATTCCAATTTTTAAGTAGTTTCTGAACATAGTTGTTTCCTTTTCTATTGAGTTTTGAGTTTCTATTTTCTTTGCCATTTCTGGTCGAAACAGCTTGATGATTTGCCAGGAATACCACCTTCTGGGTTTGTTAAGCCCTTTACTTTGCGACAATAATTTGTATTCCTCCTCCAAGTCACCCTGAATATCTTCATAGTATTCCTCTTTGAGAAACCATGACAGAAACCTTGTGGACCAGGAGGGGGGCGTGTTCTTACCTTTTCTTACCTTTTGGCTATGCTCTGGCATATTCAAAAGAGATATCAGGTACTGCAGACCATAGTTTGTTTCGTGTCTCCTTTGTGAAATCTAGTGCTGCTTTACCCGTCTTAGTCACCTGAAAGTATCGCTTCCGCTTGCCCCCTCTAATGGCAGTAGCTTCCCCAAATTCAGATTTTAGATATCCTTTCTTTTCCATCCTTCGAAGTGCCGTCTGCAGTGCACTAACACTCACATTTCTTTGGAGCCGCTCCTCAATTTCCTGTTTAATGGATACCCCATATGCATCCCCGTGAAGGATGGCCACAGTAAGCAAAACAATCTCTTCAAACTCACCTAATTGATATTCCTTCATTCCAATATTATTAAACTTCTAATTGTAAATTAAATAATAAAATTCCTAAACGTAAACATTATAGAAGGGACAAATAAAAAAAGCCATCCTGAAAATTCAGAATGGCTTTTGATTAATCACTCACAAAAATTAAATGGTCAGTACAAAACTTACTGGCATAGTAATTTTACTAGTAATGGCATTACCCTGCTCATCAGTGGCAGGTTTGAATATCAGTTGAGGTAACGCATTGGTTACCGCCGCGGTAAAATCACGACATGGAGATGATATAAACTCATGGTTGATAAGTTTACCTTCTTTGTCAACCTCAAGAGATACAATAACTGTTCCTTCGATTCCGTTTTTCTTACAATCCAATGGATACAAGATGCTGGAAACTACTTCATTATAATTGGTAACTTCCACCACTTTGGTAGAAACTACATCCTGAGCATACATGTTAAAAACAAAAAATATGGCTAGGATCATCAATAACGTCTTCTTCATAATTCCCCCCTTTTTTAATTTATTTTATTACAAAGTTAACTAAATGTTATGTAAAACACAACTTTAAGTTAACCTTATGTTAATATTAACGTAATATTGGATAGAATGTTCATAATCTTAGATTAAATCATAAGTGCTACATTCGTAGGAATGTCCTTGACGATTTACAAATCTTCTGCGGGTTCCGGAAAGACCTATACATTGGCCAAAGAATACCTGAAGTTAGCCCTTCGCTCAGAGGATTACTATCACAAAATTCTAGCTGTCACCTTCACGAATCGAGCGGCAGAAGAGATGAAGGAACGTGTTCTTGACTTTCTTATTGGGATTTCCAGAGGTGAGCATGAACTGATCAAGGTTTTTGCTAATGAGTTGAATAAACGCGAAGATCAAATCATAGAAGCCGCTAAGACGAGCTTAACGCATTTATTGCATCATTATACCTACTTTAATATTACGACTATTGATACCTTCTTCCATCGGGTGATTCGTTCGTTTTCTCGAGAAATTGGATTGCAAGGAAGTTTTGGGATTGAATTGGATACCGATAAGGTTGCTGATTTCATTACATCTTCTGTTTATGACGGTGTGGAGAATGATAAGCAATTGCGCGATTGGTTGGTGGAGTTCTCCATGCAAGGTTTATCAGAAGGAGCTGGATATGAGACGAAGGGTGAGGTCAGTAAGCTGGCCAAGCAACTTTTCCAAGAAGAGTTCAAGAAATTGCCACAGGATCAATTTGCTGATGAGGAGGTTAAAGAAAAAATCAAGAACCTGAAAAGCGAATTGATGAAGCGGAAGAAGGTCTTTGAAAACAAGTTGATGGCCATTGCCAATGAAGCTAATAAAGTAATTTCAGATGCCGGATTGTCCACTGACGATTTTGTATATAAGACTTCAGGACCTTATGGTTTCTTCCCAAAGCTGTTAAGCAAAGAGTACTATTCATTGCTAACCAAAAGGGTAGAGGCAGCTAGAAATGATGCGAGTGCATGGACATCCAAATCTAACCCTAAGAAAGACTTGATCGTTCAAGCCGCAGAATCGCATCTGATCCCTTTAATGAATGAAGCTTTTGAGTTCATCCAACAGAATGCACAAGATTATTATACAGCCAATGCAGTCCTTAAACACCTGTATACGCTTGGTTTGATAAGTGATCTGGCACAGCGTCTCCAGGAATACAAGCGAGAGGAAGAAATGATTATGATTTCTGACCTTCCGGATTTCCTTTCCCAGATCATTGATGATACAGGCTCTCCCTTTATCTATGAAAAGGTTGGGTCATGGTATGCCCACTTTCTTATTGATGAGTTTCAGGATACTTCACAGTTTCAATGGAACAACTTCCGTCCATTGTTAGAGGAAAGTCTCTCACATGGAAATGAAAACATTATCGTGGGAGATGCAAAGCAATCGATTTATGGTTGGAGAGGAGGGGATCCAAATATCTTGTTGGATCAGGTACAAAAAGACATTCCACAGACAAAGATTGATGCATCTAATAATACGAACTGGCGGAGTTCAGCGAATGTTATCGCATTCAACAATCAGCTATTTACTGCTTTGCCAAAGCTAATGGTGGAGGAAATGGGTGAAGCGATTTCTGAGGAGGAGGGTTCTTTGATAATAAAGACCTATGAAGACACTTTCCAGCAGATGCCTGAGAAAAATACAAGCAAAGAAGGATTGGTCCGTATTGAATTTCTGGAAGCAGATCGAAATGAATGGAAGGAGCGAGCCATGGAATCCACCATAGAGAACATTGAATCACTCCTCAAAGAAGGACATTCCCTAAATGATATGGCCATCCTAGTTCGAACAAATAAAGAAGCCGCAGAAATCGTGGATTGGGTACTGGATTATCGAAGGATAAATGAAACGCAGATCGAAGTGATCTCTGCTGATGGAATGCTCCTGGAAAATGCTTTGGTCGTGCAGCTAATCCTCTCAGCATTCAATCACTTGATCAACCCGGATGATGTTAGCATCAAGGCGGGCCTTACCTATCGCTATCAAAAAAACATCAAAGGAAAAATCTTTAATGATCATGGTGATTTTTCAAAAATCGGCAGTGGTGGTCTCCTGGGAAGCTTTACCAAGTATAAGCAGCATTTGCTCCACTTGCCGATACTTGAGTTGGTAGAAGTACTCATTCGCACCTTTGAATTGAATAAGCTTCAAGCAGAATATGTGTACCTGCAGGCCTTTCAAGATGCGGTGTTGGAGTTTACCAAAAACAACCGTTCAGACATACGACTTTTCATGGAGTGGTGGGAGGACTTTGGCAAGAAACGATCTGTTCAGCTAACAGGTGCATTAGATGCAGTCGAGATTATTACTTCCCATAAATCCAAGGGGCTGCAATATCCCATTGTGTTTGTTCCGTTTTGTAACTTCAGTATGGACAGTCGATCCAAACCGGTTTGGTACGAGTCCCCATTCCAGGAAGGAGCAAGTCTGCCGGTGGACTATAAGTCTGAGCTGGAGAAAACGCAGTTTGCAGCGGATTATCGAAAAGACCTGGCTAAGTGGCACTTGGAGAGCTTGAATGTATTGTATGTGGCATTCACCAGAGCAGAAAATGGATTGTATGTCTATTCTGATCCACCTTCTTCCAAACGTGAGAAAATGTATAGCAACGCTAGTAAGCTACTTTGGCGCTTTTTCGAGCAGCATCCGATAGAGGGGTGGAACCCATTAACAAAGATTTATGAGGTAGGTCAGTTAACGATTAACCATAAGGAAGTAAGTGATGAAATGGTGCACCTGGAAAATTATACCTCAAATAAGTGGAGCAACAAACTGCAGGTCCGAAAAACAGGCAAAGCCTACTACGATGATGAAGTAGAGAAAAGCAGGAATGAGGGCATCCTGCTGCATCAGATCTTATCTGAGATCAACCATTATGAAGACACGAAGGATGTGTTGAATAGCTACGAGCGAGGAATGCAAATCACTGCAGCAGATCGAAAGCGCTACGAGCGCCTGATCATGAACCTTTGGAACGATGAGACGATCAAAAGCTGGTTTAACGGGGAAGGAGAGGTGAAGACCGAGGTAGTGGTATTACCTGCATTGGGAGAGGTTAAGCGCATGGATCGCGTGTTGATCCAGGGGGACAAAGCAATCGTAATTGATTTTAAATCTGGGGAATCCAAAAGTGGAGATGAAAAGCAACTCCAAGAGTATGTGAAGCTATTGGAAGAGATGGGGTATGAGGCAGAGGGATATTTGTTGTATTTGAACAGAGTTGAAATTAAGGGAATCTAGTTTCTTGGAGTATAATACTGTATTATTCAATTTTTTGAGTTCAGCCGGTGACTCTGTTCTACTTTGAAGTAAATTACAAATACTAAAAATCAACCAACATGAAAAATCTCATCTATCTATTCATCATCCTCTTTTTTGTACAATGTCAACCACAACAGGAAGAGTCTACAGTGGAGGCTTCAGAAGAAGATCCGTATCTATGGCTGGAAGAAATCGAAAGTGAAGCTTCACTAGAGTGGATCAAAGCTAGAAATGAGGTATCCGCTGGTAAGCTTAAAGACTATGATGGATTTGAAGAAATCCGGGACAAAATGCTTACCGCTTTCAATGATGAAGAACGGCTCATCAGTCCACAAATCATTGGAAACTATGCATATAATCTGTGGCAGGATGAGAAGAATGAACGAGGGGTTTGGAGAAGAATGCCATTAGCGGACTTTCTTGCTAATAAAAAAGAATGGGAAGTTGTCATCGATATTGATAAACTCGCAGAGGAAGAGGGTAAAAAATGGGTATTTGGAGGTGCAAGCTGGTTAGAGCCTGATTATCGGTTATGTTTGGTTTCACTATCAGATGGGGGTACAGACGAAAGCGAATACCGGGAATTTGATGCGACCACAAAGGAGTTTGTAAAAGATGGATTTTTTGTTCCTGCTGCGAAAAGCAATGTTTCCTGGATAAATGAAAATGAGCTTCTGATAGGGACTGATTTTGGTCCTACAACATTGACAACCTCAGGTTATCCTGCCACCACCAGAAGATGGAAAAGGGGACAGCAATTGGAGGAAGCAGAACAAATATTTGAAGTTGACTCTACTTATGTTGCTGTGTGGCCTCTTTCCTTCTATAGTAATGAAACCTGGTATACCGGTGTGTATAGTGCTGAGACCTTTTATTCTTCTGAAATATCCATGTTCAATAAAGACAATGAGCTAGCTAAGCTTGACTTTCCATCGGATGCAAGATTCTCTGGGGTCTTTAAGAATCAGGGTATGCTACATCTTCAGTCAGATTGGGTGGTTGGAGATGAAACGTATGCTACGGGTTCATTAGTTAGCGTAGATATAGATAAAGCCATTGTAGGACAGATTGATGTAAATTCTGTATTTATTCCAGATAGCCAATCCAGTTTTTCTTCCATGTCAAGTACCAAGGATTATATCATCGTCAATTCGTTGGAAAATGTACAAAATAAACTAACCCAATATCAATTGAAAGACGGTTCATGGGAAGGAACTTCATTGGAAGTAGCTGATTACAGTAGTATTTATTTAGGTAGTTCCTCCTCTACTAGCAATGAGTTCTTTTATACCTACAGCAATCTCATTACCCCTTCAACTTTGGTCTATGGAGATGGAGCAGAATTGAAAGAAATTTTTAAGCTGAAGCCACAATTCAACGCCGACAATATGGTCTTGAATCAATACACGGCCATATCAAAAGATGGTACGAAGATTCCATATTTCATTGTCCATCAGAAAGAACTTAATCTTAATGGCAAAAACCCTACACTAGTGTATGCCTACGGTGGGTTTAAGATTTCTTCTCAACCAAACTACAGTTATACAAGAGGAATAGGTTGGATTGAGCGCGGAGGAGTATATGTTTTGGCCAATATCAGAGGTGGGGGTGAATTTGGACCAGAATGGCATAAGGCTGCATTGAGAGAAAAAAGACAAAATGCATACGATGATTTTTATGCAGTGACGGAAGACTTAATTAAGAAAAACATCACCTCACCAGAACACTTAGGTGCTTTTGGATGGAGTAATGGAGGGTTAATGGCAGGTGTTATATTAACTCAGCGACCTGAAATGTATAACGCAGTGGTTGTGGGCGCTCCTTTGCTAGACATGAAGAGGTATTCAAAAATGTTAGCAGGTGCCAGTTGGATAGGAGAGTATGGTGATCCGGATGTTCCAGAAGACTGGGAGTTTCTAAAAAAGTATTCGCCGTACCACAACGTTTCTGAAGATAAAGAATATCCAGAAGCATTATTCATTACTTCCATAAAAGATGATCGGGTCCATCCGGGTCATGCGAGAAAAATGGCAGCTAAGATGATGGATCAGGGGCATGATTTGCTATATCATGAGACTATTGAAGGAGGACATGGTGCAGCATCTACCAATGACCAACAAGCGGAAATGTGGGCCATGATTTATTCTTATCTTGGAATGAAGTTGAAAGACAGTGAACCTGAGTCCATGTGAGATAGTTTTTAATAAAGAAAGTAGGATGGTCTTTTAAACCTATGTAAAAAGGATAATTACATTAGTTAGCCTCAATGGATTTGATGGAAAGCACATTAGCTACAGTATCGTAAAAGTGTACGGCCATACCCTTGCTTAAGGTTTTGTGGGTGATGACGAGTGCACCAGTTTCATCCGTTACTTTGGTTTTAAATACTAAACCATCTTCTTCTAAGGTTACCTTGTTTCCATTTACTTTTTCTTGTTGTACTTCCATGATGAAAAGATTTATTAAAAGAATAAACCATAAGATGTCAAGATGGTTTTCTGAACTTTAAATTGTGTCGTGTAGGTGATAAAAAGATGAGTGACTCTGTTGCCTTTAAACTATTCAATACTAAGTTTATTGACTAGCATTGTATGATGAATGTCCCTTCAAAAAAAGACCTCATGTCAGCACTTAAAGCGGCTGGGCAAGCTCATCATGATTATGAATCTAACTACTTAAAAGGAGAAAGAGATAAGCATTGGGCAGGTTGGTATGCGTCTTATACGTTAGGTAGATTAGGAGATTTTATGACGCCTACGATGCTAACTGAGATTTTAACTAATGCTTCTGATAATGGAGATTGGTTCCAAAATGCAACCGAGGAAATTCTAACTACTATTGAATAATGAGTGTATTTTCTAAAATCTTTTCTAAAGAGGAATTAATTAAAGGTGGTGCATGTCCCAATTGTTGGGGCAAGAATATGATAATATCGTTCGTGATCTAATTGAAGACAAGCAGATTGATGTCAACAATAAAGAATCGAAACACGCTTTTATCCAGGATTTTGTTGTGAATTACGTAAGTGGGATTCACTTGCAGAAAGGAGAGAGTGGTTTACAGTGCCCGAGATGTAATCGAATAGCCGATTAATGAGCTATTCTTTGATGGAGACCTCCAACTTGAACTTACTGTCAAGTTTAAATAGGTACATTTTTTCGGTTGTAAGCTCTTCAGATTTAAGAGATGATTGAAGAATACTTAGAAGGTCAGAGGCAACACTCGAGCTGACCTTATTCTTTTTCTGATTTCGCTGGACTTCCATTTTGAAAGAGTAACCGGTTGGTTTCTGACTATTTAAATCAGAAAATTCATGCTGCTGGAACTGATATGATTGAGGACCTTCCTGTGCATCTACCATCAGTTTGAGAATAACTGGTTTGTACTTCTGCCATAGATGAGTGTATTTTCCTTCGTAGGTAGGCGCTTTAATCATGATTTTATAAGTGCTTTGTTAGTAATTAGTCTTGTTATTACCTTATTCTCCATTAGCTAAAGCATTTGACTACTTTGTAGAGGTGCTAAACGAATGCGAATGAATTGTTAAGTAAAGGTAATGAATATCTACGACCTTGAGTATGGCACGGATAAGAAGAAGATTATTTAATGTTGCCTCATGGCATTTCTCTCACAAGTAGCCGATTATTTGCTAACGCACTACGCTTCTAATCTTGGGGATTGTACTGTCGTTTTTCCAAATAAAAGAGCAGGGTTATTTTTAAAAAAACACCTCTCAAACAAGGTGGATAAACCAATTTGGGCACCCAAGACTTTAAGTCTGGAAGAATTTCTTTTTCAGTTTTCTGTTATCAATAAAGCAGATCCCTTAGCGCTGATTTTTGAATTGTATGAGTCTTTTAAAATCCATGAGAAGAAAACGGAGGGATTTGAAACCTTTTATTTCTGGGGTGAAATGTTGCTGAGAGATTTTGAAGAAATAGATCATTACTTAGTAAATCCTGAACAGCTTTTTAAGTATGTAAAGGATGATCGTCAGTTATCAGAAGACTTCTATTTTCTCGAAGAGGAACAGGAACGAATTATTAAGAATTTCTGGCAAGAATTTTTACCAGCATCCACTAAAACACAGGAGCAATTCATCGAAACGTGGAAGATATTAAATCCAGTGTATTCGACCTTCAAACAAC
Source organism: uncultured Roseivirgaceae bacterium (assembly GCA_964459925.1). Taxonomy (GTDB): domain Bacteria; phylum Bacteroidota; class Bacteroidia; order Cytophagales; family Cyclobacteriaceae; genus Ekhidna. The sequence continues at coordinate 21,651 of CAYWOQ010000055.1, forward strand.
GAATTAAGCACCAAGGGATAGGTTATACTGCTCATATATATAGAGAGCTTGTCGAAACAATTGATGAAATTGATTATGCTGCAAACAAGCCGCTAATCTTTGCCGGATTCAATGCGCTGACCAAAGCGGAGGAAACCCTTATTAAACATTTTGTTTCCTCATTTAATGCAGAAATGATTTGGGATATTGATGCCTACTATCTTGATGACCTTAATCAAGAGGCTGGAGAATTCTTAAGAAAATATCAAAAAGATCAGGTATTAGGCCCTAGTTTTCCAGCTGTCCTTCCTGATCTGATCAATACCAAGAAAGAAGTCACGGCTACAGGTGTTTCGTTAGAAATAGGTCAGTCAAAACTGGTAGGTGAACAAATAGATCAGTTACTTGATCAAGGTGTCGCAACAGATGAAATTGTCATTGTCTTACCACAGGATTACCTTTTATTTCCTGTTTTGAATGCAATTCCAGAGAAAGTGGATAAGCTAAATGTCACGATGGGGTATCCGTTAAAGGATACTCCGCTTTATGGGTTATTGGAAAGTGCGATTGAATTACAAGAGCATATAAGTCTTTCACCGACAAACGGTTTATCTTTTTATCACAGGCCCGTTTTGGATATTTTGAGTCATCCTTACCTCTATAAACAAGAGAAAGATCCACTTGACAGATTTGTACATGAAGTAAAAAAGAAAAATCAGATCCGTATTTTCCAGAAGGAAATTCAAAAACTCCATTCAACGATACTAAATGTGATATTCGTGCAAGTGCAAGGTGGAGTAGGTATTACGACTTACCTGAAGAATATCATTAGCGTGCTTGGAGAACAAGTGATAGAGCGGTTTGGGTTAGAAAAGGAATACCTGTACCACTTTCAACAATTAATCGGGCGACTTGCTGAGATATTGGAAAGACAAACGACTGTCATTGATACAAAAACTTTTAAAAGTCTATTTAAAAAAGCAGCGAAAACCATTAAAATTCCATTCTCAGGTGAACCAGTTGAAGGACTACAGGTGATGGGAGTATTAGAAACAAGGAATTTGGATTACAGACATGTATTCATGCTGAATATGAATGAAGACATTTTCCCATCGTCCCATCGAACAGGTTCATTTATTCCCTACAGAATTAGAAAGGCATTTGAGTTGCCAACCTTTGAAACGCAAGACTCGATATACGCCTACCTTTTTTATCGCTTGTTCCAAAACGCTACTAGTCTTTCTTTTTATTTCAACATGTTTGCTGATTTTGGATTGAGTGGTGAGGTGAGTCGCTTCATTCGTCAGATTGAGTTAGAAAGCAAACTTGAAATCAAATGGAAGAAGTTAAGTAACTCGATCCAGGTAAAAGAAATTCAGCCTATAACCATTCAAACAACTTCGGAGGTTTTGAAAAAGTTAGCGATCTACACTGATCAGGTGCCAGCAAAAGATCAAAGGAGACTGTCTGCATCTGCGTTGAATATCTATATGGACTGTAAGTTGAAATTTTATTTTAGGTATGTACTGAGGCTTTTTTCTGGAGATGAAATCAGTGATGATTTAGATGCACGTCATTTTGGAAATGCATTACACAAAACATTAGAGTATCTCTATCTGGATACGTTAAAGGAGAAAGGATCTAGAATCGTAGATCATAATGACTTCTTTCGGCTAGAGAGTTCAGTAGATGGGGCGATTGAAAAAGCGTTCAAAGCTGAGTTTGGAATGAATGAAAAGAAACGTTTCGAGTTTAAAGACCGGAATGTTGTCATGGCTGATATTATCCGAAGGTTTGTAAAGCGCGTGCTTGAATTGGATAAAGAATATGCGCCTTTCGAAATAGTAAGCTTAGAGGCTGAGGATAAATATGAAAAGTTCTTAAGCATTGATTCAAATGGTAATCGGATTAAGGTGAAACTAGGTGCAGATATTGATCGGGTAGATAAGAAAAATGGCAGTGTTAGAGTACTGGATTATAAGACAGGGAAGGATGAGACTGAAATAGGAGAGTTTGATAACCTGTTTCAATCAAAAGTTGCTACAAAGTATAAACATGGAAGGAAGGCAGGGTATCAAACCTTCTTTTACGCATGGCTCTATGCTTCCAAATATGGAATGGATCAGGCTATCATACCCGGTTTAATTAATATTAAACAATTTTTTCAGTCGGATTTCGATTTTCGTTTAAAAAGGAAAGGTCATCCAGTGGAAGATGCTAGAAGCCATATTCCTGTCTTTGAACAAAAGATGAAGGAACTTTTAGGAGAAATATATGGTAAAGAATCCCCTTTTGATCAAACGGATGATCTAACCAAATGTGCTTATTGTGATTTTAAAGGCATTTGTGAAAGGTAATAAATGGTTGAAGTGATATGCTCTAGATAATAGTTAGCAAAACACCGAATATTATTAAAACTTTCAATTGAGGTAGCTCACTATTACTAATGCGTTAATATCTGATTTCTGTGCAACTTTTTGATTGATCAAACCATCTATAGTATAAACTCACAATTAGGACACGAATATGGAATTATCGAAAACTTCATCATTAAGGATACGACTGTTTATGCTTCTGGCAATAACGATATTTTTAATTAGAGCATTCGCGGAAGCGGCTGTTTAAAAAATCAAGAACTCTTCATACTTTATAATGTCACTTAGCCCCTGGTTTAGCCGGGGTTTTTTGTTGTGTGCCCGGCATGGGCGATAACTATAGGGTGGAAGTCCCGAACAC
>CAYWOQ010000056.1:0-24358 GCA_964459925.1 uncultured Roseivirgaceae bacterium
TAATAACTATTTTCCAACCAAGATAAAGGGTGCCCAATAGTAGGGGTGACTATAGTCTGTTGAATTGATTAGACCTAGCTTGGCTTGTCTGAGCGCTGTATTATAGCCATGATGATCATTGTAGAGGTTGTATTTGTAAAAATCAATCATCATCTGAGCAGTAGATTCGTCTGCTACTTTCCACAAGGAAACGATAATGTTATTTGCCCCAGCATATTGAAGTGCTCTGCTAAGACCAACAATTCCCTCTCCTTTTGCAATTTTCCCCATTCCCGTTTCACATGCGGACAAAGTGACCAGATCCGCATGGAGATCCAGGTTATATATTTCACCAGTGTATAAACTTCCATCCTGATTTTGGTCTGGAGATAGAAAGATTCTCGATAATGAAGGCTCGGATTCATTTACGAATCCATGAGTTGCGAAATGGACAAATTGGTAGTCACTAATTGTTTCATTCTTGAAGTTAGATTCACTGGCATTTTCACCAAGCTGAACTTTAGGGACGCAGTTATTTCCTTGAAACAATAGTTTGATTTCTTCAATCTCTTTTTCTGATCCTGGAAGTGAACTCATTCGCAGTTCATTATTTTGAAAATCTACAGGAGCGAATAGGAGTATTTGAGGATTTTTGATGTCATTTGTTTGAACTCTTTGAGTAAATAACGTAGCAGAATAATCATACGAAATATGGTAATCATGAATTAAGTATTGGTAGCCCGAAGCGTTTTTACCATTGGCATCTTCGGATATAAGTACTTCAAATGGAATGGTCCCTAATACACCATCGGGCAGTATGATCAACTCATTAATGTTTGATCTGAGCCTCGGTATCAATTGGTTATGCATGGCTTTCGCGTTATTAACAAACGCATCTTCCATCCTGAATTTGATGGCGTTTCTCAGACCAATTGGAAGTTTGTCAAAGTCATCACGTTTGGAAATTCGTTCTGCACTAATCTGCTTTGAATCAATAATGAAAACATAGATTTCCTCGTCTCCAATAAAATAAGAAAGTAATGCGGTGTTTGTAGGAAGTTTGCTTTGAATTTGACTTACAGATGCTAGCTTTTGATCGTACTTCAGTTGATAATAATCCGGATAATTAGCTTCAAGATCTGAAATGAAAGATCGATAACTATTTTGATAAGAAAATAGCAAATCCTTTAGTTCTTGTTTATCGGCTTCCTGAGAAGTAGCCAGTTCTTGTTCAAGAAAGGATATTTCATCCTTCAAACTATCTTCAAGCAAAAGCAGTTCGTTGGGTATGCCGGAAAATTCTTTAGCTTTTGATTCTGTGATGGCTTCTAGCAAGACAGACGATTTACTTCTCTCACAAAATTCAAATGCGCGTTCCAAATACTTCTTTTTATTGAAACTTCCTTCACTGAGGTTGAGTGATAACTGAATACCGTTTTGATAAACATCTTTGGCAGTGTTTCCAAGTCTTATTTTGTCCTGTTCATTAAGTCTTTTCCTTCTGATTATGGTGATCAACCCATCACATTTTGCGTAGGTATCAACTGCGCCTACAAGATCTTTTACATTTAATGTTTTTTGATAATGAAGATATTCCAACGCCAGTGCTTTAGCGACTAAAGCAGAAAGCAATACGTCAGGGTTTAGATAATTATTAAGCTCAGGAAGATCATAATCTGTTGCAGAACGTTGGCTGGGTAGATTGGCATAAATCGCTTTTTGATAAAATGAGAGTGAAGTTTGATATGCGCTTTTAGCTCGATAAACCTCGCCGATCAGGTAGTAAGTATTTGCAACCTCTTGATGTTTTTCGCCATACAGATTAAGGTAAATTTCAAGGGCCTCTTTCTGGTAGACTAATGCATCATCATACTTTTCCTGATCTTTTAAAACCCTACCAATAGTAGAGAGGATGTATGCAACATTTAAATTCTCTTTGCCAAAGCGCTGCTCATAAATGTCTTTTATTCCTGTTAACAGTTCCAGTGCCTCTTCATAATTCTCCTGTTCGCGGTTGGCAAAAGCAATATTTATTTGAGCCCTTAAAGTCCTTCGGTCTTCAGAACCAAGGATTTTTTCATAGATATCTCTTGCTCTATTGAAATAAATGATTGCTTGTAGGGGATCATCCGTAGCGTAAACTCGACCCAGATTATTATATGAATTACCAACTTCCAATGATTGAATTCCAAATAGCTTTCTTCGTAGTTGCAATCCTTGTTCAAGGTATTGAGCTGCTAATTGATGGTTTTGATTATTGGTATACACCTGACCAATTGCATCAAGACACTGTGCCTTATCAGCTGTCTCTGTTTCAAATATGGATTCAGCTTCAAGAAGTTGTTCTAAGGCCTCGTCATTTCTTGCTAGGTTTAGATAACTAAGACCTAACAACGTCTTTGCTCTCGCAATAGATTCTTTTTCACTCGGAAGCGATGAGACCAAAAATTTTATTGTGTTTTCAGATAGACTTCTTGCCAGGAATGGATTTCCAAGTTGAATTTGGCAAGCTGCCATCTTGAGGTAGACTTCACCATATGCTTTGAATTGATTATTGGAATAGAGGAGATCAGCCGCTTTTTTGTATTCTTCATAACTATTTGCGAAATCACCTTTAGCTTCCAGTGATTCAGCTTTAGCAATTAAATCTTGTTGTCCATTTAATGAGGCAACTGACAATAGAGTGACTAAAAGAACTATTTTTCTCATTAAAATTGATAGATATAGCTAATACTCAACACCATCTTTCGTGTAAGGCCATCGGGGTTAAATTCCCGATCAGTGATTCTGACCCCTTGAATTATTTTCACACTATTATTTACATCAAATTGATATCCGAAACTTCCGAGGATAGACAATGCCATACCTCTTGTATTAGGTAGTTTTTGTCTTTCCGTTTCTCCTTCTGGAATTGCTTCATCTTTGGTTATTCTGATAATAGGTAAAGCTCCTAAGGAGAAGTTATAGTTAATAAACCTCCAATTTCTTTCAGCTCGGAACATGATATCAATGCCTCTTCTTAGGTTATTCCCTACATCGTAGTTATCCAAATAATCAGGAGACGGATAGTTAGGAAAATCTGCAGGATCGAATTGATTGCTGTTATCTGTTAATGCGACTTGAATTCCTGTCGCAAAAAGCCAGTTTCTACTTATAGCGGATAAACCAGCAATTGCATCAAACGAACCCAGGCTGTTTTGATAGTACGTATGCAAAGGAGCATCTTGACCCCCTGTGAATTCATTATTTATCGTTTTATTACCATCTCCGGATGGTATTTTGGTTCCTAGTGTTCCATTAAAATTCCATTTTTCTGTGACTTTTAATGATCGGGTAAAGCTGAGTGAAATGTCACCTAACCCGCCAATTTTTCCTAAGTTTCCTTTGGCCCACTGATAGGGGAGTTTCACTTGAAAAGAACTGAAATCATTAATCCCAATGTTGAAATCTACGGTCGTTGCAAAGATTGTAGGAGAGGTAAGACTTTTTCCTCTATAGTAATTGATCTCGAGTGACCGGAGCTTTATGTCAATTCGCTTATTATACGTTTGGTCAGGTTTCATTGCTCCCATTGTACAAAAACCTGCATCACTACATCCTTGTGCAACAGCATGGATCGATACTACAACTGTAAGCAATAAAATTAGGAATCTCATTCTTTGGATTAGTAGGTCTACACAATAATACAAAATCAATAAATCAGATTTTTTATAAATTTTTTCTTTTCGATTAAACCTTCCGTGATGAGTGTAGTCAAAGGGGCAAAATCGATTAGAAAACATCGAGAAAATTGAATATTAAAAATTATGAAAAAGCTATTATTTATTCCGGCACTTGCAATGATGATGATTTTCTCTTCTTGTTCTGAAGAAGGAGAGAACCAGGCAGATTTAGAGTCACAGTTTGACCTTGAAACAGAATCAACCCTTGATTCAAACTATGAAGATGTAGATGATATTGTTGACGCTAGTCTAGAATCGGTCTCAGATATCGAAACCGGGAGGGTTGCGGACGATGAGATTCTTGATGGAGCTACAATAACGCATGATAAGGATAATAACATTATCACTATCGATTATGGCACTGGTGTAGAAGGACCAGGTGGAAGGATTAGAAAAGGAGTAATAATCATTATTTATTCAGATCTAAGATGGATTCCAGGCGCTTTTCGTCAGGTGACCTTTGAAAACTTCTCGATTGATGATGTAAAAGTGGAAGGAACAAGGAGATTAGAGAATACAGCTGAAACAACAGAAGATAATCCTGAATTTACTGTTACCCTAGTTGGAGGTAAACTCACTTTTACCGATAGTACCACTGCGACTAGAGAAGTGAATAAAGTTAGAACGTGGAACCGAGCCCCAAATCCATTAAATGACGAAGTGTCTGTAACAGGGAATGCAGGAGGAAGTAGAAGAGATGGTGGAACCTACGGTATGGAAATTCTTGAACCCATTGTATATAAAAGAGATTGCCGAAGAGCCAGGGTGTTTATACCAGTATCAGGCGTCAAACAAATTACCTCTGGTGATAATGTAATGATCGTTGACTATGGTGATGGTGAATGTGACAATTTAGCAACCATTACAATCAATGGTGGTGAGCCCCAAGTAAGAAACTTGAGACTTAGAGGTAGAAGATAGTAGTAGTAAGGTTAGTTAGTACTTTCTTTCAGGTAGGTAGAGCCCCGTGATTCGTGAGATGATCGGGGTTTTCACTTTTATTGAACTTCCGTAAAAACGTAAGAAATAATATTGGCTCCCATCTTTAATGCTTCGCGTCTGATCTCTTCCGGATCATTATATATTGCCTGGTCTTCCCATCCATTTCCTAAATCAGATTCGTAAGAAAAGAAGCAAATCAAGCGTCCTTCATAAATTAAACCTAAACCCTGAGGAGGGTTTCCATCATGTTCATGGATTTTAGGTAACCCTTCTTCAAAATCGAATTTCTGATGATAAATCGGATGGTCAAATGGAATTTCTACAAATTCCAGTTCTGGAAATACCTTTTTCATTTCTATCCGGATGAAAGGTTCCAAGCCATAATTATCATCAACATGCAAAAATCCACCAGAAACTAAATAACTCCTGAGATTCTCTGCATCTGAATTACTAAATAAAACATTCCCATGGCCCGTCATGTAGACATACGGATATAAGAAAATATCTGGACTTCCCACATCAACTACATGCTCAGAAAGTGCTATTTTGGTATTTAGCACATCATTACAGAACTCGATTAGGTTAGGAAGTGCGGTTTTATTTGCATACCAATCGCCACCACCATCATATTTCAACTTAGCTATGGTCAGCTCCTGTGCCCTGACTGTTGATGTTAATACAATACTTAATAATAAAATAAATCTCATGAAGCTAAAACTTGGTGTATGATTTCCACATTCATTTCGTTGAAATTATCAACAATAAGATCTGCTTCTAGTTCGTCTCTTTTATGAGAAGTTGCTAAAGCAATTACCTTTGAACCAGCAGCTTTACCTGCCTTTATTCCAGATACGGCATCTTCAAAAACAACACAATTTGCAGGATCTCTTTCGATCATTTTTGCACAGTTCAAATATACCTCAGGGTCCGGTTTGCCCTTGGTAACAGCCCGATCGTCAATAACGCCTTTGAAGTATTGTCTTATACCAAGACCATCTAAAGTGAACTCAACGTTCTCTACAGGTGCTGATGTACCGACCACCATAGGAATATCTTTAGATTTAGCTTCTTCCAGAAAAGCTAAAAGACCATCAGTTGGTTTTAAATGTGCCTGATAGAGTTCTCTATATATACTTTCTTTCTCATAGGCAATTTTCTTTGCCTCACTTAGAGACATTTCTTCTTTGAAAACTACCTCAATTATTCCTTTGAATGTACGACCATTCATCTGAGTTCGGTAAAACTCTTCTGTTATTGGAACATCGTACTTGTCAGCAAGCCTTTGCCAGGATAAAAAGTGATAACGATGGTTGTCAACAATGACTCCATCCATATCAAATAACAGACCGATATTAATCATTTTTAAACAATTCAGCTAAAGGTTGACCAGTACACGAACTTGGCAGTGAAATATCTAATAACATAGAGAGTGTTGGAGCGATATCGGTGATTGATACTTCTCGCACAGAAGAACCTTTTTTAATACCGGATCCATAAAATAGTAAGGGCACGTGGGTATCATAGGTATACCCTGATCCGTGAGTTGTTCCAGCTTTTTCGTAACCTGAATCGAATAAATAACCAGGGATAAGACTAACAGCAATATCTCCTGACATTTTCATATTGAAACCATTCTCGAATCGTTTTTTAATTTCATCTGTGGTGTTCTCGCTAGTCAATTCATCGAATGTATATACTCGGTTGACTCCATCGTAAGAAAGCAGAATTTCCTTTAGAAAATCCCTGATCTCTTTAAGGTCAAATCCTTTTATTTTTATAAAGTCATGATCTAGGAATAGCTGGTCATTTGAAAGATTCTTAATCCAGTTACCCTCTCCAAAACGAAGATTAAGTCTATGATCAATGACAGAGTCCATTGCGTTTATGTCGATGTAACCACCTACCATTTTGTTGTCTTCCAGAAATAATGGTACATCTACAACGCCATGATCCGAAGAGAGAAATACTAGGTAGTTCTCACCAAATTTTTCATCTAGGAAATCAAGTAACCGCTTTATTTCCAGATCAAGTCTTAAGTAAGTATCTTCTAATTCTATCGAGTTTGGGCCGAAAGCATGCCCGACGTAATCCGTAGATGAAAATGAAATTGCTAGAAAATCCGTTATTTCGTCTTCTCCTAATTCTTCTCCTTCGATGGCAGCTATTCCCATGTCCATAACAATGGTGTTTCCGTATGGCGTTGTTCTAATCAGACCTAAGCCGTTATTTTTCGCCAATTCAGGAAGATTATAAGGAAAGATGGCTTTTTCCTGACCTTTAAAGGGTCTCTCATAGGGAACATCATCTTGAGTACTTTCTTCATAATCATCTAAATCAAGTAGGGTGGTCCATGTTTGTCCAAGGTATTGATTGACAAGTTTCTGCTTATTGAATTGCTCTACCCACTTGGGCAGTGAATTAGTATAATAAGTACTCGTCATAAAATTTCCCGAGCTGCTGTCGAACCAATAGGAACCTGTCGGATTATGTCCTGCAGGTAATATCGAACCCCTGTCTTTAATAGAAACTCCAACGACCTTGGATCTGAAATTACTCGTGAGCATAAGTTCATCAGTAATTGTTGAGGCCTTTAAGTTTTTCGGTGACATTCTTCCGCTTCTCTCACTTCCACCAACTTCTGAGACAGCTCCATCATAAACACAATAGGTACTTGTATTTTTTTGCTTATCAAACCAGTTATTACCTATGATGCCATGATTAGAAGGAGTGGTTCCGGTATAAATAGAGGCATGTCCGGGAGCGGTATAGGTTGGAATGTAATTATAATGGGCGTTTTTAAATTGATATCCTTCATTCAATAACCTATTGAATCCACCTTCATCAAATTTATCCTTAAATCGCAAGAGATAATCCTGACGCATTTGATCCACCACAATCCCAACCACAAGCTTTGGTCTTTGGGAGAAAGATTGCATGACTAAACAGAGACAAAAGAAGAATAAGGAGGTTTTTTTCATGTTTATCTGGAATATATTCAAAAGATAGTTCAATGATAAAAAGGATCTCTGGAATTACGGGTTAGCTACTTGCTACTAATATTTCATAAGCAGGTAATTTTGTGGTCATGCAAGATAAAATCCTCATCTTAGATTTTGGTTCACAATACACTCAGCTAATTGCGAGAAGAGTTAGAGAGCTCAATGTTTATTGTGAAATCCATCCTTTTAGTAAGTTCGAATTAACTGAAGATGTAAAGGGGGTTATTTTATCTGGAGGCCCCTGTTCAGTCCTCGATGATGGATCACCGGATCTCAACATTAAGGAGCTTAATGGTTTACCTATCTTGGGGGTATGCTATGGAGCTCAGTTGCTGGTTAAAAAATATGGAGGGACCGTTGCTAAGTCAGATCATAGAGAGTATGGGAGAGCTAACCTTAAACATGTAGATGCACACCATGACTTGTTAAAAGAGGTGGAAATTGGTTCTCAGGTCTGGATGTCACATGGAGATACGATTACACAATTACCCGATACTTTTAAATTGATCGCTGATACTGAGACTATTCCTGTTGCTGCATTTAAGATTGAAGGGTCAAATAACTATGGGATTCAGTTTCATCCAGAAGTAACGCATACCACACAAGGAAAAGCCATTCTTCGAAATTTTGTTGTCCATATTTGTAATGCTTCTCAAGATTGGACGCCAGACATATTTGTGGAGGAGACGGTGGCTTCCCTAAAGAAGAAACTTGGTGATGATAAAGTAGTTCTTGGGCTTTCGGGCGGGGTAGATTCCTCAGTGGCTGCGATGTTGATTCATCAGGCAATATGGAAAAATCTATACTGTATTTTCGTCGATAATGGATTACTGCGAAAAGACGAATTTAAGAATGTCTTAACCTCCTTTGAAGGGCTTGGTTTGAATGTGAAAGGTGTGGATGCTAAGAATAGATTTTACAAAGAGCTAACAGGCGAAAGTGATCCTGAGAAGAAAAGAAAAATCATAGGAAGAGTCTTTATAGAAGTTTTTGATGAGGAAGCACATCATATTGAAGACGTTAAATGGTTAGCACAGGGGACGATATATCCTGATGTTATCGAATCCGTTTCCGTAAATGGACCATCGGTGACCATTAAATCACATCATAATGTAGGGGGGCTGCCTGAGAAAATGAATCTTAAAGTTGTTGAGCCACTCAATACCCTTTTTAAGGATGAGGTTCGTAATGTGGGTAAGGCGCTTGAAATACCAGATTATATTTTGGGTAGGCATCCATTTCCAGGCCCCGGTCTTGGCATTCGGATATTAGGAGATATTACCCCGGAAAAAGTAAGAATCCTTCAAGAAGTTGATGCCATTTTTGTTAATGGATTAAAGGAGGAAGGACTATATGATCATGTATGGCAAGCTGGAGCGATGTTGCTTCCGGTTCAATCTGTTGGAGTAATGGGGGATGAGAGAACCTATGAAAGTGTCGTTGCATTGAGGGCTGTGACAAGTTTGGATGGTATGACTGCAGATTGGGTGCATTTACCTTATGAATTTCTAGGAAAGATTTCTAATAAAATCATTAATCGTGTGAAAGGTGTGAATAGGGTCGTTTATGATATCAGCTCTAAACCCCCGGCGACAATTGAGTGGGAATAATTAGTAGTTTTGGGCCAAACATTCATCGTGTGAAACTATTTCTCTCCATACTTTTCCTGGTACTAATAATAGACGGGTTTACTCAGTCCAGCCAGTCCGAATACCTGGAAGCTAAGCGCCAACTAAGCCTTGGAAACTACAATGCAGCTAAATTAGGATTTCAAGAGCTATTTGATGATAAAGATTTCGGTCCTTATGGTTCTTTCTACTTTGCCTTGGCATCTTATAAAAATAGCGAGCTGCAAAAGGCCTATGATATGTGGAGGCAGGTGTCCCTTAAATTTCCAAATTGGGATCAGCAACTAGAAGTTAATTATTGGTTAGCGCGTTCTGCCTTTGAGCTAAATCGTTATTCTGCTGGGTTCAATCACTTGAAAAAGTTACCATCAGCAATAGGTAAAAGTTTATTAATGAGTACGGTAGAGGTATTGAGCTATGATGAATTGGTTAGTGCATATCAATTGAATCCAGACGAAGTGGATCTGGCAACTGTTTTGGTTAATAAGATCTTAAGTTTACCATACAGCCAAAGAGATCGACAGTTGTTAGCTGAGCTAGCTGAAAGATTTGATGAAATTTCAATTGAGGAAGTCAGTTTACCTGAAATTAAGAAAGAGAAATACGCCATATCAGTGGTCCTTCCTTTTATGTTTGAGTCTTTCAGTAATCCTCAAACAGTCATCAGAAACTCGATAATTTGGGATCTATATAATGGGATGAAGCAAGCACAAATGGACTTAGAAAAAGAGGGAATAAAGCTGGAGCTATTTCCATTCGATACTAAAAAAAGAGCAGATATTACGGAAGAACTAGTTGCTAGCGGTAAACTAGAAAATTCAGACTTGATCATTGGACCACTGTATAATCAACCCCATGAGATTATATCTTCATACGCTATTGATCAGAAAATTAACATGATAAATCCGCTTTCATCTAATGGAACGCTAATTGGCGATAATCCTTATTCCTATCTTTTTAAGCCCTCTTATGAGACACAAGGAAGGAAAGCAGCAAAATATATGGCATCCAAAGTGGTAGATAATAAATTGGCTTTTGTCTTCTATGAAACGGATAGAGATAGTTTGCTTGCCAAAGCCTATTTAGATGAAATCCAAAAAGATGATTTTTTTATTGTCCGCTTTGAGCGCCTTACGAATGAGAGTGCGCAACAGGTCCAGAGAGATTTTACTGAAAAATATGAGATTAGGCTGGATATTGACTACTCAAAAAGAGAAATGGATTCGATAGGTTTATTACCTGGAAGATTTGTGAAATCCCGACCATTGAGAAATAAAACTACTGGAGATATCATTAAAGACACAGAGGGTAAGGATGTACTGGAATATTATGAAGAACGTTTGAGGGTAAAAGAGGATAGTATTGGTCATATTCTGGTAGCGTCCTCCAGCAATCTTTTAGCAAATAATTTTATCAGCTTATCAGAGGTTAGAAACGATACGATTGAAATAATTGGGTATACGGACTGGTTGGATTTTTCAACCGTATCTTATAATCAATTAGAAAGATTGGGTATTTCATTCATCAGTCCCACGCTCTTCAAAAAAGATACTGTTTTTTATGACGAGCTCAAAGATTCGTTTATAGATTCAATCGGTCGAGAGCCTGGTGAATACCACTTGATTGGCTACGAGCTTATCTATCAAATAGGCCAATTGATGGATGAAAATGGGAGATATTTTCAGCGTGGTTTATTGGGTAATGACATCAGTCCTGGAAGAATTATGTATGGTTTAAATTATAGTACGTATCATGATAATCAGGTTGTACCAATTACCAAACTAGAGGACTTGAGATTGGTTATTCAAGAAGAAAAAGAAGGAAAGTAGCGTGTTAAAGATCAGAACGAGTAAAGAATTATTTCAAAAAGCGAAAGAGTATATTCCTGGTGGGGTTAATTCACCAGTTAGGGCATTTAAGGCAGTTGGAGGAGATCCAATTTTTTTTACCAAAGCCGAAGGTGCTTATTTATACGACGAAGATGGAAATGCATACATTGATTTAATCAACAGTTGGGGCCCCATGATTCTAGGTCATGCCAATAAAGAAGTGGAGGAGGCCATATTCAAGGCGGTGATAGGCTCTCCGTCGTTTGGGGCACCTTCCCGGATGGAGGTGGAGCTTGCTGAGTTAATAACCGAAATGATACCCTCTGTTGAGAAGGTAAGAATGGTGAATTCAGGAACTGAAGCAACCATGTCTGCCATTCGTTTAGCCAGAGGATTTACGAAACGAGATAAAATATTAAAGTTTGAGGGTTGCTATCATGGTCACGGTGATTCGTTCTTGATTGCAGCTGGAAGTGGAGCCATGACCATGGGGTCACCGGATAGTCCGGGTGTAACTTCAGGAACTGCAAAAGATACCCTGCTTGCGCCTTATAACAATTTAGAGCGCGTGGTTGAGGTTGTATCAGCAAATAAGAATGAAATAGCCGCAATAATTGTTGAGCCAGTCGCAGGAAATATGGGTTGCGTAACCCCACAAGATGGTTTTTTGAAAGGCCTTAGGAAACTATGTGTTCAAGAGAATATTATCCTGATTTTTGATGAGGTAATGACAGGGTTCAGGTTAGCAAAAGGAGGTGCGCAAGAGGTATACAATATCAAACCTGACATCACAACACTAGGCAAAATAATTGGCGGGGGCATGCCTGTTGGTGCTTACGGTGGAAAGAAAGAAATCATGGATTTTGTTTCTCCACAGGGCCCCGTTTACCAGGCCGGAACCTTATCAGGTAACCCTGTAGCTATGGCAGCAGGGTATGCGCAACTTTCTCAATTAAATGAGAACCCAAAGATTTACCAAGAGCTGGAAGCAACGACCAAAAAAATAGCGGATGGTTACAAAAAGGCCCTGAAAAAGAAAAAACTGCCTTATACTCAAAACCAGATCGGAAGTATGTTTAGCCTTTTCTTCACAGAAAAAGAAGTTAAGGATTTTGAAACGGCGAAATCTTGTGATACCGAAATGTTTGGTAGGTATTTTAGGTTCATGCTGGAAAAAGGGATTTACCTGGCCCCTTCACAATTCGAATCATTATTTATTTCAAGAACGATTGGTAGGGAGGAAGCAGAAACAATTATATCTGCTTTCGAGGAATTTCTAGACCAGAATATTTGAAACGGATACTAACCCTCCTCATTAGACTTAGGTTTGAATTTGTTGATCAAGGACGCAATCACCCACAAGACAAGTGCGATCACACTATATAAGAGTTGATCGGTACTTGATCTCAATGAGAAAAACAAAAAAACAAAGGCGAGGATGGTGAAGACCCAAATAAGCGTTGGAAAAAGTTTCATACGACTTCCTTCACTTTCAGACTGGTTCCTTCATCTGAAATCACTTCGATATCCACACCTTGTTCAATGAAGTTACCTCTGGTAAAAGCATCGTAAATGATTCCGTCTATCTCTATTCTGCCACTTGGTCTTAATCGCGTATATGCCTTGCCCTTCATTCCAATCATGGATTTTTTCTTGTAAAATGTTGAAGTGTACCCCGCTTCCTTATCTTGTATTTCCTGGAGTGCAATACGTTTGAACACGTTACTATTTAAAAGTCTTGCTCCACCAAAAAACATGATAACAATTGAACCCAACAGACCAGCGATCACAACGGCAGTGGAAACGAATATCCTGTTTATTGGTACAAATGAAAAATCAAATAAATCATTATTAAGCATCACCAGAACCAATGAACCGAGTGTACAGATTAAACCCAATACACCCGCCACTCCAAATCCTGGGATGACAAATACTTCTAAAGCGATTAAGATGACACCTACAACAAAAAGCAATATTTCCCAATTCTCAGCAAGACCATTTAAATAGTTGGGAACAAAATAGAGTATGACTGCTATGATTGATGCCAAAATAGGAAATCCTACTCCGGGTGTTTGCAACTCAAAATAAATGCCCCCGATAATTATCAATATCAAAATTCCGCTGACAAAAGGGTTAAGGAAAAGCGCGATGATTTTTTCGGTTGCATCAAGCTGGTATTCTTCTACTTCATAATCCTCAATACCTGACCTTCTCATGATTTCATCGATACCATCAACTTCAGCTTCACAGAAGCCGTACTTAATGGCTTCATTAGTTGATAGTGTAAGGATCTTACCTTCGGTTGCAATGCTATCCAAATCAATATCTTCATCAACCATTGCCTCAGCCATTCTTGGATCTCTTCCCTTCGCTTCCGCTGTGGATCGCATAATGGATCGCATATAGGATTGATACTTATCAGGTGCCGCCGTTCCGTCCTGAGTCACGACTGTTGCTGCACCGATGCTCGATCCTTTAGCCATGTAAATACTGTCACAGGCGATAGAAATTAAGGCTCCTGCAGAGGCAGCATCTTTATTGATGTAGGCATATATAGGTATATCAAAGTTTAGGATACGTGTTCTGATATCGTCTGCATCATTTAGCGCACCTCCGTAGGTGTCTAATTCAAGGATTACGTAATCTGCATCAATCTCAAGGGCTCTTTCCAAGCCTAATTCCGAGTAGCGGTTGGTACGAGGGTCTATTGCATCTTGAATTTTTAAGTGGAGTACCTGCGTTTTGGTACTGTCTTGTGCGATTCCAACCAGTGCAGCGAATAGAAATCCTAAACAAACTATTTTCTTCATTCCCTTAAAAATAAGTTTCATCTTTGACAAAGCTCGAAATATACCTTTTCTCTATTACATATGAACGAAGAATTGCCTGATACCATTCAATCTCTAACATTTAAATATCCAATTTGGAGTCTGTTGTATTCGGAAGTCAACAAATCACTTATTGTTGATACCAGAAATGAAGCACAAAAAAGCGTTATGCTATTCGAATTAATGATCGATGCCTGGAACTACAAAAAAATTGATATCAAGTTATCCTGGTTTGAAAAACTCGTCGGGGTGCATGAAGGCAGACTATTTGCGATTGAGTATACGAATGAAAACGACCCCTCTTCACATAATCTGAAAGAAATTAAGTTATCGGATTTTGCCACTCGTCAAATCGAAGAATTTCCCGTTATCAACAACAATGTACAGGAACCTTCATTCTTTGAACTCGGATCTTCAAATCATCAGTTAGTGGTTGATTTTCTAGCAATTGAACTTCCACTCTCTTGTGAATATTTAGAGTTTGAAGATTATATCATAATCAGCTACTATCTTCGTTCTGAAGATGGATTTGACCGGTTTATTCTACTGCTTAACGATGGTAAAAAGGTATGGAAAACACGTCAGGACCATAAAACGCGAGGGTTTGCAGCTGGATCGTTTTTTGTAGTAGAAAGCCAATTAGTGTTTGTAAAAGATCGAAATGAGGTTTGTATTTTTTCTTTGTAATGTTGTTTTTTCGCTAATGCTCCAAGCGAGTGAATTTCTTGCTGATAGCATCAGATTAGAAACGCGTAAGGAAGGTTCTTTTGTGATTCACCGGGTGGATGAGAAGGAGACCCTTTATTCAATTGCTAGGAGGTACAAGACCTCCGTTAAGCAAATCACTGAACACAATCAGATAGTTGACAATCGTATAGAAATAGGTCAAATCATTGAAGTGCTGCTACCTGAAAAGGTGATTTCTCCGGATCCAGAAATGGTAATGTCCGAAACCATTGAAGGTTTTCACTTTGTTAAGGAAGGAGAGACATTGTACAGTATTTCGAAGTTCTATCAGGTGAAAATCAAAGACTTGAGAAAGTGGAATAATTTGGATGGGAATAATATTTCACTCGGCATGAAACTTAAGGTTTCGAAAAATGCATCTGATGACGAAAAATCACAGCAGTTGAAAGATAGTACGGTGGAGGAAGTAGTAGTTGAGAAAGAAGTTCCTTCAGATCCATTTGAAGACTTTGAAAAGTATTTGGTCCAAACTGGAGAAACCTTAAGTTCAATAGCCACAAAAATTGGCGTTCAATTAGACAGTTTAAGACTGTGGAATAACCTTCAGTCTGATTATTTGAAAATCGGGCAAGCATTGCTTTTTAAGAATAATGATCTAGAAAAGGAAACCTCATTAGTAGAATCAAATAATGGTAAAACAGTAAGAATAGATGAGGATGGTTTTGAGAGAATCTATGAGGAAGGTACGGCCTCAGTAATCGAATCCATGAAAACATCTCGCTACCTGGCACTTCATCGAACGCTGCCTATCGGGACTAATTTGGAAGTACGAAGTTTGATGAACAATCGGATTGTTCACGTAAAAGTTGTAGGAAAGCTTCCTGATACCGGACTCAATAAAAACTTACTTCTTCGTCTATCAAAACCAGCTTATAATCAACTAGGGATTTTGGACTCCAAATCAAAAGTGGAGGTTTCATATTATAAGCGGTGAACAAGAGTGAATTGAAATCTTTTCTTGACAGCAAGGTTGAAGAATACAATAGACCCAGCTTCATTTCACTGGATCCAATCATCATTCCACATGAGTATGAGAAAAAGCAAGACATAGAAATCGCTGGATTAATGGCCGCTGTTTTCGCATGGGGTCAGCGCAAAACAATCATCAATAAAACCCGAGAGTTTTTACGTTTGATGGGAAATGAACCTCATCGTTTTGTGCTGGATTGCTCAGATGACGAGCTAAGACCCTTCATTGATTTTAAACACCGTACATTCAATGGAACCGACGCCTTGTACTTTCTCCATTTTTTCAAATGGTTCTATGAACGAAACGATTCACTTGAAAAGGCATTCTCAATCGGTATAAAAGATCAGGAAACAATTGAAAAGGGATTGATCAATTTCTTTAGTCTGTTTTTTTCTCTTGAAGATCATCCGAAGCGTACCTATAAACACATTCCGACACCTGTTAGAAAATCAGCCTGCAAGCGATTAAACATGTTTTTACGGTGGATGGTAAGAGCAGACTCGAAAGGTGTTGATTTTGGAATATGGAAATCAATCAAACCATCTCAATTAATTTGTCCATGCGACCTTCATGTTGATAGGGTAGCTCGAAAATTAAAACTTATTCAACGTAAACAAACCGATTGGCAGACGGCAGTTGAATTGACGGATGCACTCAAAAAACTAGATCCAAAAGATCCGGTCCAATATGATTTTGCGCTGTTTGGTCTTGGAGTGGAGGAGAAGTTTTAAGACTTCCAGTTTGAAGGATCTTCTCGCCACTCTTTCAAGGTCTTAAGTACTTCATTCTCAAACATTCGTTCGTCTTGTGCGTGATCCAATAAATGATGATAATCACTTAGTACGATTAGATCTACTTTCTTATCATGAAAATTATTTTCTGCAACTTCAAATCCATAGGTGAAAATGGCAACCATACCTGCTACTTCAGCACCTGCTTCTCTTAGTGCATCGGCAGCAGCTAAAGAGCTACCCCCGGTAGAAACCAAATCTTCCACCAAGAGGACTTTTTGCCCTTTTTCTACTTTGCCTTCAATCATATTTTGTAGACCGTGACCTTTGGATTTTGATCGCACATATATAAATGGAAGGGCTAGTTCATCCGCCACTAAGGCGCCTTGAGGGATACCAGCGGTTGCCACTCCGGCAATCACGTCAATGCCATCAAATTCTTTAGAAATCGCCAGACCAAGTGCGGTCTTGATTTTGGATCGTACTTCCGGGAAGGACAAACTCAATCGGTTATCGCAATAAATGGGAGATTTCCAGCCGGAGGCCCATGTAAATGGTTCGGTTGGGCTTAGCTTAATGGCACCGATTTTTAAAAGATCAGCCGCAATTTCAGCCGCCAATTGAGGATTGTAGATTTTTATGCTCATGAAGGAGTAAAGAAAGCGTATACATTATCACAATTCAACAACCACATTCACTTGTTTCATTTTTATTTATTGGTTTACTTACTGCATCAATTTTAGAAATGAAGATTTTCATTAACGATATACCGGTATATATCTTATCTGAGAAGAAAATAAATATGGATCGGGTCTATGGTCTGGTGGTTAGAGAGTTTGAGACCATCGTTCCTGAACAATTAGTGGATGATACACTGATCATGAATGCCTCCTTTGAACAGGTTGATCATTTACTCAAGTTAATGACAGATAAGAAATTTCGTAAAGTGCACGCGATTTTCATTTCATCACGAAACAAACGAGAGCTCATCAACTACATCAAAAGTAAATTCAAGGTGGTAAAGGCTGCTGGTGGAATAGTGGAGAAGGAAGGAAAATTCCTCCTGATTTATCGAAGAAAGGTGTGGGACTTCCCCAAAGGAAAATTGGATAAAGGAGAAACGATTGAGACCTGTGCGGTCCGTGAAGTGGAAGAAGAAACGGGAGTCAAAGTAAAGCTCGATAAAAAGATAGATGCGGTCTGGCATACATACATTGATCGTAAAAAATACATATTAAAAAAGACCTACTGGTACGCGATGCATTGTACCAATGACAAGAAAATGGCTCCTCAGAAAAGCGAGGGAATTAAAAAAG
Organism: uncultured Roseivirgaceae bacterium; assembly: GCA_964459925.1. GTDB lineage: Bacteria > Bacteroidota > Bacteroidia > Cytophagales > Cyclobacteriaceae > Ekhidna. The sequence continues at coordinate 17,692 of CAYWOQ010000056.1, forward strand.
CTGAATGGATGAGCATCGAGGAGGTGCGAAAAGCACTTCATGGGTCATACAAGTCGATTAGGTATGTCATGCAGGAATACATGAAGATGCTCAAGGAGTCAACAATTTCTTAACGAAAAATTCTTAAACATTCTATACGCATAATACTTAGGTAATAGTTCGTATTTAGCCTTAATTGTTTCGTAACAATTCCTAATCCTTGTGGCGATGTGGCACACCTATTTTTGATATTCTAACTGAACCAACCTTCAGTAGCTAATTGAATTTCAAACAAAATAGGATAAACCCATGACAACATTATTACTTACGCCAGCTAAGAGGCCAAGAAGGCTTTGGAGTTTGCTCTTTCTTTTCTGCACTTTTTTCTTTTCTGGGGCAGGTTTGCTTCAGGCACAACAGATTAGTGAGTTTGAACCTAATCCAGGGGGAACAGATCCCACTAACGTATCAATTGAAATAACTGGTGGAACACCAAGTGCATCATTTGATCTTTGGTTTATCACGCTTGAAGATGATTCTAATAATGGATTAGTCGACAGGGCAGCTAATATTACTGGAACCTATGATGCAAACGGAGTGGCAAGCGTTTCCATTCCTGATCTGGAAAATCCTTCATTTACAGCCATATTGACTGATAGTTTCACTGGTACAGCCGGTTCTACAGATGTCGATACGAATGATGATGGAACAGCAGATGATATGACGGCATTTGGAACTATCCTAGATGCTATAGGAATACCTGATGATGCCTCTGAAGCATTATATGCATCTGGACTTGGAGGATCTGATATGACTTTTGTTGTAAGTATAAATGGAGAGCCAGAATTAATTTTTAGAGATGGAGTCAATGGTACACTATACCAAGTAAATGAATTGTTGGACAATACCACCATCTTTGATTTTTCGGGTACCAATATAAATGTAAGTGAATTCGATACAGACCCCTCAGCAGCAACCACATTTGGGTCAGTCAATCCTACGACTGATTTTCCATCGGTGTCAATTGCCTTCCAATCAGAGACAGATGAATCAAATCTCGATGGAGCGGTTATCGATATTACGCTTTCCGACGAGACATTTACAGGAACAGGTGATCTAGGGGCAGTCGTTACTTTGGTTTCTGCACCAGCGGGTGTTACGGTTTCAAACCTAAATGCTACTAGTACAACTGAAGCTACTGTTACACTTATTTACGATGCTACGGATTTTGATGCTGATGTAACCACATTTGATCTACAAATTGATAATACAGCTCTTACGACTACATCTGCTGGCACCTTAGACAGTGACGATGATCTTGCAATAGACGCACTTGACGAATCATATACGGTGACTGCTTCTCTTACTGCATTCTCTACCACAGAAGGCACAGCGTCTCCCTCTCAAAACTTCACAGTGGAGGGTACAGACCTGAGAGATGATGTTACGATCACTGCACCTACTGACTTTGAGGTGTCATCAGATGATGCAAACTTCTCTCCTTCCGTAACTCTTGCCCCTACAGATGGTACACTTTCAGTGACAACCGTATATGTAAGGGTTGCTGCAAGTGCCACAGAAGGTACACCAGCAGGAGACGTTACTTTCCTTAGTGCAGGAGCTGGCAGCGCAGTTGAGGCTGTCTCAGCAACAGTATCCGCTGCTGGTACACCAGCTGCTTCTGCAAGCTTTGATTTGCCTGCATCTCCTGATGAGACAACCATTAATACAGCTACTATTGCTATCGAGCTTACTGATGAGACATTCGTAGACGCTACGTTTGACATCGCTAACTTTACTATAAACGGACTTGACGGTGCTACCGTTTCCAATGCCTCTAGCAACGAAACGGATTCAGTAAACCTTACTGTCGCCTACACCAGCGGAGACTTTGATGCTGATAGCACCATCTCAATAACGATCTCTGCTGATGAATTGACAGGTACCGATCCTCTTACTACCAATGGATTGGTGGTAGCTGCGCTGGATGAAACAATTATTGGTACCGGCACACTAGCTGCATTCAGTACATTGGAAGGTAAGGCCTCCATGGTACAATCATACACCGTTGAGGGTGCTGATCTTCAGGGAGACATTACCATCACTCCTCCTATCGGCATAGAGATAGCTTCATCTATGGATTTTTCAGGACCTGTAGGTACCAATGTTTCTCCTCTTGTACTTACCCAGACAGATGGAGTAGTTGCAGCAACTTCTATTTATGTAAGGATTGCTAAGGATGCAGCAGTAGGAAGTATCACTGGAAACATTACCCATCTTGCTACTGATGCCGATCAGGTTGATGTCGCAGTTTCTGGTACCGTAGGTGATGCTATCAATGTTGTGATTAACGAACTCAGACAGGCTAGTTCAGGAAGCGGCGATGATGTAAGTAATTATATAGAATTATTCGGCCCTGCTTCTCAAGACCTCTCAGATTTATCAATCGTAGTATTATCAGGAGAGGTTTCTCCCGGAGAAGTTTCTCCCGGAGAAGTGGATTTTATATTTGACTTATCAGGATCGATCGATGAGGACGGTTTGGTTTTATTAAGAAATGCAACCCTCTCCAGTGTTATAACGCAGGCCGTGCAGCAAGAGAATGATATAGTTGCAACATTTGACTTTTTCGGATCTCCAAATACTTACCTCTTAGTAAGCAACCTGAATGATACGGTAAGTGTTGGTGATGACTATGACACAAATAATGATGGAAATCTTGAGGGTACACCATGGGATTTCTTGATTGATGGAATATCACTATCTGATACTGATGGAACACCAGATGCAAATTATTCATCTCTTGTTTTGGGTTCAACAACCTCCAACGCACCTGCAGGAGCTTCAAGAAAAGTAGATGGCCAGCCAGGGTTTGTAGCGTTAGAATTCTCAAGCACTAGTGCAGATACTCCAGGTTCAAAAAGGTTGCTAAGCCTTTATTCTGAAAATTTCGATTCTGACCCATTTAACCGAGTGGTTGGAAAGTGGTCTCAGTTCAGTGGGGCAGGAAGTGGAACAGTTTGGGCTTATCAGATCGATGACCAAAGAGTGAGAATGAATGCCTTCCCTGATGGATGTGCAGGTGATGATTGGTTAATTAGTCCAGTGATCAATCTTACAGGAGCATCTGGTCTATCTATTAAAATGGGAACCAGATCTCAATTTGATGGAAATAATCTTAGAGTCTATTACGCAGATGATTACACTGCCGGCACGGATCCTTCCACAGCAACGCTGGTTGAATTAGATCCTGTCGAGGATCTTTCAGGAAGAGGTCCATTCGATATTGCATATAGCGCAGAAATCGGTGGTTCTGCTACTGGGAATGTTCAGTTCTTCGTTCACTACGAATCATCAAGTTCTTGTGCTGAATGGATCGTGAATGACTTTGCAATTCAGGCAGAAAGCGTTACTTCTCCAATTGTTCAGTTCACGAATGCCACATTCAATGGAAGGGAGGGTGTAGATGCCACGATCAGTCTTGATGTGGAAATTCTTGTTGCACCTGAAACTGAGCAAACCATCGAAGTTGCGTTTGTTGCTGAAGGCTCAACAGGTGTAGTAGCTGACATAAATGCCTATACAACGCAAACACTAACATTCCCTGCGGGCGAAGTAGGTTCTCAGACTGTTTCTTTGACAGTTACGGATGATGCTTTAGAGGAAGGCACTGAAATTCTGATTTTCCAACTTCAAAATGCTTCCTCAGAACTAGTGATAGGTACACAAAGCCAGACAGCCCTAGCTCTTGGAGATGATGATTTCACAATTACAAAAATTAGTGAGATCCAGGGTGAATCACATATGTCAAGCTTCGTTGATCAGGATGTGAAAATCCAGGGTATTGTGACCGGAATTTTTGATTTCGGAAACGGATTTTATGTTCAGGACATAGCTCCTGATGATAATCCCAAAACATCAGAGGGTATCTATGTTGCTTTTGGAGCAGATGTCACGGTTTCTGTGGGCGACGAAGTATCTATTATAGGTATTGTTCAAGAGCAGGAAGGTGATGCTAATGAATACACCAGAACACAGCTGGGAGGTAACCCATTTGTAGAAGTGTTGTCAACTGGAAATGATCTTCCTATGCCAACCCTTGTTGGTCGAGGAGGAAGAATCGCTCCTGGTTCATTCATTGATAGTGATCCAACCATGTTTGATCCTACGAAAGACGGTGCAGACTTCTGGGAGTCTATGGAAAACATGTTGGTAAAAGTGCAAGATCCGATGGCGGTAAGTGCTGTTGGCTTCTTCGATGTTTACGTAGTAGCAGACAATGGAGCTGATGCAACCGGCCTTGCTCCCAGAAATACATTGGTTCTCAGCGAGAATGATTTTAATCCTGAAAAAATAGAAGTTGCACTTGGTTTCAACGATCTATTAGGTTCAAGACCTACAGGAGCTATTGAAGGTGATGTTCCAGGAACGAAGTACTCTGACATTACAGGTATCATTACGTATGATAGGGGTCAATTTGAGATTACACCTACTGAGGATTTTACTATCGTAAGTGAGCCAACGCTAGAGCCGGTAACAACTGTCTTGGCTGGTGATGAAGGAAAGCTATCCATAGCTACCTATAATGTACTTAACCTTGATCCAAATAATGATGCAGAAGATGATGATGTTGGAAACGGAAGGTTTGGAACGTTGGCCAGACATATTGTAAATAATATGAACACTCCTGATATCATAGGCCTTCAGGAGATACAGGACAATACAGGAAGTGAAGGGCCTGACGGTGTGACGACTGCAAGCGAGACACTACAGCTTTTAGTAGATTCTATCGCCCTAATTGGAGGTCCTGAGTATGGATGGTTAGATAACACTTTCTTGCTTGGTGAGGCTACCAGCGGTGGAGATCCTAATGGTAACATCAGAACGGCTTTTCTTTACAATAAAGCCAGGGTTGATACAGTTACCATTCCTAACGATAGCGTGGCGGTAAGGACCATTTCTTCTCAAGAAGATGGGGATGCGTTCGAAGGTGCAAGACTTCCTTTAGTGGCTGCATTCAGTTTCAACGATACCATACTCACGATTGTAAATAACCATTTTTCTTCCAAAGGTGGAAGTGCCCCAGTTTACGGAATGGAACAACCATTCGTTGGAAGACAAGAAGATGTGGATGTAAATGGTAGTTTAGATGAAAGACAAAGACAGTCCAGGGCAGTACAAGAATATGTAAAAGCATACTTAAATGATACAGATGGTGCTCCAATTGTAGTAATGGGTGACCTGAATGAATTTGATTTCGTTTCTCCTGTTTCAGAGCTTGAGGAAAAAGCAGGCTTATACAATCTCACCAAACGACTTCCTGCAAACGAAAGATATACGTTTATCTTCCAGGGAAATGCCCAGTCATTGGATCATATTTTAGTAAGTGCTAATCTTATTCAGAAAGCAAAACAAATGATCATTCACCTAAATCCTGAATTTGGTGAAGATGACGAATCAGGTAGTGATCACGATCCAATGGTTGCCTTATTAGACATGAGTGATCTTACACCCCTACCGGAGGAGCAGGGACAATCGACTATTATTGCCCAGATATCTTCCTCTGAAGATGATGCAGAAGAATATTTTGGTGCTCCTGAAAATGATGATTTCCGACCAGATGGAAGTATGGATGTAGGAAGTAGTGACCTTGAACTTGGTTATGAGGATAATAACCCATTAAGAAATCGCCAGATAACAGGATTGAGATTTAATGCACTTGATATTCCAGCAAGAGCTAGAATTATCTCAGCATCAGTTCAGTTTACGGTCGATAACACAAGCAAGAACCTTGACCCTGCTAATTATTATATCTTCGCTGAGAACAATGCTGCACCGGCAGCATTCTCAGCCACTGATTTTGATATCACTAGCAGAACGTTCTTAAATGATTCAGTTGAATGGAATGTGCCTGAAGGAACATGGACTGCTGCTGGTGATGCTGGTCCTGCAGAAAGAACTTCTGATATAAGCTTACTAATCCAAAAGATAGTTGATAAAGATGACTGGGAAGAAGGTGGTTCTATAGCACTTTTCATTGAAGGTGAAGGCATCAGAGAGGCCGAATCATACGATGGAGACCCTGTAGGTGCGCCTACCTTATCAATTACATTCTTACCTTCAGTTTCCGAAGAATATCAAATTGCCGCATCAGAAGACGATGCAGAAGAATACTTTGGATCAGATGTAAATGATGCATTCAGGCCTGATGGCTCAATGGATGTTGCTTCTAGTGACATTGAGCTTGGTTATGAGGAAAATAATCCACTTAGAAACAAACAGGTAACAGGATTAAGATTCCCAGGTGTTGCAATACCCCCAAGATCTGAGATAAAATCTGCATTTATTCAATTTACAGTTGATAACACTAGCAAAAACTTAGACCCTGCCAACTACTTCATCAAAATAGAAGATAACGTAGAACCATCTGCTTTTTCAGAAACTGATTTTGATATTACAAGTAGATCCTTTTTGAATGACTCAGTTGAATGGAATGTGCCTGAAGGAACATGGACCTCAGCAGGTGATGCAGGTCTTGCCGAAAGAACAACAGATATTAGTCATCTGATTCAGCAAATTGTAAATAAACCAGATTGGACCGGAGAAGGTGCTTTGGCTTTCTTCATTGAAGGAGAAGGAATTAGAGAAGCCGAATCTTATGATGGAGACCCTAACGGTGCCGCAAGAT
>CAYWOQ010000057.1:0-24136 GCA_964459925.1 uncultured Roseivirgaceae bacterium
ATTCGAACCCGCGACCCCAACCTTGGCAAGGTTGTGCTCTACCAGCTGAGCTACTCTCGCTTCTAATTTTCAAGCTGTGCTTGCCCCTTTATTTTAAAAAGGATTGCAAATTTAAGGGATGCTTACAATTAAACAACAATTAATATACACTTTTAGCATTATTAATAACGTAAACCTAGCTAGTCATTTCACTTATCAAGATTAGGTAGTAAGCACAATGATATCCCTTCATCCTTGTGTACAATTTTGTATCTCTTTTAAGAAACAATCGGCCTTATGATTAATGAAGAAAACGAAATAGAAATGATGCTTGAGTGCGCGGCTAAAGTGAAAAAACATTTAACCAGGGTACTCGAGAACAAAAGAGAAATTGCTTTAAAATTGAAGCTGAACTACGTTGATGAGCTGATGACAGAGGCTGATTCTATAAGGAAGACCATTGCTCACACTTAATTTCCCTTCAATATCTCTTTCAATTCATTTAGTTTCAACAATGCTTCTACTGGTGAGGTAGCATTGATATCGATTTTCCTCAAAATATCCAATGCACGTTCCATTTTTGGATCCATCTCAAATAGATTCATCTGAAATTGCTGTGTAGGCAATTCCACTAGCTTCTCTCTTTCACTTTCCGGTAGCTTGTCTTTCTCCATATGTTTCAGGATCTCGTTTGCACGTAAGACAATTTCTGTAGGCATACCGGCCATTTGGGCAACATGAATTCCGAAACTGTGTTCGCTACCACCTGGAACCAATTTCCTCATAAAAATTACTTTATCGTCCAGTTCCTTCACAGATACATTAAAGTTTTTCACTCTTGGGAGGTCATTTGCCAGCTCATTCAATTCATGATAGTGTGTAGCAAAGAGTGTTTTTGCTCTGGACTTTGGATGATTATGCATATGCTCTACAATAGACCATGCAATAGATATTCCATCATACGTGCTAGTTCCCCTACCTATTTCGTCCATCAGCACAAGTGAACGATCGCTAAGATTATTTAAAATACTTGCAGTCTCGGTCATCTCAACCATGAAAGTGGACTCCCCTCTGGAAAGGTTATCAGATGCTCCCACTCGGGTGAAAATTTTATCCACCAAACCCACTTTGGCATAACCTGCAGGAACAAAAGATCCTATCTGTGCCATTAGTGTGATAAGTGCCGTTTGCCGGAGAAGTGCAGACTTTCCAGCCATGTTTGGACCGGTAATAATCATGATTTGTTGAGATTCATTGTCCAGGTAAACGTCATTTGCTACGTAGGTTTCCTCATCAGGAAGGTGTAGCTCAATCACCGGATGTCTTCCCTCTTTGATATCAATTGCTGAATCTTCAGAAATAGTAGGTTTTGTATAGTTATTCCGTTGGGCTAATTGAGCAAAGCAGGAGAGACAATCTAGCTGGGCAATAACACGTGCATTTTGCTGGATGGCTTCAATATAGGTCTGAGCAAAAGAAATGATCTGGGTAAAGAGCTGTTGCTCAAGTTGTTGAATCTCACCTTCTGCCTTAAGAATTTTTTCTTCATACTGCTTAAGCTCTTCGGTAATGTATCGTTCAGCATTAACCAACGTTTGCTTGCGAATCCATTCCTCTGGCACCTTGTCCTTATGTGCATTTGATACTTCGAGGTAATATCCGAATACCTTGTTATAAGCTATTTTTAATGAACTGATACCTGTTTTCTCAATTTCTCTGTCTCGTATACCAGCCAAATAATCTTTCCCGGAAGTAGCTATACTTCGATATTCATCCAATTCGGTGTTTACACCATTGGCAATGACGCCCCCTTGATGCAATTGCATGGGTGCATCTTCTTTCAGCTCATTGGATAGCTTTTCAATAAGATTCTCACAGGGATTTAGTAAATCGTAAAATGAATCGAATACTTCATTTTCTTTTATTGCCTCCGGTATCGGAAGAACCTGAAGCATACTTTTCTTTAATTGGAGCATCTCACGAGGGTTTACTCTACTGGTTGCGACTTTCCCAACGAGACGTTCTAAATCACCCATATTTTCCAGGTGTTCCATTAGGTGTTCAAGTAAAGCTTCCTCTTGGGTGAACGCTTCAATCATAGCTAACCTCCTCTCAATTTCATGCTTACTTTTCAAAGGCAGTACCAACCACTTTCTCAATAGCCTTCCTCCCATTGGAGTGAGCGTTCTATTTAAAGTATCCAATAATGAAATACCATCGGGCTGAGTTGATTGGATTAGTTCGAGATTTCGAATGGTAAACCGATCGAGCCATACATATGTATCCTCGTCAATTCTGGAAATAGCCTTAATATGCCCGGTTTCCTTGTGCTCGGTTTCGTCTAAATAATACAGGATAGCCCCCGCTGTGATTATTCCGTTGATTAGTTCTTCAATTCCATAACCTTTTAAGTTGGAGACTTTAAAATGACTCAACAACTTCTCATAGCCATAATCCTTGCTAAATATCCATTCCTCGAGCGCAAAAGATGAATAGTGTTCACCGAAAATTCGTTGATAGCTATCGCGTTGATTTTTTGGATAAATAATTTCTGAAGGTTGAAAACCACGAATCAGCTTCTCTATGTAGTCTTCTGTTCCACTTGCGACTAAGAATTCTCCGGTTGACAGGTCTAAAAAAGAAACGCCGCTTTGCTCTTTGTTCAAATAGATCGCAGCTAAAAAATTATTTTTTCTCTGTTCAAGCACATGGTCATGAAAGGAAAGTCCTGGTGTGACCAATTCAGTGACACCCCTTTTTACAATTCCTTTAACAGACTTAGGGTCCTCTAACTGGTCACAGATAGCAACACGATATCCCGCTCTTACAAGCTTTGGTAAGTAGCTATCCATCGCATGATGAGGAAAACCTGCGAGTTCCATCTCTGATGCTGCTCCATTTGCCCTCTTGGTCAAAACGATATCCAAAGTTTTGCTCGCCTTGATTGCATCCTCCCCAAAAGTTTCATAAAAATCCCCAACTCTGAAAAGCAGCAATGCACCAGGGTATTTGCTTTTGATCTGGTTATACTGCTTCATTAAAGGTGTTTCCTTACCTGCCTTACTTCCTGCCATAAACGATGATGGGACTAATTTTGACCATTGCAATATTAGGAATTACATATGAGGAAACTAAAAAATGAGGAACTGAACAGACTCTCGTTGGAAGAATACAAAAAGGCAGAAAAAATACCGGCAGTTTTGGTGTTAGATGACGTTAGAAGTGCAATGAATGTAGGATCTGCTTTTCGGACATCAGATGCACTTGGTATTGAAAAAGTCTATTTATGTGGAATAACAGCCAAACCACCACACAGAGAAATTAATAAGACTGCTTTGGGTGCACAAGACGCAGTATCCTGGGAACACGAAGAATCCATTAGTCATTGCACAAAAAATCTTAAAGCGCTTGGTTATCAGTTAATCGCTGTTGAACAGGCTGACGAAAGTACTTCATTGCTTGATTTCAAAATCAAGAAAAACAAAAAGTATGCATTTATTTTCGGTAATGAAGTCTTTGGAGTCTCTGAAAATATTGTTGATGAGGCAGATACAGTTCTGGAGATTCCTCAATATGGCACCAAGCATTCGATTAACATTTCGGTAAGCATTGGAATTGTCTTATGGGATTTCTTAACCAAGAGACAATAGCTTATCTTATTAGAATTTTGTCGATTCCGCAATCGATTCCGAAAAAAAACTACTTCAGCAGCTTACGATTTTCCACTATATTTCCTTTCTCATCATAACCCAACCCGGTCCTACTAGTAGGATTCTCATTCCTTATGAACAATAACGTAAAAATCCATAGCCTTTTTTCTGAAATGGACATCCATCTGTTTAAAGAGGGAAGGCACTACCGGCTATTTGAAAAATTAGGTTCCAAAGCTCTTGAGGTTGATGGAGTGAATGGGGTCTATTTTGCCGTTTGGGCACCAAATGCAAAGTCAGTAAGCGTAATCGGTAATTTTAACCATTGGCAAAGAAATGATCATCCCCTGTACCCAAGATGGGACGAGTCGGGAATTTGGGAGGGCTTCATTCCGGGTCTTACGGAGTATGAAACCTATAAATATTCCATTGAAGCAACATCAGGAGAAATATTAGAAAAATCAGATCTCTATTCTTTTTCATGGGAAACACCACCATATACGGCCAGCAAAGTACAGGGACTTGAATACAGCTGGGCTGATGAGAAGTGGATGAAGAAACGGAAGAAAAACAACTCTGTTGAAGCTCCAATCTCTGTCTACGAAGTTCATCTTGGATCATGGAAAAGAAAAGGAGAAAATGGGCAAGAATTTCTTAGCTACCAGGACCTTCAGAGAGAATTGGTTCCTTATGTAAAAGAAATGGGATACACGCATGTAGAATTACTACCTGTCATGGAACACCCATTTTATGGATCATGGGGCTACCAGTGTCTGGGTTATTTTGCGCCATCTTCAAGATATGGTTCACCTCAGGATTTTATGGCATTAATTGATGCCTTTCATCAGGCAGATATTGGCGTTATTTTGGATTGGGTCCCGAGTCATTTTCCTGGAGATGATCATGGAATAAAAAACTACGATGGGACTGCTTTATATGAACATGAAGATCCGAGACTCGGATATCACCCTGATTGGACAAGCTACATTTTCAACTATGGGAGAAATGAGGTCCGCTGCTTCTTAATCAGCAGTGCAATTTACTGGCTGGAAAAATACCATGTAGACGGGTTAAGAGTAGATGCCGTGGCAAGTATGCTTTACTTGGATTATTCGCGCAAAGAGGGTGAGTGGATTCCGAATAAAGATGGTGGAAGAGAAAATTATGAAGCGATCGGATTTCTTAAAGAACTAAATGAAGAAGTCTACCGTACTTTTCCTGATATTCAAACCATCGCTGAAGAATCCACCTCCTTTCCGATGGTTTCCCGTCCAACCTTTGCTGGAGGATTAGGCTTTGGCTATAAATGGATGATGGGCTGGATGAATGACACCTTAGAATATTTCAAAAGAGATGGTATCCATAGACAGTATCATCACAATGAAATCTCATTCAGCATGACGTACGCATTTACAGAAAACTTCATGCTTCCATTATCACATGATGAAGTTGTCCATGGTAAAGGGTCTATCCTTGATCGAATGCCAGGTGATGTTTGGCAAAAATTCGCAAATGCAAGGCTGCTTTATGCGTACATGTTTACTCATCCAGGTTCCAAATTAAATTTTATGGGGAATGAATTTGGTCAGTGGCAAGAATGGAACGCCAATCAATCGCTTGACTGGCATTTATCAAATGAATCCTATCACGATGGCTTAAGAAAGCTCTCCCAGGAGCTAAATAAGGTGTATAAAAAAGAAAAGCCTTTACATCAACTTTCCTATACCATTGAAGGATTTGAATGGATTGATTTTAATGATCATGCAAACTCTGTACTTGCTTATATCAGAAAAGACAAAAAAGGAAATGCGATTGTTGTAATTGCCAATTTTACACCAACAAAGCATGATAATTATAAAATTGGAGTCCCATTTCAAACAAAATGCCAGGAAATATTGTCTACCGATTTAGCTGAATTTGGCGGTAGTGGTGTGTCGAATAATGAAATCACACTCGAAAATGAAGCATCTCATGGCAAAGCAAAAAGCATTACCATTACGCTTCCACCATTAGGAGTCAGCATAATTAAAGGAGAATAAAAGAACACTAATCTTGCTCTATGCAAAAAAATCCCAACAAATACATCTGCATTCACGGACACTTCTATCAACCACCAAGAGAAAATGCTTGGCTTGAGCAGATAGAAATTCAAGAATCCGCAGCTCCTTTTCATGATTGGAATGAACGAATCAACGAAGAATGTTATGGGCCTAATGCTTATGCCAGGATCCTGAATGAAAAGGGTAAAATCATCGATATTACCAACAATTATGAAAGGATATCATTCAATATTGGTCCTACCCTGCTCTCATGGATGGAACTGGAACGACCAGACACTTACAACCTTATTTTAGCGGCCGATAAGAAAAGTCAGGAACGATTTGATGGTCATGGTTCTGCTATTGCGCAGGTATACAATCATTTGATCATGCCTCTGGCGTCAACAAGGGACAAGGAAACACAAATAAAGTGGGGTCTTTATGATTTTGAACAACGCTTTCAACGAAGATCTGAGGGTATTTGGTTAGCTGAGACAGCAGTAGATCTTGATACGCTCAGATGTTTGGCTGATCAGGGGGTTAAATACACGATCCTGGCACCGAACCAGGCTAAAAGATTTAAAGGTGATGGAGATTGGCAAAATGGTATCAATCCAAATTATCCATATAATGTTCATTTAGGTAAAAATCGATACATCACCGTTTTCTTCTACAACGGTGAAGTTTCACAAAATATCGCTTTTGGAGGATTATTAAATGATGGGAAGCTATTTGCCAATAGCTTGTTGCATGGTTTGCCTAAAGAACCGAACACACCAGAATTACTACACATCGCAACAGATGGCGAATCATATGGTCATCATCATCGACAAGGTGAAATGGCTCTGGCATATTGTCTTCATTACCTCGAAAAATATTCCGATGCTCAATTAGCCAATTATGGTTATTTTCTATCTAAGAGTGAAGTCCAACATCAGGCTGAAATCCATGATAACAGCTCATGGAGTTGTGCTCACGGAATAGAGCGTTGGAGAAGTAATTGTGGATGTCAGACAGGTGGTCAGGCCCATTGGAATCAAGAGTGGAGAGCTCCTTTACGTAACGCCTTAAACTGGCTCAAGGAAGAACTCGATAAATTATATGAACGTGAAATGAAGTCCTTTCACACTGATCCATGGGGCATCAGAAACGACTTCATTGAAGCAGTTTTTCAGTACGAAGAAAGAGACTATCCTGCCTTCTTTAAAAAGCACTTTCCTGAATTATCAGACAAACTTTGGACCAATGCCATTCGATTGTTAGAAATGCAACGAAATGGAATGCTCATGTTTACAAGCTGTGGGTGGTTTTTCAATGAAGCATCAGGTATTGAGACCATACAAATCCTGCAATATGCCAATCGGGCCATACAACTAGCTGAGCGAGAAAGTAATGTGAGGTTAGAACCAAGTTTTCTTGAAGTTTTAGCTCAAGGAAAAAGTAACATCGAAGACCATGGTACGATAAAAGACATCTATGAGAAATGGGTCACGCCAAAAAGGATGTCTTTAAGCAAAGTAGGTATGCATTATGCGGTTAATGTGCTTTTTGCTGAAAACCCTAAGACACTCCAAGTCTTCAACTACAACATCCAAACCAGTGATCTTATACGTTTAAGAGCAGGTCAGCAGGTGCTTTGTATTGGCCGTGCAACCATTAATTCGAAGGTGACACTCTCTGTAAAACACCTAAGTTTTGCAGTATTATATCTGGGAAATCATCATATCACAGGTGGTACGATAGATAATTACGATGACTTAAGCTACAAGAAGATTGTGGACCAGCTATCCTCAAAGTTTCAGAATAGCTATGTCACCTCTACCATTCATGACATTTACGAATACTTTGGAAAAACACAGTTTTCATTTTTTGACCTGATGAAAGATGAGCAGATCAAAGTGCTGAAAGAAGTTATTGCGGTGAATGTAAAAGATGCAGTGAGTTCTATTGACCGGATTGCGAAGCAGAATTACAGCTTATTGAATCTTATGAAACGACAACAGTTGGTTGTGCCCCATATCTTATGGCAAAACATTGTATCCAAATCGGAATATGATTTGAGAGAGGCTCTAACCAAATGGTCTGAAAGAGGAAAGGATAAAGAGCTTTTCGAAACACTCGACGAGCTCATAAAGTGGAATATTATCCCTTCTAAGAACTATGAATTCAAAGCTGCGGATGCACTTAGAAATGTGATACAAAAGGGATACTTCGATGCAGATAAAGGTGTAGAGTTACTTTATCGTTTTAAGAAGCTTAAAATGGATATTGAATTGATCCATCTTCAAAACTTAGTTTTCACTAAACTGAGATCAGGAGAAAACGGTGCCTGGAGAACCTTAGGAAATAGTATAAGTCTCGAAGTTGAACAACAAGCGGAAGTAGTAGAGGTTTAAACCTCCACTACTGAATTTTCTTCGGAAGAAATATTACTTGGAGTATAAGCATCAGCTGCCCAATCATTTTCCCAGGTAGTACCATCAAGAAGGTATCTAAATTGATAGGTTTTACCCTGTTCCAAGTCCAATGTAACGGAAAACTTTCCACTTTTATTCTTTTTAAGTGGGGTCTCTGATGTACTCCAGTTATTGAAGTCTCCAGCTAACGCAACCTCTTCAGCTCCTTGAGCCTCTTTTTTCGCTAATGAAAAAGTAACTTTCGCTACTGGTTTAGATTTTAAGTACTTTTTTGAAATCATGTCTATTATTTTAAGCTGTAATGATTTGCAAAGTTTCAATCATTTTATTAATATATCCCAAGCAAATACATTAAATTTTTATGTAATTCATAATAAATGAATTTAAATTGTTTGAGATAAAAACAAAAAAGCCTTTCATTTCTGAAAGGCTTTCTCTTAAACTTCTTTTATTCTTAAGCTTCTGCGTTGTATTCAATATCAAGGATACGTTCTTCAAACATTCCCAGTGCAATCTTATCTTCTCCAAGTACATCGAAAAGCTCGAGAGCTCTTCGTGCAACATATTCTTCCTCAATTTGCTCCTGCACGAACCACCGCATAAATTCTTCTGTCGCTATGTCATTGTACTTTCTACATTCACCAACTATTTCGTGTATTGAATCTGAAACAGCAATTTCATGTTCAAGCGCTTTTTCAAAGACTTCACGAAGCGTTCCGAATTCATGCTGTGTTTCGCCGACAGTTGGGGAAATAGCATCACACTCCATATCACAGAGGTAATGAAATAATTTTAACTGATGCTTTCTTTCTTCGTCTGACTGTTGAAAAAAGAAGTCTGCACTATTGTCATATCCCCTCACATCACACCAAGCAGCCATTGCTAAATATGCTGCTGATGAGTGAGCCTCCATTTTTATTTGACGATTAAGGACATCTACAATTTCATCTTTAAGTACATGATGCCTTCTTAAAATATCTTTCATAACTTTTTTTTGGTATTCATATCAGCTATTCAAAAGTTAAATACATTCTTTCTTAAAATCTTCTGAACAGCACTATTTAATGCTAAGGTATTGAAGGTTCCGTTTAGAAGCTCTCTAAATTCAAGTATCTCAATGATAGATAATACGAGGAATCGATCACAATGGGGTAAATGAACTATCTCCACATCCGGTGAATGACTGTCTAGTAGTTTCACAATATCAAAAGCCATTATCTGCTTTCTAAAGGAAAAAAGGTCACAGAGTTTAAAAATAATTTCCTCCTGATCATAAGAAAGAAGAAATGAATCTGTCAATTCACATTGACTGATTGCAGCACTTTTGGTTTTAAAAATCTCTTCCTGCATTCTGACACATTGCAAATAATACTGGACATGATTTGCAGTATTTCCCCTTCTTCTTCGTGTACTTCTCACAGCACACTTTTTTCACCTTTTCCCCCTTTTTCTTTTTAAGGGCATACTCTTGATAGAGTTTAGATATCGATAAAGAAGTTATTGGAATTCTACTCATATTATTTAGATAGATTCTAAATAGACTACAAACTTAAAACCTGACCGATCAAAATCGATCCCTAGCATTAGTGATTTTTATCAGTTTTTGAGATGAGTTTAATTCTACAGTGTGACACCTATTGAAAAATAAAAACTTCTGATCGTCGCAGGAATTATTCCGGGTCCGGGATAGCTTTCTGCTCTCCTTGTAAAATATTTTTGATTTGTAAGATTGTTGATCCCAAATGTAGACTTGAATCGCTGCCATTTATACTCAAATGAAAGATCCATAACATAGTATGATGGAATTATTCCTGTTAATGCGTTGGGATTAAATACAGAGTTTGTCGCATCTGAAAACTGATCACTCAAATAAGAAACCTGATAGGTGGCCTTCCAACCTTTCCATCCATAATTCAATCCCGTTCTTAACATGATATCGGGAACGTACTCCACCTCTCTCCCCTTTATCGAAGAATTTTCTGAGTCTACATAAATGGCATCTATAATGGAAAGATTAGAAAAGAGAGATAGGCTGGTTTGATCGCTATTATGTCTGAGCATTTCCAAAATATCAAACTCTACAAAAGATTCAAGTCCAACATGTCTGCTATCTCCAACATTGGTTCGAAGAAGTGTCGTACTTCCTTCGGGTAGCAATATTCCAATACGATCATTATACCTCAAATAAAATAGGCTTATATCTGCTGAAATCCATTTGCCAAGTTCCCCCCTTATACCCAGATCAAGGTTGAAGCCATTTTCGTCCATGATTAGGCTATCTAAACGAAAGTTTGGGTTATTTAACCTAAGATCACTAAACGTAATGGGACGGTAATTTTCAGAAAAGTTCGTGTAAAGGTTAAGATCATCATTTAAATAGTAGCTAATGCCAAGACCTAATAAAAGATCTGTTCGAGCTAATGATCTATCATCAATTAGTTCATTTACAACTATTGGATTGTCGGCGAAATCGGTTATCGTCTGTTTCCACTTCCCTTTGATTTCTGATTGTATATATTCAAACCTTATCCCGGGAGTCACACTGAGTTTATCCGTTACATTGAAAATATTTTCAGCGAATAACGAGTAGTTCCTACTTGGAAAGTCAGAATCAAAATCACCAATATCATCGGGATCAAGAAATGAAAAATCAGGACCTATCTCTGAATTTGCAGATCCCTGCTTTCGATCAGTAAATCCATTATAGTAACGACCTCCAATCAGGATTGCTGATCGGTTATTAAGAAATTGATAATTATGTAAAAGCCGTAACTCACTTCCAAAATTTTTAAACTGATCACTGATTAGTGTGCGAGGAGAGTTCGGGTCATCAAATCGGTCGATTTGTTCCAGATTACCCAAGGCATCTCTACTAGAGAAAAGTGCAAAGTTCCTTACATTAAGTTTGGTTCTTGATGAAAAACGATAGTCGATCGTATTCGCAAGGAGATTCCAGGAAACCTGAAACCAATTTCTTCTTCTATTAGATTTCTTCAAATCTCCTGCGTTAAAATCTGCATCGGTTAGGCCACCAGGCTGCTGCGCCTGATAATTCATGAAAGAATACTCAAGACCAAGCTTTAGACGTTCATTTGGTCGATATCCTATTCTTGTAAAACCTAAGTGAGAATAAAAGCCAGAATTCTGTCTCCATCCATCTCCTTGCTTGTATTGATAATATCCATAATAATCAATGGATTTTTTTGTTCCACCAACACTCACAAATGAATTAAGAAATCCAAACGAACCTACTGCTTGCTCATAATTAAGCTCAAATGGTTTTTCCGATGCCTGCTTGATTCTAAAATTGAGCATGCCTCCAAATTGTGTTCCATATTGCAAAGAAGCAGCACCCCGTACGATTTCAATTTCTTCTACTGCTTGAATGGGGGGGGTATAGTAGCTTTCCGGATATCCCAGCGCATCAGCACTCATATCATAGCCATTTTGGCGGGTGTTGAAATTTGCAGTTCTACTTGGACCAAGACCTCTTGCAGCAATATCTAACTGTAAACCAGAGAAATCACTCTCCCATATATTTAGTCCAGGAACCTTTGCAAAAATCTGTCTTGCATTATTTGTAACCTTGTTGGCAGCGAAATCATCCAGCAGTATTAATTCATTTTTTTTTGCTTCGTATATGCCGAAACCATCTACTGATTTCAGTCGAGACATTCCATTAGTTTGTGTCCGTTGTTCAATCACAGCTACTTCATCAAGTACTCCTTGAAAATCTCCCAGTTGAAAATTTACCGTTAAATCTGAATAAACTTCAATTCGTTTTGATTCTGATTCTTTTTCTTGACTGAATGCTTCCAGAAGATAGCTACCCTTGGATAATTTCAATGAGTAGAACCCTTGCATATTTGTGGTAGTAATAGTACTTGGCGTTTCAATAAATACCGTAGCTCCCTCGATCGCTTTACCAGAGCTTTCTTTTACATAACCAGAAATTGTAAAAGTCTGTGCTAAACTGCTGGAAACAGAAAAGGATAACAGCAATATGGAACAAAGACATCTAATCATGGAAGTTTGGTTTCAATATCCAATCTTTTGACTTCCAGCCATTTTTCTTTTCCGTCAGGTCTACCGCAGGATCTATTAACAATTGAGCGGGTCTGGCATTCAAAGTCACCATTACTTCAGCTCTAACCTTAGGATCATTCATTCCTTTTTCTCTGAAGTGGTTTTCCAGGTGATGAGCAAACTGTAAAATAAGGTCTGGCTGCATCGCCATCTGTTTTTCCTGATGATCGTTAAGAAACTGGTGATTAATTACCGCTCCTTCCCGGCCCTTTTCACCATCCTTTATATAAAAAGTTGCAGTACCTGCTTTTTCCATTAGCATAACTCTCCAGGCAAAACGATATCCTTCTTCAGTCCAAAAAATGTTTCCATCGTACAGTAGATATCTCCATGGGAAAACCAACTGGAAAGTGGCAAAAAGGATGATCAAAGAATAAGTTATTCTGGAAGTGGTAAATGAATCATCAACTTGACCTGTTGGAAATCTGAAACTGTACAGCATTTTTATTTTGGACAGTAAAGACTCATGGAAAGCGGGCGAAAAGAAAATAGTAACAGCTAAAATCATCACTAATGGAAAAATGCCAATCTGAAAGAGGATTCCCGTCAGTGAATGAAAAATGATAACAGCTATATATGAAACTAATCTGGTGCGCCTCCAAAGCAGGCCAACGATAATTAAGGTATCAAAAAGCATTCCTGCCCAACTGAAAAGATAGGCAGTGATCTCGTACTTAAAGATTGGTCCAATGATTGGGATACTGGTTTTTGCTGGAAGCCATATTGCAAGAGGTAGCGCATTAATCAACCAATCATAATTTATTTTAGCTAATCCTGCATAAAAGTAGACAATGGCTATTTGCAGTTTGAAGATTCCAACACACCACAGTGGAACCTTGTACAGTTGGATGGATGGATTTTTAAGAACGTCCCATGAAAAAGAACGATGTGCTGGTAGAAAGATTAAAAGAAAAGAAGCTATGCTAACAAAATAATAGTGATTAAGGTAATAGGTGATATCGATTAACTCTACATAGGTGAAGCACACAAAAAATATCACCGTACTTAATCGATACATTGCTCCAAAAATGATCCCCAGTGAACATACGGTGAGGAGCACAAATACAACATACATTCCTATTCCTGGTAGGACTCCAACAAAATCGAACCCGAAATAATGAAAGTGTAACTTAGGCTCAATGAGTTGTGAGGCTATCCAGCCTTTCAACCAGTATCGGATGGTACTGATTAGCATCACCAAACCAAAGCCAATTCGGAAAGTCACTAGAGGTGCAATGGAGACTTCTTTCTCCAGTTTTGCTTTGACGGTATGCCAGGTTAGGGATTTCAAACTTTAGCAGTTAGTCGCCATCACCAGAATTAAACGTGATACTAATCCCCAATAAAGAACTCATAGAACTCTTAAAATTTGGGGTATTCTCCTGTAGCTCGTTTCTCAAAACTTGAACTTCAGACGTCTCAATATTATCGGACAGCCTACCTTCTGGTATATCAAGTATGGCTACATCAATATCATTTATTGCAACTTTTGTGGTTTCTACCAATTCCTGCCCCCCAACTACCGTTGTTAGGTATTCTTCAAAACCAATGATATCTGAACCAGTTCTACCAGCACCTCTCCAAATGTTCTTAGTATTTTGAAAATGCTCTTTTATTAAGTCTAAAGAAATTCCACTGTAGTAAGCTTCTACTGATTCTGGAAGTGTGGCAGTTTGTCCTGCTGTTAGTCCTGCAGGAAGTTCTATCTTAAAGTTTTTGATGTTTTCATAGTCCTTTACAAAACTATTGTACAGCAAAGAAACTGAGCTTCCAGCAGCAGTTCCATTATTAGCTATAAAGGATTCACGATAATCAGCTTGCCATTCATTGATGATATTATCAACTGTAAAATCAACTTCATTAACAATTAACGTTAGGTAGTTTTTTCTATTCTGATCTAGGGACTCAAGAACTTGATTATTGTCCTCCTCAAGATCAAAAATCAAATATTCGATGGTAAACAATCCACGTATATTGGTGCTGAAACTGGCAGGCAAATTGAAGTCAGTATCCAATATATTTTGTTCCACTGCTTCTTCATCAACTGGAAAAACGCCAATCACAGCGGCAAACTCTCCAAGTGGAAGGCTGGCTGGTCCGAAACCAAATGCAGAACAATGTTGGAAATCAATTGCCGCTTGTTTCCACGCCTCCTGTGCCAAAAGCAAGTTTTGTTCTGTTGTATTCTCAATCAATGCAGACACCGAGGCGTTTAGCTCGCCCAAACTAGCTTGCAGTGACAGAAAATTTGGGATGATCAAATTATCTGCCAGTTCTTCCAGCATCTCCGAACGATCAAAGTCTGAATCTTCTAATTCATTTCCATCTTCACTACAGGCAAACCACAGAAAGGCTCCTAAAACTGGTACAAATCGTAAGGCTACTTCACTAAACTTCATCTTATTCTCACTTTAAAGTCTTTAAATGGAAAAACCTTGCTACTATTGACAGCAAGGTTTTCATAGTTGATATTCTATTTTATGTTGGATCATTTATAAAAAAGGTGGCCACTTCTTCATCCGTAAAACCGTATATATTCTGTATCAAATTAATGGCGCCATCAAAATTGCCAAGTAAGGAAGCATCATTTAGGAATCGATAGCTTTCTGGTTTTTCCCCTGCAGGAGCAAGGAACAACTCTAATAGGGCATCTATTTCCTGATCAGTGATGATTTTGTTGGAGATGCCTCTAAAGCCATGGGCAAATGCGACACCCTCTGCATATGCATGCATAGCATCTCCAAGTGCTTTATCTTTTTCTACTCCTTCTTCAAGTTGCTGAGCCGCGCTTAGCTGATCCACTGTAGCTTGGCAGTAAAAGATGACTGTCGCAAAATTTGATTTCTCCCATGCCTCTAAATAAGCAGAAAGTGCTTCATCTCTTTGTGTTTCAAAGGCTTCTCCTGCATCTATAGCCGCTTTCGCTGTGATAAGGCTATTCCGAATATCATAGAAAAAACCCGTCTCCGTTGTCTGATTAGACCTTCTTCTTGAATAGGTGGCTGCTGCAGTTGTTCCGGATGGATCAAAGGTAGGTGTTGTGCCATGAATCTCGACCAATTTATCTATGGCCGACGAATTCGAAAGATCTCCATTAATAACAGTTAATGCATGATTATATAAAGCAGCACCAAATGAACCCTTTTGAATCATTTGCTCTAACTCTAACCCATATTCATCTAAAAGTCTATTCCCTAAAAGTCCTCCTTCTTCATCGTCTATAGGTTCTCCATCGCCCGGATTTATAAATCCATCATTGTCATTAGCTGCATTAACTAACTCTACTAACCAATCTCTTACTAGTGTCCGATAGCTGGATAGAGTAACCGTTGAAAGACCGGATGGGTAAGGGATAGAAGATACCGTTGTATTTTGTGCATTTGATTCCGCTTCATTTGCAGCAAGGGTCATTATGGACAACTCATCAATTACTGCAGCTTCAGAAGAAACATTTGCATCATAACTATTTGAAATATACGAGTCAGGAACTTCCAATCCTGGTAAATCGTCTTCACTGCATCCTGATAACAGAATAACCACTAGAAGTAAACTACAAATTGGGTATCTGATAATATTCTTCATTTTTAAGATTTGCTAAATTATATGTGGTATTTTTATTTAGAACCTTTCTAAACAGTGCAAAATTGCAATTCGTCTTATGAATGTACAATCGCTAGTATTCATGATTTTTAAGTAGCTATTAATAGGTAGGGATATCACTAGAAGTAGTGATTTTGATGACCAAACAAAAACTGTTTGAGCAAGCTCAAGGTTCTTTTATTATCTAGATTAAATCTAAATAGTAAATTTGCTTTCTTAATTTATCTCGGTGAAGTTATCCACAATTCAATCCAATAATTCATACACTGTTGCGAATGTTATCGAAAGTGAATTAAAGCATCGCCTTTACGAGATGGGGATATTTCCAAATCAAGAGCTTGAGTTGGTAAATCGTGCTCCCTTAGGAGACCCAATGGTTGTCCAGGTAGATGGACAGTTAATAATGCTTAGGCTAAGTGAAGCTGAGCTGATTGTGATGGAAGAAAACTAGCAGCCTTGATTAAAAAAATCGCATTAGTAGGAAATCCCAATGTTGGTAAGAGTACAATATTCAACCTACTAACAGGACTTAACCAAAAAGTTGGTAACTATCCAGGAGTTACGGTAGATAAGAAATGCGGAACACTAAAGATCAACCATGAACTTTTAGATGTTGTAGATCTTCCAGGGACATATAGTATTCATCCGAAAACAGAAGATGAAAAAGTAGTTTATCAGCACCTAACCAGCAATGACCCTCCTGATTTGGTGATAGTGGTTGCTGATGCTATAAACCTTCAACGAAACCTCTTATTGTTCACACAGGTGTACGATTTGAAATTACCAGTCATGCTGGTTTTGAATCGGATTGATCTGGCAGTAAAAGATAAAGTTGAAATATCAAATGATCAATTGAGTACCCTTCTTGGAGAGGTTCCTGTAATAAGTTTAAACGCAAAAAAGGGTGATATTAAAAATCTTAAGGACGCCATTGGGTCCTATGAACAACCAAAAGCATGGCAACCTTTTTATCAAAGTGATAATGGAATAGATCACCTTAAAGAAACCCAGGAACGGTATAATCGAATTGGTAAGCTTTTAAAATTCTTAAAAAAGGAAAACAAGCAAAAGGCCCATACGCAAACAAATAAGATAGACAGAGTACTTATACATCGGTTTTGGGGATATGCCATTTTCCTGGCTATACTGTTTATAATCTTCCAGTTTGTCTATGTATTCGCGAACGTCCCAATGGACCTGATTGATCACTTTTTTGTTCATTCAAGCTCTTTTTTATCAAAAAATCTTCCTGAAGGCCCATTAACATCCCTTTTTACTGAAGGAATAATTCCAGGTATTGGAGGAGTGGTGATCTTTATACCCCAGATTGCTTTTCTGTTTCTCTTTCTTACCATACTAGAAGAAACAGGTTATATGACACGTGTGGTTTTTATTATGGATCGTCTCATGCGGCCCTTTGGTTTACATGGAAAAAGTGTTGTTCCCTTAATCTCAGGAGTTGCATGTGCCATTCCCGCTATCATGTCGAGCAGGGCTATTGACCAACCAAAAGAACGATTGATTACTATATTGGTGACACCTCTGATGAGTTGCTCTGCGAGGTTACCTGTTTATATCTTACTTATTTCTCTTACGGTTCCCGATACATTGGTGCTGGGTACTATTCAGCTACAAGGATTGGTGCTTTTCTCCATGTATATATTGGGTTTTATCGCTGCATTGATCTTCGCCTTGATTTTTAAAGGGATCTTATTGACCAAATCCAAGAGTTTTTTGATCATGGAAATGCCGAGATACCAGCTGCCAAGTATCAAAAACACACTATTTAATGTCTATGAGAAGGGTAAATCTTTTGTATGGGGTGCAGGTAGAATTATACTTTCTATCTCAATCATATTGTGGGTGCTAGGTTCGTACGGACCCGGTTCGTTCAGTCAAGCCGAAGATTCCGAAGAACTATTGCCACAAACTTCGCTTGAAAACTCATACATCGGCATAATGGGTAAACAATTGGAACCTGTAATTACGCCTTTAGGTTACGATTGGAAAATTGGAGTTGCGTTGATTACTTCGTTTGCTGCTCGCGAAGTTTTTGTTGGGACGATGGCAACCATTTACAGTATCGATTCAGAAGATACTGAATTGTCGTTGTTGGCCAAGATGAATGCCGAAATAAACCCCATTACGGGAGAAAGGCGATACAGCCTGGCAACTGGCATATCATTAATGATTTTCTATGCTTTTGCCATGCAATGCATGAGTACGTTGGCCATCACCAAAAGAGAAACCAAAAGCTGGAAGTGGCCCTTGATCCAAATGGGTTACATGACAGCTTTGGCATATTTTAGTTCACTCCTTGCTTATCAATTATTGTCATGATCCAATTAATTTTAATAGGAATCATATTCTTATCAGCCTGTTGTTCTTTAGTCTATTCTTTTGTTAAGAAAGACAAGATAAAAACCACTTGTTCTACTTGCGGCAAGTTATAAGTTAATTGGATTAAGACCGGACAAGACCGGACTCAAGGGCGTATACAATTAGCTCTGCCGGAGAACTGAGGCCTAGTTTTTTTAAAATATTCTTCCGGTGTGAATTGATGGTATGAATACTTAAATGCAAAGTATCTGCGATTAGGGCAGTAGTCATTCCCTTTGTAATCAATTCCAATACCTCATACTCTCTTTTTGAAAGATTAGTAGGCTCACAGTCTTCGTCTGCCTCCTCCCCGTTTAATACCATCTCCAAGACTGTGTTGCAGAAAAACCTACTCCCCTTTGATACAGCAATCAATCCATTGGTTATTTCTTCCTCACTACAGTTTTTTGTTAATATGCCTTTAACACCAGAATTTAAAAGTCGTTGGATTGATTCCTTGTTTTGTGTGTTTGATATAACCAAAAGGGAAGTATTTGTATGTTGTTTAATTCTTTCTATCTGATCAAGTACTTCATCTTCCTTCCCGTAAATGTCTAGAATGGCAAGATCAGGTTGACTTTCGAGTATTGTATTTTCCAATTCATCTGCCTGATCAACCTCTTTGATCAGAATCATTCCAGGTATCGCATGGATGAGTGATGCCAGTCCTTTTCTAGTAAGGAATTGAAAATCAGCAAGTAAAACTTTTGAAGCCAATGATGAACTTATTTAGAATAATTCTAAACAAAAATAAACCTTGTTTTATAAGGATACAAAACCATCAATAAACTGAATTCTTTACAGACTGTTTGGTGTTAGTTTTGTAATATTCAACAATACAAAATCAACCCCTAATGGAATACCGAATAGAACATGATACAATGGGCGAAGTTCAAGTACCAGCTGATAAATACTGGGGCGCCCAAACACAACGATCAAGAAATAACTTTAAGATAGGTGGTGAAAAAAATCACATGCCAATTGAAATCATTCGTGCATTTGCGATTTTAAAAAAATCTGCTGCTGAAACGAATGCAGAATTGGGTGTTTTACCTCAAGAAAAAGCAAACCTGATTGCTCAAGTTTGTGATGAAATTCTTGATGGAATGCTAGATGATCAATTCCCGCTTGTTGTCTGGCAGACAGGTTCGGGAACTCAATCAAACATGAATTCCAATGAAGTTATTGCCAATCGTGCTCATGTGATTAGTGGTGGCTCATTGACTGATGATAAAAAGACCATTCATCCTAACGATGATGTGAATAAAAGTCAAAGTTCTAATGATACCTTTCCTACTGCTATGCATATTGCGGGTTACAAAATGATTGTGGAAACAACTATTCCTAAGGTTAAGAAGCTTAGAGATACACTTCATCAAAAATCCGAAGCATTTATGGACGTTGTGAAGATCGGAAGAACGCATTTCATGGATGCTACGCCATTGAGCCTCGGACAGGAGTTCTCTGGTTACGTTTCTCAACTGGATCACGGCCTTAAGGCACTCAAAAACACGCTAGATCATCTTTCTGAACTTGCACTTGGAGGCACAGCGGTTGGAACAGGTCTAAATACACCTGAGGGATACGCGGAATTGGTAGCAAAGAAAATTGCTCAACATGCAGGAATGCCTTTTGTAACTGCAGAAAACAAATTTGAATCACTAGCTGCTCATGATGCAGTTGTAGAATCTCACAGCGCATTGAAACAACTTGCTGTGAGTTTGATGAAGATTGGTAACGATGTTCGAATGTTATGTTCAGGTCCCAGAAGTGGCATTGGAGAAATTTTGATTCCAGAAAACGAACCTGGCTCTTCCATTATGCCTGGGAAAGTAAACCCAACGCAATGTGAAGCATTAACAATGGTTTGTGCTCAGGTAATTGGTAACGATGTGGCAGTATCTACGGGAGGTGCAACTGGCCATTTTGAATTAAATGTTTTTAAACCAATGATGATCTTTAATTTGCTCAACTCAGCTCGATTAATTGGTGATGCATGTGAATCTTTTAATGACAACTGCGCAATAGGTATAGAACCGAATCATGCTGTTATTCAAGAAAAACTGGAGAATTCTTTAATGCTGGTAACGGCATTAAACACTCACATTGGCTATGAAAATGCAGCTAGGATTGCTAAAAAAGCACACAAAGAAGGAACTACTTTACGGGAAGCAGCCATTGCGTTGGGACTTGTTACGGATCAGCAATTCACTGAATGGGTGAAACCTGAAGACATGATTGGGTCTTTAAAAAACTAAAAAAAGTATCATTCTAAAGACTTTTTTGTACTTTAGTAACATTAAATGCGATAAAACAACTTTCAGATTATGAAAAAATTAATATCTCTTATAGTGCTTATTCTTTGCTTAGGAGTCGTCTTCGAGGCATCCGCTCAAATGGATAAAAAAGAAAAAAAGGAGTGGAAAAAGAGGATTAAAAAACTGCAACCAGAGCAGTACAAACAACTACTTGACGAGAACAAATCACTTAAAGGTCAGGTTACAAGCTTAAAAACAGAGCTTAGTAATGTTGATGACCGACTAGCAGAAAAAGATCAGCAGATTTTAACTTATCAGGAGCAAGTAAGTGACCTAAGGGATGAAGTTGCGAGGGCACAAAGCCAAGCAAAAACTCAAAATGTTGCTTCTCAAAATAAAGGAGGTAACCTGGATGAGAATAAAGGAGTTGTCTTTAAGGTTCAACTAGGTGCTTTTAAAAATAAGGATCTACAGAAATATGATAATTCGCCCAATTTCAGTGCTGAAAACGAGGACGGGTTACAAAAGCTAACCGTTGGTGTTTTTAGAGACTACTGGGAAGCGGATAGGTTCAAAAAAGAATTAAGAGCTATGGGTGCCAAAGAAGCATGGGTTGTTTCTTACAGGGATGGCCAAAGAGTTCCGATAAAAGACGTTTTAGAAGGAGTATCTAAGAAGTCTTAATAGATATAATTCATAATGTTCAAACCCTGGTTTCACTTTGTGAAATCAGGGTTTTTTGTTTTGTAATTTTGCAGTCATGATTCATTATAAGACTTCAGATGAGATCGAATTAATGCGGGAAAGTTCGATGATTGTTTCCAAGACATTAGGTTTAATGGCTGAGCTAATCGAACCGGGGATTACCCCATTGGATCTGGATAAAAAGGCTGACGAATTCATTCGAGATCATCAGGCAGTTCCCGGATTTCTTGGACTATATGATTATCCAAACTCAATTATAACATCGGTCAACGAACAAGTTGTGCACGGCATACCAACAGATCGACCTCTCGAAGAAGGAGACATTGTTGGAGTAGACATTGGTGTTTTGAAAAATGAGTTCTATGGTGATCATGCATACACTTTCTCAGTTGGAGAGATCTCAGATGATGTAAAGAAACTATTGATGGTTACAAAAGAAAGTTTGGACCTTGGTATTGAACAATTAGTAGCTGGTAATAGAATCGGAGATGTCAGTTTTGCTATCCAATCTCACGCGGAGAAACATGGATATGGAGTAGTTAGAGAATTGGTTGGTCACGGATTAGGAAAGAAAATGCACGAGTCACCTGAGTTGCCAAACTTTGGTAAGAGAGGAAGAGGGAGTAAAATCAAGAATGGACTTGTGGTTGCTATTGAGCCCATGATAAATATGGGAACTAGAAGAGTGATCCAACTGAATGATGGTTGGACAATCGTTACAGCAGATAAAAAACCTTCAGCACATTTTGAACACAATGTGGCAGTGGTTAATGGAGCACCTGAAGTTCTATCTACTTTCCAATACATTGAAGAAGCTCTTACGAAGAAAAATGCACTGGTGATTTAATAGTCACTCATACTAATGACTAAAAATAAACCCAGAATAAGTGTAACTATCATGAGGATTCTGGTGTGGAGACTCAAACACATCAGCGATAATAACTTCTTACTCATTATAGCTGGGTTAATCGGAATTTGTTCCGGTTTGGCTGCAGTTGTTCTCAAGAGTACCGTCCATTTCCTGATTGAGTACCTAGAAGTTGGTCTTGATTTTTTTGGGTCTAATTATGTATATCTCGTTTATCCATTAATTGGAATTACACTTACAGTGGTAGTTTCTAAGTACTTATTCAAAGAGCAATTGGGTCATGGTATAACCCAGATATTATATGCCATTTCTAAAAACTCCAGTGTCATACAAAAAACAAGGATGTACTCACGAATGGTCACAAGTGCCATTACTGTAGGTTTTGGAGGTTCCGTAGGACTGGAGGCACCCATTGTTGTTACTGGTTCTGCGATCGGTTCAAATATTGCCAGATTATTCCATCTTAGCTATAAGAGGAGAACTCTGCTCATTGGGTGTGGTGCTGCAGGTGCCATTTCAGCCATCTTTAATTCACCTGTTACTGGGGTGATTTTTGCAATGGAAGTTATTCTAACTGAAGTCGTGATCAGTCGTTTCATTCCTCTTCTTCTTGCTTCCGTTTGTGGTCAGCTCGTTTCTCTGATTTTACTAGGTGATGACATTCTCTTTAGCTTCAAACTAACTGACTCTTTTGAGGCTAGTGAATCTGGATTTTACCTTCTATTGGCCGCTGCTTGTGGTTTGGTTTCACTCTACTTCACACGAACCATGTATTTCATTGAAGGTATAATCAAAAAATTACAAAATGATTTTGGACGGGCTAGTGTAGGGGGCATTTCCCTTGCACTGATTATCCTTACTTTTCCACCAATCTATGGTGAAGGGTATGAAACCATTAAAAATCTATTATCGGGAAATTCTTCGGCAGTTTTTCAATATTCATTTTTTATAGGACTGTCTGATTACGAGTCCGCTATCATTCTTTTTTTAGTATTCATTCTTCTGGTTAAACCAATTGCAACTGCACTAACCATTGGGTCTGGAGGTAGCGGAGGCATATTTGCCCCTTCACTTTTTATGGGTGGCCTTACGGGTTATGCATTTAGTTCAACATCTAATTTACTATTTGGATCTACCCTAAGCACCAGTAATTTTACGCTTGTAGGTATGTGTGGAGTAATGAGTGGTGTCCTACATGCACCACTGACAGCTATTTTCCTTATTGCTGAAATTACAAGTGGGTATGTCCTTTTTGTTCCGTTAATGCTAGTCTCTGCCATATCATTCAGCACGATTTCATACTTTGAAAAACATAGCATTTACACAAAGCAACTGATTGAAACAGGGGATCTTATTCCTTATAATAAGGATTTGATCGTACTGAGTTTGATTGATTTGAAAAAGATTATTGAAAAAGATCTTCACATAATACATCCTAATTCAACATTGGATGATCTGGTAAAACTGGTAAAGAAAAGTAAGCGAAACATCTTTCCTGTTGTCAATGAAAATGTCGAGCTTGAAGGCATTATTACACTCGATGATATAAGGGAAATGATGTTTGATGAAGAAGCACGAAAAAATATTTTAATAAAATCAATCATGCATAAACCACCTGCCAGCGTCAGTACTAGGGAAAAAATGCAATCTGTGATGAATAAATTTGAGGTAACACAAGCATGGAACTTACCGGTTATTGATGACGGAAAGTATATTGGGTTTATTTCCAAATCACGTATTTTCAATGCCTACAGAAATAAACTAATCAGACAATCAGCTGAAAATTGACATAGCTTAAATAGCTGAATTTCAAGGGATTACATTTGAATTTCTTCATTTATCCACAAAAATAGTTTTTAACAAATAGCATATAATTTGCTGGTTATCAACCCATTAGCATTATTGATTTTTCTTATGTGGATAACTTCATCGAAATGTGGAAAACATTTTCGTCAAAAATTTGGCTAGTACTTTTATGAAATATTGAGACTGATTCAAAACAAGAACCTTTATTATTAGCCCTTTATTTAAATAAAAGTTACATTTCTACCGTATAATTAACCCAATGTTGAGAATGAACATTTCCGGTGAGGAGCCTTAATCCCGGATTATTCAATAGAATAATCAAAAGGTGGGCTAGAGTTTTGGATATTGG
>CAYWOQ010000058.1:0-23156 GCA_964459925.1 uncultured Roseivirgaceae bacterium
GAATCAAACTTTTTGGACTAATTATTAAATCCTAATGCATAATCGAGGTTTAAGTTTCCCTTCAAAAAAATAGCTGGATAGGGCAGAAACTAAGTAGGCAAATATTCCCAGATTAAGCAGAATATATACCGATGTAAAAATCCTGCCGGTTGAGCTAAGCTCTGTCACTTCTGTAAAACCAACGGTACTAATCGTGATGATGCTCATATAAATGGCATCAACAAGAGAGATATTTTCAATCAGAATATATCCACTTGTCCCAATAAGGATGCTACTGGCAAAGAGAATAAATGCCGTAACAAGGCTTCCCAGCTGTTTATTCATTACTAGAAAGATACACTAGTAACCAGAAATCTTAAAATGAAAAGATGATACTTATTCAGAAAGGTAATCTTTCCAGTTTTTGGTTAATTCATCCGATCCCTCATATAAAGGAGGTTTAACGACTCTGCTACAAATGGAAGCCGCTTCTAAACCAGCTTTGATGGACGAAGGATTCCCCTCTCTGGAAGCCAACTGAAAACCACGTATTAGCTTTTTATTAAGTTCAGATGCAACATTAAAATCATCTTTCAATCCCCGTTTGACCATTTCATTAAAACGTTCAGGAAGTAGGTTGGCAATTACGCTGATAACACCATCAGCTCCATGCTGTATGAGCTCATTGGTGAAGGAATCTTCACCCGAAAGAAAAATGAAATCATCAGGTTTATTCTCTAGTATTTGCAGGCATTGAGCCAGCTCATTCGAGGCTTCCTTGACTGCGATGATATTTGGGTGTTCAGCCAGTTTGAGTGTGGTAGCGGCTTTCATATTGGAAGCCGTTCGAGCGGGAACATTGTACAAAATGATTGGATGAGGGAAGGCATCACCCAGCATTTCATAATGGCGAATAATTCCTTTTTGGGAGGGCTTATTATAATACGGACTTGCTGATAAGATAGCGGTTAGATTGTATTGCTTGAGATCCTTGGACTTGTTTATCAGATCAAAGGTGTTATTTCCGCCTAAACCAAAAACGACAGGTAGGTTTTTTGGATTGTTATCAAAGACAAATTCAAGAATTTGAAGTTTTTCTTTCCAACTGAAAGCCGGAGATTCGCCAGTAGTTCCCAACACCACCAGGTAATCTACACCCTTTGAAACGTGATTGACCAACTTTCGTAAGGATTGAAAATCAATTGAATAATCATTATTTAAGGGAGTAGCCAATGCTACACCAACACCAGTGATGCCTTTCATCTTCGAATTAAATCTTTCTTAAATACTTAATCAGGTCCTTTGCAGAATCCGCTTTTGCTGCCGAAGGTTTAATTGATAGAAGCAACAAATCCTGATACGATTCAGTTTCGATACCCACTTTACAGGTGGCTTTGCTAGAGGCAAGAATGTACCTGTAATTGATGTTTTCTGAAGAATCCAGTGAGATTAGAAAATCAAAAGGTTGCTCTAAAAAGTTCTTGATACCTTCTTTTTTGATTCCTCCTATAATGGAGATATCCTTTTTTGTGAACAGATAGGCTGTAATGTTCTTTGGATCCTCCGGTTTTTCTACGAACCCCAGCTGAATAACTGATTTTTCTTCATTTTCAAGCTCCTCAATTAGTTTAGTAATTAGCTCTTTCTGGAACTCATTTGCATTGTATAGTATACCTATCCTTTTTGCTTTTTCGTAGGTCGTA
Organism: uncultured Roseivirgaceae bacterium; assembly: GCA_964459925.1. Lineage (GTDB taxonomy): Bacteria > Bacteroidota > Bacteroidia > Cytophagales > Cyclobacteriaceae > Ekhidna. The sequence goes on from CAYWOQ010000058.1 coordinate 1,683, forward strand.
TGCTCCTGGCTTCTAGGTACGTTTTTAGATTTATAGTTAAGGATAATTCCTTTAATCATGGGCTAAAAGTTCTCTAAATGCAGTTTCATTCAATAGTGCAATCCCTAACGATTCAGCTTTTTCTTTTTTAGCAGGTCCCATATTTTCTCCTGCAACCAGGTAATTGGTTTTTGCTGATATGCTGCTGGAAACTTTACCACCATTATTCTTTATGATTGATTTCAACTCTTCTCGATCAAATGACGAAAATACACCAGAAACGACAAAGGTTAGTCCGTTGAATTTAGTACTACTACCTTCTTTCTCCGCTATTTTAAAGTTGAGGCCTGCTTCAATTAATTTATCCACGATTTGCAAGTTTGCTGCATCGTTAAAATATTCAACCACACTTTCCGCAATTCGTTCACCAATCTCATGCACACGCTCAATTTCTTCTTTAGAAGCGTGCTTTAGCGCATCAATGGTTTTAAAGTGCTGGGTTAGTTTTTCTGCTACGGTTTTCCCTACATATCGGATACCCAATCCAAAAAGAACACGCTCGAATGGTTGGCCTTTTGAACTACTAATGGAATCAATGATGTTGGTTGCTGTTTTCTCCTTAATGGACCTTTTAGTAACATCACCGGTTTCTTCTTCTATTTCCTCAAATTGTAAATTGTTTATATCATCAAATGTCAAGGAATAAAGGTCTGCCAGGTTGGTTATAAGTTCTTTACTCAAAAATCCTTTAATCGTTCTCGGTCCCAAAGACTCAATATTCATCGCGTTCCGGCTGATGAAATGCTCAATACGACCCTGAACTTGAGGGGGGCATGTTTCTTTGTTTGGACAATAATGTTGCGCTTCACCTTCTTTGCGAATCAGTTCCGTTCCGCATTCGGGGCAGGTGCTGATGTATTGGTGTTTACTAGCGGTTTTGTTTCGGTTTTCCAGGACTACCCCAGTGATCTTTGGTATGATTTCTCCACCTTTCTCAACGTTTACGTAATCCCCGACTCGAACATCCAGGCGATCAATTTCATTGGCATTATGGAGGGAGGCTCTTTTTACGGTAGTTCCTGCTAACAATACAGGTTCTAACTCTGCTACTGGGGTTATAGCACCTGTTCGGCCCACCTGATAGGTGATGTTTAGTAATTGAGTTGTTGCTGATTCTGCTTTGAATTTGTAGGAAATGGCCCAGCGCGGATTTTTAGCGGTGTAACCCAGTTCTTCTTGCTGGTTAATGCTATTGACTTTAATAACAATACCATCCGTTTCTACACTTAATTCATGTCTTCTTTGATCCCAATAATTTATGTAATCAAACACCTCATCAATGGTTCCGCACTTGCGGTAGGTCTGGGATACATTAAACCCTGCCTTTACCAAAAAAAGGAGTGATTCTTCATGTGTGGAGAATGAATTTTGGTCATCAATGTATGTGTAGATATAGCAATCCAGCTTTCGTTCAGCCACCACCTTAGAGTCTTGCATTTTCAATGTGCCGGAGGTTGTGTTTCGAGGGTTGGCAAGTAATGCTTCTCCAGCTTTATCACGTTGTTTGTTAAGGGCAATGAAAACATCCTTTGGCATGAATACTTCACCTCTTGCTTCAAAAGATTGAACGGGTCCTTCGCCTTTTATTTTTAAAGGAATGGTTCGAATCGTTTTAGTATTTGTCGTAATATCATCACCTTTTGTGCCATCTCCTCTCGTAATGCCTTTTTGTAGAACTCCATTCTCGTACCTAAGACTAATGGCTACTCCGTCAAATTTTAACTCACAGATGTATTCATATTCTTCAGTACCTAGTCCTCTTTTCACCCGACCGTCAAAATCAATGAGTTCTTCCTTGGAATAAGTGTTTCCCAGCGAAAGCATTCGGTATTGATGTTCAACTGTTTCAAATTCTTTTGTGATATCACCTCCAACTCTGGAGGTAGGAGAGTGGGTGAGCTTTAAGTCCGGATAAGTTTCTTCCAGCTTCTCTAACTCTTTCAGTTTTTGATCAAAAGCATGATCCGATATTTCAGGTTTACTTTTTTGATAGTATAGGTAATTATGATGGTTTAGCTCTTCGGTTAGAGTGATAATGGTTTGTCTAGCTTCCTCTCTGGTCATTTTGACAAATCTATTTGATTCATCTGTGATTAGAAATGGTTTCTTTAATCGAACCCGTCTTGCTTATCTATTTTTGCATTATGCCTACGGACTACTCCAGCCAACTTCAATCCAATCCCATCTTTGAGACAGTTCAAAAAGCTTCAATCGATCTCGGGATCCACAGTTATGTGGTAGGTGGCTATGTGCGAGACATAATCCTTAAAAGACCATCGAAGGATATTGATTTTGTTTGTGTGGGGAGTGGAATTAAGTTGGCAGAAAAAGTTGCAGAACGCTTAGGTAAAAAGGCCAAGCTTTCCGTTTTTAAAAATTTTGGTACGGCTGCTATTCATATTGATGGTTACGAATATGAATTCGTCGGGGCAAGAAAAGAGTCCTATCAAGAGGATTCACGAAAACCGATCGTTGAAGATGGATCTCTGGAAGATGATCAGAATCGTAGAGATTTTACCATCAATGCATTAGCAATTAGTCTTAATCAGGAAGATTTTGGCGTTTTGATAGATCCTTTCAATGGAATGGAGGACATGCGAAATATGACGATTCGCACTCCATTATCTCCGGGAATCACCTTTTCCGATGATCCACTCAGAATGATGCGAGCCATACGTTTTGCTACACAGCTCCATTTTGACATTGAGCCTGATACGTTTGAAGGAATCATTAATTACGTCGAGCGAATTAAGATTGTCTCGCAGGAGCGAATTATAGATGAACTAAACAAGATCATATTAGCTCCAAAGCCCTCTTATGGTTTTCAATTATTATTTCATTCCGGTTTATTAAAAGAAATATTCCCTGAAATGGCTGACCTGCAAGGTGTGGAAAAAGTGAATGGAAAAACACATAAAGACAATTTCTATCATACCCTACAGGTATTGGATAATATTTCTGACATGACTGATGATTTGTGGCTCAGATGGGCTGCCATTTTGCATGATATCGCGAAACCAGCTACTCAACGATTTCACGAAAAGGTAGGGTGGACGTTTCATGGACATGAAGATTTAGGTGCTAAATGGGTACCCAAGATTTTTAAGCGTATGAAACTGCCGCTTGATGAACGGATGAAATATGTGCAGAAACTCGTGCGATTACATTTAAGACCTATTGCGCTGGTAAACGATCGGGTAACAGATGCTGCTGTGAGGAGAATGGTTTTTGAAGCTGGTAATGATGTGAATGATTTAATGACCTTGTGCAAAGCTGATGTAACATCTAAAAATCCTGAGCGCGTAAAAAAGTATCAGGCGAACTTCATTCGAGTGGAGCAAAAAATTAAGGAAGTGGAGGAGCGAGATCGAGTGATGAATTTTAACCCACCTGTTTCAGGCGAGCAAATAATTGAAACATTCAATATATCACCATCCAAAATAGTTGGTGATATTAAAGCAGAGATTAAAGAGGCCATATTAGATGGTAAAATAAAAAACGATGCAAAAGAAGCGCTCGAGTATATGTTAGAAGTGGGCAAAAAGAAAGGACTTACCGCCAATCCAAAAATCATTTCAGCCTCACATAACAAATAGTTATGTTTGCTGGCTTAATTGATATTCAGAAACGATTACTGATTAATAAGATAAATCAAATTAAATGAAGAAACTACTTTTTGTGCTTATAGCAAGTGGGGTTGGGTATGGTTCAATCGCCCAAAGTCAGGAGATAGCTCCAGGAGATTCAATCCCTTGGGAACTTAGAAAACAATCCTTTATATACAACACAGCGACAGCTTTTAATGATCCATTGGTCGCAAGAATGGCTCTTTACAATCTACTGGCTGAGAATCCCGGTAATGGAGCGATTTACGATTCACTTGCGATTTCCTATTTGCAGTACAATCAAAACGTTTCTGCTGCACTTGCAGCTCAACAAGCACTTAGAATTAATCCAAATGATTTGTTTGCGGTTGAAGTGGCAGCAGAGGGATATGACAAAGTGGGAGCGAAGGATAAAGCATTGAATAGCTACGAAAAACTATATCTGGCTAATCAAGACATTAACACCCTTTACAAAATTTCGTTTCTTCAATTTGAATTAGCGCGTTACACTGAGTCGAACACTTCACTTGATATTATCATTGGGGATCCAAGAGCAAAGGAGAACTCTATTATATTTCCAACAACAGATAGAAAAGGACAAGAGGTTCCGCTGGAAATTGCTGCTCATCGTATAAAAGCAATGATCGAGCAAGGAAAAGGGAATACTGAAGCAGCTAAGGTTAAATATTTGGAAGTTTTGGAAATGTTTCCAGGATTTCAAGTAGTACAGCAGCAACTTAGAGAACTAACTAAAAGCAATGAAGGGAAGGGGGAATAGTTATTCCTTTTTCAGCTTCTCCTTTTGGTAAATTGTAAAATTCCTTCTCTGGCCAGCATATCTGCTGTTGTCATTCGTAGAACTTAAGAGAAATTGATAAAGTTAATTTTGATAGTGTTTGCTTAAATGATGAACGTGTGTTCTGATTTTATCAGTTTGTTTTGTAACATGTTTCACGTATTTATATAGCTCTGTTTCTAGCATATAAACCTGGCTGGAGTAGGAACTGTAACCAACGTCATTTTTTGTTTCTTCTGCATTTTTTTCTATTTCGACAAATGCTTCGCATTCTTCACGCATGAAATGGATAAAGCTTTTCGTATCATATTCCTCTTCAAATTTCTTGATATCACGTAGTGTTTTTGAGATCTCTTTATCCTTACTTGTTTCTGCAAGCTTTAAAAGCACTTCATATAATACACTATCATAGTGGTGTATTTCTCTCAATAGTCCAAATATCTCCTTTCTGTACTTCTCATCAGTGCATAAATTGGAGAGACCTTGGTAAGAGGAGAGTTTATCCGCTTCCAAATCCCATTTATAAGTAATCTCATCAATTTTATCATCTAATCTTCCTTCTTGTTCTACTTGGGCGCTTATTATAAAAGCGTATGCAAAAAAGAATGAACACGAAAAGATTCTTTGTTTGTTAATCACTAAGTTTCTAAATGCTATCATTAACATTATGTTGTTCTTCATCATTTAACGAAATAATTTCACATATGATTGCAGTAATTATTAGACCAAAGTTCAATAACTAACTGAAAACCAATTGTTTTTTCGCTTAATTTCACAAATATCACGATGATTAATACAATTTATTCTATTACAGCATTACTAGTTTTTATTTCTTGTCAACAAAATAATTCTGATAAGATTAATGCGAAGCTTTTGCAAGAATTACAGCAGTAAGAAGTGACCGTGGTTGATATCAGGACCATTGGAGAGTACAAAAGAGGTCACATTGCAGGAGTTAGCAATAATATTGATTTTTTAAAACCGGACTTCTTAGAGAAAATGGATGCGTTTGACAAGTCAGAACCTATCGTAATATATTGTCAGGTTGGTGGAAGAAGTGCTAGAGCAGCAACATTACTAAAGAAAAACGGATTCGATAAAGTATATGATTATGGTGTTGGCTTTTCAGATTGGCAAAAAAATGGGTTACCTATTGACAGATGAATTTGAATAAGTGTGTTTCAGGTAAAAGAGTCTTTGAATCCTACGATATCGCTTTGGAGGCGCTGATCCAACATCATATCATGAATGATTATAAGAAAGGAGAAGGACCTATTAATGTTTATGAATGTCAGGATTGTGGTCATTGGCACTTTACCTCCAGGGAACCAGCCCATTCACTTTTCGAAGATGATGACACCATCAAACGGATAAGTCTTGCAAGAAGAGCCAACTATTGGGAAAAAAATCTAAAGTATTAGCCTTTCTCCATACGTATCAAAAGCAATGTTAAGATGATTTTCTTGAGACGTTTAGTTAATCACTGAGTTTGGTTGTATAGATTTGATAAGAAAATGCTTTCCGCCATGGCTACTGATTTTCAAAAACAGAAACTTATTTACTTCTTCAACATTCTTGATTTGAACAAGAATGGCTACATACAACTGGAGGATTTCCTTGAGATGGTAGATAAAGTTTGTGAGACCATGAATTATGAGGAGGATGGAAAAGAGCATAAGCGTATAACAAATAAAGCCATACGGTTTTTTAATTCTTTGGTGAGAGATATTGAACCGCTAGATCCAAGACAAATTTCAGAAGATGAATGGTTAACCTTTTTTGATGGAGACATTCAGGAAAGAGAAGATATGATTGTTGAGTATAAGGAGATAGTATTCAATTTCATGTTTGATTTCTTTGATCAAAATAGGGATGGATATATTTCACGGAAAGAATATGAAGATTTTTACAAAATCTTCGGAATTGATACTAAAGCGCTTGATGATGCATTTCCTAAGCTTATTTCTGCTCATCAAAACAAGTTGCACAGATACGATGTAATGGATGCTGTAGAAGACTTCTTTACTTCTGATAATGAAGAAGATGCGGGTAATTGGGTATTTGGAGACTGTAAGTCAATACCTCGTTCATGACCTACTCTTCTAAAGAGTTACATGAATTAGATAAGAAGTATTATCTACCTACTTTCGGGAGGTATCCTCTGGCTTTTAGGAAAGGAGAGGGTTCGCGTTTGTGGGACATGGAAGGAAATGAGTTCATTGATGCTTTAGCAGGAATTGCAGTGAATAACGTTGGTCATGCCCATCCAAAAATTGTTGAAGCCATATCAAATCAAGCAAGTAAGCTCATACATATTTCTAATTTCTATCTGAGTGAGCCACAAGTAATGCTCACCAAAAAGCTTGTTGAACTATCCGGATTGTCGCGGGTATTTTTTGGTAATAGCGGAGCAGAGGCCGCAGAAGGTGCCATAAAGATCGCACGAAAATATGCGAATAAATGTGGTAGAGGTGGTACAATACTTACAATGCAAGGCGCCTTTCATGGGAGAACGTTGGCTGCAGTGGCAGCATCCGGAAAACAATCCATGATGAAAGGATTTAATCCCATACCTACTGGGTTTTGCAATGTACCTTTTAATGATATCAACCTAATCAAAGAAAAGATCAATGACGACACGGCAGCCATAATGCTGGAACCCATACAGGGTGAAGGTGGAGTAAGGCCTATGTCTAAAAAATTCATTCAAGAGCTTAGAATGCTATGTGATGAAAATAACATAGTGCTGGTATTTGATGAAGTGCAATGTGGTATGGGTAGAATAGGAAAAATGTTTGCCTTTGAGCATTACGGAGTGCGACCAGATGTTATGGCACTAGCGAAAGGTTTGGGAGGAGGTGTTCCCATTGGTGCAGTGCTTGCGAACGAAAAAGTGGGTACTGCAATTGAAAGAGGTGATCATGGAACAACTTTCGGGGGAAACCCATTGGCATGTACAACTGCCTTGGCAACCATTAGTATTATTCAAGATGAGAATCTGCTTTCAAAAGCCAATAGAGATGGAATTTGGTTCAAGCAAGAAACTCAGAATGTTCGTAAGGCATACCCGGAAATTAAAGAAATCCGAGGCGAAGGTTTGATGCTAGGGATCGAATTAAACCGACCTGCAAAACCGATCGTAATAACCATGATGAAGCATCGTGTATTAGCTAATGCTACAGCAGAAAACGTGGTGAGAATAGTACCTCCTCTAAATATTCCAAGACAAGATCTAGAGCAGGTACTCAATGTATTTCTTAAGTCAATTGAGGAAAATAGATAGATATTATGATCTCTTTAGATCGTCACGGTCTTCATAGAAATATTCATCAAATGACTTTTCTGAGGGTTCACCGTTTTTCAGAATCGAATAAATCATCCAGAAGAAAGCAATGTGAACGGCGATGAAAAATAAACCAAGTACAGTATAGTTTATTTCAAGGCCTCCTCCGATCGCATATCCTAAAACAAGAATAGTAGTGATTACTATGGGAAATTGAATATTTTTCATGCTGTAAACAACCGCATAGTTTGAAGATTGTTAAAAGAAAATATCCTGGGCACTGCGGTAGGTATTGGCATGAGCCTCAAGGATATCTCTGATGTCTTTTGAATATCCTCCGCCCATGGAAGCCACGATTGGAATATTTCCTTTTTTTGCTTCTCCAATCACGATTTCATCCCGCTTTTTACAACCTTCAATACTCATCCCTAACCTTCCAAGCTTATCCGTTTTCAATACATCAACGCCAGATTGAAAAAAGATAAAATCTGGTGTTAAACGATTCAAAAGTTCCTTTAAGGTTCGTTCCAATAAACTCAGGTAAGTTTTGTCATCTGTTCCATCTTTAAGCGGTAGATCAAGATCAGAGGTCTCTTTCTGGAGCGGATAGTTATGTTCTCCATGCATACTGAAAGTGAAAACGCGAGATTCATTTTTGAAAATTTCGGCCGTACCATTACCCTGATGAACATCCAAGTCTACAACGAGTATTTGTTTCGCTTTTTTATGATCTAAAAGGTACTGTGAGGCGATGGCTATATCATTCAGTAAACAAAAACCTTCTGCTCGATCAGTAAAGGCATGATGTGTGCCTCCTGCTATATTCATTGCGATTCCATGTTCCAGGGCAAATTCTGCACACTGAATGGTCCCGGCATTGATGGTTATTTCTCGTTCTACCAGGTTTTTAGAAATAGGAAAACCACTTCTGCGTTCTTCTTTTCTTGTGAAGTCAAGGTTTTGAAGTTTAGACCAATAAGCGGCTGTATGGACAGCAAGTATTTCCGTATCTGCAAGTTGTCTTGGGTTGAAAAAGTTATGCTGATCTACAGTCCCTTCGTGGATCAATTGTTTGGGAAGCAGATCATATTTTTCCATGGGGAACCGGTGACCCTCAGGTAGTGGATGATTATAAATTTCTGACCAGGCAATTTTTAGCACAATCTTTTTACGAATTAATTCAAACCAACAACTCTCGGCTTACGAATGTTCGGACTACCAAAAAATGAAGGGGTATTTATGGTGATATTGAAGGTAAAAATGGCGCCCTCTTCAGGAGGATTTGGATAGACAGAAAAACGAAACTCGAAGGTATTGAATGCCAAACTCTCATTTCTTATCCTTAATCCACCACCGAAATTGGGGTACTTTTGGTTGTAATTAAAGATGCTGCGGGTCTCCTTTACAAGCCCGATACCTGCATGCGCGTAGGTAGCAAACCTGAAACCATAGAAATACCAGGGTTGGAAAACCACAAATTCGTTAGAAATAGTAAATACTTGTTCTCCTCTAATCTGTTCTCCTCGAATATTTTGAATCCTGTTAAGCCCTGCAAGGGTTTGGGATTGAGGGATGGATAGGTTATCCCCATTGAAATAATAGAGTCTTGTGAAAATTCTAGCTGTTGTGTTTTTTATGCCAATTAATGGTGAAAAATACCGAGTACTAAACTCAAGAATATCGTTTCGAACGATACCTTGGTTTTTAAAATAGCCAGCCTCGAAATTCATTGTTATGTAACCGACCTTTGTATAGTTGGAATAATTGGCCCTAATTCCTCTATACGTACGTGGGTCAAACTCATTCCAATCTCGACCATAGAGGAAGGAAATGAGGTAACCTTCAGGTATATCTTCTGTAATATTAAATGATAGTATATTTCTCGATTTAAGGAAGGTTATTTTATTATAAGACAGTGCGCCTAGAAGCAAATGATGGTCATGATAAAACTCATTACTATCCATTTGAACTTCCGGTCTTTCGAAATAATTATCATGCTGAAGTCTTGTAGCTAAATTGATTGAACTTCTTTCACCTACTTCAAATGATCGACCTGCCCAAAGGTCGTAGGTGAGACGGTCTGAATGAAAATCTTCCTCAAAAAGAGAATCCGCAAATACTAAATCATCAATTGCTTGTACACGTTCTAAGGTTACTTCTCCGTAGTATTTGATTTCCGGGGATACAAAATCTCTATTGAAGCTAATCCCGGTTGATTTGCCTAGGTAATTATCCGAAGCATAGACGGTACCATCGATAAAGGTATTCTGAATGCCGCGTATCGTATAGTGCAGATCATACCCGTGATTTGGAGTTTCCTTGCCATTGTATAAATAGCCGACACCAAACTCATGACCAGTCCCCAAGATGTTTCGATTGGTAAACCCCAGGTTTAGTGCTCGTTGACTATTTAAACTGAAATTGGCATTCCATGGAAATCGATCTTTATAGATCACTAGTGCATTGACTGTTTCAATATCCTCGGCATTCAATACCAATTTGATTCTAACATCTTCAATATAGGCAAGTGAACGAATAATTCGCTCACTGTCAGCTAGTTCATAAGGGTCTACATTATCACCTATCGAAAAAAGTAGATGGTTATTAATGACTCTCTTTCGTGTATCATTGTGAAAGCTATTACTTAGTTTACCAATCCTGGATCGTGCCTTAATAGTGGTATCATTAACATTGCCTCCCAGGATATCCACAGGAATAAATTCAATTTTGCGAATTGTTTTTCCCTCAAAAGCCTCGAAGAAAGATTCACTTTTTACCGGCTTTTTTGTTTTCTGTGGATCAGTTGGAGGTCTTTGTACAATAAGTAAGTTATAAAGCTCCTTAGTAATTCTGTTTTTCTGAGCTTTAGAATAGACGGAATCATAAAACCCTTTATTTAACAAATACCTGTTGTTGACGAATTGATAGCGAGTCCCATGTGGAATAAGGATTATTGTATCCTTATCGGCAATGATTACATCACCATTTATAAGGATAATATCATTATCGACTAATCGAAGCGTATCAATTGTTTGTGTTGAAGCGATGAACTGGTAAAGCAAAAAAAAGAAGAAGAGCCCTTTACGCATCAAGAATCTATTGAGAGAGAAAAGGAAGACAATGATATGGCTGAAAATCTAAAGATTAAAGAAAAAGATGATGGTTTTGGATCATTTAATTGTTCCAGATTTTAGATAGATTTATTTATCAATTAAAATCCCTTATCATCATGCCTAAAATGCACATCGAGCGTTCCGTCAATATCAACGCACCTTCTAAAAATGTCTATAAAGTTATCAGTGATTTTAATGATTGGAGACCATGGTCTCCTTGGTTAATCATGGAACCAGAGGTTAAGGTAACTGTTGCCGAAGATACAAAATCCTATGAATGGGAGGGGGACAGAACAGGGAGTGGCAACATGAAAATAACGCAAGAAATTGAGAATGAATTTATTGATTATGATCTCAATTTCATTAAACCATGGAAATCAAAAGCTAAAACCAATTTTTCATTAAGCCAGGAAGGTAATGCCACTAAAGTGATCTGGACGATGAATAGTAGTCTGCCCTTTTTATGTTTTTTATGAAGGGCATGATGGAGGCGTATGTTGGTGCGGATTATGAGTGTGGATTAGATATGCTTAAGGCCTATGTAGAAGAGGGTGAAGTGCCTTCAAATCTTGAGTTTGTGGGGAAAAAGGAATTCGAAGGAAGCAAATGGTTTGGTATTAAAACAAATTGTGCTCTGGAAGTAGTAGGAACGCAAATGGAGGCAGATTTTGGTATGGTCCGGGCATTAGCAGAAGAACAAGGACTTGGTGATACGCAAATGATGACCATTTATTACAAGTGGGATATTCCTAAAGGTAGAGTTTCATATACGGCTGCTCTAGCTGTGAAAGAGGTACCAACTGATTTACCGGAGAAAATGACCACTGGGAATATACAACAATGTGAATGTTATGCATTAAGGCATATTGGACGATATCAACACTTAGGTAATGCCTGGTCTACGCTATACACCATGATGAGAAATAAAGAAATCAAGCATAATCGTAAAATAGATCCATTCGAGCTTTATTTATAAGCGTCATCATCCAGATTGCCAACTACCAATAAGACCAGTTCTTCAAATTCACCAAGCTGTGTGTGCTTCATGAAGGTAACATACGCACATATTCTTAATCAGTTTCCTAATGGTATAACTAATTAAGAAATACTTAACGATGTAGCTATGCAGGATCTGTTTTTTGAATTTTCTCGACACTCTTTTTGGACCATTTTCTGAACCGCTTCCAAAAAAGTTTATTTAGTCTATCCCAGGTTTTGTAAAATGGAGGTTTAACATATGAGCTTATGGTGCAAGTGATAGTTGTAGAATCGTCTTCATTAGATGTACGAAACTCTAACCTAAAAGGTCGAACCAACGAAAAGCTTAGGGCATAACTTCCATAGTAATACTGTAAGTCTCTATAGTCATCCGATATTTCCGCCAGGACACCAGCAAAGTTGATAAATGGACCGGTATGATTAGTCAGAACGCCCTCATGAAATCCATTAGGGATTTTTTTTGGATCAGGACTGTAAAATTCTACTTTGTATGGCCAAACTTGTGTGTCAGTGAAGGTTTTAGGGTCGTTTAACCACTTCCATACTGATTTAGCACTCGCATTAACTTTCACGTCAAAAGAGTAACTGTGGATTTTGTATCCCGGAGGTTGAGGTTGAATCATGTAATAATCTCGTCTGTATTTTCTTCTTTGATTGGATCAGTATTACTTCCTAAATAAAAAGTCATAAATGCAATACCAAAATACTTCACCTTAATCGTGCTAAAAGTGTATTCATAAAAACCCCAAAGTAAGTAGGAGGTGGTGGAACTTTTTCCAATCTGGTTGAGGTCTTTTATACTTAATATGGATCCTCCATGCATTGTTCCATAATCTTTTTGCAGTCTATTCAAGTATCGAACTTCAGTTGGGTTACCCAAGACAAGAATTGCAATGATGATCAATAAAAGTATATGGATCTTCCTTTTCATCTGCACTTATTAAATGTTGACCAGGTTACCAGATAGAACCCTATCTGTGATGAGTGCTGCTTTTTCTCCAGAAGTCATGGCTGCATTGAGCGAGGCATTCAACTGGTAGTCGCCTGCTAAAGCGATAGATTCGGTCAATAGACTTTCTCCTTCGTCTCTTGCATCTTGGAGGTCTTTAAGGTCAGGAAGTGCATAAGGAATCGAATAATGTTTTAGATAGGTAGCATGCTCGATATTGAAATCTTGAGCTAGTTCGTGTTTAACGATATCTACCAATTGATCAGTTGAAAGTTCATGCTTTTTAACTACTGTGACTGAGAGCAGCTCCTCAGATCCCTTTGTCACGGTCTCTATGCTTGTAGGGTAAAAAATGTTATTGGTAAACCTGTCTTTGGTTTCGTTTAATCCGATAATAGGTCTGGAGAATGATCTATTGGGTGTTGTAAAATAAATGGTATCACAGCTTTTCCACTGAAGAGATGAAGTGTAATTCTTAATGAGTTGTTCCGGATTAGCTGCAATGATTGAAAAATCAGTCGCAATATTTTCTCCGGTATCAAGTATTATTTTCTTGTTTTGAACTTGATTGATTTTTACTCCGGTTCTAATCTCAGTCTTATGAAGATTGCCTTTCAACTGTTCACTAATGGCACCCATTCCTGCTTTTGGAATCATAGCCCGTCCCTGCCCGAACATTTTGTAAACAAATTCAAACATACGGCTAGAGGTATTCAGGTCTGGTTCCAGGTAGATACCACTAAAAAAGGGCCTGAAAAATGAATCAATAACTTTTCGTGAGAAACCAAGGTCTTCTAAATATGTTAAAGTAGTCTGTTCAGGTTTCCTGAAAATCTCTGCAATTTCATCCTTGACAAGTTTACGATTGAGTTGAAAGATTTTGAATTTATCACTAAGAGTGGCAAAAGAGGAAAAAATGGTCGGGAACAGAAATGATATGTCTCTTAAAGGATCTCCAAAGAAACTTCCTCGTCCCTCAGAAAATATCATAGCTCCAGAATCCAGGGGCTGCAGCGCCAACTGATCAAAGTCAAGATATTTCTGGGCTAATGGGTAAGCCTCCAATAGTACCTGAAATCCTCTGTCTAACTGGTAGTCTTCAATGATATCTGTTTGTACCCGACCACCAATTTTTTGATCAGCTTCCAGAAGAATGGGTTGATAACCCAGATTCTCAAGATTAATAGCGGCGACCAAACCGCTTATTCCAGCACCAATGATATGAATTTTTTTCTCTTCAGATTTTTGATCCATTACCATATAACCAAGTTATGATAATTGTGTTTATTGCCATTGATGAATAACGAAAAAGTAATCCAAAGTCTGGAAAGGCAAGTTGATTCTTTAAAGAAAGAAAAGGCTGCTGATTATGCACAATATCAGGAACGTATGATGAATATTTCCATTTCAGAAAGAGTCAAAAATGGAGTTACCTGGTATCCGATTAGTATTGATAATGAATTTATTAGCACAGGGGAAAGGATTACTGTTGAATTAAGGAGAAAGAAAAACTTAGGAGGAAGACATGCATTTCAGGTAGGAGTCGTAGTAGGCATCTTTTCAATCGATGAGAAAAAGGACAAAGTTGTTAATGGTGTTGTCAGTTACCTTAAAGAAGATATCATGCGAATAGCATTGAATCAATCTTTTTTGCCAGATTGGATACACCAAGATCAATTAGGAGTCAATCTATTATTTGATGATGCGACATATCGTGAAATGAACAAGGCATTGAATCAGGTAATAAACGCACAAAATAGCAGAGCCGCTGAGATCAGGGATATCATGTACGGTTTAAAAAAAGCTACATTTTCCACGGGTTATACTTATGAAATCCCATCACTTAACACGGTTCAGAATGAAGCGTTTACCACTGTAGCTATGGCTAAGGACGTAGCGTTTATTCATGGGCCTCCTGGTACAGGTAAAACGACCACACTTGTTAAATGCATAAAAGAATCTGTAAATCATGAAAAGCAAGTCTTGGTTTGTGCGCCAAGTAATGCGGCTGTTGATTTACTAGTGGAAAAGTTAAGTCAGGAAGGCTTGAGTGTCTTGCGAGTTGGTCATCCAGCACGTTTGACACCTGATGTCATAGAAAACAGCCTGGATGTAAAGATCAGTAAACACCCGGAGTTTCACCGATTAAAAGAATTAAGGAGAAAGTCAGAAGAGTTTAGAAATCTTGCTGGTAAGTACAAAAGACAGTATGGTCGACAAGAGAGGAATCAGCGAAATTTGATGTATAGAGAAGCAAAGGCACTTAAAGGTGAATCAAAGGAATTAGAATCTTACATTACGGAATCATTAGTTGACAGGGCTCAAGTGATTGCTTGTACGATAACTGGAGCGAGTAATAGCCTAATCGTTGATAAAATCTTTAAGTCGGTATTTATAGATGAGTCCTCCCAGGCATTAGAAGCTGCTACCTGGATACCTATTATCAGAGCTAATCGAGTAATTATGTCAGGAGACCATTATCAACTGCCACCAACTATTAAGTCAATAGAAGCTGCCAAAGAAGGACTTGAGTATACACTTTTTGCCAGAGGATTAAAGGCTCACCCTGACGCAGTAAAAATGCTTGAGGTTCAATACCGGATGGAACCATCTATTATGGGTTTTTCAAGTTTGAAATTTTATGGAAATAAACTTCAGGCTTCAAAGTCAGTATTGGATAGACAAAAGTTATTTGCAGATCAACTTGTTTATGTAGACACAGCAGGTGCTGGATATCAGGAAAAAGTAAAACAGGAGACCTTAAGCACTTACAATGAGGAGGAAGCTGCGCTTTTAATACAAATCTTAGAAAAAGATGACTTGACTGACCTTAGTGTAGGGCTAATTGCGCCTTATAAAGCTCAAATAGAAGTATTGAGGAAACTTGTTGACCAATCAGATAAGCTTATCACCATAAAAAATAGATTAGATATAAATAGTGTCGATGCTTTTCAAGGTCAGGAAAGAGATGTCATATACATTTCTTTAGTACGCTCCAATAGTCAAGGGGAGATAGGTTTCCTTAAAGAATACCGACGATTGAATGTTGCCATGACAAGAGCTAAACATCGGTTAGTAATGATTGGCGATTCGGCTACTTTAGGAATCGATTCCTTTTTTAATGAATTGATTGAATATGTGCAGAATAAAGGCGTATATAAGTCGGTATTTGAGCTATAAATAAAAATAACCCGGGTTTTTCCCGGGTCATATAGCTGGTTGAATGATAAAGAAATTTTTGGTGAGTACTCTTTCACTCAACTTCTTACTTGCAATATTGAAAAAAAGTAAGAAAAAATATCACTTAACATAGGACTTATTCTATGATTCAATGCTTTTATTCGATGGAATTAGCAATTATGTTATTTCATTACTTATTGATTAATACGTATTTCTTTTGACTGCATTTAATTCTTATGAACATTTGCAGTGAATAACTGAACAAAAAAGGTGTAGATGAAAATTGCTGTACTCTCTAGAAATCCAAAGCTTTATTCAACCAGTCGTCTTGTGGAGGCTGGCGAAAAAAGGGGCCATGAAATGGTCATAATCGATCACTCAAAATGTAATATTGAGATTGAAAAGAAAAAACCGAAGGTTTATTACAAAGGTGAGCAAATAGCTAATGTCAATGCAATAATTCCGAGAATTGGTGCCTCCGTTACTTTCTTCGGTACGGCTGTCGTACGTCAATTTGAAATGATGCACGTTTTTTCTACAGTGGAGTCAGTTGCTCTGGTACGTTCAAGAGATAAATTGAGGAGCTTACAGATACTTGCGAGGGCTGGTTTAGGTTTACCAAAGACGGTATTTACTAATTATTCTAAAGATGTCCAGACACCGATCGAAGCAGTAGGGGGTGCGCCTTGTGTTATAAAATTACTAGAAGGTACACAGGGAATAGGTGTTGTTCTCGCAGAAACCAAAAAAGCGGCTGAATCTGTACTTGAGGCGTTCAATGGACTTCAAGCACGGGTAGTTGTACAAGAATTCATAAAAGAAGCAGGTGGTGCCGATATTAGAGCCTTCGTGATAGGAGATCGTGTAGTGGGAGCCATGAAAAGACAAGGTAAGGAGGGTGAATTTCGATCCAATTTACATCGTGGGGGTTCTGCTGAAATCATTGAACTAAATGATAAAGAAGAACGAGCAGCATTGAAAGCAGCAAAAGCACTTGGACTAGGTGTTGCAGGTGTTGATATGCTCCAGTCAAGTAGAGGTCCTTTGATATTAGAAGTTAATTCTTCACCGGGTTTAGAAGGGATTGAGCTTGCAACAGGAAAAGATATTGCAGCTGAAATCATCAAATACATTGAGAGAAATGCAGATTTTGATGATTGATAATAATCCATAATTAATTAATTATCAATTACTTAATTGTAATTACTTGTATTAAATATTTAATTATTTTAAGTTTCCTTTCAAATCATTAACTTGTTAGTTATGAGAGCAATCTGGAAGGGTCATATTCGATTTTCAATGGTAACAATTCCTATAAGAATTTATAATGCCATTGATACCGCTCATAAAGTTCAATTTAATCTTCTTTCCAAAGAGACCAATAACCCTGTTAAATATGAAAAACGAGACAAGGTGACAGGTGATGTATTACGTCAAGAAGATATCGTAAAGGGTTATCAGTATGAACCTGGGCAGTTTGTAATAATTGAGTCTGAGGATTTTGAGAAGGTCAAATTAAAAAGTACCAAAGTTATCGAGATAGAAGGCTTCGTTGATGCCAGCGAAGTACATGAGTCACTTTATGATTCACCATATTTTGCGGGTCCTGATGGAGATGTTGCCAGCAAAACCTATGCGCTATTAAGTCAAGCATTGAGAGAGTCAGGCAAAATAGGTGTAGGAAAAGTAGTATTGAGAGATAGAGAAAGCGTTGTGCTGTTAACTCCTCATGATCGAGGAATTATGATTTATAAATTAAGATATCCAAATGAAGTCAGGAATATAAAGGATGTTCCTAATCTAAGAATCGAGGAAGATGCTGATGAAGAACAATTGAAACTGGCCAATATGCTTATCAAGTCCATGACAAAGAAATTCAAGAAAATTACCCTAGAGGATAAGTATAATGAAGCCATAAGAGAAATGATCGATAATAAGATCAAAGGAAATGAGATTGTTACTTTTGTGGAAGAAGAGCCTGAAGTGGTTGATATTATGACTGCCCTAAAGGCAAGTATTGAGCAGGCAAAACAGGATAAGAAACCAATGAAGAAGGCCAGTAAAAAAGAAGAGGAAGTGGAGAGAAAGGCAAGCTAAATGAAGATATAGATGGCAAGAGTGATACAGTTTCCAGTCAATCCTCCTGCAAAACTGGGACCAAGAAAGGCACGCAGGAAAAGTAGAAAACCGAATCTTGAAGATTTTGGCCAGCTTAATCTTTTTGATCAGCATGAAGACAATACGCCAGTTCTTACCCTTCCAAAATCAGATTCATTTTTTGAAGAGGCCTTATCATTGGATGAGTGTGGAAATAAAGAGGCTGAGAAATACTACTTGTTGGCCATTCAAAATGACGAATCACCTGAAGATGCACTTTGTAATCTGGGTATTTTAAAATCAAATCAAGGTGATTTTGCAAAAGCAATAGACTATTTAACACAATGTCTGAAAAGAAATCCTCGGCATTTTGAGGCTCATTACAACCTAGGCAATGTGTATTCGGAAATAGGTAATCTTGCATTAGCTAAAGTACATTACGAGTTGTCTACCGAAATAGAACCGGATTATCCAAACAGCTTTTATAACCTTGGTTTAGTATTAATATCTATGAAGCGTTATCAGGAAGCAGTGCATTGTATCAATAAATACGTATCCTTAGCTCCGTCTTCTGAGCATCAAATAGCTAATGAACTAATTAAAACACTTAATTCGATTGCAAAATGACTAAAGAAAAACACCCGGCACTTAGTGAACATTTTGAAAGGCTTAAGGAGCTATTACCAGATGTATATTCAAAACATTTCAAGGAAGAAAGAGAAACAAAAAATCAGAAGCTTTTCAGAATGCTAAAGCATTCTTTAGGAGTGATAGAGGCAGTTTATTTACAAAATAGTGACAGTTTCTCCTTATCTAAAGCGGAAGAATACAGTAAAATCATTGATGAGCTACAGGAGCTTGGTTATGCATATTCTGGTCATCCAGAATTACTGAATAAAGCAGCCAACTTTATGATCATGAAGGCTAAAAAGCCCATGGAAAAAGCAAAAGGTTCTTCTCAACAGGATCAGGAAAGAGAGGCTATTTAGCCGAACGAATGAATCCAGTTTGCACTTTCCTCAGCAAGTTTCATAAGAATCTCCTCTTTAGTTGCTTTTGATTTAGGAACATTAAATGAATGATCACCGTGTTCAATCTCAACCATCTTGGAATTATCTAATTCCAAAAGTACTTCTCTCATCATCTCAATATTTGCAAGCTTATCTCTTGTACCCTGTAGGAAGAGTTGTGGTTGGGTGATATTTTTTAAATGAGCCGCTCGATCTTTCCCATCTTTCCCAGGAGCATGGAGTGGAAAACCATAATAAATCATTCCATTGATAGGTAAATCAGGATGTTCTATGATTAGATGAGAAGCCATTCTACCTCCATAGGATTTTCCTGAAATGTACAATTTCTTATCAAAAAATAACTGCTGTGTTTTAAGAATAACCTGATTCCATGTGAAAATGGCATCCTTAGGAGAACCGGGTGCTTTACGCCCTTTTTGCATGTATGGAAAGTTGAAGCGTACGACACTTATCCCTTTCGCTTTAATTTGTTCTGCAAGTGCTACCAAAAACGGATGATGCATTCCTGCTCCAGCACCATGAGCAAGGATTAAGACCGCATTAGCCATTAGCGAATCATCTATTTCGTAACTAATTTTTCCTAGTTTGTCATTCAAGAAAAGCTCCATAAGATAAATTTACAGCATTCAAGAGTTCTAATTAATAAATATGGTTCGATGAAACTAACTGTTCTAGGTTGTGGAGATGCTTTTGGAAATGGTGGAAGAAGCAATACTTCCTTTGCGATTTCCAATAATGATGGGGAATATGCACTGGTTGATTGTGGTGCAACTACTTTGGTCCGTTTAAAACAAGAAGATATCTCAATAGATAGTATTTCAACAATTATCATAACCCATTTTCATGGAGACCATTATGGAGGAATTCCATTTCTACTGATTAGCGCGTTGTTTGAGAAGCCAAGAAGTAAACCATTAACCATAGTTGGTCCTAAAGGGATCGAAGAAAGAGTTAAATCACTACAAGAGGCTATGTATCCAGGAACTTGCGAAGAGTTTTCTACTTTATCACTAAATTTTGTTGAATACAATACTGCAGAGGAGCTAGCATTAAATGAAATGAAAATTGAAGCATTTGAAGTGTCCCATAGTCCGAAATCCAATCCTCACGGCATCAGGTTGAAGTGGGGCAATAAAGTGTTCGCATTTTCAGGGGATACTGCTATGACATATAACTTAGTGAGTATCGCGAAAGGCGCTGATCTTTTTATTTGTGAATGTAATTTCTTGAAGGGTACGCATGTTGGGCATTTGAGTTATGATGAATTGATTAAGTTGAAGGGTGAATTTGATTGTAACCAAGTATGGTTATCTCATATGAATGAGGAGGTAATAAATTCAGATGCCATACAATTGGATCGACTTTCGGATGGTTTAACTATTGATTTTTGATGGGGTCACGATTCGTTTGGTTTGTTCCGGCAATTTCTATTGCCTTAGGTATACTGGCGTTATCTACTTTCCTAACAGTACCTATACAAGTAGAGGGTGTGAGCCATCTAGATAAATGGGAACATACTTTTGCGTACATGGTCTTATCTTTTTCATTTTTATTGGCCCTTTACAAAAGTCAAAACCTTAGCAACAAGCGATCAGTTATAGTTCTTCTTTCAGCTTGTGGGTACGGTCTTTTCCTTGAGTTTGTTCAATTCCAGTTTTTTCCTGATCGCTATTTTGAATGGGTCGATGCTATATCCAATGTTTTAGGTACGATTTTGGGTTTCATAATTTTTAATGTCTCAAAGAAGAGCATTTGAAGGATAAGTTTCTCTATTATATTATTCATAAGCCATATAAGGTACTCAGTCAATTCACAGATGAAGATGGAAACCCTGGATTAAATCATTTATATAAGCTTCCTAAAGATGTATATCCAGTTGGCAGGCTTGATCTGGATAGTGAAGGATTATTGATACTCACTAATGATAAGTCATTAAACCACCAGTTGTTGAGTCCGCGTTTTAACCACAAACGGACATACTGGGTAGAGGTGGATGGTCAACCGACTGAGGACTATTTAGGTCGTTTACGAAAGGGGGTAACAATAAATATAAATGGTAAACATCATTTGACTAAAGAAGCTATTGTTAATGTGATAAATCCTGAAGTTGCAGAAAGGAAGCCTCCCGTCAATTATAAAAAGCATCCATTAAGGACATGGTTAGAGATTACAATCACTGAGGGAAAAAACAGACAAATTCGTAGAATGACCGCCAAGATTGGTCATCCGACACTTAGATTAATCCGAGTAGGAATTGAACAGCTCACACTAGGATCCCTAGAAACGGGAGCTATCAGGCAACTATCAAAAAGAACGCTATATAGTAAGGTTTAACCTCGATTATGCATTAGGATTTAATAATTAGTCCAAAAAGTTTGATTC
>CAYWOQ010000059.1:0-15202 GCA_964459925.1 uncultured Roseivirgaceae bacterium
GAAAACTAACTAGCACAACGGGTTATCTTTTATTTCTGATTAGTTGTCTGGCTTTTGAATCATGGTCTCAGCACCCTGAAATATTGTCTAATGATGGATGGGAACTTGAAAAGCAGAAATATAATATTGAGGTTTATGGAAAAGAAATACCTGGTCATGAAATCAAAGCATTTAAGGCGACAGGTCTAATAGATGCCTCAGTTGAGTCTGTTTATAAAGTGGTAATGGACATTGAAGGCTATATGGATTGGTATCCAAATTGCAAACTTGGAGAAGTATTGGATGAGCCGAATGAATTAGAGCAATATAGACGGATAGAATTCAAACTTCCGTGGCCTTTTGACAACCGAGATGCGGTAAATAAAATAGTTGCGAGGAAGATGCCGGACAGTATTTGGATCGATATCATTAATGAAGCAGAATATCTTCCCAAATTGAAAGACGTATACCGAGTAGGGAGAACGGAAGGATACTGGTCAATAGTTCGAGCGAATGATCAGCAAACAAGACTTACATACAGTGCTATAGGAGAACCAGGTGGTTTACCAACCTGGATTATCAATTTTTTTCTGTTCGATAGTCCTTTAGATGCGATCAACAATATCAGAGACGTTGTTCTGCAGCCGAAGTATGCTGATGATTAATTGATTCAGTCTTGACTGTATTTTCTTTTTAACAGCTTTATTTCGGTTGTCAACTTCAAGTTGGCATGTACTAACCCATAGAGCTCCATGATAGCTTCCATCGGATAGTCTAACCTTCTAGCCACATCCAGACAGTAGAGAATTTCCTCATCAAAGATTTTACCATCTACTTTCATTAGTCTGACAAGGTCGTAAAGCATTTCAAAACGTTCATCATTAGAGAGTAAATCGTAATCGATGGTTGGTGTATTGTTGATGATTTCTTCAATTTCCTCCTCACTGTGATTATGTGCTGCTCCAATCTGATAGATTAGTTTTCTTTCAGTTTCGTCGATGTTACCATCACGGTTAGCAAGTTCAATGAGTATAGCCAGGCTTGTTCTTGACATGAAATAGTATATTTAGCTTCATCAATTTACAAAATGTTGAGTACAAACCTGTGTGATTCAGTTGCCTTGATTCATGTCGTGCTGGAATTAGTAATTTTATTAATCAATTCGATTCAGTATTGAAACTGACATTTTTTATACGCGTAAAGATGGTTAATTAAGTGCCATAAGCAAGCAAATAATCTTTAACCCACTCGTAGCGAATGGAGTGGGTTTTTTCATAACCACTTTTTAAAATATCTCCTTTCATCAATTCATCCGATTCGAAGGATATTTTGATCTCGTCTTTAAGACTCAAAAACTTTCTTCCAAAAATTTTATAGATCACTTCTTTTGCACACCAAATAGCACAAAGATTTTTTAGGTCGTCCCTAAAGCTCTGTTCAGATTCATGGAGGTATTTATGCTGCACTAAACGATGTTTTTCTCTTGGCCTTTCCATATCTATGCCACATGGCTTTTCTAAATGGATCATTGCCGCGGCGATTGGAAAAGAGTGTGAGATGGTAATATGGGAATCATCTCCAATGAGATATGGTTTACCTGTTTCACGTTTATCTATGCCTTTGTATGGGATATTAAATTTTTCTGCTAATGTCTTTACCAATAATCTTCCGACAATCCATTCCGCTTGTCTTACGGGTGCGAGCTCAGCTGGAAAAGGCTCAGGTGATAAGTAAGGGAGTTCGAGGAATGTCTCCTGAATATTCCAAACAGCATAGGCAGAAACACTATCGATCTGCTTGTTGAGTAACAAAGGCATGAACAATTGTAATAATTTTGTGTACCAAATGAACAAAATCTCTGTAAAAAAACTCCATACTTTCCTGGGGCATAATGATAGCATTTATACGCTGGAAGAAGTAAGTGATAAAAAATTCTTATCCGCAGGTGGTGATGGGATGGTCGTTCTATGGGACCTGGAAACCCCTGATGAGGGTGAAGTGATTGCTAAAGTGCCAGGATCTATCTATGCAATCAGCTATGATTCAAAAAATAACCATCTATATGTGGGTCAAAACAATGAAGGACTTCACAAAATAGCTTTTGATACTAAGAAAGAGATCGGTTCAGTTCAGCTAGGTAAACATCAAATATTTGATATTAAACTAATTGATGACGTGTTGTGGGTAGCACTTCAATCAGGTGAAGTAGCGATTTTGACCAGAGACCTTCAAATCATCAGCAGGAAAAAGTTTGGCAATGATCGGGTAAGGAATATTGAGCAATTTGGAAATCAGGTGGCCATTGCTTTCAGTGATAATGTCACTAGAGTTTTCGATCTGGAAAGCAAAGAAATGATTCATGAATTAAAAGGACATAAAAATTCAGTGTTCTCCTCCCGGTATCATCCGTCTGGCAAATATTTAGTGTCAGTCGGAAGAGATGCTCACATCAAGGTATGGGATGCAAATGAAAGCTACGTCTTACGCGAATCAATTGCAGGTCACTTATATACGATCAATCACCTGGTATTCAGAAAAGATGGGAGATATTTCGTTACGGCAAGTATGGACAAAGCCATCAAACTCTGGGATGCGTACAATTTTAAATTATTAAAAGTGTTAGATAAACATAGGCATGCCGGACATGCAAACAGTGTTAATAAGCTGCTTTGGATGAATTATCGTGACTTATTAGTATCTTGTAGCGACGATAGGTCGATTTCTATATGGGAAATAGACTTTGAAGAGTGAAATGCTCTTCCTTACTTTGCATATTAGAATTGTCCAAAATATAGACTGCCATTATTTATTAGGATAATTAAGAAAAAGAAACAATGAAAATCACTCCTCTAGAGATTCGGCAAAAAGACTTTGAGAAAAAACTTCGTGGGTATGATAAAGATGAGGTGAATGCCTTTTTACAATCTTTATCGAACGAATGGGAACGTGTATTGGAGGAAAATAAGGATCTTAACCTAAAACTTCAACAGGCAGAGCGAGAAGTGAAAAAGCTTCGAGAAGTTGAAACCTCCCTTTATAAGACCTTGAAAACTGCAGAAGATACAGGTGCCAATGTCATTGAGCAGGCAAATAAAGCGGCTGAGCTTCATATGAAGGAAACCCAGATGAATGCTGAAGCACTACTAAATGAATCCAAGAATAAAGCGCGTTCTATGATTGAACAAGCAGAAGTTGAGGCGAGACAGATCATAGAAGAGTTGCAAGATGCAGTCAAGAGTCTTGAGCAAAATCACCGAGATATTCAAAACCATCGGGAGATGGCTTTGCAGGAATTGAAGAATCTTTCAGTCACATTGATAGAAAAGGTTGAAAGAAATAGCAAAGAGGCGAAAGAATTTCGGTTCGATGATTATGTGCAAAGAGTAAAAAAGTTGGCCCGACAAAGTGATGAAAGAATAAAGGCCGAAAAAACAGAGGTTCAAATAGAGGCGAAGCAGATAGAGGAGCCTAAATCTGCACCTCAAAAAACAGAAGTAACGAAAGAAGTAAATCGCCCAACTGAAAAGAAAGAACCTGTTTATGAGCCGCCTAAAACAGAAGAGCTCAAAGAACGCATTATCGCCAGAAGAGAAAAACCGGATGTCAAAAGGGATGTAGTGGAAAAAACTGAGGAAACTGACATCAAGCCAAAGCAGGTACATCGGGAAAAACACACGGAGGCTGAATCTTCACCAACTCCGGATCCTGAACCCGTTATTGAGACCAAACGAAAAATCGAAGAAACGGAGGTACAGCAAGAGAAGAAAGGTCCTCGTATTGCAAAAACAGTTTCATTTTTTGACGAGCTTGATGCAGAAAGCTGATTAATGGGAAAAGTATCTTTAGAAGGAATGGAATTTTATGCCAGGCACGGCTACTATGAAGAAGAGCGTGTGATAGGCAATAAATATAGTGTAGACGTTACCTTGGAAGTTGATTTTACAGAGGCAGCCTTCGAGGATAAACTTGATGGGACGGTCAATTATGAGAAGGTCTATGAGATCATTCAAAATGTGATGAGTATAGATGCAAACCTATTGGAACATTTAGCTGGTAAGATGATCAATGAGCTCAAAGCCAATTTTTCTGAAGTAAGCAAAGTTTGGGTGAGAGTTAGCAAATACAATCCTCCGATCAAAGGACTCTGCCGCCGGGCAACAGTAGAGTTAGAGGGCTAGACAAAAACGAATCCTCTTCCATCTGATTCATCGTAAAACTCAATCTTTTTTCCTGCTAGGAAGAGCATTTCCTTTTTTTGAATAAGTATTTGTACTCCGTCTTGAAAATACTCTTCATCTGTCTCTTTCTTTTTATCAAAACCTAGTTTAAAACCTACTCCACAGCCCATCCCCTTAGTAGTAATTCTTAGACCATAATCTTTAGGAATACCTTTCGTCTCAAAAATATTCTTCACCTCTTTTAATGCTCTTTCTGAAATGTCTACTGGTAAGCTCATACTTTCAAATCAAAAAAATCTTGCCATAACTAATCCTAAATTATTCACGTTATTTTTGGAATTCAACGATAACAACAACCCAATAGATGGAAATAGTTTATGATCTTCTAAAAATCACCCTTCCAGCAGCATTGGTTCTGTACCTTGCCTATTTGTTGGTTAGGTCTTTTCTTCAAAAGCAACTGGATGAAATTGCTTTTTCTGTAAGACAAAAGAACCAGGAAATTGTAGTTCCCATTCGTCTCCAAGCATATGAAAGAATCGTTCTTTTGCTGGAAAGAATTACACCATCCAACTTATTGTCGAGATTGGGTAATTCTGACTACACCGCAGAGGAATTCCAGCAGATACTAGTTCATGAAATCAGAAATGAGTTTAATCATAACCTTTCCCAGCAGGTTTACATGTCAGACAGTGCCTGGACCTATGTATCAACAGCTGTAGAACAAACCATATCATTGATTAATTCATCTGCCAATGCTTTAGGCAGTGATGCTAAAGGAATAGAACTAGCTAGAGTGGTATTAGAAAATGGAGCTGGTGAAGAAATGGATACTCCAAAGCAAGCCATCAAATTCATTAAAGAAGAGATACAGACTATTTTCTAGTGAGAAAAAGGGAGAAAATTTATAACGAGACGAAAGAAACAGTTTCCAGTAAGGAGAAACTCAAAAATGTGGTTGCTAAATCTGCTGAAAAACTCAAGAAACTTGCCTCAGATTCCGTGGAATGGAAAGAATTAAAATCAAAGGTGAATGTATTACTTAGAATGATTCATGTTCATGTCTCTGGAGAATATAAGGCTTTCTCCAATGCATCCCTTTTTATGGTAGTTTTCGCATTGATCTATTTCATTACACCAACGGATGCCATCCCGGATTTTATACCCGCGGTGGGGTTCACCGACGATGCTTCGGTTCTTTACATGATTTACAGTAAACTTAGTAAGGACATAGAGGCATTCATGGAATGGAGCAAACAAGGTAAATAGCTTATGCGACTCGTAATTCAAAGGGTTTCCGAAGCATCGGTTTCAATAGATGGAGCTGTCAAATCTCAAATTGAAAATGGTTTGTTAGTGCTTTTGGGTATTGAGGAGGTTGATTCATCAGATGATATTGAATGGTTAGTAAAAAAAGTCATCAATATGCGGATCTTCCCTGATGAAGATGGAGTGATGAACAAAAGCCTTTTAGATGTAAATGGACAAGTACTTTTAATTAGTCAGTTCACACTTCACGCAAGTACTAAAAAAGGTAATCGACCTTCATACATTAAAGCTGCAAAGCCAGACATAGCTATTCCACTGTACGAAAAATTTATTGAATCGATAGAACGTGAAATGGCAAAACCAATTGGTACAGGTGAATTCGGGGCAGATATGAAAGTCTCTCTTGTAAATGATGGTCCGGTTACGATTCTAATTGATTCGAAGAATCGGGAATAAATCAAGCAATTCGAAATAATCTATTTCTATCTTTGCGCCCTGTTTCAGGAACCATCGTCTTAAAACTCCTGAATTGAGGCATATGAAAAACATTCGGAACTTCTGTATCATCGCTCACATCGATCATGGAAAAAGCACACTAGCAGACCGTTTGCTCGAGTTTACACACACAGTGACTGAACGAGACATGCAAGCGCAGCTACTGGATGATATGGATTTGGAGAGAGAAAGAGGAATAACCATAAAGAGCCATGCCATTCATATGGATTATGAGCTTAACGGGGAGAAATACACACTCAATTTGATTGACACACCTGGTCATGTTGATTTCTCGTATGAAGTTTCACGTTCTATCGCGGCCTGTGAAGGGGCCTTGTTAGTTGTAGATGCAGCGCAAGGAATTGAAGCCCAGACCATTTCTAACTTATACCTGGCCTTAGAGCACGACTTAGAGATCATCCCTGTTCTTAACAAAATAGACCTCCCGGGGGCAATGCCGGAAGAAGTTTCAGATCAAATCATTGATTTGATTGGATGTGATAAGGAAGATATAATCCATGCAAGTGCAAAGGAGGGCATAGGCATCACCGATATTTTAGAAGCAATCGTTGCAAGAATAAAAGCACCTGAAGGAGATCCTGAAGAGCCTTTACAGGCGATGATCTTTGATTCTGTCTTTAATCCCTACAGAGGTATTGAAGTGTTCTTTAGAGTTTTCAACGGTAGTCTCAAAAAGGGAGATAAGGTCAAATTTGTGAATACGGGTAAGACCTATGAGGCGGATGAAATTGGGGTTTTACGATTACAACACGAACCCAGAGAAGTAATATCTGCTGGAAATGTTGGGTACATAATCTCTGGAATTAAAGTTGCCAAAGAGGTAAAAGTAGGGGATACCATTACCCACGTAGATCGGCCGACTCAACGACAGGTTAAAGGTTTTGAGGATGTAAAACCAATGGTTTTTGCAGGCATATACCCGGTGGAAACCAGCGAGTTCGAGGAGTTGAGAGCTTCCATGGAGAAACTTCAATTAAATGATGCTTCGCTCATCTGGGAGCCGGAAACTTCTGCTGCACTTGGGTTTGGTTTCCGATGTGGATTTTTAGGAATGCTCCATATGGAAATAGTGCAGGAGCGTTTAGAGCGGGAGTTTGATATGACCGTGATCACGACGGTCCCATCCGTACAGTTTCACGCTATTCAGCATGATGATTCTATTTTGAAGGTCAGTGCTCCCTCAGAGTTGCCTGAATCAAATTTGATAAGCCATATTGAAGAGCCTTTCATTCGGGCACAGATTATTTCCAAATCTGAATTCATCGGGCCAATCATTTCGCTCTGCATAGACAAGCGAGGAGAAATTAAAAATCAGGTATATCTGACTTCTGATAGGGTAGAGTTGACCTTCGAAATTCCACTTGCAGAAATCGTATTTGACTTTTTTGATAAGTTGAAGACGATCTCAAGGGGATACGCTTCCCTGGACTATGAACTAATCGGTTACCGCAGATCAGACATGGTCAAGCTGGATATCATGTTAAATGGAGACAAGGTGGACGCACTTTCCGCCATTGTACACCGAGACAAGGCATATGAATGGGGCAAACGCTTATGTGAAAAATTGAGGGAGTTGATCCCAAGACAAATGTTTGAGATTGCTGTGCAGGCAGCAATTGGAACAAAGATTATTGCAAGAGAATCAGTGAAAGCTATGAGGAAAAATGTCTTGGCTAAATGTTATGGAGGAGATATTTCCAGAAAGAGAAAACTTTTGGAAAAGCAGAAGAAAGGAAAGAAACGAATGCGACAAGTTGGAAACGTGGAAATCCCACAGGAGGCATTCATGGCAGTATTAAAACTAGATTAGGATGGAGTCACCCACAATCATAGATGGACGTAAAGTTTCGAAAGAAATAAAGCAAGAGATCGCTCAGCAGGTAACCTCAATAAAGAGTGAAGGAAAGCGAGCTCCTCATTTAGCAATTATAATCGTTGGTGATGATGGAGCTAGTCACACCTATGTGAACGGAAAAATAAATGCATGCAAAGAAGTAGGCTTTGATTTTACCTTAATGCACTTTGCTAGCACCATTTCGGAAGAGAAGTTGATCAAGCACATTGAAAACTTAAATGAAGACGATGATATTGACGGCTTCATTGTACAAATTCCTCTTCCTGATCATATTTCTGTTGAAAACATAACGGAAAGAATCGCACCACACAAAGACGTTGACGGTTTCACCAATCAAAATTTTGGTAGCATTATTTCTAAGCATCAGTTGTTATTACCTGCCACTCCATTCGGAGTAATGGAACTGATTCGCAGATACCATATTCCAACAGAAGGAAAAAGGTGTGTGGTTGTTGGAGCCTCTAGAATTGCCGGTGCTCCTCTTAGCCTTATGATGTTACAAGACGGTGGGGCAACAGTTACTGTATGTCATAAGCTGACACAGGATTTGGCAAGCCACACGAAGGATGCAGATATTTTGATCGTTGCGGTTGGCAAACCGGGTCTTATCACAAAAGACATGGTGAAAGAAGGAGTGGTGGTTATTGATATTGGTACTACCCGAGTAGAGGATTCGTCAAAAAAGTCAGGATTTAGATTGGCTGGTGATGTGAATTATGATGAGGTGGCACCTGTAGCCAGCTATATTACTCCTGTACCAGGTGGAGTTGGACCGATGACAATAGCTTCTTTGCTGGTGAATACGCTCAAAGCCTACCAAGTCAACCATGCGTGATCCGGAGTTCTTACCTGTCATGGAGTCTTTCTATACCATTCAGGGAGAGGGACATTACTCAGGTACGCCCGCTTATTTCATAAGGCTAGGTGGTTGTGATGTAGGCTGTGTTTGGTGTGATGTGAAAGAATCCTGGGATGCATCACAGTTTGAATGGGTGCACATCAATACCATCGTGGATCAAGCAAGAGATTCTGGTGCTCAACTTGTGGTAATTACCGGAGGAGAGCCATTTATCTACAATTTATCTGGTTTAACTCAGACCTTAAAAGCAAATGACCTTCAGACCAATGCAGAGACTTCAGGGGCTTATCCTATTTCTGGTGAATGGGATTGGGTTTGCTTTTCCCCTAAGAAATTTAAGGCTCCTGAAGATGGATTTTATGAAGTAGCAGATGAATTGAAAGTGGTGGTTTACCATGCAAGCGATTTAGCATGGGCCGAAGAACATGCTCTTAAAATGAAAAAGGGATCAAAGCTTTATTTACAACCAGAGTGGTCAAAAGAGAAAGAAATGACACCTTTGATCGTTGATTTCATCAAGAAACACCCTAAATGGAAGATTTCTATTCAAACACACAAATACATGAACGTGCCTTAAGAATAGGCCTAGTTGCACTTGCGCTTTTTGGGGGATCACTACTCTGTTTGTGTCAAAACCTGTCTACTCAAAATAAAAAGGCTAGCAAGCTTTACCTGAAAGCAGATAAAAAATATAAGGAAAGGGAATTTTCAGAGGCGATAGTCTTACTGGAGGAAGCCACCAAAGCTGATCCCGATTTTTTCGAGGCATATATAAAAATGGGGAGTCTTTATAATGCACTGGGAGAGGAGGATTCTGTTTATGCTAAATTTTCAAGCTACATAAAACTAGCTCCCAATCCTGTTACTTCCATTTTGGAGCGATTGGCTTACATGGCTTTTGATCGGGGACACTACCAAATTGCAAAGAGTTATTTAGCTGACTTTTTAAAGGAAGTACCAGAAAAGGCTGAAGATCGAGAAATAACTATTTTGAAAGCAAGTCTTGATTTTGCCATTGATCAAATCAATAATCCAGCCAAGCTCGAAATAAAAGAACTTCCCAGGGAGGTAAATAGATACACACTCCAATACCTCCCAACAATGACTGTTGATGGTAATACCTTAGTATATACCGTAAGAGATAAATTCAGTAGTGATGAAGACATTGTAGTCAGCTACAAATTAAAGGGTAGATGGACTGAGTCAAGATCGATCTCTGATAAAATTAATTCTTCACTAAATGAAGGAGCTGCCTCTATTTCAGCAGATGGAAGAACCATGATCTTTACCTCATGTGATCGAAGAGATTCCTATGGAAGCTGTGATTTATACATGAGCAAAAAGTTAGGTGATGTTTGGTCACGTCCAAGAAATTTAGGTAGTACGGTTAATTCGAAATATTGGGAATCACAACCATCCTTATCCGCTGATGGAAGGACACTTTTCTTTGCTTCCAATCGGATAGGTGGCTATGGTAAAAGAGACATATGGGTAACCTTTTATAAAGATGAGAAATGGACGAATCCAGTGAACCTAGGATCAAGAGTCAATTCGTTCAAGGATGAAACAACACCATTTATACATTTTAATAACCAGACCCTTTATTTTTCTTCTAATAGCTACCCGGGCATGGGTGGTTTTGATCTTTACAGGGCAGAAAAAATGGATACTGTTTGGTCAAGGCCAATAAATCTAGGATATCCTATAAATTCATATAGAGATGAAGTGGCTTTATTAGTAAGTTCAAATGGTGAAGAAGGATATTTTGCAAAAGAGATTCAAAAGAATAGGGAAATACTAGACAGCCGCATCGTGAGCTTTGAACTTCCAAATTCAATTAAGCCTAAAAAATCCTTTTTTCTTACCGGAACAGTTACCGACAGAGATACAGACAATCCACTAAAAGCTTCCTTGCAAATTGTGGATATTTCCACTAACAGCATGCTTTACGATAATTATTCCGATTCGATTACAGGAGAATATTACCTGGTATTACCCATTGAGAAGGATTTAGCCGCTTATGTAAAGAAAAAAGGATACCTCTATGAGGACTTTAGTTTTACGACAAACAAAGAGACGATCTCAGATACGCTTAATATCCAATTAAGTCCGGTCAAGGAGGGAGAGTTTTTAATACTTAAAAACATATACTTCGAAACGGATTCATATGAATTGGATGATCGCTCGTTATCTGAACTTGATAATGTAGTAGAATTACTTAATGAGAATCCGGAAATAGTTGTAGAGATAAGTGGTCATACAGACGACATTGGAGCCAAAGTGTACAACAAGAGACTTTCTCTGAAACGGGCCGAATCTGTCCATTCAGCACTTATAAAAAGAGGAATGAGTCCAAAAAGGCTAATTGCTAAAGGTTTTGGAGATTCTAAACCGATAAAACCAAATACAAATGATTTTAACAGAGGCTCCAACCGAAGAATAGAATTTTGTGTCATACGTATAAACCAATGAAAGGTTAGGGCAAACCGTGATTATTAACAAAATAAATATCCAAAATTTATTTTAAGAAAAATCGAAAGTTAAAATTAAAAATTTTGTGTTTAATAAGAATGCTTTTTCTTTAAACAAGAAATTTCGGATCTATGAAATTTTCTCTTAAATACAAAAAATTTGGATTAAGAAAACAATTTGTTTGATAATCCATTATTAACCTATCTTTCGGGTTTGAAATATTGAATGTTTAACAATTAACTAGTTAGTATGAAGAGGATTTTACTACTAAGTTTTGCGTTTCTCACCTGCTTATCGTATGGTGTGATGGCGCAAAGAACGGTATCTGGTACCGTCACCGATGATACAGGTGAAGGATTACCAGGTGTGAATGTGCTGATCAAAGGCACTACTACAGGTACCCAAACTGATCTCGATGGAAATTATCGTCTGTCAGTAAGTGATGGTGCAACTTTAGTTTTCTCGTATGTAGGTTTCGAGACACAAGAGATTGAGGTTGGTGCAAGAACTACAATCGACTTAGTACTTAGTGGAGCAACAGAACTCCAGGAAGTAGTTGTAGTCGGTTATGGGTCTACACTTAAAAAAGAGTTGACGGGTGCTGTAGCATCAATCGACAATGAACAAATAAGCAGACTTCCTGTCAATACACCGGATCAAGCGTTACAAGGTCTTGCGTCGGGTGTTTTTGTAACCGGATCATCAGGAACCCCTGGTGGTTCTTTTGATATACGCGTTAGAGGTACGTCATCTATCAACGCCAGCAACCAGCCATTATACGTTATTGATGGTGTGATTGTGCAGTCTGGTGATGTTACCAGAGATAATGTTGGAGGACAAGATCAAAACGTTTTAAATACGATCAACCCTCAGGATATTGAATCAATTCAGGTTCTTAAAGATGCTTCATCAACAGCCATTTACGGTGCAAGAGGTGCTAATGGAGTGGTATTAATTACCACTAAGAGAGGTAAAGCAGGAAAAGGTAACATTGATATAAGAGCATGGACTGGTTTTGGCGAGTTCACTAATTATTACACAAAGCTGAACGCTGCACAGCAAATTGAAGTAGAAAGAGAAGCGATATTGAATGATAATCCAGGCTCAATTCCATTAACAAATGAAGAATTAGGCTGGGACGGTGTAACAGATACGGATTGGTTCGATTTGGTTTTCAGAACGGCAAGAATTTCTGAATACCAAGCAAGTGCATCAGGAGGAAGTGAGAAATTTACATTCTTCTTAAGTGGTAACTACAGAGATGAAGAGGGAATTATGATTGGATCTGAATTTGAGCGTTTTTCTTTGAGACTAAACTCTGATTACAATCCAACGGATAGAATTAAGATCTCATCAAGTTTGAGTTTCTCCAATTCAAGACAGAATGTGATTCAAAATGATAATAACATTTATGGAATTGCTTCTGCTGCGATTTTGACTCCAAACTTTAGACCTAACATTGATCCTGAAACCGGAGAGTATGTAGATGCTTTGCCATCATTTAATACAAACCCTGTAAGAGCTGCCGAGCAAAGCAAGCAAGAAAACAGTACGTATCGATTCCTTGGTAACGTGAACTTTACATACAAAATCATTGATGGTCTAGATTTCAGAACAGACGTGTCTTATGACTGGATTCAAAGTACAGAAGATATTTTCACTCCTGCAGAAACCGCTCAGGGAAGAAGTAATAATGGTTCTGGTACATTCGTTTCGAATCAGTTCGGGACTTATATTATTGAGCCAACACTAAGATTTAACAGAAGATTTAATTCACATAAAGTGACAGCAGTAGTAGGATCTACCTTACAGCAAAGAAACCAGTTAACCAATTTTGTGACTGGTACAAGCTTTGCAAGATCAAGTCTACAGTACATTATCTCTGCAGCAAACATTACGGCTGGTGATTCTTTCGCAGAAGAATACAGCTTTAACTCATTATTCGGTCGAGTCAATTACTCTTTCGATGAGAAATATGTTGCTTCCCTTTCTGTTAGAAGAGATGGTTCCTCTCGATTCGGAGCAAATAACAGATTTGGTACGTTCTGGGCAGTGTCTGCAGCATGGAATTTTGCTGATGAAGATTTTATAGACCTACCTTGGTTAACTATTGGTAAATTAAGAGCTTCACACGGTATTACAGGGAACGACCGAATTGGTAACTTCACCTTTATTGGTGCATTTAATGCAGGTGGTAACTACCTGGATCAGCCTGCTTTTGTTCCTGAAACCATTGCGAACCCTGAGTTGCAATGGGAGGAAACAACCACAACTGACATAGGTCTGGAGTTAGGGTTGTTCCAAAGCCGGGTAAATCTTAATGTGGGAGTCTTTAGAGCGACCACTGAGTCACTACTTTTCGCGGATCAAATAGTAGGTGTAACTGGATTCCGGTCAGTAGATGCGAATGTTGGTGAGATAAGAAATGAAGGTATTGAAATTGAATTAGGTGGTGTTGCTGTAAGAGCAGGAGAATTCACTTGGGATGTAAATATTAATCATACGTTCTTGAGAAACGAGGTGGTATCTCTTGTTGATGATGAACCCATCTTCTTTGGATTCGCTTCAGTTGTAAGAGAAGGACTTCCATTGAACTCGTTTTGGGGTTACAACTGGTTAGGAGTTGATCCTGGTACAGGGCTTTCGGTTTTTGAAGACGTGAATGGTGATGGTTCCATCACTGGAGATGATCAAACAGTGATTGGTGATCACGCGCCTAACTTCATAGGAGGTATTACTTCAAACTTCTCATGGAAAGGGGTTTCATTGAGCGTATTCTGGCAATATGTATACGGAGTTGATGTATATAACAACACCCTTCAATTCTCTAATAACGTTTCTGGACCATGGGGTCTTACAGATGAAATCTTGAGAAGATGGAAGCAGCCTGGAGACATCACTGATGTTCCTAGAGCTACTACCCAGAACACACTTGATAATTCTGATAACAGCAGATACTTGAGTGATGGATCATATCTACGATTGAAAAATGTTCAATTGGCATATGACTTTCCATCATCTATCACTTCTAAATTGAAGTTGAGAAACTTGAGAGTATATGCAACAGGTCAAAACTTGTTGACTTTCACAAGATACCAGGGTGCTGATCCTGAGGTGAGTACTTTTGGTAACACAGCCACTTCGGCAGGAACAGAATTCCTTACATTCCCTCAGCTGAAAATGTACACTTTTGGTGTTAATATCGGAATATAAACGACGATACAAATGAAAAAATTAATATTACTAACGATAATATCTGTTGGTCTTTTAGGGTGCGAAGATTACCTAGAGCAACAGCCAGCAGATTTAATTACCTCAGATCAATTAATTATTGATGGTGAGAGCGCAGCCACAGCCGTTTTAGGCTTGTATTCTGGATTACAGGGTATGTATGACTTGGAGTATGTAGCACATCCAGGAGTGCTAAGTGATGAGTTAACTCACTCAGGGTCATTTCCAACGATTGCTGAAATGGATCAAAATGAGATCATTTCTACCAATGTAACTGCAGATGATGTTTGGTTCCAGGCCTATTCTACAATCTTTAGATCAAATACTATATTGGAAAATTTTGCAGCGAATCCTGAACTACCGGGATTATCTGACGCTTTAAGAGCCCAATATACTGCTGAAGCTAGGTTTGTGCGAGCACTTGCTTACTTCAACTTAACAGCATTGTATGGAGATGCTCCATTGACTGAGACTGCTGATATTGTGACAAATCAGGCGATTGGTCGAACCTCAAGAGCTGATGTATATAACTATGTGATTTCTGAAGCAGCAGCTGTTGCTTCTGCATTAGCAGGAGTTGATTTGGGAGGGGAAGAGCAATTCAGAGCTACTGAGTGGGCTGCTAAAGCTTTAGGAGCGAGAGCTAATTTATATGTAGGAAATGTTTCAGCTGCTGCTACATTGGCAGATGATATTATTACCAATGGTGGGTTCACTTTGGAACCTAATTATGAAGATATTTTCGTTCCTAGTTCTACCAGTAGTGAAATTATTTTCTCTGTTTTCTTTAGTCTTCAGGATCAAACGGATTACCCGTTCCAATTCTTACCAGATGGTAGATTT
>CAYWOQ010000059.1:15212-22501 GCA_964459925.1 uncultured Roseivirgaceae bacterium
ATTTGAATACGCTGTTGGTCCTACCTTATTAGCTACTGGTGATTCAAGAGTACTATCAGAAGTCAATGGAGGCGATGCTTTAGGTAGATCATATGTAACTAAATACTCGGATCTACAAAATGGTTCGGATCATACCATCGTATTTCGTTTGGCTGAAATGTATTTGATCAGAGCGGAAGGCGCAATAGGTACTGCAGCAGCTGTGGCTGATGTCAATACCTTACGTACAAGGGCGGGAATGCCTACCATTTCTTCAGCAAATATCAACACAATTCTTGATGAAAGATTTGTGGAATTATCTTTTGAGGGACACAGATGGTACGATCTTATTAGAACAGGCCAGGTAGATGCTGTGATGCAAACAGTTAATCCATCTACATGGCAAAGTACTGATGCGTTATTGCCTGTGCCGCAGAGAGAAGTATTACTAAATACTAATTTGACACAAAATCCAGGATACTAGAATTATGAGATTATTCAATAAAAATTATATAATGATAGGGTTGATCGGTTTGATCTTCTTCTCTTGTGCAGAGGAAGACTTCAGAACTTACGATCAACGATATGTAGCATTTAGTGCTACTTCAGCATCTATAGTGGAAAGTGCTGCAGTTTTATCTGCAGATGGTGTGGCTACAGCTGGTAATAATGAATTGATCCTGACTGTTCAAAGAACAACTACGGACTTTTCAGCGCCACTTACTGTTGCAATTACAGCTACTGCAACATACAACGAAGAATCAGATTTCTTTGCTGCTGGCGATGATGCTTCCGCTAAGATTATACCGACAGTAGATTTAAATGCTGTGGTTATCCCTGCAAATGAAACATCAGTTAGCTTTTCAGTAGGATTGAGAGAAGATCTTCAGCCAACTGGAGATGTTACTGTTATATTCGATATTACTGCAGTTTCAGATCCTTCTTATGCACTAGGACAGCAAGCGTCCCAGATCAATAAAACCTTTTCATTGAACATCGTTGATGACGATTGTCCAATCGATATTCCAGGTGTTTGGGCTGGTGAGTATGAAGTTTTATCTATTTGCGCTGCCCCTGGAGCATTTAATGATGGTTTTTGCGAGAATACTGCCAAATGGGCTGGTCTAGGAAATGTAACATTGACTGGAGATCCTAGTGATCCACTAGGCCAGACGGCTATTCTTTCTGGGGGTATTCATGCAGATGATGTGACCATGTTTTTTCAAACATGTCCTATGACAGTTTCAATTGATGCTGGATATAACTTGAATATTACTCAAGGTTCTCAAGCAAGAATACTTCCTACTGATGAGCCAGATGTTTATGGTACTGGGAGTTTCAACGAAGGTTCACTTTCCTTCAACTTGGTGATTTCCTACACTAATCAAGGTGGTGCAAACTTTGATGAGTTTATTATTGAATACAAAAAAGTACAATAAGATGAAGAAATATATATATAAAATAGGCCTACTAGCGCTTATGCTGATCACTTGGTCATGTTCCGAGTATGACCCAGCAGTTAGTACATCAGCAGAAACGTCTGATTTAAGCACGACACAGGTATTAGCCGCAAATGGGTACACAGTACTCGTTGATGCGATTGAGCTTGCAGGATTAACGTCGGCAGTTAACAGTACCGGCGGTATTACTGTATTTGCTCCAAATAATATCGCATTTAGCAATCTACTTGAGCAATTGGGAGTTTCTTCATTGGCCGAGGTAGATCAGGGGACGTTAAGTGCTTTGTTATCTTATCACGTGGCAAGTTCTGATGTGCCATCATCTGAATTGCCTTCGTCTGTAGCAACACTAGAAGGACGATCAATTTTCTTTAACAATGGTGCGGTAAATGGTAAGAGTAACATTGTAGAAACTGATCTGGTATCTAGCAACGGAAGGATCCATGGTATTGATATAGTACTTGAAATACCTGCTGCTACCATTCTTGCTGGTATAAATGGAGATTCAGACCTTGAATTATTAAGCTACGCGGTTCAGCAAGCTGGATTAAATGCCACATTAAGTGGTTCTACTGAATTTACACTGTTGGCACCAGATGATGCTGCTTTCAGAGCTGCTGGTTTAGACAGTACGGCTATCGAAGGATTAACTCCAGAAGCATTGTCAGACGTGTTGTTATTCCACGTAATCGGTGGAAGAATTTATTCTACGGGACTTCCTGAAAGTGGAACGTATGTAGCAACTGCTGCTGGAGCTGAAGCAGACGGTGTACAGGAGATGCTTGTCGGTGACGGACCTAGTTTCAACGGCGTAGACGTGACTCAAGCAAATATCAATACAGGAAATGGCGTGATTCATAGAGTAGGTTCAGTAATTAGTGATCTGTTCACTTTTAGTGATGCAGTAGGTTTAGCGGGTCCAGTGGATGGTGCATTCGGAATTACTGGAATTGGTTTTGAGAACTTCTTTAGTCTTGTGAATTCCACTAGCTATACGGATATCTACGATATAGCTAACCAGTACAATGTATATGTTCAATTGTTTGGTCCTGCTGATGTTTCTGCATTTGCATCTGAAGAAGCCGCAATAGACTACATCACTGGTAGAATGTTTGACGTAAGCACACCGATCAATGGTGCAGCGAATGGATCTCGAATCACTGCAGTAAATGGTGATGAGTTTTTTATTGCAGCTACAAGTGGTGGCGGAGAGTATCTTAATGGCGGTAGTGGAGCTAGAAATGCATTCGGAGCCACCAGTGGAACGAACTGGAATTCAGTATTTAGTGCTATTACCTGGTACAAGGGGTCATCATTGTGGTTATTTAGCTCTGGATCATTTGTACCGCTTCCGGCAACTAATTTGACAGAGACTATTTCTGCGGTAGATACACTTTCATTCTTTGGAAGAACTCTTGAGTTGACAGGTCTTAACTCTGTCGTAAATTCAGGTGATCATACCATCTTCGCAGTTAATAATGACGCATTCACAGCCGCAACAGGTTATGCATCGCTTGCTGATTTAGATACATTATCTGACGGTGGCGTAAATGATCAGGATGTACTGGATGATTTAGAGGATGTACTTAGTCTGCACATCATACCAAATGATATACAGTTTTCTGTAGTAGTTGCGGAGGATAGACCTACATTGACTACACTGGATGGTGCTACGATAACTATTACATCTGTATTTGATGATGCTGGTGTCGAGCAATTAGGTTTCATAGGGGATGCTAGTGATGTTTCCGATACACAGTACATTATCACAGGAGTAGATGGGTTAGCCTCAAATGGAGTAATCCATGTATTAGATAAGGTAATCGACGAAATAGTAGAATAGTTTAGAAACTTTTCTAAATACATAATAGTTACAAGAGCGATGAGGAATCATTGCTCTTGTTTTGTTTAATGGAGAGATGATTATGAGTAGATACACATTTTTAATAGCAGTTATTCTGTTTTGTTTCAATTCATATGGCCAGGAAGAGGTCTGTGGTACGGTAGCAACAACGGAGGATATTCGGTACATTGATCGATTTATTAAAAGTACCAGAACTTCAATCAATGGAAGACAAGCGTCGAATGTTGCTTCAGTTAATATTCCAATAAAGTTTCATTTTATTGTTGAAAATGAAGGAGATCTTGGCGCAACTAATGAACAAGCGGAGGCACTACTCAGTCAAATAAATTCTATTTATGCCTCTGCTAAAATGTCTTTCTTTCATGTAGGAGATTATAACAGAATAGTCGATCCAGATAATTACAATTTTAATTCCCCAAACGAAGGTGCGGTTGCAGTTGGAAATCAGGTAAGAAATGTAGTAAATGTTTATTTCTTCGGAACTGCTGCGGTTAATGGATCCCCGGTTTGTGGTTATACAAATTTTCCTGGTCAGGGTTCAGATAGAATAATTGTGGCTTATGGTTGTACGCTTGGTGGTGCAACTACATTAGAGCATGAACTAGGACATTATTTTAGTTTATACCATACACACGGGAAAACGAATAATGGAACAACTGATGAATTGGTAGATGGGAGTAATTGTA
The DNA here is from genome assembly GCA_964459925.1 of uncultured Roseivirgaceae bacterium. GTDB lineage: Bacteria > Bacteroidota > Bacteroidia > Cytophagales > Cyclobacteriaceae > Ekhidna. The sequence goes on from CAYWOQ010000059.1 coordinate 19,202, forward strand.
ATATAGCCGGAGACGATATTTGCGATACACCGGCTGATCCAAACCTTGCTGGAAAGGTTACCAATTGTTCATATGGTGCAGGAGAAAAAGATGCAAACGGCGATATCTTTAAGCCAAATCCAGCAAATATTATGGCATATTCGCCTGATGAATGTCAGAACTTATTTACATCAGGCCAATATGATAGAATCCGTAGAGGTTTTGAGTTTGGTAGAAATTATCTGGATTTCACTACTGATGATTTAATTGTAAATTTTAGTTTCTCTTCCAGCGATGGATGTGTTGGCGATCAAATCACATTTACGGCCAATGGCTTTGGTATTGATAGTTGGCAATGGGAGTTTAAGGGTGGTGAACCAGCAACATCAACAGATCCTAATCCGACTGTAACCTATAATTCTGGTGGCTTGTTTTCAGTCACTTTGACTGGTACAGGTACTTCTGGTGAAAGCGTCTCTTTTACAAGAAATAATCTCATATTTATCGACGATCCCTTAAGTAGAGTGATTGATGAAGCCCAAGTTAATGCATTCAATGAAAATTCCTTTGGTTCTAATATCACAGTTGATAATCCAGACAATTTCATCACATTTGAGCTAGTCGATGTAAATTCATCTATAGTGGCAGGTAGCTCATTATTGGTTGATAATTTCAATTACGATGCGCAAAACCTACCACAAACTGATCGTCTACAATTATTACCACTTCAAACTAGTGGACTAAAAGGTGTTAACGTTAGCCTAAAAGCGGCGTATCAGGCTAGAATAGCTGATAATGGAGATGGCAATATTGAAAATGTTTATGATTCATTGAATATCAACGTAAAAACCAACTGTAGTTCTTCAGGAATTGCACTCATTCAGACAGGTGGTGTTGAATTAGCTGGTGGCATCACAAATCCTGTCCCAACAACGTCATCTGAAAGGTATGTGCCTCAATCACCAGATGAATGGATCACTTTAGCAGATTATTATGAATTGACCGATGAAGATGAGTTTATTGCTATTGACATAGAGTCTATATGCTATAATGGAAATAGCCTGTACATAGACGATATCGAAATTATTCCTGATTACAGTTTAGATGCACCAAGCGATCTAGTAGCTACTTCAGACCAAAATACCGTCTCGCTTACTTGGGTAGATAATTCTACAAATGAACTAGGGTTTATAGTTGAAAGATCAATTAATAATGGTGAATTTCAACAATTAGGAGAAACAGGTATAGATGTTGTTGAATTTACAGATGAAGACATCACAAGTGGTGAAATATATACTTATAGAGTTATAGCAAAAGGTTATGATGTATTTGCGTCCCAAAGCTCTAATGAGGTTGTAGTTGAAACATTTGTACTCAGTGTAAGAACCGAACAAACGATTAAAGTATTCCCGAACCCTGTAATTGATTATTTGCAGGTAATTGATGCTGGATACGATGCAAGTTTCAATATTTATGATTTCACTGGCAGAAAAGTTAGAAGTGGAAAATTAGAAAACGGAAAGATTGACTTTACTACTCTTAATAACGGAATTTACTTTTTAGACATTAACAACAATTCAAAATTTAAGATTATCAAATAGTATGAAGAAAATATTAGTTACGTGTTTTATTCTAATGACAGTATTAACAGTAAGTGGCCAGGCAATAGTAAATAATTCTGGAAGTGGAGGAGTTTATTTAAATAAAAATGAATCGGGCTCCGGTGGTTCTGCTACCAAAAGAGGTTATTATGTTGGGCCTCACGTTTTAGGAGATACAATTACTGCCTTGATGAATAAGTTTGAGAACTACTATGTTTATTATGAAGAAAGTGGAGGCGCATATTCAGTAGAAGAGAAAATAATAATAAAGCCTCAAATCTATAAAGCGGTTAAAAAAGTAAATAAGTATTACGAAAAATCTCTGAAGAAGGGGAATATATCCGAAAAAGAAGCATATGCTTCAATGAAAAAACTTCTGACAAAGGGTATAAAACTAAGAGATTATTATACTGAAAATGTGGAACGTGACCTGAAGAAAATGAAAGACGTTAACAAGATCACTGAATACGTTGACAAGATAATTCTTAGATAGTCATATTTGTTCAACCTTTCTTGAAAGGGCCATTTTATGCTTTATATACATCGTAAAGAACACTTCAATGCAGCACACAAGCTGTGGAAGCCTGAATGGTCTGAGAAAAAGAATTTCGAAGTATTTGGCCCGTGCGCAAATGAGAATTGGCACGGGCATAATTTTGAACTCATAGTTACCGTTAAAGGGATTCCAGATCCGGATATTGGTTTTGTTGTGGACCTAAAAAAGCTAAGCATACTGATCAGAAAGGAGATCATAGACAAGGTGGATCATAAAAACCTAAACCTGGATGTCCCATTCATGAAAGGTAAAATGGCAAGCTGCGAAAATATCATTGCCGAGTTTTGGAAAATACTACACCCTCGTATAAAAGAATTAAATCCACATGCAGCTTTACATCAATTAAGGCTATACGAAACGCCACGAAATTATGTTGATTACTTTGGAGAATAGATGAAATACCTGTTCTTATACGAGCATTCGCTCGATTTGCTACTTATTGAAAAGCTAGTTGCAGGGTTTGAACGGCTTGATATTAGAAGTGAATGTAAGGTTTCCAGTGCCAAAGAAATAAAACAGCATATAAACTGGAATCCAGATGTTTTTCTTCAGGTAGGGTTACGTTTTAATCGAAATCTATTTAAGCAAGCCAAAAGAAACGGGATAAAGACAGCTTTTATGCACCAGTCTATCAGATCGAATATTGTTCATAAACCCATACATAGAAAATACATAGATCTGTTTTTTACGGATTTACCATCAGGCATGGATGGTATTTATATGGGAAATATATTATTGGATGTGATCAAATCGTTGACATCATCCATTGATGATGATCCTAGCCAAATAACCAAAGTGGGGATTATGTATGGGTATGATAATATGAAACCTTCTCAAATATCCTCTATTGTAGACTCAATAAAGAATGAAACTAAAATAGCGTTTGTCATATTGGATTTAGAAAATCAGCTTATGGATTCGCTTCACAAAGTTTCTAAGTGTAATGCGGTTATAGTAACAAGTCCGATTGCTGAGTTAACTGCCCTGGCTTTAAATTGTCCTGCATTAAAAGTGTTCAGCAAGAAGCTATTCCGAACTAAACTTTACCCAATGATTAATTCCATCTCACAAAAGGATGTTCTTGCAAATTTTCATTTAAGAAGGCGAACAGAAATTAAAAGTGAACTTCTTAAAATTCTAGAGGACCACAACTACTGTGCAGGT
>CAYWOQ010000060.1:0-21764 GCA_964459925.1 uncultured Roseivirgaceae bacterium
AAAGACCCATCAATAATTTGAAAGTAGCTTTGACTTAACTAGCACAACGGGTAAATATTACATTTTATTAATGCCTCGCAACACTAAAATGGCTAATTTTAATAGCAATGGCAGAAGCTGAAGTTAATAAGACAATATCATCCCTTAAAAAGAAAATCACCAAACTCGAGAATGAGCTAGAGAATGCTCAACTTGAGTACTATAGCCTGATTGATAAAACCAACCAAAACCTCAAAGACCTATTTGATAATTCAAATGATTTAATCATCATTTTTCGAGTAACAGGTGAGATTCGTTTTGCCAATGAAGCCGTCAAAAAGAAGCTCGGATATAGTGAAGAAGAAGTAACAGATCTCAAGTTTTTAGATGTTGTACATCAAGATTACAGAAGAGGCTCTTTACAGAATATTTTAAAAATCACTGCAGGAAGCAGATTTGAAAAATTTGAGACGGTCCTCATTTCAAAAACAGAAAAAAATATCTACGTAACCGGTAAAATGACGTCTGTTTTTGAAAATGGAGAACCTGTTGAATACCGATGTATCTTCTATGATATAACAGAAAGAATAAGAGCTGAGAGCGCGCAAAGCCTTTACTACCAAATAGGAAATATCACGATTACAGAAAATGACCTGGAGCAGCTTTATCAAAACATATACTTCCAGCTCAATCAGATGCTTCGTGTAAAAAATTTTCAGATTAACCTAAAAGGCAGAAGGAACTATAAGCAGGTTTTTTGTATCAATGAGCAACTTGAACGCAATGATTTATCATTTGATATTGATAAAGTCCTGATGGATTATGCCTTTGAAAGGAATCGCTCACTGATTATTTATGAAGAAGGTATTAAAAAGATTGGGAAACAAAAGGGAATAACCTTCAATGACCCAGTTCCTAAAATATGGCTTGGTGTACTTATCACCACTTCCAATGAGAGTGGGATTATGTCCATATGCAGTTATAGAGATCAAAGTTCTTTTAATAATAAAGACTTAGAACTTCTGGATTACATAGCGGGACAAATCAGCCTTGCGATGGAGCGCAAAGACAAAGAGGAAAAGATCGTAAATCAAGAAGCAGCTCTTGGTGCCATATTCGATAGTAGTACTCATGAAATATGGTCAGTTGATAAAAAGCTACGATTCACCTCTTTCAATGATAATTATGCATCTGCTTTTGAAAGGTACTACGATATACAGCCTAAAATCGGTGAAAGTTTACAGGAGGTTTCGTTAGATAAGCTCTCGATGAAAAGAGTTAAATTCTGGATTCATAAATACAATGAAGCTTTTGATGGAAAATTTGTCAATTTCCAGATCAAAACTAAAGATAGAGATAGCAAGCTGATCTGGAGAGAAGTATTCATCAACCCTATTTTCTTACCAGATGGACGAATCGAAGAGTTATCAGTGATTGCAAATGATATAACTGAAAAGAAGGAATCTGAAAGTGCATTAATTGCCAGTGAGGAAAAATTTAGAAACATTTTCGAATCATTTCAGGACATCTACTTCCGGTGTGATATGAAAGGGGTTATTACGATGATCAGCCCCTCTGTACAGGAAGTACTTGGATTTTCTTCGCAAGATGTTGTCGGCACTAACATCATGCAGTATGCAGATAAGAAAAGGCAAATCATGCACATGTTTTCACGAATCATAGAGGAAGAAAGAATCCGTAACATTGAAGGTGCAGTAATCGATTCTAAAGGGAACAAACTTTCTTTTCTTTTTAACATACGACTTATTCGTAAAGACAAAAATGTCGAAGTAGAAGGCGTTGCCAGAGATGTTTCTCAGCTTAAAAAAACCAATGAGCAGCTAAAGAAAGCCAAGGAAATGGCCGAGCACTCTTTGAAAGTTAAAGATCGATTTCTAGCCAATATGAGCCATGAAATCAGAACTCCGATGAACGGAATCATCGGTATGATCGATGTTTTAGCAAGTACAAGGTTGGATGAAGATCAAACTGAATTTGTTCAGACCATCAATCGATCCTCCCAGACACTGATGAATATCCTTAATGATATTCTGGATCTATCTAAAATTGAGGCAGGTAAGATGCAACTAAAGTACGGTCCGGTTGACCTGACTAAAACCATGGACAAAGTATTTAGCCTTTATTCCCAGCAAGCCTCAACTAAAGGACACACACTCTTTTATCATGTTGACCCGGAGATTCCTAATTGGATTCTAGCTGATGAAACAAGACTGATACAGGTTATTTCAAATCTCACTTCAAATGCTATTAAGTTCAATAAAAGGCAAGGTGACATCAACATGAGTCTAAGAATACACTCAAAACAAGGCGAAAATTACACGTTTAAAGTATCTATCAAAGACTCAGGAATTGGCATTTCAGAGAAAGATCAAAAGAGTCTATTTCAGAGCTTTCATCAATTAGACAATAGTAGTTCAAAGAATTTTGGAGGAACCGGACTAGGCCTGGCTATTTCAAAGGAATTAGTTAAATCAATGAAGGGTGATATTGGAGTTGTCTCAACCAAAGGATTGGGAAGTACCTTTTGGTTTACATTCCAGGCTAAGCAAATCGAAGGTGAGACTGAGAAACAGGTAACTAAAAATCCTTCACTAACAAAGCAGTTCACTGATAACCAACCACTTATACTATTAGTCGATGACAATGATGTCAACAGGAAAGTCGCAAGTAATATTTTAATTAAATCCGGGTGTAACGTAATCGAGGCTATTGATGGATTTGAAGCAATCGAAAAAGCTGCTCAGAATCCTTTCGATTTGATATTGATGGATATACAAATGCCAAAAATGGATGGTATACAAGCCACGGAAGAAATTCGAAAGCTCGGATTAAAAACATGTCCACCAATAATCGCAATGACTGCCTACTCAATGGAAGAGGATCGTGAAAGGTTTCTTTCTGCGGGGTTGGACGATTATCTGGCAAAGCCAATTAAAGCTGATGGTTTGATACAGAAAATCAAAGATTGGGTACGGTTTGAGTCTGCAATAGAAAGCTCAGATACCTCTTCGACGGACCATAAAGAGGCGCAAACAATAAATCATGAAACACTAGATCAACTCGCAAAATATGGAGGTCAGGAGCTTATAGAGTCTACACTCATTGATTTCAAAAAGGAAGCTACCTCGCTGGTGAGAAATACCATTCTTCATTACAAGGAAAACAATTTTGAGAAAATGAAAGGTGAGCTCCATACCCTCAAGGGCAATGCCGGAACTTTGGGAGTAGAAAAATTATCAAACCAAGCAGCACTAATTGAGAAAAGACTAAAAGAAAATACCTTTGAAGGGTTGAAGGACGAATTGGTTAAGCTTAATTTTTTCTTTAAAGAGTTCAAAGAAAGTTCTAAAAACATACTTGTTACAAATGAGTAAAAAAATCATAGTAGCCGAAGACAGTAGTGTAATTCAAAATCTTACCAAAAAGATCCTATCACAACTAAATTTCGATATTGTATCCGTTAAAAATGGAAAACAGGTACTGGATTTGATTGAAAAAGATACTTATCACCTCCTTCTATTAGATATACATATGCCCGTGATGGATGGAATGGAGTGTGCTAAAGCGATTCGGTCAACAGATGGCACCAATCAAAATATCCCCATTATTGCCATCACCGGAAATGCGAATAATTACACGAAGGAAGAATTTGAGGCTGTGGGCATTAATGCTTTTATCCCAAAACCATTAAACTATGATTCATTGGTTGAAAAGGTAAAAGAATTCACGAATGACAATTAAATACACCAATCACTTTTTGAATAAATTAGAAGATGTGATGTCTGAAACAGAATACGTTTTACGCTACGAAAAAGGTAATTTTCAATCAGGATATTGTATATTAAACGATAGCAAGGTGGCGGTGATTAATAAATTTTTTGCATTGGAAGGTAAGATCAATAGTATCATAGAGATACTTAGATCGATAGAGGTTGACAGCCGGAAACTTAGTGATAGTAATCAAAAACTATATGCTGAGATTACAAATAATCAATTACAACTTTGAGAGCCATATTTCTTGGATCCGGTACCTCACAAGGTGTACCTGTTATTGGTTGTACTTGCGAAGTTTGTTCGTCAGTAGATTATCATGATAAACGATTAAGATCTTCTATTTATCTTGAATATAAAGGTCTACACTTGGTCATAGATACCGGCCCCGATTTTAGACAACAAATACTTAGGGAACGAATAAAGAACTTAGATGCAGTATTATTTACTCATGCACATAAAGATCATACGGCAGGTCTAGACGATATCAGAAGCTTTAATTTTCTTCAAAAAAAAGATATGCCTATTTATGGTGAAGATTTAGTACTTGAACAACTTCAAAAGGAGTTCTCCTACATTTTCGCCGAAAAGAAGTATCCTGGAGTACCACGAGTTAAATTGAATGTAATAACTAATAAAACCTTTGATATTGAAGGAAAGGAGATAACACCCATAAGAGTGACTCATTACAGGCTGCCAGTACTTGGATTCAGATTTGGAGATTTTACTTATATAACCGACGCTAAAAAGATCAGTAATGAAGAAAAGGATAAAATCAAAGGCTCGAAGATTATCGTACTCAATGCATTGCAAAAAACGGAGCACATCAGCCATTTTACCCTGGAGGAGGCCTTAGAGTTAATGCAAGAACTTCAGCCAGAAAAAGGTTACCTCACTCATATCAGTCATAAACTTGGTTTACATTCAGAAGTTTCCAAAGAGCTACCAAATAATATTCAATTAGCTTGGGATGGTTTAAAAATCGATTTAGACAATTAGTGTATTGTGTTTCATAACTACTTTTTCCTTAAAAGATTAGCACATAGCCTGAACAAAGAACTTAGCGGGCTTGCATTAAAGGAATGTTTCTCACAAAACAAGGATGAACTTGTTCTTGCTTTTTATGAAAACTCCCGTCATTTCTACATAAGAGCTAATCTCGACCCTATTGTTTCGCTTCTTTCCTTTCCGGAAACCTTTGCACGTGCAGGAAGAAATAGCGTCGACTTATTCCAGGATTTAATCAATAAAAAAATTAAAGCCGTAAAGCCTTTTGCTTTCGAACGATCATTTGAATTACAATTTGAATGCAACGATTCGCTCATTTTTAAAATGCATGCGAGAAGAGCCAATATCTTACATCATGATGGGTCAGTGGTAAAAAGTATTTTCAGAAAAAACCTTTCACAAGATCTTAAAGTAACACGCGAAGCGCTGCACCAACCTATTGACATATCAGAGAATGTTTTTGCCTCTTTTGATTATGATCCACTTCAATATATTCCTGCACTAGGTAAGGACGTGAAAATATTTCTGGAAAGAACAAAATTCAATGAATTAGACCAGCGTCAAAAATGGGTAGCATTAAATAAGTTACTTTCAGCTCTTGAATCCAACCCTATCTGGTTAATTGACTCAGTTCAGCCAAGAATTAGCCTAATTGACTCTTCTGATATAACTACTCATGATACCATTTTTGCGTCCAATTGGCTTTATGAAACTTCGGTGAAAAATCTTTTTTTCGAGAAAGAAAAAGACCAATTGATCATTCAACTCAAGCAGCGGATAAAAAAATCAGAGAACTACATCCAGAAGAATCAACTTAAACTTCATGAAATGGAGGAGGCCAGAAATCCTGAAGAAATCGCCAATATTCTAATGGCAAATCTTCATCATATTCAAACAGGTCTTAAGAAAATAGTCCTTACTGATATTTACACTAACCAACCCATTACCATCAAATTAAATACAACATTATCGCCACAAAAAAATGCTGAAACCTATTATCGGAAAGCCAAAAATCGTCATCAGGAGATAAGGGCCCTAAAACGTAACATAAAAACAAAAAAGAATCTTATAGAAGAACTAAGTAAGCAGATTCTTACACTACTCGAAATACAAACGCATAAGGAACTAAGAAAATTTAAGAAGGATCTTAACCTGAAGCAACCAAAGCAGAAAACAGAAAACCTTCCCTTTCATGAATTTGAAATGGATGGATGGAAAATATTGGTTGGTAAAAACAGCAAGGCAAATGATGAATTAACATTGAAAATAGCTAACAAGAATGACTTATGGTTACATGCTAAAGATGTTGCAGGATCTCATGTCATCCTCCGACAAATACCAGGACAAAATTTTCCAAAACATATAATTGAATATGCAGCGGGCATAGCAGCAGCTAACTCTAAACGAAAAACGGATACACTATGTCCCGTGATCTACACCCCAAAAAAATTCGTGAGAAAGGTTAAAGGAGCACTGCCTGGTCAGGTAATCGTTGAAAAAGAGGATATAGTTATGATTGAACCTAATATAGTTATTGAATAAAAAAACTTAATCGATATATTTAATAGTTGATCGATAATTTAGTTTCCTATATCTTAAAGTTTAACCAATAAACCAACCAGGTCTTTTCTTAGAGGCCATTACCAGCATAACAAGTTAAATATGAAGTTCACGAAAACCTATGCCTCGATCTTATTTGCAGTACTTTTCACAACAAGTGCTTTTTCTCAGGATCGATTAACACATGAGAAGAGAATTTTCAAAGACTCAACGGATAAGGTATTTGTTAACAGGGATATACCCGTATATCTAAGTATCTCAACCAAACCAGACGGTAGCGACGCAACTGTTTTAAAGGGCCAGAATCTTTCTTATAGTTACCCAATGTATTTTGATTCAGAGGGATATAATAGCATAAAATCACCGTGGGCAGTGGACCCAGAAACTAAAAAGACAGTCTTGCCAAAACAAGACGTAGTGTTTAAGGTCTATGCTGATGGAACGGCTCCTAATGTGAATTTAATTTTGATTGGAGACCAAAAAACAAAACTGGATGGAGTAACCGTTTCCAATGGAAACGAAATCTCATTTGAGGCAAAAGATAACCTTTCAGGGGTTGAGGACATCTTTTATTCCATTGATGAAACTGAATACAAAAGATATAATCAGACCATCAAATTACCAGAAAACAAAATTTATACGATTAGCTATTATACGGTAGACAATGTAGGTAACGCTAGCGACCCAAAATCCATGAAATTTCGACCTGACCTAGCTGCTCCTATCTCTAGTGTCGCCATTGAAGGTGACCAGTCGGAGCAAAGTGTTTCTGAAAGAACAACGATCGTTCTTTCAGCCAAAGATGACATCTCAGGAGTTTCAAAGACATTTTACAGCATTGATGAAGGGAGAACGATTACCTATACTCAACCCATCAAATTGACAGGTCTTTCAGAAGGAGAACATTCCATTACCTATTTTTCTTCCGACAAGGTAGGAAATGTAGAAGCAAAGAAAACAATGACTTTCTTCCTTGATAAATCAGCTCCCAGAGTGATTAGTGAAGTGATTGGAAATACCTTTATTGCCAATGGGAAAGAATATTATTCAGGTAAAACAAAACTCAAGTTGGTGGCCATGGATAATAAATCTGGTGTCAAAGAAATTCTTTACTCAATTAATGGTGGTGAATTCACTACCTATGAAAACCCGTTTTATCTGACAGAACCAGGTGATCTCAGGGTAGATGTTCTTGCAATTGATAAGGTTAACAATCGCCAAAAGTTCGAAGAGATCTCAGATACAGATAAGAATCGATCCTATGTTGACCTTTCCGGACCAGAGCTAAGTTATCGTTTTTCAGGCCCTTCTTTTGTGATTCGGGATACCATCTACTTAAACCAAGAAAGTAAGATCATACTAACAGGTAAAGACGCTGAGTCGGGCTTTAAGGAGATTGATTATCAACTCAATGGAAATACACTTAAAAAATACACTGAGCCATTTTCAATAGAGGAAGAAGGATTTTACAACATTACCTATAATGGCTATGATAATCTTCAAAATAGCAATATGGGCAATGTATTGGTGCAAATTGATAACACAGGACCTGAAGTTTTTAATAGATTCAGCATAACCTCTAATAAAGTAAAGAGCATCGAAGGAGAACGACTAACGGTGTATCCTCCACACGTCGTGCTTTTCCTTTCTTCCACTGATAAATATTCAGGTTTAGATAAGATTACTTATCAAATTAATGGAAGCAATGAGCTTGCTTACAGTAGTTTGATAGAAAATTTCAAAAGAGAGACCGTATATACGATAATTGTAAACGTAACAGACAAACTCGGTAATAAGAATAGTGAAGAAATTAAATTCTATATTGAATAACCCAAGTAAGTACAAAATGATACGCTTATGGATCAAATCTATAAGCATTGTTTTCCTTTTTCAATCAGGAGCATTAGCGCAGAACCTTCCAGATGATCAGAGGAATCAAGTCGATAATTACAAAAAAGCACTAGAAGCAGCAGAAGCAGCGAACAACTATTCGCAAGCCGCAGGCATTAGTGGTAAAATCGGATATATCTATTGGAATAACCAATTATTGGATGAGGCAGTCAATTATCTTGAAAAGTCCATTCAGTTCAACCAGCAAACGGATAACAAAAACGGTATTAAGACGGTAAGATTGCAACTTGGTCTGGTAAAGATTGACATGCAGGATTATCAAGGCGCACTTGAGGAATTCAACCAAGGCGTTTTAATTGCGAAAGAGCTTAACAGAAAAGAAGATATTCTTTCAGGCCTAATAAACGTTGCTTCCATCAATCAAAGTCTATCAAATCATCAAGAGGCCATAGCAGCTGGTCTTGAAGCGCTTGATCTTGCCAAAGAACTTGATAACCTTAACCTCACGAAAAGGTGCTACGGTATTCTTTATGAAAGCTATCAGTCAATCGGTGACTCAGAAAAATCCATAGAATATTTCGACTTGTATTCAACTGTCGATAAGTATCTTAAAAATGAACAAGTGAAGCAAATCACCGCGGAATCCAATCAAAAAGTACAGCAGATTGCTTCAGCTAAAGAACAAAGTGATGAGATGCTCGCTATCAGCCAGCTGGAATTAAACAGAGTTCAGGATTCTTTACGTTTAGCCCAGGAAATTGGTGAAAGGCAAAGGTTGCAGCTTAAACTAAATGAAATGACAATCAGTGAAAAAGAAGCCCAACTTGAAAATGAAAGGATCATTAGGTACGGCCTTACGGGTATTATCTCACTGACGCTGATTTTTTTGATAGTTCTCTACATTCAGTATCGACAAAAGAAACAGAAAAATATATTGTTGGAAGAGCAGAAAAGGGAAATTGAAAAACAAGGAGAAAATTTAGCTATAAAAAATGAGGAGTTAACTGCTCTCAACAAAGAAAAAAATCTCATGATGAGCATGGTTGCACATGATCTCAAAAAACCAATTAACGATCTTACATCTTTAGCATTTATCCTGAATGATTATAAAGACCAGCTACCCGAAGATTTTAATAACCTAGTGGCAGTCTTACAGCAATCTTCACAAGGGTACAGGGAGATGGTTCATAAAATCCTAGATGCTGGAGCTATTGAGAACAGAAAGCTAAATATTGCAGAAGAAAAACTGGCAGTAGAAGAAATTCTCCAAAAAAATGCAGATAGTCAGAAGTTAATTGCTGATAAGAAAAACATAAAAATTGACAAGTCAGACATTCCTGATAAAGCATTTGTCAAAGCTGACCGAATCTACCTGGCTCAAGCCATAGAAAATGTACTTTATAATTCAATGAAGTACTCTCCTGAAAACTCCACGGTCCATTTAGGAGCCATTGAAGAAAATGGTCACTATAAACTTTATGTAAGAGATGAGGGTCCTGGTATTAGTGCTGAAGATCAGAAGTATTTATTTGAAACATTCAAAGTACTCAAGAACGGAGATAAAGAATCAACTGGCTTAGGCCTTTCCATCTCCAAGAAATACATGGAAGCCATGGGAGGTGATATTAGCTGTGAAAGTGAGCTTGGTAATGGAACTACCTTCTATTTCACGGTTAAAAAAGGATGAACACAGAATAGATGAACTATCTTGAACTTATTGGCTGGTTAGGTGCTGGCTTACTTCTTATGGGTTTTGCACTCAACCTATTTCAAAAGATTACGGCTAATTCCAAATCATACTTGCTTTTAAATCTGAATGGATCTCTCCTTTTGCTTTATAATGCCTATATAAATGGCGCATTTCCTTTCGTGGCAGTCAATTTTGTGTGGGTCGTATTTTCTGGATATAAACTCATTCAAAACAAATGATCTAATGGACGGAACCAAAAGAAAAGACATCCAAGTAGGTAGTGACGTTCAAGTTATTCAAAAGCACCACCAACGAACAGGCGAACTTACTGATGGTACTGTTAAAAGGATACTGACTAAATCTTCAACGCACCCACATGGTATAAAAGTGATGCTTGATGACGGGATTGTAGGAAGAGTTAAAAAGGTGATAAATGATTGATTGGATCGAAAAGCCTAAAGGTGCGTAAAATCTGAATAAACACCATTCTTCCACACTTTACACTTAATTAATTCCTTTAATACCTTAGGTTTTAATAGTGGCTTACCCATCAGTACTCTACCGCATTCTTGAATACCTTCTATGATAGATGGATGTGGGTGAATAAGTTCTGCCAACTCTTTAATACTCTTCCCTTGAGAAATAAGTAAAGCAACAGCCTGAATAGCACTTGAGGCATGTTCGCCTATAACCCTCATTCCTAGAATATGCATTTCATCATCATCGGTCACTAACACTTTGATAAATCCTTCCGTATTTCTCATGGCTGTAGCACGCGGAATCGTATCATAGTTCAGGCATACTAATCGGTAATCAAGCCCAGCTTTTTTAGCTTGAATTTCATTCATTCCTACTCCTGCAATCTCAGGATCTAAGAACATGATCGTAGAAATGTTCGAATAAATTAACTGCTGCTCCGGTTCACCGAAAATTCGTTCTACCGCATACCTCCCTTCCAATTCCCCTACATTAACAAGTGAAATATCAGCAGTAATATCTCCTACTGCATATATATTAGGAATACTTGTTTGCGTGAGATCGTCAATGATCCCTCTTGCATCCATTTCAAGACCCAGGCTTTCATCAATCAAATTCTCATACTCAGGTACTCGACCTATTGAGACAAGTGCTTTTTCAACATTAAAAGTCTCTTTTGAACCACTAGTATATTCTAATTCATAATTCACACGACCCCTGTGAATTTTAAGGTCAATCAACTTGGAGTTACGATGAATCAAGACACCTTTTGCTTCAAGATTTTTTTCAATAATTCTTACAATATCTTCATCTTCAAAAGGGAGAATTCTATCCCCTTTATCGATCAGGTGAACCTTTGTCTGTCCAAAATTTGAAAATATGGTTGCAAACTCACATCCGATCACCCCTGCCCCTACAATGACTATAGATGAAGGAAAATTCTTCAAATTGCTAAGTCCATCACTGGTAAAAACAGTCCTTTCGTCAATAGGCCAATTAGGTAGTTTTCGAGGCTTACTGCCTGTGGCAAGAATAATATAATCAGATTGAAGAGTAGATACATTTCCATCGTTTAACACCTTCACATGATGCTTATCCATCACTTTAGCTGTCCCACGGATGAATCTAAAGGTATTTTTATTTAGGCTATGATTAATCTCATCTAGGTGTCTTGAAAGAAGACTGACCCTGTGATTGACCGCACCAATTACCTCTTCGTTTAACTTATTGTACTTAAAATAGGGCTCTTTTAAACTGAGTGCCTTTTTATGAAGATTTACTAATCTCGCTTCTCTTGATATCTCCCACCATGTTTTACTCCATAATGCTCCCTGATGAATACCAGCACCTCCAAGCTTATCTTTTTCAATAAGTGCTACACGTTTACCGAAATCCAAAGCGCGCATCGCAGCAGCATATCCAGCAGGTCCTGCTCCTATGACACAAACATCAAATTTCTCCATTTAATAAGTGATTGATTTCGCTAAAGATAAGAGAATTAGCTAGATATTAGATGCAACTAATTAAATGATGGAAGTCCAATGAATCAGTTGTCTTATTGAAAAGCAATTGATTAAGTTGCTGATTTATCAATATACCATGAAAAATCTCCTTTACTGGCTTTTTTTTATTTCGGCTTTCAAAATCATAGGACAAGACGTTCAAAAGCATCATTTAAAGCTGAACATTGAGGTTCCTGTACAAATGGGGTTTGGGTATCAATACTGCCTAAACGAAAGGTTTTCGGTATATAGTCAGCTAGGATTTTTGACAGAACCCAATACCTCTATCATACTTAACACACTCGAGGGTCTTGGAACAGAGGCCGCTACCATATCGCTTCTTGAAAGCGCTTTTTCGTCGGGTATTGTTGCAGAATCAGGGCTACTCTACCACTTCAAAAGCTTTTATATAGGTTCATTCATTCAATACATTTACTTGAATGGGGAAGACAACTCTGAAGATCTTATCGAAAATTTGCTTGACATTGAGCTACCGGAAAGAAGGAGAACAGTAAGAACCAATCCAAACCCAGTGAGTGATGGAGAGGATATTACATTAAAAACCAGATTACTACAAATGGGCATGCTCTTTGGGAAAAATTTTCATTTAACCACCCGAAGCTATTTATTTACTGAACTTGCTATAAGCCGGAACCTAACATCCAATAGTTTTTTAAGTTCACCGGACAGAAATTTAAATGCGGCAAGTGTGTCAATGGATGATTACCTCGATAGTGTTTATGCTAGTTATGCCTATATTCCAAGTATCTCTGTGGGTTATGCCATTAAGCTCTGACAAGTTCGACTTTTCCAGCCAAAAGCTCTCTGATACTAGGAATTGAATTATATAATTGCTCGTATGACTTTATCACAAAATATTGTGTTTGAAATTGGTCTTTTCTGTAGGAAGTTTCCAGCATATGTTCAACATTGAAAGAATGCTTAGGTGCTTCTTTACTTAATGAAAATTTCGTTTCTCCATTGCTCGATAGAATGCCTGCACCATAAATCCTTAGTCCTGCACTTTCCTCAATCAGCCCAAACTCCACAGTAAACCAATATACACGAGACAGTAATTCAATCGCATATGCATTCCCCACGTACTCAAGGCCTATTTTGCTTAATTCTTCCAGAAAATTGACAAAATGCTGATTCGTTAAAAGGGGTACATGAGCAAATACATCATGAAACATGTCAGGCTCCTCCAGGTAATCCAGCTCTTTCTTTTTTCTTAACCAGGTTGTGGCAGGGAACCTTCGATTAGCCATCAGCTCAAAGAAGGTGTAATCCGGAACAATTCCCGGAACCACAGCTAATTGCCAACCCGTAGTATCATTGAGAATCTTGTTTGTTTCTTTAAAGTCTGGGATAACTCCAGTTTCAAAATTTGCGATCTTCAAACCATCCAAATAGGCCTTAGATGCATGTGTCGGAAATTGAGTGATTTGTCGATCAAACAAGATTTTCCAAACCTCAAAGTCTTCGGGGGTGTAATTTTCGTAAACCTGCTTCATCTATAAAACCTCCTGCATCTTATTAATTCGATCAATTAGTCGTTTACTCTCGCTATAATCAAGGGTTTGTTGACCATCTGAAAACGCTTCCTCTGGTCTGCAGTGCGTTTCGAAAATCACTCCATCTGCTCCAGCGACAGTGGAAGCCAATGCTACTGGTGCCACATGATCTCTAATACCAATCCCGTGTGATGGATCGGCGATTACAGGGAGATGTGTTTTTTCTTTTAGAATTGGAATGGCATTGATATCGAAGGTGTTTCTTGAGGCTTTTTCATAGGTTCGAATACCACGTTCACACAGTAACAGTCGTTCATTACCTCCAGAAAAAACATATTCAGCACTTTGCAATAATTCATCAATGGTACCCGAGATTCCTCTCTTGATCATCACTGGTTTGTCGACTTTACCAAGTTCATCAAGCAAATTAAAGTTTTGCGTATTTCTTGCGCCTACCTGGAAAATATCTACATAATCATGCATCTCTTCAATCTGAGAAACCTGCATCACTTCAGTAATGATTTTGATGCCGTTCTCTTTGGCTAGCTTGTACCACAGCTTTAAACCTTCTATTCCTAATCCTCGAAATGAATAAGGAGAACTTCTTGGTTTGTATACTCCACCCCTCATAATCTTGATATTATTCTCCTTAAGGAACTGGATGGTTTCAATGATATTCTCTTCTCCTTCAATACTGCACGGACCAGCCATCAACGCAAAATGACCAGCTCCAATTTTTACGTCATCGCCTAAATCGATTACCGTGTTATTTACTTTCCATTTGGATGAGACCAGTTTATAATCGTCAGAAACAATATGAATGTCTTTTATTCCATCTAAGTGGCCAATACTCCGGATGTCAAAAGCTTTTTTTCCGGTTCCGACGATGTAATGACCAAATTGCGTATTTACTTCGGTCGTCTTATACTTTAGTGAAGAAAGTGTGTGGAATACCTTTTCTCTCAATTCGCCGTTTGCCTTTTTTTCTAACTGTATGATCACTTTTTTATGTTTTTCACGAATTGAACAATCGCTTCATCAGAAGCATCTTTTTTTAGTTGATTGATGAATGCGCTACCAATGATCGCTCCATTGGCATATTCGCATGCTTTTTTATAGGAATTATGATCAGAAATTCCAAAACCAATCAATCTTGGGTTTTTGAGCTTCATATGTTGGATGCGGTCAAAATAGTTGATTTGTTTTTCATCAATTCCTTTTTTCGCACCTGTTATACTCGATGAAGAAACCATGTAAATAAAGCTACTCGATTCTTGATCGATCAACCGAATGCGTTCTTCACTGGTATTTGGACTTATTAAAAAGATGTTGTGTAGGCCGTGGGTTTGAAAAAGCTCTTGATATTCTTCTAAATATTCTGTTATTGGTAGATCAGGAACAATGATCCCATCTACCCCCACACGCTCACATGCTTTACAAAACTTTTCGATTCCAAACTGAATGATTGGATTAATGTAGCCCATCAAAAGTACAGGTATATCTACCTCATGACGTAAATCAGTTAGCTGATCAAATAATTTAGCCAATGTCATCCCGGCTCCCAAAGCTGTTACTGAGCTTTCCTGAATGGTTGGGCCATCCGCTATGGGATCCGAAAACGGAATCCCAATCTCTAAAATATCTGCACCACCTAATTGAAGACTTTTGGCTATTCGCAAGGTATCATCAATACTTGGATAGCCGGCAGTATAATAGATATTCAGGATTTCATCTTTTTCGGATAAAGAGAAATCAATCCGATTCATGACTCGTTGATTGGTACTCATTGCATTTAGTATTTACCCCATTTAATATATGTATCAAGATCCTTATCACCTCGCCCTGAAAGATTAACTACAACTATTTCATCTTCATTAAATTTCTTCTTTTCAAATACGGCAAATGCATGAGCCGTTTCAATGGCTGGAATAATCCCTTCAAGCTTACTCAATTCAACACCTGCAACCATGGCCTCCTCATCTGTGATCGCAAAAAACTCAGCCCTTCCAGCATCAAATAAATGGGCATGCATTGGACCTATTCCGGGATAATCCAAACCGGCAGAGATACTGTAAGGCTCAACAACCTGTCCATCCTCCGTTTGCATGAGCAGTGTTCGGCTTCCGTGAAGAACTCCTGATTTACCCAACTGGGTCGTAGCAGCAGACTGACCAGTAGAAACGCCAAGACCAGCCGCTTCAGCTGCAATTAAATTGACCTCATTGTTATCGAGAAAATGATAAAATGCACCCGCAGCATTACTGCCACCTCCTACACATGCAATCACATGATCAGGATTATTCCGCCCCTCCAGTTCCTGCAGTTGATTTTGAATTTCTTCACTAATGATTGATTGAAAACGTGCCACCATATCTGGGTAAGGGTGTGGCCCTACGACCGATCCGATAATGTAATGTGTATCATCCGGGTTATTAATCCAGTGTCTCATGGCTTCATTTGTCGCATCTTTGAGGGTCTTACTTCCTGAAGTGGCCGCTTTTACCTCTGCTCCCAGCAATTTCATCCGCTCCACATTGGGTCTCTGTCGCTTCATATCAACTTCGCCCATGTATACGATACATTCCATACCCATCAGGGCACATACGGTGGCTGTGGCTACCCCATGTTGTCCAGCACCCGTTTCTGCGATTATTTTTTCTTTTCCAAGCCTCTGAGCCAAGAGTATTTGGCCTACCGTATTATTTACTTTATGAGCTCCTGTATGACACAGATCTTCTCTTTTCAGGTAAATTTTGGTCTTATACTTCTCCGATAAACGTTCCGCAAGAAACAATGGCGTTGGCCTCCCTACGAAAGTTTCAAGCAAATGATCATATGCTTGCTTAAAATCTTCTGATCCGATGATTGATAGGTAATTCTGTCGTAATTCCTCAATATTCGGATAAAGCATTTCTGGTATGTACGCACCTCCAAACTTCCCGTAATACCCTTTTTCACTTACCTGATAACTCATAATTTATACTTTAACTGTCTCACTAAATTCAAATCTTTTAAACCGGGTTCCAATTCGAACCGACTATTTACATCAATCCCTGCAAGCATCGGCAGGTCTATTGACTGTATTCTGTCCAGATCATCAAGGTTTATCCCACCGCTTAATAAAAATGGAACGCGTATATCCTGCTCATTTAAGATAGACCAGTCAAATTGCTTTCCAGAGCCCCCATAGTCTTTTGTTTGGGTATCAAACAAAAAATAGTCAGCCACATCACTGTATGCGCAGACATCTTCGGGAATAGAATCCGTCACTCGGAATACCTTGATGATCTGAATTCCATTAGCATTTAATTCCTCTGCATAGCTTACAGTTTCATCACCGTGCAACTGGGCATAATCAAGTCTGTATTTCTTGACAATCGTAACCGCTTGCTCAATTTCCGCATTGACAAAAACACCTACTTTTTTTATCTGAGATGGGACACCATTTAATAATTCCTCATCTAAATCTTTAGCATACCTTGCTGACTTAGAATAAAAAATAAAACCAATAAAATCCGGTTTGAGATCAATCAACCCCTCAATATTTTTCCGATCTCGCATCCCACAGACTTTTAACTTCATGCTCAGTTTATACGACTAATGAACTCCTTTGCTGCTTTCTCGGGTCTCCCATTCTTCATGAAATTCTCACCTATCAGGAACCCCTCATAACCAACTTCTTTTAATTCATTGACTGCATCTGCAGAGTGAAGACCACTTTCAGTAACCTTCACAAAATCAGTAGGTATTTTACCAACCAACTTTATTGACGTTTTGATATCTGTCTCGAAAGTTTTAAGATTTCGATTATTCACTCCTACTAAATCTACTTTGTCGGTTAATGCCTGATTCAACTCTTCTTCATTGTGCACTTCGAGCAACACCTCCATTCCGAAACTTCTCGCTAAACCTGCTAGCTTCTCAATTTCGCTTTTACTCAATACTGCTGCAATCAAAAGGATCACATCTGCACCAATGGATTTGGCTTCTATTACTTGATATTCATCCACCATAAAATCCTTTCTCAAAATCGGACAATAGTTAAACGATCTGGCAACTTTTAAATCTTCAATTGATCCTCCGAAATATTTCTGATCCGTTAGAATAGAGAGGCCTGAAGCGCCTGCCTGCATATAACCAATGGAAGTTCTTTCGATCGATACATGCTTGTTAATGATACCCTTCGAAGGCGATTTCCGCTTTATTTCTGCAATGACTCCAAACTTATCTTTTCGCTGGATGTACTTCTTCAGGGAAACAGGTTGTCCGTGGAAATAAATACTTGTCTCCAAAAGCTTCGTCGGATACAGCTCCTTTTGATTAGCTATTTCCTTTTTTTTATTAGCGACTATCTCTGACAGGATATCCATTAACTATTAATGCTTAAAAATTTCTTAAATGATTCTAATCCTTTACCGCTCTCCAACGATATTCTTGCTCTTTCAATTCCTTCTAAGATGGACAATTGTCTCACAGTAGCTATCGCAAGTCCGGCATTGGCAATAACTACCGAGCTTTGGGCTTTACTACCCTTGTTTGATAAGATTGTTTGAAAAATATTCGCCGAATCCTGAATCGTTTCTCCCCCATACAATTGTGCTTGATTCAGCTTCTCTAAACTTAAAAACTCAGGAGAAACCAAGGTCT
The DNA here is from genome assembly GCA_964459925.1 of uncultured Roseivirgaceae bacterium. Classification (GTDB taxonomy): domain Bacteria; phylum Bacteroidota; class Bacteroidia; order Cytophagales; family Cyclobacteriaceae; genus Ekhidna. The sequence continues at coordinate 18,021 of CAYWOQ010000060.1, forward strand.
CCGTATTATTAGTAATTAATTTAAAATCTCCGGTAAGCGAGATCTCATCATATCCATCCAATGCATGCACAATGGCAAAATTCTTTGAAGTATTTTGGTAGAGGTATCCGTATAACCTTGCCAACTCGAGGCTAAAAACACCAACCATTTGATTAGGTGGAAATGCCGGATTAACCATTGGCCCAAGCATATTGAAAAAGGTCTTAATTCCTAGTTCTTTTCTTATTGGACCTACATTTTTCATGGCAGGATGAAACAAAGGCGCATGCATAAAACAAATTCCGGATTCGTCCATTGATCGTTTCATTTGATTCGCATCTCCACTGAATTTTACACCTAATAGCTCTAAGACATTAGAAGAACCGCTAACAGATGAAACCCCATAGTTTCCATGCTTAGCTACATTGACACCCGCTCCTGCGACAATGAAAGAGGAAATGGTTGATATATTAAAAGTGTTCTTACCATCACCACCGGTACCACAAACATCTATCGAATCGTATCCCTCTAAATCTACAGCCTTGCACAGTTCAAGCATTGCATCTCTAAAACCTTCCAGTTCCTCAACGGTAATGGCTCTCATCAAATAGATGGTGAGAAAAGAGGCCACCTGACAATTGTTATATGCTCCTGTTGCTAGACCGGTTAATACCTGCTTAGCCTCTTCTCTTGAAAGCGTTTGATTATTAATTAATCGATTAAGAATATCTCTCATGTTGCCAGCCAATTTTTAATGAGTTGAACCCCATGTTCTGTCATAATAGATTCAGGATGAAATTGAACACCTCGAACATTATACTCCCTGTGTTTAATAGACATAATGTTTCCATTTTCTGCGACACTTGTTACAATGATTTCAGGAACTACCGACTCTTTATCAATTACCCATGAATGATACCTGCAAACCTCAAATGATTGAGGCAAATTTTCGAAGATTTTATCTTGTTCAACCAGCTCAATTGGAGTTACCATTCCGTGAAAAACCTGAGGTAGGTTGAATAGTTGGCACCCGAAGGCCTCCCCAATGGCTTGATGTCCCAAGCATACACCTAAGATATTTTTTGATGTGGCATAGCTTTTAATAACCTGAGGCATCAAACCGGCATCTTTTGGAACCCCTGGACCTGGTGAAAGTAAAAGGTGGTCATAGGATTCAACATCACCCAAATCAAATTGATCATTACGAACGATCTTCATATTAGCTTCCTGTCCCAGGCTTCTCAGGATATGAACTAGATTATAAGTGAAGGAATCGTAATTATCTATAACCAGAATCTTGCTCATAATGACTCAGCCTCCCTGATGGCATGTTCCAATGCACCAATTTTATTAAATACCTCCTGTAGTTCATTTTCCGGTTTAGATTGAGCCACTACACCTGCTCCTGCCTGGAACTTCAACTGGTTGTTTTGGCTCCTAAAGCTTCTGATCATAATGGCATGATTGAAATTTCCTTCAAAATCCATAAATCCAACTGCTCCTCCATAAAATCCTCTTGGTGTACCTTCATTTTCTTCAATGATTTCCATGGCCCGAATCTTTGGTGCTCCAGAAAGTGTTCCGGCTGGAAACGTTTCAGCTACCAAATCGATGAAACTGGAATTTTTCTTGAGCTTGCCTGTCACTTTAGAAACCAGGTGAATCACATGAGAATAGTATTGAACTTCTTTGTAGGTCTCAACTTTGACATCTGTACAGCTTCTGCTTAAATCATTTCTGGCTAAATCTACCAGCATAACATGCTCAGAGTCCTCCTTCGGATCTTCCAATAGTTTTGCTGCCAATTCAGAGTCTGCCTTATCATCACCTGTCCTTCTAAATGTTCCTGCAATCGGGTGGATCTCTGCCTTCCCATTTTTTAGGACAATTTGTGCCTCAGGAGAAGAACCAAATAACCTGAAACTACCATAATCGAAGTAGAATAAATAAGGCGAAGGGTTCACTGAACGTAAGGTTCTGTAAACCTGAAATTCATCTCCCTGGAACGGAATACTGAAGTTCCTTGACAGTACCACTTGGAAAACATCTCCAATGTGACAATGATGAATACCTTTTTTTACCATTTCGATATACTCACTGTCTGACTTATTGGAAACTTTCTCAGCCAATGTTTTGAATGGATAGAATGGAATATTCCGTTGCTGAATTAAGGAAATCACCTCATCAAATTGCACATCATCCGGAGTATCCAAATAAGATTCAATGACATGACATTCATTTTTAAAATGGTCCAGTGCTATGACAAATTTGAATAGGTGATACTGAGCAACTGGTTCTGAATCATCTACATCATCTATTTGAACATCACCAAAATGGCTTATAACATCATAATTCATATATCCAAAGAGACCGGATTCGATATGATTATCGTTTTCACCAGACTCGAGACTGAATGATTTTGTAAAGGCTGCTATTTCCTTTTTTAGATCAGTGTAACTTCTACTTTCTAAAGAGCTATTCGGATACTGCAATTCAACATGCTTCTTGAATAGCTTGATATGCGCGATGGGGTTACAACACATATATGAAAAGCTATTTTCAGAGCCATGATAATCTGAACTTTCTAAGAGAAAAGAGTTTGAAAATTGATCTCGCAATTTCAAGTAAATACTAACAGGCGTGATGGTATCTGCCAGTAAGCGTTTTTTTCTAGTTTGTATTTTGAATCGGCTCATTGCTTTAAATAAAAAAACCCTGACGATTTACTGTCAGGGTCTATATTTTTAAACATAACAGGTTTCGTCAACAATTGATTGTATTGCTGTACCACCACCAGTATGTCATCGTGTTATTCATTTTGATGCTAAGCTAAATTCATTTCGTTTTAAAAAGCAAAGGACTCCTCGAAATTTTTCAAATTAAATAACCATTTATGTAACACAATTCTCCGATTGTAGTTTTTAGAGTAAATTTCTGCCATGTTAGCTCCAGAAAAACAAATTAGTATACTTGCCCATTTATCTAAAGCAGACGATGTAGTAGCTGAAGAGGAGTATAAGTTAATATTATTCATCGCCGATGGTTTAGGTATAGACGAGGATCGCACGGCTGAATTGATCAATCACCCTAAACCCATTCCAAATTTAAAAAACCTTCCGCCTGATGAGAAGTTTAGCTATTTATCAAACATAATTCGTATGATGAAAGCTGACGGAAAAGTTCATTCGAAAGAGATCAAATTTTGTGAGAAAATTGCTTTAAACCTAGGTTACAAACCAGGAGTTATTGCCGATTTGTCTGCGTTTATTTACAAAGACCCGACGATCAATTCGAATAGAGAACTACTTAGGTCTATCGCGGACCAACATCTTATTCCAATAAATGAGGATAAGGAATAGTTTAATACTATCCCTGTTTACATTAACAGTAAGCATTGCCCAAAACGCCCCAAGAACTACCTCAATAACTACCTCCCGGTCAGCTGGAGATATTGTTATTGACGGTCGATTGGATGAGCAAATTTGGTCCGAGCTTAATATTGCTTCAGGGTTTTATCAAAATTTCCCTACCGACGACCAACCGGCTATTGATCCAACAGAATTTATGATTACTTACGATGATAAGTCCATAATTATCGGAATCAAGTGTTACGATGGTCTGCAAGGTGAATACATTGCTACTACCCTTAGAAGAGATTTCAACTGGGGATCTAACGATAATGTCTCTGTGTATATCGATCCATATAATGATTTATCTAATGGCTTTTCTTTCCAGGTTACTCCAAATAATGTTCAACGTGAGGGA
>CAYWOQ010000061.1:0-21277 GCA_964459925.1 uncultured Roseivirgaceae bacterium
TAGAATCAAACTTTTTGGACTAATTATTAAATCCTAATGCATAATCGAGGTTGAAACTATTTTTTAACAAGAAAAAAACCAATAGCTATCGACGATGTTCAGTTTTTTTAATGTTAATAAGGTGAATAGGAAGAAAAATCTAAAAAACCAGCTTTATCTAGTTTATTCATCGGTCAAAACTTGATCTTAAGGAAGAAATTGAGTGAAGGAATGGTTTTATCGAAAGCCCTTCCATATCCAGGAATAGCATATACGTCAACCTCTTCTTGTGAATCATAATTACGTAGGATCCTTAGTCGGAGATCAATACCATACCTGAATAAATCAGAGTCCTTAAGGAGTTGACTATCAGAGTATAATCCCACTTCCCACCATTCAGCGTTCAAATTTTCTCTATTGATATCCAAAATCAAATCTTCTTGTGCTCCTGAAGGACTATTGATGAAAACACTACCACTTTCTTTAAATGTAGATGCGCCATACCTGAAAGCTATACCAATATCATGGCGAGCATCATACGATCCAACATACCCGGCTCCAATTCTATAATAGGAACCTTTACTTTCATAATCGCCATTGGAGAATGCTCCGTTAGGACTAAGTGTAGCCGAACCTACTTCTATACCAATTGGAAATACCTCCCAAAATTTAATCTCAATACCACCTTCATATTTTGTTTCAAAGTCTGTTGGGGTGGTTAAGAGCTTTCCTATATCAAAATAAATCGATGGTGAAACGAATCTTCTTTTTACTTTTAGTGAATCCGAAGTTTTATTACTATCCAAGGTATCTCCAAGAGGATCATTAAGCTCTATACTGAGCGAATCTACTGGTGTGGATACCGAATCAATTTCTTGAGCGAAACAGTATAAAACCGAAATGCTACTAAAAATAAAAAATAAAGGTAGCCTCACCATCTATACAGTTTTCATTACAGGAGTCAAGATCATCAAAAGTATGGTTTAAAACTTCAATGTTTTCTGCCCTTACAACAACATTTCGCTCATCGCCAACTTCTGTAAATGTTTCATATCCAAGTTCAATTGTAAATTCTTCATTGGCAATAAAAAGCTCGTAAGCTGTAAGATTATTATTGAAATCGAGAGGAAGAGGCCAAGAAGTCAAACTGTCATTTTCATCAGATATAATTGATCCTTGACCAGAGCCAAGGAGTTGATAAGAATCTAACCTGATTAGCCCGGAGTTGATCGTTGTTTTAATCGTGTTAAGAACATTTGTATTTGAATCTATGGCTAAACTGTCAAGAAATATAGAGTCTAGCTTTGTCTTATTTATCGAGTCAAGTAAGGCATCTTTTTCATCTTCATACTCGGCTAAACCTAACGCAAGTGAATCTTCAACCTTTATGAGGCTGTCTCTAAGATCTGCTAAAATGCCATTTATTGAGTTAAAACTTGAGTCCAAGCTATCGTATGATAAGAGCGCACTATCAATACGAATGAGACTATCCTGATTAATAAACACCATATATACGGTTGGTTCACGCAAAATAGGATCACCACATTCCTCACACGGATCACATGAGGACATTAAAAGGAAAAATATGAGTAAAGGAAAAATGTTTCTCATTACATCGGATCCACGTCAAATACCACGCCAACTGTTTTTAAGGCAGGTAGCGAATTCATCATTTTGGCAACTGATTTTAGGTATTCTTTAACCACTGGCAAGTTAATACCATGTTTATCTAATTTCAATGTGATTTCATGAAGGTAAAGGTTTCTAATCTTTCCGATCATAGGTTCAACAGGCCCAATGATTCGTTGATTCACTAGCTGCTTTGCTATTTCATGATAGAAGAAATTAGCCCCTTGAAAGGAGGTTTGTTTATCACGGTGCTTGAAAGTGATAGTAATGAGACGAGTAAATGGTGGATAATGAAAGTGTTCTCTGTCATTGATCTCCAATGAATAGAAAGGTTGATAACTGCTCACAGTGATTAGTTGTAAAAGTTGTTGGCTGGGGTCTTTGGTTTGAATGATAACTAACCCATCCTTAGACTTTCGACCTGCTCTGCCACTTACTTGAGTAATCAGTTGATAAGCTCGTTCATGAGATCTGAAATTCGGAAAGTGGATCATTCGATCTGTATCAAAGACTCCTACAAGATTCACCCTATCAAAATCCAATCCTTTGCTCACCATTTGAGTGCCGACTAGAATATCTATTTCGTAATTTTCAAATGACTCAATAATTCGTTGATAACTGTATTTAGAACGAGTGGTGTCAAGGTCCATTCGCTGAATGATCGCTTGAGGAAATATCAATTTTAGCTCTTCTTCAAGCTCTTCGGTCCCAAAACCCATTTGACTTAATTCCTTGCTTCCACAGTGTAAACAGTCAGAATACATACTCTGGTAATATCCACAATAATGACAAACCAGTTTGTTGTTGAATTGGTGGTAGGTAAGGCTTACAGCACAGTTAGCACATTTTGGGATGGTAGAACAGTTTTCACACATGATATAGGAGGCGTAGCCCCTGCGATTTTGAAAGATGATGATCTGTTCCCTTTTCTTCAGTGAATTGTCAATAGCTTGGATTAGCTCTGAACTAAAATTTCCTTTCAGCTTATTCAATTTCTTCTCCTTGGCCATGTTGGCAAAGACAATAGCAGGCTCATAAGCATCACCATAACGTTTTCCGAGTTCTACTAATCCGTATTTACCATCTTTTGCATTTTTATATGATTCCAGAGAGGGTGTAGCTGTACCTAGTACCACTTTTGCCTTATGCAGTGTAGAAAGGTAAATAGCGGCATCTCTTGCATGGTATCTTGGTGCAGGTTCATACTGTTTATAACTAGGTTCATGTTCCTCATCTACAACGATCAATCCCAATTTCGTAAACGGTAAGAATACAGAACTTCGTACGCCAATGACGAATCGAATAGCTCGACTTTGAACTTTCCGCCAAATCTCTACTCTTTCATTGTCAGAATAACGGGAATGGTATACACCAAAGGAGTTTCCAAATACATGTTGAAGGCGAGCAATTATCTGTGTTGTGAGTGCAATTTCCGGAAGTAAGTAAAGTATTTGATTCCCCAGCGACAATTGTTCTTTGATGAGTTCTATATAGATCTCTGTCTTACCGCTTCCAGTCACACCATGTAATAGTGTGATTGGAGATTGAGAGAGTTTTTTTCTTAAATCATCCAAAGTCAGCTGTTGGTTTTTACTTAAAATGACATTTTTCCTTACCTCATTTTCATCAAACCTGATTCTTGAGATATTTTCTACCCATTCCTCCAGTACTTGATTTTTCAGAAGTGTTTTAACAGATGAGGTACTTATACCACTTGCCAATAGGGTTGATTTCAGCATCCCTTTTTTATTCAAATCAGGATCTTCCATGACTGTAACTTCTCTGAGATAGGAGAGAAGTACCTCTTGCTGTTTAGGCTTACTTTCTAACTCAATTAATAGCGATTCAAGGGTTACTTCATTGACCCATTGTTCGTTTAGTCTAATCTTCTTAATTGTTTTTGGCTGATATTTATCTTTAACCTTTTCAAATAAGTCTATTATTCCTTCCTCGGCTAGCTGTTTTATAATTCTTTGCGGACGCTTAAGTTGAAGTATTTCTCCGACATTTTTCATTGAAAGGTCATTTGATTGCAGCAGTTGCAAGAGCTCTAACTCACGATCTGCAACATCAAGTTGATCGATATTAATGTCCGGGTTTATGCCGACAAATGATTCACTTGATAATTTAAGCGCGGCAGGAAGGGCTGCATTTACAACGGCACCAATAGAACACATATAATAATCCGCTATCCATTTAAAGAAAGAAAGCTGGAGCTCGTTGATAATGGATTCATCATCGAGAATGTCTAATACTGCTTTTGGTTGATAACCTTCAGGTTCTCTATCATGAATTTCGGAAACAATGCCAGTGTAAATTTTTTTCTTACCAAAATTTACAACTACACGAAAACCTAAATCTATGTACTGATTTGGTGCAATATAGGTGAATGTTCCCTCAAGAGGTAGAGGTAATATGATCTCTGCAAATCGATTCAAGCAGTAAAAGTAGTCGCTTAATTAAAGTTGATCTAGCGCTTGTTGTACAGATGTCACAGGTCTTTTACAAGACTTGTCGTAACAAACAAAAATGGTTGTTTTTCCATCCAAGGTCGTTTTGTTTTCAAAGGGTGGTTCATCGGATTGCTCAGCTTTTCCTGCTATAATTTTATTCGGTAGATAATAGGCATTTATCTCATCTACAAAAGCGTGTGAATTCGGGCCTACGATGATGATTTCAGCAAAGGATTCTGATAACTCCATTGCTAGCATCGCCCAATAACTCATATACTCTGGTTCTTGGATGATCAGTTCTTTGACCTTTCCAAGCATTGATTTTCCCTTAGCTATCATTGAGTCATTATAAAGATGGGTTCCCAGATGAACAAGATTCCAAGCCATTATGGAGTTGGATGAAGGAATTACATTATCAAATAGCTCTTTTTTTCTGGCTATTAATTCCTGGGATTGATCACTTGTGAAATAATAAAGCCCTTCTTCTTTATCAAAAAATAGCCGGTCAACACGTTCGATTAGTGCATTTGCAGTAATCAGGTAGCTTCGGTCAAGAGATGTCTCGTAGTATCTGATGAATGATTGTATGACGGCCGCATAATCTTCCAGAAAGCCTTCCAAAGGTTTGTTCGGAAACCTTTTTAATTGATCCTTTTCAATTAGATTATCTGCAATGAATACTGCAAGTTTTTCCGCACGTTTAAAAACACTTGAATCTTGAGTTGCCTGGTAGGAATCAACAAGTCCAGATAATAGAAGACCATTCCACCCAGCAATGACTTTATTATCCAATCCAGGCCGAATCCTACTATTTCTCACATTTAATGCGTTCTTTTTGAACTCAACTATACCATTCTCAATTGTTTCTATCGATAATTTAAATTCTCTGGAGAGCTCTTCTTTAGTATTTACAATACGGAGGGCATTTTTGTCTTCCCAATTACCATTTTCACTTACATCAAAGTAAGCCGACAGCCATGTGTAGTTTTCTTTGGTAATATCACGAATCTCATCAGCTGTCCAAACGTAAAACTTTCCTTCTTCCCCCTCACTATCCGCATCTAAGGCTGAGTAGTAACCACCATTTTCACCCAGCATCTCTCTTGTTAACCATGAAATTGTTTCATTAATCACTTCTTTGAACTGAGGGTTTTTTGTCAATTTATATCCATTAGCATATAGACTTAGAAGCTGACCATTATCATAGAGCATTTTTTCAAAGTGTGGAACATGCCACTCTTCATCCGTGCTATACCGTGCGAACCCACCGCCCACATGGTCGTATATTCCTCCATTCGCTATTTTTTCAAGTGTGAATTCAAAATGATCCAGCGCTTTCTGATTAGTTGAAAGATGAAAGTAGGAGGTTAGGTATTGCCAAACCGCAGGCATAGGAAATTTTGGTGATTTTTTGATACCACCGTCAGTGGTGTCAAATTTCTTTGAAAGAGCTTCAAAAGTAGATGCTACCTCATCAGTTGATAGTTTATAATCACCCCCTTCAAGTTTATACTTTACAGTTTCATTTAATTGCAGGTTTTTTGTGAAGGCTTCTGCAGATTCATTTATTTTAATTCTATTGTTCTGGAATGCGTCAGTAATGCTGTTTAATAAATTGACCCAGCCTTCTTTTGGGAAATAAGTACCTCCATAAAATGGTTTTTGATCTGGTGTTAAAAAAACGTTTAATGGCCACCCCCCTCGTAACCCCATGGTTTGCACTGCATCCATGTAGATTTGATCTACATCTGGTCGTTCTTCTCTATCGACTTTAATGTTTATGAAATTTTCATTCATGATATGAGCCACTGCAGTATCTTCAAACGACTCTTTTTCCATTACATGGCACCAATGACAACTACTATACCCAATACTTACTAAAATGGGTTTATCCTCTTTTTTGGCCAGATCTAATGCATCTTTACTCCATTCCTTCCAATGAACAGGATTATTTGCGTGTTGTTGTAAATAGGGAGATGTCGAGTTTGAAAGTTCATTCATAAATCTAGTGTCTCTCGGTTGAGAACATAATGTTAGAAGGATAAAAAGGAAAAAATAGTTTGTCTGAATTCTCACTGAAGCTGAGACTTAATCTTCTGGATTTCTTTACTGAGATCAACTTTTTCATTCAGCTTACTTAATGATTCCAACGTTTCTCTTAAGAAATTTTGGTGAGATTGAGATTTTGGTTGAAACGGTTGATGAGCCAGTGCTGCTTCTACCTTCTTCCATTCTTCTTTAAATACTAAAGCATCATTCGAAAAATAGATTTCGGTAAATCGATCCCATATATAGTCTATGGATTGTTGATTAGGGTGAATTAGGTCCGAGTGATAGAATCTGTAGTCTCGCAAATCGTCCATCATCAATTCGTAAGAAGGAAAGTAGTCGACGTTTTCAAATCTTTCAACCGTATCATGAACAGCTTCAATTAATCGGGCCTTACTTCTGTTATTTTCTATTAAACCATCTTTTATATGCCTCACTGGGCTAACGGTTAAAATTATGTTTATGTAAGGGTTGATCTTCGTCATTTTCATTTTGAATTCCCTAAATGCACCAACGATTGTTTTTACATCCAGCAATTCCTTATGAAATTTATCGTCATCGATTTTATGACAATTAGCAACAATTTCCTTAGTACTTCTTAATCTATAGGCCCAAGCTGTTCCTAAGGTGACAATCAACCATTTTGATTTGGAAAGAAATTGATTGGATTCCTCAACTTTTGAAGAAATAATATCGGCAGCTTCCTTTTTACTAAGACCAGAAATCTTTCTGTGAGCGTCCCAGTGAAAGTAAACGCCTTCACTCTCCACGAGATCATTTGGATTAATGGAGCCTGACACAATCTTAAAAGTAGAAATTGGATTGAATATTGTTCCTAAAGGGTTAGCTAAAACTTGGAACTTATTCGAAGAGAGTTTTTTACTAATCTCATCTGAAAAACAAGATCCAATCAGATAAATGGAATCTTCTAGCTCAATTTTTTTAAAACTGGACTGAATTGTGAAATCAAGTTTCAGTTTCATGCTGGAATAATACGTTAGGGTTATGGCGAACCCCAAAAGTAACCAATAAAAAAAACCCAGCAATTTTGCCAGGGTTTTTTGATCGTAATTATCATCAATTCTTATTCTGCAACTATTTTAAGGTTGACAGGGTGATGAACTTCCTTATGCAAATCAAGGATAGCAGTGTACTCACCTAATTCTTTAATTTTTTGTTCAAATGAAATGCGCTTCCTATCTACTTCATGACCTTTAGCTACTAAAGCCTCAGCAACTTGAATTGGAGTAATTGCTCCAAATATTTTACCTTTTTCTCCAGCTTTGGTCTTAATTTCAATCGTCAGCTCACCGATACCATTAGCTATTGCTTCAGCATCTTTCTTCGCTTTTTCTGCTTTATGAGAGGCTTGTCTAATTTCCTCCTCAATCATTTTTTTGTTGGAGGTACTGGCAATCATTGCCATTCCTCTTGGGATAAGGTAGTTTCTACCATACCCAGGCTTAACAAAAACTGTATCGTTCTTATAGCCAAGTCCTTGAATGTCTTTTTTTAGTATTACTTCCATGATAGCAATTATTTAAGGGAATCACCTACATATGGCATAAGTGCAAGATGTCTCGATCTTTTGATCGCTTGCGAAACCTTCCTTTGATATTTAAGGCTTGTTCCAGTCAATCTTCTAGGAAGAATCTTACCTTGTTCATTAACAAACTTCAATAAGAAATCAGGATCTTTGTAGTCAATGTATTTAATACCGTTCTTTTTGAATCGGCAATACTTATCCTTCTTCTGTTCTCTGTTTATTGGTTCGTTTTGTAACGTCATGCGATCACCTCCTTTTTGTCTTCTTTTTTCTTGTTAAACGCACCGTTTTTTCTACGCTCGTTATACGCAACTGCGTGCTTATCCAATGCAGTGGTAAGAAATCTCATCACTGCCTCGTCTCTCCTGTATTCTGTCTCAAGCTTAGCTATTAGTTCAGGTGCTGCTCGGAATTCAAAAAGCTGATAAAACCCAGTTGTTTTATGTTGGATTGGATAAGCAAGCTTACGCAATCCCCAGTTCTCTTCGTTAATGATTTCTGCACCATTATCAACAAGAACGCTTTTGAATTTTCCGACAGTATCCTTCATCTGAGCTTCAGACAAAACGGGAGTCAAAATGAATACCGTCTCGTAATTCTTCATAAAATAAATAATGTTAAGAACTATTGTTATAAAATGAGGTGCGAAATTAAGTTAATTAGGCATTAATTGAAATGATTTGACCTAATATTATGTGTTATTTCACAGCAAAATCACCATTTCCCATGATGTAGTCGTCAGTGTAAACCTCCACTTTATGTTGACCTATGGCATATTCACTGCCCTTATCGTATAGAAAGCTTACCGTTTGGCTGTTTCTGTCGTAGAGGATTTCTTGTTTTGCTGTGTAGAATAGTTCTCTATTTTCAAAAGTAAATGAACCAGATCCACGACTAACATCAAAAAGAACATTGCCGTCCGGAGCGATTACTCTTAATAGTAGTTCTTTACCTTCAATGGGAGCAATCTCGTTCTCTAGCACAGTAAACTGTATTTTTAGTTGTTTTATATGCCGGTTTCTATACTCACCACCATCTCGCTCTCTGCCTCTATCGTTTATCGCGATTATTTTCATTCCTGAAATTTCGAGCCTTGAGGCTACTGCAACTTTCTGAGCAAGTTCTTCTTTGTTTTCTTCCAGTTGTTTCAGGGATTCGTTGAGTTGATTTTTTTCAACTTTTAAAGTGGTGTTTTCTACCGTTAGTTGTTCGTTAATTATTTTCAGTTCCTTAATCTCCTCATCCTTAATTAATAGCAACTCTTTATATCCATCTACTCGATCATTCAATCGCTGAATTCTACCTCTGGTGTATTCTGCGTCAACCAATAATTGCTTTTTATCAGCTTCTAGTTGAGCTTTTAAGGCCTCTAGCGTATCTATATCACCACCTAGCTCCTCAATGGTCTGAATTCTGATTTCTAATTCATTGGAAATGGAATCCAATTGAAGGATGGTAGTGGCTATTTCTTGTTGCTGCCTTTTATTTTCCTTTTCCAATTGTTGGGACTGGTAATAGAAAAATACAACAGCAATAAGCAGTAGCGCAGTGATGATGATGAAAACAGGAGTTCTGTTCTTTTTAGGTTGAAGGTATTCCGGTAAGTTTTCTGATGAGTTATTTTCCTCGCTCATATTTCATCTTGGATTTTTCGAGGGCAAAATTAGATAAAGAATAGAGGTTTAAAAACGTAACGTAAAATGTTGCTTTTCCATATCCAGTTTTGGGAAAAGTATTCCTGCCTGAAAAATATCAATTGACAGTGAAAACCTAGGATCTTCTACTAGCTTTTTCCACATCTCATACATATCTTTTGACCAGTAAATGTCATGGATAATGATGCATTTTGTGTCCGGTGTGTGTTTTAAAATTAGGTCAATGCAGAATGCAATTGAAGATGATCTGTGATCAGCGTCTAAGAAGTATAGTTGAGGTTTATTTCTTACGATTTCTGATTCAAGTGATTGATAAAGGTCTGAATTGATAATCTCAATATTTCGAGTCTTGCTGCATTCTATATTCTTTCTTGCTATTGATGCTAAAGACATGGATCCTTCGATGGAAACGAGTTTTTCAGCATTATATGCCATATACAAGGCATTTACACCAACTGAGGTACCTGTTTCCATAACCGATTCAACTTTTAGGTGTCTAATCAAAAGACTAAGGAAAGCGGAAAATTTTTTGGTACTTACTGATCGTTTAGCTACTCCAGCAACAGAGACAATAGTGTTCGATCCGGTTTTGAAATCAACAACTTCCAACTCACGATGATCTTTATGCATACGCTTTCGGATGTTTTCAATACTTGAAATGCGATAGGTCTTTGAGGGAATAATAACTTCATAGTAAAGCTTAAATATAAAAGGAGAGTGTAATACATGTTTACCAACAGCATTAAATCGGTAATGCAGGTATCGGCGAGCTCTGAATAACCAATCGGAAATTGACAAAAATCAATTCAGCTTAAATGGGACAACCATGATGAACTCTGGTATTTCCACATTGAATGATTTACCATCCATGATCCTTTCCATAATGTAATGGCCACTCATTTTTCCTATCCCTGATCTTAAGTTACACCCTGAAACATATTGGTGAATTTCTCCTGGTTCTAGTATAGGTTGTTTTCCAACAACTCCATCCCCATCTACCTCATGTTTAGGGTGAGCCGCATCGATAATATCCCAATGACGGGCTTTTAGTTGAACGGTATGATTGGAATTATTTTCGATGGTAATTCTATAGGTAAATACAAAATGTTCGTTAGCCGGTTGAGAGTGTTCCGGTTGATAATTAGTTTCCACAGAAACCTTAATTCCTTTTGTTACTATTGTTACCATCGTCGCTCGACAATTTAAACGAATTATCAATTAATTTACCAAGAAGTGGGCCAAGAAAAGTATATAAATGGACGTTGAAATCGACGAAAGCTGGAAGAAAGAGCTTAATGATGAATTTCAAAAAGATTATTTCAAAGAATTGGTTGAATTTGTTAAGACAGAATACCAAACCCAAAAGATTTACCCACCCGGATCTTTGATATTTAACGCATTCAACCTTTGTCCATTTAATCAAACAAAAGTCGTAATTGTTGGACAAGATCCATATCATGGACCTGATCAAGCTCATGGTCTATGTTTTTCCGTTAAAAGTGGCGTGAAACAACCTCCCTCTCTTCAAAACATATTTAAGGAAATCAAAGAAGATATTGGTAAACCTATTCCAACTTCTGGAAATCTAGAACATTGGTCAGATCAAGGAGTTCTATTACTAAATGCGACATTAACCGTTAGAGCCGGACAAGCAGGATCGCATCAAAATAAAGGATGGGAACAATTTACAGACCAAGTGCTGAGGAAATTATCTGATAATAGGACTAATTTAGTTTTTATGCTCTGGGGTGCTTATGCACAAAAAAAAGGATCTTATCTGGATGAATCGAAGCATTTAATTCTGAGGGCGCCCCATCCATCACCTTTTTCGGCTCATAATGGATTCTTTGGTTGTAAACATTTTTCAAAAACCAACCAATACCTACTGAATAAGGGTCTAGAAACTATTAATTGGTAAAATTGCGTTAAACAACAAAGTCAAAATGAAAAACATAAGAATAGCATTACTAGTCCTCTCAGGATTCGTATTATTCAGATGTAGTGAAGAGGAACCAAGTGTTGCACTGAACAATGAGGTCAATGAGTTCATTTGGAAGTCAATGAACTTTTGGTATTACTGGCAGAGTGATGTGGCTGAGTTGTCTGATAATATCTATAGCTCCGAAGCAGCATTAAATGAATTTTTGAATGGTTATTCTACTCCAGAAGTTCTTTATAATGAATTGCAGATAGAAGAAGATAATTTTTCTATCATCTATTCTGATTATGAAGTGCTGGAAGAACTAAGCCAAGGCACAACTAAGTCGTTTGGGTATCGGTTCGCATTGATTAATCCAACAGGTACTAATCAGGTTTTTGGTTTTGTGAAGTATGTAACTGAAGGTGGGCCTGCAGGTAATGCGGGGATAGTTCGGGGGGACATTTTTACTGCGGTTGATGGAACTGAACTTAATTTGGATAATTACAGGTCTCTTCTATCAGGTAAAAGTAGTTATACGCTTACGATAGGTGAATATGTCGATAACGCAGCAATTTCTACCGATAGATCTGCTTCAATGACCTCCATTAAATTGACAGAAAACCCTATCGGCTTGTCGAAAGTCATTGATAATAATGGAATTAAAGTTGGTTATCTTTTGTATAATCAATTCATATTTGATGATCTGTATCATCAAGAACTAAATAATGTTTTTGGTTCTTTCAAGTCTGAAGGAGTTAGTGAACTGGTTCTTGATTTAAGGTATAATGGTGGAGGAAGGGTCACAACTACACAGGTATTGGCATCAATGGTTTATGCTAATGCAGGTACTTCTGACGTGTTTGCTTCGGTTGTATATAATGAAAAGTTAAATGAAACATTTGCCGGACAGGATCTCAATTATTATTTCTTTGACCGTCTTCCAAATACGGGGGAGAATCTTAATCGCCTCAATCTTAACCGTGTTTTTATTTTAACAAGCAAGAGCACAGCATCTGCCTCGGAACTAATGATTGCGGGTCTCTCAGCTTACATGGATGTTACAGTTATTGGAGATTCCACAATAGGTAAGAATGTGGGTTCTGTTTTGCTTTATGATTCACCTGATGAGGCATATCTTGAAAAAGGCAATGATTTAAATCCCAACCATAAATACGCGATTAGACCAATAATTAGTCAATTTGCCAATTCTAATGGATTCACTGACTACATTAATGGCTTTTACCCGGATATTGTTATTGATGAAAATACATTGGTAGGTAGCATCAAACCTTTAGGTGATCCGGAGGAAGACTTATTACAGGCTGCTTTAAATTCCATTTCGGGTTTGGCCAGATTTTCACCAATGTCCAGTAGTAACAGTTTCAATACTGTTTATGATTCCAATGAAAAAGATAAGCATTTGGAATCCATCCTGTTGGATTCAAATTCTTTACCTAATATTTCACTTAATCCTTAAAGCATATTAGCTTAGTCATGACTCCACTAAAATGAGAAGTGACTCACATCATGATCTTTATGCACCACCAAATGAAAGATCAAATTGGTTCAAAGGATGCTTGTTTATGGTGCTGTTTTTTGCAGCTGCCATGGGCTTAGTTCATTTGGTCGTTTACTATTTCGGGCATTGAACTATTTAATGCCATTAAAAAGGCGACTCCATCTGATCTTATTTATAAAGTTGCCATCCGTATTCCACGACATCCAGATGAATGATGCTTCACCAACGATGTTGTCTTCCGGCACAAACCCCCAATAGCGCGAATCGTCAGAAGCGTGACGATTATCTCCCATCATGAAATAATAATCCTTTTGAAAGGTGTAAGTGGTAAGTGTTTCACCATTAACAACCAGCTTGCCTCCATTGATTTCCACTGAATTATTTCCTTCATAGTTTTGAATGGTACTCCCATACATTGCCAAACTTTCTTCATTAATATCAATTTCCATCCCTCTGGCAGGAACCGTCAAAGGGCCAAAAAAATCCCTATTCCACGGGAAATAGTTGGCGTTAGGAAAAATGTTCGGTTCAGGTCGATCTTCTGGTACAAGTTGAAGTGTGACACTTTCTACAAACGGCAGTTTTTCAAGCTCTGCAGCCGTTTCAACTGGTATATGAATTGCATAACCACCCGGAACACGATCACGGTTCGGGGGGTCAATGGTATACTTATCAAAAACTCGATCTCTAATGCTCTCATCAGTTCTTACAAAATATTGATGTTGCATGAGAGGAGGGTTAACAGACTTCTCGCCATTCACGTAAACCTGCGTATTTTTAATTTCAATGGTCTCACCTGCAATGGCAACACATCTCTTGATATAATGAGTTTTGAGATCCATTGGATGATAAGCACCATCTCTTCTTTGATTATAGTGGTCATCAACCGGGTAATTAAAAACGACTACATCATTTCGCTCTACTTTTCCTAAAGAAGGTAAGCGAAGACTGTTTAAAGAAACACCTGGAATATATGAGGGAATATCTGTTCCCCAGATAGTTTGATGGGTAAGTGGGACCTGAAGTGGGGTTTGTGGAGTACGAGGACCATATTCTGCCTTACTCACAAAAAGAAAGTCACCTATTAAGAGGGATCTTTCCATTGAACCAGTCGGAATCACATAAGCTTCCATGAAAATCCATCTTACAAATGTTGCACAGAATACAGCAAATACGATAGCTTCAAACCATTCTTTAGCAAAGGACTTTTTGGGTTTAGGGATAGACGTTGCTTTATCGATGTAGCTGGTATCTGACCAAGCAATGTAATTCATATAAATGGGGGCAAAGACAACTCCCAAAACCTGGTCCAAATACGTGTACTTTCCGAATGACTTCATTACGTCCAAATGCATGGTTAGTGCAACAAAAAAGTTAATTACAGGAACAAAAAGAAGTAAAACCCACCAAAGAGGTCTACCAATAATTTGCAGGTGCACATAATAATTATAAACTGGAATGAAGCCTTTCCAACCTTCTTTACCTGCCTTATCAAAAAACTTGTAATAAGCCGTTCCCTGTAGAACGAACCATAGTATGATAAATATGATTACAAATGAAGGGTTAAAATCGTGAAAATACATGTATTAATTATCGTTAATAAAATCAGACATTGTGAAAATCCCCTTACGGGTATGAATCCATTCAGCTACTTTAATCACTCCCTCAGCAAAAACATTCCGATCATGAGCAATATGCGTAATTTCAATGGATTCCAAATCCGACGTGTAGGTTACGGTATGTGTACCTGGAACGTTAGGTTTTCTTTCAGAAATGATGCTAAGTTTTTGACCATCGGTTGTTTTCTGATTTATCCAGTCTGTTTTTTCTGAATGACTGATGATCCCATCAGCGAGAGAAATGGCCGTTCCACTTGGACTATCCTTTTTTTCGGTATGATGAATTTCACGGATCTGTGAAGAAAAATCTAATGACTGCATCTTGGAAGCCAACCACTCATTTAATTCGAAGAAAAGATTTACGCCGATACTATAGTTGGAGGCATATAGAAAAGTTCCGTCCGTTTCTTTGCACAACTCTTCAATGAGACTCATTTTATCAAGCCATCCGGTCGTACCACTTATTACAGGAATTCGATTTTTTAAGCAAAATGATAGATTATTAAAAGCAGAATCAGGTTGGGTAAATTCAATCGCTATATCTATTTCTTCCGGGTCAATTTGGTTGAGGTTATCTCCATGGTCGATTTTATATACCACAATATGACCTTTATCCATAGCAATCTGCTCAATTGCTTTTCCCATTTTACCGTAACCAATCAGTGCTATTCTCATGTTGAAATCAAAACCTTAGAGCGAATGACACGCCAACTGCCCGCGAAAATAATGGAGTTGGTTCAATCGATGGTTTTATTTGCAGTGCAAGATCTTCGTTCACAACAAATTCATTAAGATGGGCAGAAACATGTGCATCAACGATTTGTAGTAGGTAGAATGCTGAACCTAGAACAATCATAAAATCCCGATTGCGCCGAAAAATATCTCGGTTTCTGACTAATCCTGCACTCGTATTGATTACACTCGAATAGGGGTTATTGCCTCCTGCATTTTCAATAAGTGCAGCATTTCTTAATGAATGATAAACCCTATTATTGTAGTTGATGTAGTGAGCAAATACTAACATACCGGATACAACTAATGGGACTTTCCAATATTGTTTATTATACGCCTGACCTAATCCTGGTAATATGGCAGATAAAAGGGCGGCTCTCTGAGGATCAAGGTTCGAAAGTTCACGAAAAAGCTCAGCATTTTCTTCCGCTTCCGCAAAGATCGAATCATTTATAACAGTTGGCTTATCCTGGGAATAGGCAAATCCAATGATAAAAATCAACATTAGTAGTGTGATTAGATTTCTCATTTGAAGCATCTAAACACAAAGATTAGGCCTAAACTTGACAATATTCGAAAACACGGGAAAGAAACAGATACTAGATTTCAAGAATCTCAAGAATTCTATTTAAGTCTTCGGTGGAATTAAACGGAATTTTGATCTCTCCTTTGTTTTGTTGATTTGATTTAACATCTATTTTGGTACCAAAATGAGAAGACAATTTGGTTTGCAGTGCTTTGATCTCAGGATCAACTCCTATTGATTTCTTTGGTGTATCATCTTTTGGAAAGGCACTGTTTCTAACTAATTCTTCGACCTTTCTGACGGATAACTCATTCTTGATGATTTGATTAAAAATATCTAGCTGGAGTGAAACGTCATCAATGGATATCAGTGCCCGCGCATGTCCCATACTTAATTTCCCATCCCTTAATGCTACCTGAATATCAGGGGGTAGTTTCAATAGTCGTAAATAATTGGTGACCGTACTTCTATTTTTTCCTACTCTGTCTCCAAGTTCCTCTTGTTTCAGTTTACATTCCGATAGCAGTCTTTGATAGCTAAGTGCAATTTCAATAGCGTTTAGATTTTCCCTCTGAATGTTTTCAATGAGGGCCATTTCCAACATTTGTTGGTCATCAGCAATCCTGATATAAGCAGGAATGGATTTTAACCCTGCCCGTTTACTCGCTTGTAGCCTTCGCTCTCCAGATATTAATTGAAATTGGGTTTCACTTAAAGCTCGTACCGTAATCGGCTGGATTATTCCCTGTACTTTAATGGAGTCCGCTAGATCATTTAAAGCTTCTTCATCAAATTCCGTTCTGGGTTGCCACGGATTGGTTTCAATTGTTGAAATATCAATCTCATTTATGGCGCCTTTAGGTGTTGCACCCGCACCACTTAAGTTTTGTTTTTCACCTGAATCTTCTAAGAGCGCACCAAGACCTCTTCCAAGGCCTGAGCGTTTTTTGAATTTTACTTCTGCCATATTTTAGGCTGCTATTACTTCGTTTCTTTGTAATATCTCTCTTGCAAGGTTTAAATAGCTAATTGATCCTTTGCTATCTGCGTCGTGTGTAATGGCGGGCATACCAAAACCTGGCGACTCACTTAGCTTAATGTTCCTGGGAATCATCGTATTGAATACCATCGATTCAAAATGCATCTTTACCTCTTCTACTACTTGATTCGCGAGATTTAACCGAACATCGTACATGGTTAAAAGGATACCTTCAATTTCTAAATCTGGATTAAGCCTTGTCTGAATGATCTTAATGGTATTTAATAGTTTTCCTAAACCTTCAAGCGCAAAGTACTCACACTGAACAGGAACAATTACAGAATCAGATGCTGTAAGGGCGTTTATTGTAATTAATCCAAGTGAGGGAGAACAGTCTATTATGATGAAATCGTAGCTACTTTCAACTTCTACCAATGCCTTTTTCATCTTTTCTTCTCTCTCTTCAATATTGACCATTTCTACTTCTGCTCCCACTAAATCGATGTGTGAGGGTAGGAGATCTAAATATTTAATATCAGTAGTAACAATACTCTCTTTGGCACTGGCACCTTCCACCATACACTCATAAATGCTTATTTCAACTTCTTTTGGATCAACGCCAACACCGGAAGTGGCATTTGCTTGAGGGTCAGCATCCACAATCAACGTCTTGAATTCTAGCGCCGCAAGGCTAGCTGCAAGATTGATAGCTGTCGTGGTTTTTCCTACTCCACCTTTTTGATTTGCGATTGAAATAATCTTACCCATATTGTTTCTGTTGTATACTTTTTATCAAAGAAAAGAACACAAATATATTTAAACCATTTTCCAAGATAATCATGTTGTTAATAACTTGTGAAAAAAAGAAAAACCTTGCTTTAGATGAAATTTAGCAAGGTTTTTAGTCAGCTTATCCACATTCTTATTTCTTCTTTTTCTTATTGCGTTGTGCCTCTTGACTGGCCTTCATTGCTTCCTCCAGACGGGATTGAAATTTTGACTTCTTTTTATTACTGTTTTTCTTCTTGTTTTCCTGGAGTGTCTTGTGAATTTTATCTTCATCAATAAATTTTCTGAAGAGCACCGTCTGACCGAAAGTTGTCATGTTGGAAACAAAGTAATAGAATGTCAATCCTGAGGCATAGCTATTCAACACAAATAGGAACATAACTGGCATGATGTACTGGAGTGTTTTCATAGGACCCTGAACAGTAG
Organism: uncultured Roseivirgaceae bacterium; assembly: GCA_964459925.1. GTDB lineage: Bacteria > Bacteroidota > Bacteroidia > Cytophagales > Cyclobacteriaceae > Ekhidna. The sequence continues at coordinate 17,823 of CAYWOQ010000061.1, forward strand.
TGATTTGACTATTACTCCAGGTATACAGAATTGTCGAAAGTGTCATCAATAAAGTAAATAGACTGACATGATCGCCATAAAATGGAATTTCGAATGGTAAATTGATAATACTATCATAGGTTGAAAGATCATTCGCCCACAAAAAGGACTCACCTCGTAAATCAACCGCATTTGGAAAGAAAAAGAATAGCGAAAATAGAATAGGCATCTGAAGCAGCATTGGAATACATCCACTTAATGGATTAATTCCTACTTGCTGGTACAATTTCATTTGTTCCTGCTGCTGTTTTTGCATATCTCCTTCATGCTTCTGTTTGAGCTCGTCCAGCTCTGGTTTCATGGCTCTCATCTTCGCCATGGACATGTGAGATTTATAAGTAAGAGGTGAAAGAATCAATCGAATGAAGACCACAAGGATGATAATGATCAGTCCATAATTGCCAATGAATCTTTGAAGAAAATCGAAAATTGGAATGATTAGGTATTTATTAACCACGGGTAGCGGACCCCATCCCATATCTAAATTCTCTTCAAATTCGGGAGCTACCTTTTTCAAAGTATTGTATTTGTTAGTCCCGAAATAGTATTTCATTCCGAACCCTTGAATCAATTCATTGTACGGAACTGAAAGTGCCAACGACATATTTTTCACAGAGGCTGTATCTGCAAAATCTACTTTTTGATTCACGTAACCTGAACTAAAGGCAGAATTGGCAATAACCGCAGCAGAGAAAAATTTCTGTTTAAATGAGATCCATTTTACAGGTGATCCAAGGGTTTCTTCTTCATAATCATTTGATCGCTCAGCCAATTCATCATATTCTTCATTCTGTAGATAATATCGAACATTAGCATTTAACCTTGAGTCATCGAGTGTTCCTTCAGCCAAGTTTACAGCATGGTTCCATTGAAAGGAAGCATCAGTCGGACTTAGTACGGCATTTAATCCTTTAGATTTCAGTTGGTAGTTAATTTCAAAGCCCTTAGGAGGTATTTGATAATGATGCTCAATTACGATACTGCCGTTACTTAAGGAATAGACTACTTTCGTCGTATCGCCAGTTTTGGTTTCCTTTCCAGAATAAGATAACTCAGATAAATCAATCTTTTTTCCATTCTGATCTACAATCAGGCTCATACTAGATTTTGATTTATCAACAATTTTGAAATACTCTCCTGAGTAGTTTGTGTGCTTTTTCAAAGCCACTTCTTCGATTTTCCCACCTAGACTGTTGAATGTGATTATTAGGTCTTCGTTCTCAATTGTATTACTTTCTTCAACTCCTGAAGCAGCGAATGCAAAAATCCCGTACTTATCAGTGTTAATTGCATTTTTCAATGAATCTGGAATAATCGTTTCCGTTTGTTCTGTTACTGAAGGCATCGGGCTTGATTGAGGCACCGTTTGAGTAGCCTCTTGATTAGATTCTTCAGTTACAGGAGGAGGGTCTGGAGCAAACCATGTAAAGTATACCGCCAATAATCCAAACATAAGGATAAGCCCTATAAATTGATTTCTGTCCATTAATTCTTAGTTATAACCGAGGCTCTTTTTATGTTCTAGTGAGGCCTTTACAAATTTGACAAACAAAGGATGAGGTTCTGTTACAGTAGATTTTAATTCTGGGTGATATTGCGTTCCTACAAACCAAGGGTGATCTTTTATTTCCATAATTTCAACCAATCCTGTCTCCGGATTAATGCCAGTGGCTATCATACCACCATTTTCGAATTCGTCTAAATATTTGTTGTTGAATTCATATCTATGACGATGGCGTTCTTTTATCCTGGACGATCCGTAGGCTAAAAATGCTTTGCTTCCTTTTTTAAGTTGGCAAGTATAAGCTCCTAATCTCATCGTTCCACCCATGTTCTTAATATTTTTTTGGTCTTCCATTAGATCAATGACAGGGTAGGAGCTTTTACTCATTTCAGTGCTGTTGGCTTTTTTCTCAGATAATACGTTTCGCGCAAACTCAATGACTGCACATTGCATGCCTAAGCAAATCCCAAAAAAAGGAATTTTGTTTTCCCTGGCATATTGAACAGCATATATTTTTCCTTCAATACCTCGCTCTCCAAAACCAGGTGCAACCAAAATTCCATCTAGATTCTTTAGTTGCTTAATAACATTTTCACCATCCAACTCTTCTGCATGAATCCATTGAACATTCACTTTGCATTCATTATGTGCTCCTGCATGAATGAACGATTCAGCGATGGATTTATAGGCATCCTGGAGTTCTACGTACTTTCCAACCAATCCGATATTTACCGAATCTGTTGGGTTTTTTAGGCGACCTAAGAATTCTTTCCAGCGATCAATTTTTGGCTCTTTCTTGTAGGGTAGTTTGAACTTAGTCAACACTCTTTCATCCAGCTTTTCTTTCCGCATAAGCAGAGGAACATCATAGATGGTTTCCGCATCTAGAGCTTCAATGACAGAGTTGATAGGTACATTACAAAAAAGGGCTAGTTTTTTTCTGATTTCCTGATTTATTGGATATTCTGATCGGCAAACTAAAATATCGGGCTGAACACCAGCCTCCAATAATTCTTTTACAGAATGTTGTGTTGGTTTAGTCTTTAATTCACCAGATGCTTTTAAATAGGGGATAAGGGTGAGATGAATTGTAATACTATTGGCAGGTCCCAATTCAAAGCGTGCTTGACGAACAGCCTCTACAAACGGTAGTGATTCTATATCTCCAATAGTTCCTCCAATTTCTGTAATGACAATGTCATATTTACCTGTCTCGCCAAGCTTATAAATGTTATTTTTTATTTCATCAGTTATATGGGGAATTACCTGAACGGTTTTTCCGAGAAATTCTCCCTCTCGTTCTTTTTGAATGACATTGTAATAAATTCTTCCGGTCGTAACATTATTATCTTGAGAGGTTTCGATTCCCAGGAATCTTTCGTAATGTCCAAGGTCTAGATCAGTTTCAGCTCCATCATTTGTCACGTAGCATTCTCCATGTTCATATGGATTCAACGTGCCTGGGTCGATATTGATGTATGGATCGAATTTTTGAATGGTAACAGATAATCCTCTGGCTTGCAATAATTTTCCAAGCGATGCGGCAATGATTCCTTTACCTAAGGATGATGTTACTCCACCCGTAACAAAAATGTATTTGGTTTTGGACATGTAGTGGGATTAGAATTTCCTTGTTACGGAATGCAAAGATAGGTTTTTATTCCATTTGGGATTCTATTTATTGAATGGAATCCTATATAATATTGAAGCACCAAAGTATCCAAGTGGGTCTACTTCAAAAAATTCATTGGGTAAAGAAACCGGAATGCTGTAAGAGTAATTAAGAATGATGGTAAATCTATTGATCGATAATGAAATAGGCAGACTGAATGAATAGTTCATTAAACCAAAGGAATTTCCATTTTCAAAGAATGTTTGCTCGATACCTTCTTCTAAAATTGTTCGTAATTCT
>CAYWOQ010000062.1:0-14169 GCA_964459925.1 uncultured Roseivirgaceae bacterium
TCCTGTGGCCATTGCGGCCGTATGGGTTCAAGTCCCATCCGAGGTACAAAAAAGCCAGCTTAGCTGGCTTTTTTCAATTACTTCTTTCAAAACATATAGGTGATTCCTATTCCCACCATGTCTGTTGTCATATCATAGGAGACCTCACTGCCCTGAATCGCTCCGTATGGAGGACTTGCTTGTATGAATGCAGGATTTAATACTGGTCCACTCGTTGCTCCATTGCTCATGCCGTGGTGATAAAGGGCATCTAGCTGAAACTGATCACTAACCATGTAACTCAGTCCTAGCTGAAATGCATTTTCTATGATGGCTGTTGCTGGAATGTTAAAAAATGCCACATCTTCAGAAATTGGATTTGTACTGTAAGTATATCCTGCTCTGAGAGGTAACTTATCAATTCCTTTGTATTGGAAGCCAAAAGAAACGATGCTGATGTTTTCCCAGCCAAATCCCAGGACAGAAGCTGTTTGGGTCCACCCTACTTGCTCAAATCCTTCGGTATTTTCATAATTCACTGATCGATAGTCCAGTGCAAGATCTATAGCGTCAGTACTATACCCTAGACCTAATGATAAGATGGCTGGATAGTCCATTTGAAATTCATTAGTATCCTCACTTCCATCCAGGTACTCATTTTCAAATTCAAAATCGCCAAACGTCTGATTTGTTTTATAAGAAACGCCTGCCTTAAAACCAGAAGATCCATTATAGAAAAGACCTACCTGACCACCAAAACCAACAGCAGTAGTTCCATCTACGGATGGGTACCCTGCAGTTTGTGAAGGGTTAGCAGTTGGGTTAGGCATCAATTCCAATGAGGCAACATTTAGGTTTGGTTGGATTCCAACAGAGATTTCATCTGTTAATTCATACGCCCAGGTGAGTCCTACCTGAAATAGGGCATAGTCTGATTCAACCCTTCCAAATCCTCCCTGACTTTGTGGGCCATTTACAGGGTTTGAAGGGTTTTCTGGAAATGTTACACCAAATCCACTAATACCAAATGCGGAGAATCCAAACGTACTTTTTGAGTCTTCATTTGCTAATACAAAAGCTAATGCTGGTAAGGGAGAAACGCCACGATCGTCTTCTGTGGTTCCAGAAAAGAAATTACCTGTTGGCTGTCCCATCATATTGAATTCGGGGACGGTCGAAGATAATTTGGGAGATGAAAAGAAAAGACCGATATCAAGTTTTACAGTATTTTGTTCAAAAACGGAGATGGCTGCAGGGTTCCATTGCAATGCACCAGAGATGTCGATTGGCTGAGCAGTTGCTGCACCTCCCATGGACATGTTTGCTGCGCCGACACCTTGCAGAATATGACCTGCTTGTCCAAAAGTGAAAGACGAAATAAAAAGGAGAATACCGAATGTTTTTATTGATTTCATGATGGATTAATTGTTTGATAGGCCCCCGAAGCTAGGTTTCGACAAAAGTTAATATAATGACAATAATCAACAGATAGTGTGATAAATAAGCGGTGGTTTTTAAACAGTTACTAACTTGGTTATGTACTCATCACTAAGCGTCTTAAACTGACCAAAAACGTAATTCCTATTCGATTGATCGCTGATGGAGAAGTAGCCATTGATAGCCTCGTAAAGCTCTAGTTTGCTTAGCCTTCCATCTCTGTTTTGATCCAGCTCCTTAAAAGCAAATATGATATTCCCTCTATTCATCCCGAGAATTGTGTATAGGGTTTCGAACTCGTCGAAATCGATGTAGCCATCTTTATTATGGTCACAGAGATCAAAAAGGAAGCGAACAGCGGATGCTGAAAACCAACGGATAAAATAGGATCTTTTTCCTTCACTGTTAGATTTTTTGATCATTCGAACCCAATCAAGTAAGGTAATCTTTCGATCTTTTCGCGATCCGGATTCTAATAGTAGGCGGTCGAAGCTCTTTAGGGTAATAAACTTGAGGTAGGCTGATTCTGTGTCATTGAAAAGGCCAGGTTTGGTAGTAAGTAGTCTATCAACTATCAGTTTGATGTCCTTAGGTTCTAACACACCATCTCTATTTGCATCCAGCAAACGAAAGAAGAAAACCCATTTTTTTACTGTATCCTCGATTCGCATTTTCATTAAATTTTCATTTGACAAATCGGATTAAGACTTATTTTTTTGAATTAGGTCTAGGTGATCCGTGATTATTTTGGTTAAAAGTCATCACCGCTTATTACTTAATTTGATAATCTAGACGGTTAGAATAAAGAAATCGACTAGAATGGACATTTTATAGACTAATTATTTTTCTGTCTCAGAAATAAATTTTAAAAGATTCATCGTAATATTGCGATATGGGTTTAAGCAAAACCGCATTGTTTTCTACTGAGCAAAATGAATTAGCACTTGTTGCCAAAGCGTTTGCTCATCCTGCAAGAGTAGCCATTTTAGAACACCTTATTCAAGCCAATCAATGTATCAATAGTGATCTGGTTGAAGAGTTGGGTTTAGCTCAGGCTACAATATCTCAGCATTTCAAAGAATTAAAATCAGTTGGTATTATCCAAGGAACTATTGAAGGAACCTCCATGAGTTACTGTATTAACCCAACCGTATGGAATCGAATCAAAGAAAGGTTGGTAGGCCTGCTAGATAGTTACGATCCTGATTGCTGTTAAATAGTTTAAACCGTACCCTTATAGTTTCTCATCAATAAAATAATTATGAACCAAAAACTCCAGGAGTACATCAACCTACTTGCTAATGCTGAAGTTATCCCAGTCGATAGAAAAGGTATTTTAGGTGAAATTATCAGTTATGTCATTAAATGCGATAACCCAAAATTAAATTTTATCTGTACCCATAACTCTCGAAGAAGTCAACTATCCCAGATTTGGGCGCAAACACTAGCCAAACATAATGGTGTGGAGATAGAAACATTTTCCGGAGGTACTGAAGCAACTGCATTCCATCCGAATGCGGTGGCTGCATTAATAAGAGCAGGATTTGAAATCCGTAAAGAAGGTGAGGATAATCCACATTACCAGGTCTCATTTGCTAAGGATCAAGAACCAATGGTTGCCTACTCCAAACGATTTGAAGATGCTCCTAATCCCTCTTCAGATTTTGCCGCAATTATGACATGTTCTGAAGCGGACGCTGAATGTCCAATTGTCTTCGGTGCAGATGCGAGAATAAAGTTGTTCTATGAAGATCCGAAAATCGCAGATGGCACACCTGAAGAAGCTTTAACGTACGATCAGAGATGTCTTCAGATTGCATCAGAAATGAATTATGTATTCAGTAGCATAAAGTCATAAAGGATAGAATTATTTGACCGATCTGGTTGTTCAAATCTGAAAGTTCAATATGGCTATACCTTCACATTTAAAACTCAGCATTCCTGAGTCAACGAATCCGAGAATCGTTATCATTGGTGGAGGATTTGCGGGACTCAAACTCGCCAAAGGATTAAGAAAGGTAAAAGCTCAGGTGGTCATGTTGGATAGGAATAATTTCCACACGTTTCAACCCTTGCTATATCAGGTGGCAACAGCCGGATTAGAACCAGACAGTATCGCTGGCCCCTTAAGAAAATCACTGGACGGGCAGTTTAATTACATCTTCCGGATGGTGAAAGTGACAGGTATTGATTTGCAAGAAAAGAAAGTACATACGCCTGTAGGAGATTTAGCATATGATTATTTAGTGATTGCGAATGGAGCCACGACCAATTACTTTGGTCAGGAGAATCTCAGAGAAAATGTTCTTCCATTAAAGCGAGTCGTTCATGCGCTTGATTTAAGAAGTCACATCCTCCAGATATTTGAACAAGCAGAATTAACCGATGATGCAGAAATCTACCAACGATTATTACACCTGGTAATTGTAGGAGGTGGGCCAACTGGAGTTGAAGTCGCGGGTGCACTGGCGGAATTAAAGGACAACATCTTACCTAAAGATTATCCGGATTTAGACTTAAATCCAATGAAAATATTCCTAATTGAAGGATCTGGAAGACTTCTCAATGGAATGAGTGAGGCATCTGGAAGAAATGCACTTAAATACCTGGAGAAAATGGGTGTTGAAGTCAAACTAAATACGTTTGTTAAAGGGTATGAGGATGGGTTAATTAATTTCGGTGAAAATGGAGAAATCCCTTCAGAAACGGTTATTTGGGCTGCAGGAGTAAAAGGACGAATCATTGAAGGCCTCAACGATAAGGTCTTCAGGGATCGAATAGAAGTGGATGAGTTCAACCGCATCAAAGGGTTTGATAATGCATTTGCCATCGGAGATGTGGCAATACTGCAGACTGATGATTATCCTCAAGGACATCCAATGGTAGCTCCTGTGGCCATGCAACAAGGCCAACATCTTGCAAAGAATTTTAAGAGGCTATTGCAAAAAAAAGAGCAAGTGCCATTTAAGTATTTGGATAAGGGTTCTATGGCAACTATTGGTCGGAACAAAGCAGTGGTTGATATGCCGGGTGGCTGGCATGTAAAAGGGTTTTTTGCCTGGCTGATATGGATGTTTGTTCATATTCTATACCTCATTGGGTTTAGAAATAAACTCATCACATTCAATAATTGGCTATGGAACTACTTTACCTACGATAAAGGAACACGCCTTATCATACGAACTTTTTCCATTCATGAAAGAAAAAAACGGTTGGTACGTAAGAAACAGCTAACCATAAATCCTCAGAATATTCCTTAATTCAAAAGGTTCTTTAGAATTAAATCACTCAACTTATTTTTGCGTCCTCAAAATAAGAATAGTTAGAGCTCATGGAGGATCAGAATATCGATAAGGATTTACAAAAAGAACATCAGGAAAAAATTCAGAAAGTCATTACCGAGGTTGGTAAAGTAGTGATTGGGCAGGAGTTCATGGTGAATCGATTGTTGGTTGGGCTTTTTACCAACGGACACATATTACTAGAGGGTGTACCGGGGTTAGCGAAAACACTCACTGTAAATGCACTAGCAGATGTGTTAAAACTTGATTTTCAGCGTATTCAGTTTACACCGGATCTACTTCCTGCTGATTTGGTAGGAACCATGATCTATAATCAACAAAAAGCGGAGTTTGAAGTAAAGAAAGGACCGATTTTCGCTAACTTAATCCTGGCAGACGAGGTAAATAGATCGCCAGCTAAAGTGCAGTCTGCACTTTTAGAAGCAATGCAGGAAAAAACAGTTTCCATTGGTGAGACGACTTATAAGTTAGATCGTCCATTTCTTGTGATGGCAACCCAAAATCCTATCGATCAGGAAGGTACCTATCCATTGCCTGAAGCGCAAGTCGATCGATTCATGTTGAAAATTCATGTTAATTACCTGAGTAAGGATGATGAGTTAAAGGTGATGAGGAGAATATCAAACCTGTCATTTAAACCGGAGCTTAAAACCATCTTAACGAAGGAGGATATTTTCTCGATAAGAAATGAAGTAAATCAGGTGGCCATTTCGGAAGCTATTGAGAAGTACATTATAGAGCTAGTGTTTGCTACTCGAAATCCAAAAGAATATAAACTAAACGAGGAGGCACAATATATTCAGTTTGGAGCGTCGCCTAGAGCCTCCATCAATTTGAATTTAGCCGCAAAGGCAATGGCCTTTTTTGATCAAAGGGATTATGTCTTACCTGAAGATGTGAAAGAGATTGCTGATGATGTCTTAAACCATAGAATCTTATTGAACTATGAGGCGGAGGCAGATGAAGTATCTACCCATGACATCATAAAATCAATATTATCTAAGGTTAACATCACAAAATAGTTGTAGACACCAAATAATATTTTAAGGTTTGGTTGTTTACAATTTCTTAACAAAAGAAACACCGGCGTAATAAATGTCACATTAGTTTAACTATATCGTAACAACGTATCTTACAGGAGTTAACATTAGTCAGTCACTTTTGCGGAACGAATTGATCTATCATTTTTAATTAAATCGCAAAAACAAATGAAAAAATTATTAGCTATTGCTATGCTTATCGCTGCTACCATGGTTATGGTATCTTGTAGCGAAGATGACGAGGTAGTTTCCTTTAATCAACCAATCGTTACCACCGGTTCTATTGGTGACATTGCTAACGGAGGTACTGGTTCTGTAGACTTTGTTATTACTTTAGATGGTACGCTTACACAAGAAGCTTCCTGGACTTTGTCTTTCACCGGTTTTGAAGCTGCTTCAATCGGTGGTGCTACATCTGGTACTATCGGAGCTTCTGCCACAGTTACTGCTGACATTACTGCTGGTACTACTGCTGGCGCAGGTTCAGTTACTTTAACTGTGACTAACCCTTCTGAAGATTCTCAGGGTGGATCAGGAAATGCTACTGCTGTTGGTAGTGTTCTTGAAGTAGGAGACGAGTCAATTGCTATTTCAATGATCCCTGCTACTGCTACAATTGATTTTGGAGCCGATCTTGCAGGTGTACCATACGCAGTTGACGGTCTTGATGGAATTGTAAGTTTCACTGTTCAAGTAAACGGCCAAGGTTCTCCTGCTAGCATGGCTGGTTTTGTAGATCCGGCTGTTACTCTTGACGGATCAGAAACTGCTCTTTCTGGTACATTTACTTTTGATTGGGCTACTTTACTTGCTGTTGGTGGTACTGCAGGAAATAACGCGGTTGTTTTCACTGCTACTGATTCAGACGGTGATGTTGACGAATTCACTCACACGCTAACTGTAAACGCTGCTCCTGAAACTGAAGTAGAATTAGTAAGAGGTAACATCGAAGAAAATACAACTTGGACTGCTGATAAAATCTGGCAATTGGATACAAGAGTAACTGTTATAGATGGTGTAACATTAACTATCGAGCCGGGAACAGTGATTAAAGGTAACGAAGGTCAGGGGGCCGCATCTACAGCATTATTAGTAGCAAGAGGTGGTAAGTTAATTGCCGATGGAACAGCAGCCCTTCCCATTATCTTTACTTCTGTTTTCGATCCGATCGATCCTGCCGAAGTAGCATCTGGCATCTACACTAGCACTACCTCTCCAACACAAGCAGGACTTTGGGGTGGTGTGATCGTCCTTGGAAGAGCCCCTATCTCCGCTCAAAACGATAATAAGGAAGACGTAACGGAAGTTCAAATTGAAGGTGTTCCTGCTTCTGATCCTAACGGATTGTACGGTGGTACGGATGCTGCAGACAACTCTGGTGTGATCAAATACATCTCTATCCGACACGGTGGTACAAACATCGGAGCAGGTAACGAAATCAATGGTCTTACCCTTGGCGGTATTGGTTCTGCAACCGTGGTTGAAAACATCGAGGTAGTAGCAAATGCAGACGATGGAATTGAAATCTTCGGTGGTAACGTAAGTGTTGACAAGGTGATGATCTGGAACTCTTTTGATGATTCAATGGATACAGATCAGGATTGGGTAGGCACTGTGGAAAACTTTATCATCGTTGCTCCAAACACAGGTTCTGCGTTTGAATTGGACGGTCCTGAAGGTACTCAGAACAGAACCCCATCTTCTCAATTTATAGAAGGTGTACTTTACGGAGGACCAGATATTGATGCGATTGTTGACTGGGACGATAATACAGATTGTGGTGTAAGTAATGTATATTTCTTTGGTATCACTGCTGGTGCTTTAGCTTCCTTTAATGGTGACGGTACAGGTACTACAGAAAATTGGGAAACTGACCTTACTGCAGCAGGTACATTTTTTGCAGGTGCTGAAGCTATACTTACGCTAAACGTACAAGTAGCTAATAAATCTTATGGCCCGGTAGCAGCTGACTTTCCCTGGACATGGGCCGGTCAGTCTGGAGCACTTAGTGATCTTGGACTTTAAGACCAATATTTAGTTATAACAAAAACCCGTTGGTTCATTCCAACGGGTTTTTTCTCTTTAAAAAAAGATAAAAATCTCCTTCTATGAATATCCAACAACCTATACTTATATTATTACTTAATATTATTTCTCTCGTTGCTTTTGGACAGCAAGGAATCATCAGAGGTACTGTAATTGAAGATTCAAATGGTGAGCCGTTGTTTGGGGTCACCGTTCAAGTCAAAGGCACTTCTACAGGGGCTATAACTGATTTTGATGGGAAATTTGAAATTTCCGTAGCTGAGGGAACGTATGACCTTCAGGCCTCCTTTGTATCCTTCCAGACCATTACCATTAGCTCATTAATTGTGGAGGCAAATCAGGTTACAGTGATTAATCAAATCCGGTTAAAGGAAGACGTGGGGCTATTAGATGAGGTGGTGGTTACGGCCGAACTGATCCGGACCACTGAATCTGCCTTATTAACTGTAAAAAGGAAATCAGTCAACGTTATCGATGGGATTTCCTCTGAAAGTTTCAGAAAAATAGGAGATAGCAATGCCGGGGAGGCAGCCAAAAGAGTGACGGGAGTATCAGTAGAGGGAGGTAAATATGTATACGTAAGGGGCCTTGGCGACCGGTACACAAAAACCACACTTAATGGAATGGATATCCCGGGGCTGGATCCTGACAGGAACAGTATCCAAATAGACGTTTTCCCAACGAATCTCATTGATAATATGTTGATTCTAAAGACCTTTACCCCAGACCTTCCGGCAGACTTCACCGGGGGCATTGTTAATATCGAAACCAAGGATTTTCCTGATGAAAAGGTATTGGACGTTTCATTTGGTATAGATTTTAACCCTTCTATGCACTTCAATAATGATTACCTTACCTATGAAGGCGGTAATACAGATTTTTTAGGATTTGATGACGGCACCAGGGAGTTGCCTTCCGGTGATTTGACTAGTGTACCAGTCCCAACCAATCCCACGATCCCAGAACAGGACATAGCAGACTTCCTTAACCAATTCAGTCCTACACTTGGAGCTACCAATCAAACTAGTTTTATGAATTATAACCTTGGGCTGACGTTAGCCAACCAATTTCAGCTGGCCAACGGAAATAATATAGGTTACCTCTTCACTGGAAATTATAGGAACAGCACCACATTGTACGATGATGCTTTTTTTGGTGAATACCAAAATAAACAGGATGACGCTGACGATTTTGAATTTCAGAGATCATTTACCACAGACGGCGTACTTTCAGAGAACAATGTGCTGTTGTCTGGTCTTGCAGGTTTGGCCTATAAGACCGATCGCTCTAAATATCGGCTTACAGCAATGAGGTTACAAAATGGCGAAAGTAGGGCCGGTCAGTTTGACCTGGTTGATGATCAAGATGCAGTAGGAAATTCGGGTTACTTTGGAAAATCTGACAACCTTGAATTTAATCAAAGGGAAATCAGTAACTTGTTTCTAAACGGTGAACACCACTTAGGCGGCGACAGTTGGGAAATTGACTGGAGGCTTTCTTCCACATGGTCAAGCCAGGAAGATCCGGACATTCGAAAGACAGCTTTTACCGAGCGTTTTGGCTCAGATCAAGTTGAGTATTTCTTTAATAATGGAGCGGCCGGTTTTCCAACCAGGTTATGGAGGGAACTGGAAGAAATCAACATTGGTGGTAAAGTCGACATCACCCGGGAAGTTGATTTATTTGGCAGAGATGCCAAACTTAAATTTGGGGTAAGCCATACTTTCAAAGAGCGTGACTACAGGATTTTAGATTTTCAGGTAAACTATCTAAACGGTGAACAACCTCAGGTGAACGGGGATGCCACCTTGGTATGGACTGATCAGACGGTGTATCCGGCTGGTTCTATTTACCTTGTGTCTGGCGTTTCTGATCCAAATCCTAACCAGTACAACTCCACTGTAGATAATACTGGGGTATATTTTTCTGCGGAGTTTTCACCAACCGATAAGTTAAAAGGGATCTTTGGCGTTAGGGCGGAAAACTTCGTGCAAAGGCATACCGGCAGGGATCAATTAGAAATAGAGGTACTTGACAATGAAAAAGTCCTTGACGCACTGGATTTCTTTCCTTCCGCTAACCTGATCTATTCACTGACAGACAAACAAAATTTGAGGCTGTCCTATTCAAAGACCATAGCCAGACCCTCTTTTAAAGAACTATCTTTTGCCCAAATCTTAGACCCAGTTTCCAGCAGGATATTCAACGGGGGTTTATTTCCCATTGATGACTGGGATGGTAACTTGGTAGAAACACGTATAGATAACATAGATGCAAGATGGGAGATATTCATGGATAGAGGTCAAATGTATTCAGTATCAGCTTTTTACAAATCATTTGACGATCCCATTGAATTGGTAAGATTACCCCAGGCGCAAACGAACCCTGAATATCAGTCTAGAAATGTGGGTGATGGTCGACTTTATGGTCTTGAGTTTGAGTTCAGGAAAGCACTGGATTTTATTGGCCCGGAGTTTAGTGTCAATGGTAATGTAACGTTGGTAGAGTCTGTGATTGAAATGTCAGCTACAGAATTACGTACCAGGGAAAACAATGCGCGCACAGGCGAAGAGATTGACGATGAGCGACGAATGGCAGGTCAGTCCCCTTGGATTGTGAATGCCGGTTTTGCTTATAATAATTTTGAAAACAGGCTTGATGTAGGCCTTTTTTATAACGTAAAAGGTGAAACACTATTGATCATTGGAGGGGGTATTGAACCCGATGTTTTTGCACAGCCGTTCCACAGCTTAAATTTTAACTTCAATAAATCTTTTGGTGAAGATGAACAGTGGGCTGTAAACTTTAGTATCTCCAATATACTGAACGATAAACTGGAACAGTTTTATCGTCGTAGGTTCTCTAATGCCGAAGATGCAAATCTTGATGGATCAAGCCAGGTTTTCCAACGGTTTAGTCCTAACGTATCTTTTGGTGCTGGGATCAAATATTCATTTTAAGAAAATGCAAAGAGGGGCGAAAGCCCCTCTTTTTATTTATGGCCCTGTATCGGACATTCGCTTTGTGAGTTATCTGGCCCGTCCAGGTATGTCCTGAGTTCCTGGTTTCTTATCTGCGACATCCTGATCAGTTCTTTGCATTTACATCCGTTAAAAATAGATTTACCATAGTTTTTTCTATAGAACGTGTCCCAGTCTTTTGAATAAAGCGATCTTAGCCGAGAGTCCTGATACTGGATCCAATTCATTTGCTCTTGGTTAAAACGAGCAATAAACAGTTTGTCTGTTTTGTACTCTTTTCTAATTTGATCCAATAAGTTTCTTTGGTCAATAGCGTATTGATCAAATTCATCACATATTACTTTATAATCAACTCTCTCACTATTTTTCTGGGAATTGTCTGAACAAGAAAAAAAAATTAGCGCTGCAATAATTACATTGAAATGTCTCATTGAAATAAGTTTTGTTTGTTAAAATTAAAAAGTAAAAGTAGTAGCAACTCTACTGCATTGCCACAACCTTTATTTCCTCTCGGAGCATATTTATTATTTCACTGGTCTTAACCAAATCATCTAATAAAGGAGATCTGCTATTTGCTGTATTTTTAGCTTTTAATTCTTTAGATATTTTTATTGCTTTTTCCTGGTTTTTCTTAATTTTTTTCAAGAGCATTCGGATACAAAAATCTTTCTTAAACTCAATCAACAGCTTCATCACTTGGGATTCATACTTTTTATTCTCACTCCCAAGAAAAACCTGTGAATTCTGTTTCTTCTCACGGGTCTTACAAAAAACTTCTACATCCACATTCCCATCCGTTTCGGATGCCGGGACGATCACCTTGTAATACGTTTTCATGTTCACTGTTTTCCCGAACTTCCGCGCATACCCCCACCAGCCCCTCCGCCCTAGGGAAATCAAAAATGGTTTTGTAGCCTGTTACGTTTTTTCCTTCCAGCGTCAAAGAATCTTTTTCTATGGTTAAATTGAAGGAATTTTGTGCGGGAGAAAGGAACTCCACAAACAAGAGCAATCCAAAGAGTGTCTGTTTATAAATGCTTAAATACATGTCTGAAAAAAAGAGATTGGAACTTACTTTTCGTGTGGATTGATCAGGACCAGGTCATCAATACTTTTAAAATCCTTTACATTTCTGGAGAGTAAAGTTAAATCATGGACTAAAGCAGTTACAGCAATAATGGCATCTGGAAGTTTGATTTTATGAGCTTTGCGGATTTCAGCTACTTTTAGCTTAACATCTTTGTTCAGCTCAAAAACAAAAACATCTTCAACAAAATTGTGTAGTATTTCCAAATCTTTTTCAGTTGCTGTTTTCCGACATAACAGTTCAATCTCGGTAACCACAGAGATAGCCGGCCGATCTTCTAAAAGCACATGGTCTATGAATTTTTCGGCAGCTGGTGGGAATTGCTGTTGTAAATAATAGATTGCTACATTCGTATCCTAGAGGTATTTCATTCCCAATCGTCACGTAGCTTATTTAATTCTTGATCTACTTGACTGATGGGTTGTTTGGTCATTGCCCCTTTATATTTTCCCCAATCAGGAGCCACCTTCCGGCTATTCTTTTCATCCCTTAGCCGGATCAATTGGAGGAGTTCCAGTTCTTGTAAAAGACGAATGGCCTTTTCATTGATAATATCTATTGTTATTGTTTTCATTATTCGTGGGTTAATTTATCAATCTATAAAATGGGCATAAAGATTAAAAGAGGACTATAAGCACCAGATAATAATCATTCTACCGATGCGATTCGCTACGAATTCCATTTGACCGTAAAAAACAACATATTCACAGAAATTTATTTACTGACATCCGACTAAATTTAATTTTAGATAAAAAAATACGTTTTCCATCTCTAAAGAGGTGTTTTGTCCTTAACTCAAAAAGCACCCCCTACCAGGAATTTTAACCAAAAGCGGAGACCCAATCCCCCTTATGAGGGGGCGAAGGGGGAGGTTTTCTTCGTTAAATGACAAAGTGCCACTTTTAATCGGATACCACTAAAATTTATTCATTAATTGTATTCCTGGAAAGCAAGCAAATGGTTTTCCATCTTTAAATGAAAAGGTTCTTTCTATTCCAAAATTACAAGACTAAGTTACGTAAACAGATTGTTAATCTTTCTGCTAAACTTCCGCGCATACCCCCACCAGCCCCTCCGGGCCTCCGCCCTGGGGAAATCAAAAATGGTTTTGTAGCCTGTGAGGTTTTTTCCTTCCAGCGTAAAAAATCTTTTTCTATGGCTAAATTGAAGGAAATTTGTCCGGGAGAAAGAAACTTCACAAACAATAGCAATCCAAAAAGTGTCTGTTTATAAACGTTCAAATACATGTCTGCAACAAAACTAACTGACGAGATCAAGACTGTTAGAACGTATTGTGTCGATTTTGATTAACCTTAGTATGTCAGAATTTTTTGGGTCTACAGAATGCAGTAGCCTTAAGCCATTGAATGATCCCTGATTAGCAACAGAATGAGGTTCTTGATTATTCAACCGTATAATTACGCTATTTTTTGAAACGTCTTTTTTGACGACAGTGTTGTGGGTCTGTAATTGGAGTTTTATTGTTACTTTGGCATAATGAACATGCAAATGAATAGCGTAGCAGAGATTAAATCAGGACTACATCATTACATAGCGGAAACTGATGATTTAAACACATTAACCAAACTTCAGCAATTCGTTAAGGAGCTTTTATCGCAGGAAGATAGAATCATTGCTTATACTACTGGCGGTCGGGCGCTAAATCAGGCAGCTTACAAAGCAGATCTGGATAACGCGATAGCAGAGGCCGAAAGTGGTAAGGTTATCGCTATAGAGGAAATGGAAAAAGGCTTGTGAGAAAGAAAGTTGAATGGACGGAAAAAGCAAAAAAATCTCTGGATTATTACTGTGACAGGATTGCCTTGGAATCAATTTCGAGTTCAAGAAAAGTTAGAAAAGAGATCATCCTTACTTCTAAAAGGCTATCAAATAATCCTGAATTATTTCAATTAGACGAATATTATCCGGATAATCAAGGGGATATTAGGAGATATTTTAAATGGAACTATCGGGTAGTCTATCGAGTATCGGCTAAAAAAGTGACCGTCTTAAATGTTTATCATACGAGCATCCAGCCAGATACTACTACTCCATAAGGCTAACAATCTCCCTCCTTAGTTGGTATATCATCTTGGGATTTCCGACAGCTTGAATTGTAAGAATTTCAAAAGAAATTGATCAAAAGAATTAATAAGTGTCCATAAACAAAACAGTCATTTATCGGTCTGTTTATAAACTGAATATTTCATGTCTTCAACAAAACTAACTGACGAGATCAAGACTGTGCTGATAACTGGCGGTTCTGGCTTGGTTGGGATGCGCCTAAGTCAGGTTTT
>CAYWOQ010000062.1:14179-19018 GCA_964459925.1 uncultured Roseivirgaceae bacterium
AATCCTGTGGGGAAGGAATACCGCACGTTTTATTGGGATGTGAAAGAGGGAGAGATCGATGCTGAGGCAATAACTTCTGCGGATGCGATCATTCATCTCGCCGGGGCCGGGGTAGCCGATAAGCGGTGGAATGAGGCCAGAAAGAAGGAGATTTACGATAGCAGGATCAATTCTACCCAACTTCTACTTGAAAAAGTCAAAGAGCAAAATCCTCGTCTTAACTATTTCTTGTTGGCATCTGCGGTTGGCTATTATGGATGGGATACCGGTGCCAGGCAAGTGGATGAGGCGACGAAAAAAGGGGAAGGTTTTTTAGCCGATGTGGTGGAAGATTGGGAGAAAGCGGCATCCGGGTTTACTGAAGAGGGCATTCCTGTGGGAAAAGTACGGATAGGTGTGGTGCTCAGTGAAAAAGGAGGGGCGTTGGTAGAAATTGCCAAGCCCATACGCTTTGGCTTTGGTGCGCCGCTAGGTCCTGGAAAGCAATACATGAGTTGGATTCATTTGGATGATCTTTGTGGGGTTTTTGCACACTTATTGGAGGGTAAGTTAAATGAAATGGTAAATGGTGTCTCTCCTAACCCTGCTACGAATAAGGAACTGACCAAAGCCATAGCCAAGCAACTAAACAGGACACTATTCCTTCCCAATGTGCCTACATTTGTCCTTAGGCTGATACTTGGTGAAATGGCAGACATGTTAATCGGGGGCAACAATGTATCTTCAAAAAAAATTGAGGAACTTGGGTACACATTCCAATACCCTGAACTGGAACAGGCCCTTGCTGATTTACTATAACTATGGAAGAAAACAATATTTCGAAAGAACAGGAAGCCAGGATCATTAATGCGTTCAAAGAGAGGGACTGGAATGAAATAAAAAGTGCAGATTCCTGGGTGATTTTTAAAGTCATGGGCGAGTTTGTGCAGGGGTTTGAAAAGCTCGCCAAGATTGGCCCTTGCGTGTCCATTTTTGGTTCGGCCAGGACATTGCCGGACAATGAATATTATAAAATAGCAGAAGAAATAGCAGCAAAGGTGGTGCGCCATGGATACGGGGTGATTACCGGAGGAGGGCCCGGAATCATGGAGGCCGGAAACAAAGGGGCTTATACCCAGGGAGGTAAATCGGTAGGTTTAAATATCGATCTTCCTTTTGAACAAAATAATAACATCTATATCGACCGTGACAAGAGCATTGATTTCGATTACTTCTTTGTGAGGAAAGTTATGTTCATAAAATACTCGCAGGGATTCATCGTGTTGCCTGGTGGTTTTGGTACCATGGATGAGCTCTTTGAAGCGTTAACTTTGATCCAAACACATAAAATTGGGAGATTTCCTATTGTTCTGGTAGGTAGAGAATATTGGGGAGGTCTTGTTGACTGGCTAAAAAGCACCATGCTTGGACAGTCAAATAATATCAGTGAGGCTGATCTTGATCTTTTTCAGATGGTCGATACGGCTACAGAAGCTGTTCAGGTTATTGACGACTTCTACAATAAGTATAACCTAAGTCCTAACTTTTAATTTCTCATTTTTAGTTAACAATCGTTTTGAAAAAAGGGGAGGAAGTCATAGAAATTATTGGTGCACGCGAGCACAACCTTAAGAACATAGATTTAAAGCTTCCAAGAAATAAGTTAATTGTCATTACCGGAATTAGTGGTAGCGGTAAGTCTTCCCTCGCTTTTGATACCATATATGCTGAAGGACAAAGAAGATACATGGAAAGCTTTAGTGCCTACGCACGATCATTTATTGGAGATATGGAGCGGCCAGATGTTGATAAAATTGAAGGGCTCAGTCCGGTTATTTCCATTGAGCAAAAGACTACTTCCAGAAATCCTAGATCAACAGTTGGAACGGTAACTGAAATCTATGATTTTTTCCGCTTGCTTTATGCAAGAGCTGGTGAGGCATATTCGTACATCAGTGGAAACAAAATGACGCGTCAATCTGAAGATCAGATTGTGGATATGATCATGAAGAATCATGATGGATCAAAGCTCACACTGCTGGCTCCGGTTGTTAAGGGAAGGAAAGGACATTACAGAGAGCTTTTCGTTCAAATACGGAAGATTGGTTTTAGCAAGGTACGGGTAGACGGTGAAATCAAGGATGTAATTCCTAAAATGCAAGTTGATCGGTATAAAACCCATGACATTGAAATTGTTATTGACAGAATCAAGGTTTTGGCAAAAGATATAAAGAGGATAAGAGCTTCAATCAATTCTTGTTTGAAACACGGCGATGGCGTCATGATGGTTCTCCAGGAGGATGCTTCTGTTACCCATTTTTCAAAGAACCTGATGGATCCGGAAACCGGGCTTGCATACGATGATCCTGCACCAAATACATTTTCTTTCAATTCTCCGTATGGTGCTTGTTCTTCGTGCAATGGACTAGGTCAAATTGAGGAGATTTCAAGAGATTCTGTCATTCCAGATCCTTCAATAAGTATCAGTAGGGGAGGTATCGCACCGCTAGGTGAATATAGAGATATATGGATTTTCAAGAAAATTGATGCCATCCTTAAAAAAAATAAGGTCAATCTTTCTACTCCTATCGCTAAGATACCAGAGAAAGTAATTAATACGCTTTTGTATGGAGATAGTGATCCGGTAGCGGTCTCATCCGTTAAATATCCAGGAACTGACTGGCATACTAAATTCGAAGGAATCATTAACTTTTTGGAGAAGCAGAAGGATGGTGGCTCAGAAAAGCTTCAATCTTGGGTAAAAGAGTTTACGGACATTAAAGCGTGCCCTTCTTGTAAGGGATTTCGACTCAAAAAAGAAGCACTACATTATAAGATTGCCGACAAGCATATCGGAGAGCTTGGTGAGATGGATGTGAACTCACTTAGTGAATGGATCAAGAATATAGAAGATCAGCTGACGGATCGCCAAAAACTGATTGGCATGGAAATCCTTAAAGAACTAAGAAAACGTATTGGGTTTCTGTTGGATGTGGGATTGGATTACTTAAGCCTGAACCGACCTTTAAAAACGCTTTCTGGAGGAGAGGCTCAAAGAATCAGGTTAGCTACACAGATCGGCACACAGCTTGTAAACGTTCTCTACATTTTAGATGAACCAAGTATTGGCCTCCATCAAAGAGATAATGTAAAATTGATTCAGGCACTAAAAGACCTCAGGGATCTTGGCAATACGGTTATTGTCGTAGAGCATGATAAAGATATGATGCTTGAGTCGGACGAAATAGTTGATATTGGACCTGGTGCAGGTCGCCATGGTGGTCAGATAGTTGCAAAAGGAAATCCAAAAGCGTTTCTTGCTCAAAGAAGTAAAACCGCTGATTACCTGAGCAACAAGCTCAAGATTGAAGTACCAAAAGAGAGAAGAATACAAAACGGAAGTTGGCTTGAACTTCTTGGTGCTTCCGGTCATAATTTAAAAAATGTTGACCTTAAACTTCCCCTTGGAAATCTAATCCTGATTACGGGAGTTTCAGGTAGTGGAAAATCAACCTTAATACATGAAACACTTTATCCGCTCTTAAGAAAGCACCTGTATAAAAGCAGACAAGAACCATTACCATTTAGGAAGGTAAAAGGCCAAGACCAGTTTGATAAGATTATTGAAGTAGATCAATCTCCAATCGGAAGGACCCCACGATCGAATCCTGCTACCTACACTGGAGTCTTTTCCGAAATCAGAAGTTTGTTTGCGCAATTGCCTGAAGCAAAAATTAGAGGTTATAAACCCGGTAGGTTTTCCTTTAATGTGAAGGGTGGCCGATGTGAGACCTGTGGAGGGGGAGGGATGCGATTAATAGAAATGGATTTTCTTCCTGATGTGCTGGTGCCATGTGAAACCTGCAAAGGAAAGCGGTATAATAGAGAAACGTTGGAAGTAAGATTCAAAGGAAAATCAATCTCGGATGTGTTAGATATGACTGTCAATCAATCTGTTGAGTTCTTTGAGAATCAACCAAGAATTGTTAGAAAGCTTAAGACCTTGGATGAAGTGGGTCTTGGATATATTTCACTAGGGCAACATGCAACCACTTTGTCTGGTGGAGAGGCTCAGCGAGTTAAGTTAGCTACCGAATTAAGTAAGAAGGATACTGGCAAAACATTTTATATTCTGGATGAGCCAACCACCGGTTTACATTTTCAGGATATAGAGCATCTTTTAGACGTACTTCAAAAACTGGTCGATAAAGGCAATACGGTACTAATAATCGAGCATAACTTAGATGTCATTAAAGTAGCCGACTATATTATAGACCTAGGACCTGAAGGTGGTTCAGGGGGAGGGCAGATAATAGCACAAGGAACCCCTGAACAAATTGTTCAAGTGAAAGAAAGTTATACCGGAAAATTCTTAAAACAAGAACTTAATTAGCACCCAGTACGCTAAGACCTTCACTGAAATAATAGTAGTCGCCTAAATAATTGAATGCGTAATCACTTTCTTCCAAAGCAAAATGATCTGAGGTAGAGATATCACCGTTTACTACCTCTGTCAATGCATATTCCTTTAAAAGTGTACCACTGTAATCGTAAATTTTGATCTTTTCCTGAAATACTTTTTCAGAGGATAATTGCATGTCAAAGTCCTGGTTGTTTACTGGAGTTACTTTTGGTGTTTCTGTTAGGGCCGAAACTCCTAATAACAAGAGAATAATTAATGATTTCATTTTGTTGAGTCTTTTTTAGTTTGAGTCTTTGTCAAGAATACGTACGTATAAGACTTCTCATAAGTTTGTTAAATGTTATTAATAGTTTTTGAAATTGCTTTATCGTCAAAGTATATCTTAACCCGTTGTGCTAGTTAAGTCAAAGCTACTTTCAAATTATTGATGGGTCTTT